>NZ_CP135439.1:2687500-3390870 GCF_032341995.1 Domibacillus sp. DTU_2020_1001157_1_SI_ALB_TIR_016
GTTGTCTGGGCAACTCCACATCCTTTTCCACTTAACGTATACTTTGGGACCTTAGCTGGTGGTCTGGGCTGTTTCCCTCTTGACTACGGATCTTATCACTCGCAGTCTGACTCCCAAACATAAGTATCTGGCATTCGGAGTTTGTCTGAATTCGGTAACCCGGGATGGGCCCCTAGTCCAAACAGTGCTCTACCTCCAGTACTCTTCGTTTGAGGCTAGCCCTAAAGCTATTTCGGAGAGAACCAGCTATCTCCAGGTTCGATTGGAATTTCACCGCTACCCACACCTCATCCCCGCACTTTTCAACGTGCGTGGGTTCGGACCTCCAGTGAGTGTTACCTCACCTTCATCCTGGACATGGGTAGATCACCTGGTTTCGGGTCTACGACCTCATACTCATGCGCCCTATTCAGACTCGCTTTCGCTGCGGCTCCGCCTTATCAGCTTAACCTTGCATGAAATCGTAACTCGCCGGTTCATTCTACAAAAGGCACGCTATCACCCGTTAAAGGGCTCTAACTACTTGTAGGCACACGGTTTCAGGATCTCTTTCACTCCCCTTCCGGGGTGCTTTTCACCTTTCCCTCACGGTACTGGTTCACTATCGGTCACTAGGGAGTATTTAGCCTTGGGAGATGGTCCTCCCGGATTCCGACGGAATTCCTCGTGTTCCGCCGTACTCAGGATACACTCAAGAGAGAAGAGAATTTCGGCTACAGGGCTGTTACCTTGTACCGCGGATCTTTCCAGATCGCTTCACCTATCCTCTTCCTTTGTAACTCCGTATAGAGTGTCCTACAACCCCAAGAAGCAAGCTTCTTGGTTTGGGCTATATCCCGTTTCGCTCGCCGCTACTCAGGGAATCGCGTTTGCTTTCTCTTCCTCCGGGTACTTAGATGTTTCAGTTCCCCGGGTATGCCTCCTCCTGCCCTATGTATTCAGGCAGGGGTGCCACCCCATTACGGATGGCGGGTTTCCCCATTCGGAAATCTCCGGATCAAAGCTTACTTACAGCTCCCCGGAGCATATCGGTGTTAGTCCCGTCCTTCTTCGGCTCCTAGTGCCAAGGCATCCACCGTGCGCCCTTTCTAACTTAACCTAAAATGGCGGTGTATCTTACTCGGTTTTTTGCTTTGGTCATACAATGTGTTGCTTCTATCCAGTTTTCAAAGAACAGTTTCAGTTTCGAGCTGCATCATGCAGGCTCTAGAAGGATTGAACCTTCAAAACTGAACAAAATCAAACGTCAACGTGCCAGGAACAAAGTTCCTATTTCCGTAAATATCCTTAGAAAGGAGGTGATCCAGCCGCACCTTCCGATACGGCTACCTTGTTACGACTTCACCCCAATCATCTGCCCCACCTTCGGCGGCTGGCTCCCGTAAGGGTTACCCCACCGACTTCGGGTGTTGCAAACTCTCGTGGTGTGACGGGCGGTGTGTACAAGGCCCGGGAACGTATTCACCGCGGCATGCTGATCCGCGATTACTAGCGATTCCAGCTTCATGCAGGCGAGTTGCAGCCTGCAATCCGAACTGAGAATGGTTTTATGGGATTGGCTAAACCTCGCGGTCTTGCAGCCCTTTGTACCATCCATTGTAGCACGTGTGTAGCCCAGGTCATAAGGGGCATGATGATTTGACGTCATCCCCACCTTCCTCCGGTTTGTCACCGGCAGTCACCTTAGAGTGCCCAACTAAATGCTGGCAACTAAGATCAAGGGTTGCGCTCGTTGCGGGACTTAACCCAACATCTCACGACACGAGCTGACGACAACCATGCACCACCTGTCACCGCTGTCCCCGAAGGGAAAGCCCTGTCTCCAGGGAGGTCAGCGGGATGTCAAGACCTGGTAAGGTTCTTCGCGTTGCTTCGAATTAAACCACATGCTCCACCGCTTGTGCGGGCCCCCGTCAATTCCTTTGAGTTTCAGCCTTGCGGCCGTACTCCCCAGGCGGAGTGCTTAATGCGTTAGCTGCAGCACTGAGGGGCGGAAACCCCCCAACACTTAGCACTCATCGTTTACGGCGTGGACTACCAGGGTATCTAATCCTGTTCGCTCCCCACGCTTTCGCGCCTCAGCGTCAGTTACAGACCAAAGAGCCGCCTTCGCCACTGGTGTTCCTCCACATCTCTACGCATTTCACCGCTACACGTGGAATTCCGCTCTTCTCTTCTGCACTCAAGCCTTCCAGTTTCCAATGACCCTCCACGGTTGAGCCGTGGGCTTTCACATCAGACTTAAAAGGCCGCCTGCGCGCGCTTTACGCCCAATAATTCCGGACAACGCTTGCCACCTACGTATTACCGCGGCTGCTGGCACGTAGTTAGCCGTGGCTTTCTGGCCAGGTACCGTCAAGGTACGGGCAGTTACTCCCATACTTGTTCTTCCCTGACAACAGAGTTTTACGATCCGAAAACCTTCTTCACTCACGCGGCGTTGCTCCGTCAGACTTTCGTCCATTGCGGAAGATTCCCTACTGCTGCCTCCCGTAGGAGTCTGGGCCGTGTCTCAGTCCCAGTGTGGCCGATCACCCTCTCAGGTCGGCTACGCATCGTTGCCTTGGTGAGCCGTTACCTCACCAACTAGCTAATGCGCCGCGGGTCCATCTGTAAGTGACAGCCGAAGCCGCCTTTCAATCAAGAGCCATGCAGCTCTTGATATTATCCGGTATTAGCCCCGGTTTCCCGGAGTTATCCCAGTCTTACAGGCAGGTTACCCACGTGTTACTCACCCGTCCGCCGCTGACTTCCGGGAGCAAGCTCCCTTCTGTCCGCTCGACTTGCATGTATTAGGCACGCCGCCAGCGTTCGTCCTGAGCCAGGATCAAACTCTCCAAAAAAGTTTGACTTGCTCATTTGTTCCCATTAAAACACGGGGTGTTTTTAATGGGAGATAAAAATTAAAACGTTGACGTTTTTATTGATTTTGTTCAGTTTTCAATGTTCAATGTTCAATTTAACTTAGCGTCGATGTATTAAAACTTCGAACAGCGACCTTTAAATAATACCATGACAAGTATCTTCCGTCAATCATTATTTTTTATTTTTTTCAGCTGTTTTTTGTTTACCTATCAGCGACGCTAATTAATATAACATTGGTTCCACCCAAGAGTCAATTACTTTTTGAAAAAAGCTTAATTATTTTTTCGCTTGATAATAACGATGAAATACACCTTGCCCTTTTGTTTGAACAGAAACAACTTGAACAAGCTGCCGGTCGATTAAATATTCTATTAATGTAACGAGATCAACTGCATAATGCATTACTTCTTCATGAGTCAGTAACTCGCTGATTGTCCACCATTCTTTTTCTTTCATTACGGACAATAAATGCTCCGCTCCCCGCTCAGTCCGAGAGTGAATCAAAAATTCGCTCGCTAAAAACAGCAGCTCTAGTCTTTTTTGAAGATTTTCATCGCTTGTTAAAAGCTCTTCATATAGTTTGTAAATTTCCGGTTCAATATGCCGCACTTGATTCCAGACAGTGAGTTCTGGATAAAAGCCATTTTCAATGACAGAAAGCCGCGCAAGATGGTGCAGAGAATGAAGTACGTGATTGTAGGCATCTAAAAAATGACCATCATTGAAAAATGCTTTTCCATCTGTATATCGCTTGATCAATTTAGCAAATTCAATAGTCATTTTAATTTTACGGCCGTAAAATGGAAAATCGCGCATTTCTGTTTTTAATTCCTGCACATATTCATTACGGTCAAATAAAATCCGGCCATGATACAACCATTCAATGACTTTTCGATTTGAGCCTAGAAGAAGCCATTCTTTTAGTTGCGCTTCTGTTATGATATACATGGAGGCTGTTTCTTCATTTCGATCTACATAATGTTTAATAAAAACGGGCTCATCCGCTTCTTTCACGATAATCAGCAGGATAGAATCAAAGTTTTCGGTAAACGCCCGATTTTGTTCGTTTTTTTGCACGGCCAGCACCCCGAGCGTGTTTTGCTGACTTGTCCGCTCTTGATATAAAGGACGCAAAAGATCTTCCACTTCTTTTCCTCCAGACATTTGAATTTCGTTTTGATTAGTTTCGACATAAAATGTCGAATTCCTCCCTCAAGCAAACAGAGATTATATGGTATAGTGTTCTCTAGGGGGATGAGAAATGGCTAAAAAATATTCCAGCAAAATTAATAAGATTCGCACTTTTGCTCTGAGCCTGATCTTTATCGGATTTGTTGTCATGTACGGCGGGATTTTCTTTCGGGAAAATGCGCTTGTTATGACGCTTTTTATGCTGCTTGGCCTTCTATGTATTGTCGCCAGCACGGTTGTTTATTTTTGGATCGGCATGCTGTCGACCCGAGCAGTCCAAGTGGTCTGCCCAACCTGCCAGAAGCCGACGAAAATGCTTGGGCGCGTTGATATGTGCATGCACTGCCGTGAACCTCTGACGCTAGACGCTTCTTTAGAAGGAAAAGAATTTGATGAAAAGTATAACCAAAGGAAACGCTTTGATTAATCAGCATACATAAAAACCTCCATCCCAAAAGGGTGTGGAGGTTTTTTTAATGCAGATCTTTCTGGCTGCATTCTGCACACGTTCCGTACACTTCCATACGGTGGTGACTAATCTTAAAGCCTGTTACATGCGCTGCCAGCTGCTCAACTTCATCTAATCCTGGATAGTGAAAATCAACAATTTTGCCGCATTCTTCGCAAATCACATGATAATGCTCTGTCGTAACAAAATCAAAACGACTAGACGTATCACCGTATGTCAGCTCTTTTACAAGACCTACTTCACGAAATACCCGCAAATTGTTATATACAGTAGCCACGCTCATATTTGGGAATTTTCCTTCAAGTGCTTTATAAATATCATCAGCCGTTGGATGTGTCATCGACTCAACGAGAAACTCAAGAATTGCGTGACGCTGAGGCGTAATGCGGACACCCGTTTGCTTCAAGGTATCAAGCGCTGCCTTTAGCTGATCCTGAGATTCATGTACATGTGTATGTGACAAGGACAGACACCTCTTTTCTTTATAAAAAGGATTATTACTTTATAATCTTTATAAACAGTGTACAGCCAAATGAGTCCCATTGTCAATGGTAAACAAAAACCGGCTTATCGCCGGTTTAATAACCTTTTGTAACATCGATAACGTTTGCATACTCGCCGCCATCCATAAAACAGTGTAGATTATGCTCAAAGATCTCTATCGCCCGGGGAACATATCTCTCCGTTACGCTGGAAATATGTGGTGTGACTGTAATGTCTGGATGCCGCCAGAATGGATGGCCTTCTGGAAGAGGTTCTTTCACAAACACATCAAGATAAGCATGGGCAATTTCCTCATCATTAATGGCTGAAAGTAAAACCGTCTCTGAAACAAGGTCACCGCGTCCAATATTGATAAACGCAGCTGTGCTTTTCATTGCTTCAAAATGCTCTGTCCCCAAAGCGTTCACCGTATCAGGCGTACTTGGCAGCACCGAGACAATAAAATCTGCTTCACGGACAGCTGATATCAATTCATCAATAGAGAAAACGCGGTCAAATCCCTCCGCTGCATGGCCGCTTTTATTAACCCCTGTTGTTGTCATGCCAAATGCTTTTGCAAGACGGGCGATTTCCTGGCCGATTGCGCCTGTTCCAAGAACAGTCACTTCTTTCCCGTAAAGTTCTCCAAGCGGAAGCTGCTTGTTCCACGTTTCCGTTTGTTCAAGCTTTCGCAGCTCGGCAAACCGTTTTACATGATTCAGCATAAACCCAATTGTAAATTCCGCCATTGGAGTTTTATGTATACCTCGCGCATTTGTGACTAAAATGTCTCGTTCTTTGATCGCCTGCAGTGGCATTTCCTCGATACCGGCTGATGCGACCATAATCCATTTTAATGACTTACATTCGTCAATATGTTCTTTCGTCAAGTCGCTGCCAAAGGTAACGAGAATTTCCGCTTCATGGAGCGGGCGTGCTTCGTCGATGTGTTTATAAAATGAAAAGGTTTCATTTGGAAATTTTGTTTGAAGGTCCGCTTGAATCATTCTAGGCGGACGGAATGTAAAAACGATGTTCAATGCATACCCCTCCTTAGCTCAACTCTTTCACAGCCGCCAGTACTTCTTCTACATGCCCTTTTACACGCACTTTCCGCCATTCTTTTACAACTATGCCTTCTTTATTAATCAAGAAGGTAGAGCGTTCGATACCCATATATTCCTTGCCGAAATTTTTTTTAAGCGTCCAGACACCATATTTCTCTGCTGCTTCTTGTTTTTCATCTGCAAGCAGCGTAAAAGGCAGCTGGTGCTTCTCAATAAATTTTTGATGCCGCGCAGCCGGATCCGAACTCACACCGATCACGACCGTATCGTACTGGGCAAATAAACTGTTTTGATCCCGAAAATCACATGCTTCGGTTGTACACCCGGGCGTCATATCTTTCGGATAAAAATAAAGCACTACATTCTTCCCTGCTAAGCCGGCAAGGTCTACCATCCCGCCATCCTGGTCCGGCAGCTCAAAAGCTGGAGCGGGCTTCCCTATTAAATTGGACATATTGTTTCCCCCTTTTTTCTTTTAGCGTAGCGAATCAAATCGAAATTAGCAACCCGAAAGCGATGCATTGATTCCTTTCTTCAAGAGGTCTACAATAAAACAGGAAACCAAACCAGGAGGCTTGTCATAATGAATTTTTCAAAATCAGAAGCGCTTCATGAAGAAGCACTCAAACATATTGTCGGCGGCGTAAATAGTCCGTCCCGCTCTTACAAAGCGGTAGGCGGAGGGTCGCCTGTTGCCATGAAACGCGGTGCCGGCGCCCGATTTTGGGATGTAGATGGAAATGAATACATTGACTATTTAGCGGCCTATGGACCGATTATTACCGGACATGCCCACCCGCATATTACCGAAGCCATTACGAAAGCGGCACAAAACGGTGTTCTCTTTGGTACCCCAACCGAGCATGAAGTAACGTTTGCTAAGAAGCTGAAGAAGGCAATGCCCGCACTGGATAAGGTACGGTTTGTAAACAGCGGTACGGAAGCAGTTATGACGACGATTCGTGTGGCGCGTGCTTATACGAAACGCGATAAAATCATCAAATTTGCCGGTTGCTATCATGGCCACTCCGACCTTGTTCTTGTTGCAGCCGGAAGCGGACCGTCTACACTGGGTACGCCTGATTCTGCCGGTGTACCAAAAAGTATTGCGCAGGAAGTCATTACCGTCCCATTTAATGAAACCGAACCATTAAAAGAAGCACTCGAAAAATGGGGCGACAATGTAGCAGCCGTTATGATCGAGCCGATCGTCGGCAATTTCGGCATCGTTGAACCGAAACCAGGCTTTTTAGAAGAAGTTAAACGGCTCACCCACGAAGCCGGCTCATTGCTTATTTTTGACGAAGTTATCTCTGCTTTCCGCTTTATGTATGGCGGCGCGCAGGATTTACTCAGCGTTACACCGGATTTAACAGCGCTTGGGAAAATTATCGGCGGCGGCCTGCCAATCGGCGCTTACGGCGGACGAGCTGATATTATGGAAGAAGTAGCACCACTTGGACCGGCTTATCAGGCAGGAACGATGGCTGGAAATCCCGCTTCCATGCTGTCTGGTATTGCGTGTCTGGAAGTGATTGAGCAGGAAGGCGTTTACGAGCAGCTGGACCGCCTTGGTGCAATGCTTGAAGCAGGACTTCTTCAGGCAGCAGCAAAGTCCAATGTCCCTATCACCATTAACCGTTTAAAAGGTGCTTTGACTGTTTACTTTACTGATCAAAAAGTCGTAAATTACGAGCAGGCAGAAGCAACAGACGGCGGGCAGTTCGCTAAGTTTTTCAAGGAAATGCTGCACCGTGGCATTAATCTTGCTCCGTCTAAATATGAAGCCTGGTTCCTGACGACAGCCCACACAGAAGAAGATATTCAAACGACCATAAAAGCGGCGGAAGAAGCCTTCGCTGCACTGTCTTAAGCATAAGGAAACGCCTTCAATTTGAAGGCGTTTCTTTTTCATTTTTCTTTCACTTGCAATGCCTTCTTTTCCGTTGTATAGTACAGTTTGTTTCACTCGCAAAAATTTGCGGTAAATACGTATTTATACAATTCTTTAGGAAAGGAATTACTGATCCAATGAAGCTTGGTGCCCGCATATTCAAAACGGGAATTGCTATTGTACTGGCTCTTTACCTCGCAGAGTGGCTTAACCTGCCGTCGCCGGTCTTAGCAGGAATTGCTGCGATATTTGCTATCCAGCCGAATATTTACAGATCTTATTTAACCGTCATTGAACAAATTCAAGCGAATATTATCGGGGCTGTTCTGGCTATCCTTTTTGTCCTTGTTTTTGGCAACCATATTATTATTGTCGGTATGGCCGTTATCATCGCTATTATTTTATTGCTTAAATTTAAGCTTGAGAAATCTATTCCAATCGCTCTTGTAACCATCGTCGCCATTATGGAAGTGCAAAATGACCAGTTCGTCCAGTTTTCCATGATTCGCATGTTTAATATTTCAATCGGTGTTTTATCTTCTTTTTTAGTGAACCTGATTTTTCTGCCGCCGCAGTACGAAACAAAGCTGTTTTCATTAATTAATCAATTGAATGAAGACGTCTTGAAATGGATTCGTATTACGTCACGGAACGCATCTGAGTCATATTTATTAAAAAAAGATATTATCAGACAGCGTGAAAAGTTAATTAAAATCGATAATATGTTCTTACTTTATAAAGAAGACCGGACGACACCGCTGAAGAAAAATCTTCGCGCAAAGCAGCGGAAAATCGTTCTGTACCGGAAATTGATTTTAACAACACGACGGAGTATGGATATTCTGCAGCGGCTCAACCAGTATGAAAATGAACTTCACCATTTAAATCCTCAACTGCTGCGTACGATGCAGGATCATCTTGACTGTCTTGTTAGCTATCATGAGCACCTGCTTCTCCGGTTTGTCGGCAAAGCAAAAACTACGGAAACATCAGAGGAACTGTTTGAACCATGTATGAACCGCGATGAATTTATGCACATGTTCACAGATGAAATTTACAAAAATAATTCGGATGAAATTACCTCTTCCATCCACCTTCTTCATATTGTTTCTTCGATTTTGGAGTATGGCGAAAAGCTTGAGCATCTCGATCATCTGATGACAAGCTTTTATAAGTACCATACAGATGATGAAGCACCGGAGTACGAAGAAGAATAAAAAAAGCAATACCCGAATAGGGCATTGCTTTTTTATTGGTTTAATTGCTGAACTTGGAACAGCTTCCAGTAACCGCCTTGTTTTTTCATCAGCTCATCGTGCGAGCCGTCTTCGACCACTTCACCGTGTTCAATTAAAATAATGCGGTCTGCATGAGTAATCGTCGACAATCTATGCGCTACAATAAAGGTGGTCCTTGTTTTTGCCAGCGCTTCAACCGCTTCCTGAATTAAATGCTCGCTTTCCAAATCAAGAGCGGATGTTGCTTCATCTAAAATAAGCAGCGGCGGATTTTTTAAAAACACACGCGCGATTGCAACACGCTGCTTTTGGCCTCCAGACAGTTTTACACCACGTTCACCGACTTTTGTTTCGTAGCCGTTTGGCAGTGCCGTAATAAAATCATGCGCATTGGCTGCTTTAGCCGCTTCTACGACCTCTTCCTCCGTCGCATCGGGGCGTCCAAGCAAAATATTTTCCCGGACTGAGTCGCTGAACAAAATATTATCCTGCAGCACCATGCCGATTTTATCGCGAAGAGAGCGCACTTTAAAATCTCGAATATCTGTACCGTCGAGTAATATACGGCCGCCTGTTACATCGTAAAAACGGGGAATCAGGCTGACAAGAGATGACTTGCCGCCGCCGCTCATACCAACAAGGGCAATCGTTTCTCCTGCTTTTACATGGAGATCTATATCCCTTAAAACGAGCTCTTCTTTCTCATCGTACCGAAAGTTCACATGTTCAAATAGAATATCGCCTTTTACATTTTGGCATTCCACCGCGCCTTCTTTATCGGTAATATCATACTTTTCATCGAGAAGCTCGAATACACGGTCCATTGATGCAATGGATTGTGTGAGCGTAGTGGATGAATTCACAAGACGGCGCAGCGGGTTGTATAAGCGATCAATATAAGCAATAAAAGCCGCCATTGTTCCGACGGTTAAGTTTCCATCAATCACCTGCAGGCCGGCATATCCTATGACTAAAAGCGGCGCGATATCAGTCAAGGTATTCACAACGGCAAACGCTTTGGCATTCCAGGCTGTTTGATCAAGCGCTTTTTGCAAAAAGTTTTGATTGTGCTTTTGAAAACGCTCCTGTTCCACCGGCTCTATAGCAAAGCTTTTAATAACCGGCATTCCCTGCACACGCTCATGCAAATGACTTTGCACCTCGGCGAGCGCCTGTGAGCGGGCACGTGTAAGACGGCGCAGATTGCCAAAGAAATACTTTACGCTCAGTCCGTAAAACGGGAACACAACAAGCGCCACCAGCGTTAACTTTACATCCATTGTCATCATAATAATGGCAGCGATCACGATGGTCGCTGCATCCAGCCAGACGTTCATCAAGCCGGTAATTACGAAGTTTTTTGTCTGCTCCACATCATTGATCACACGTGAAATCACTTCGCCTGCGCGTGTGTTGGCATAGTATTTAAAGCTGAGCTTTTGAATATGCGCAAACAGCTGGTCACGGATATCGTATAATATTTTGCTTCCTGTCCACTGGGCAAAGTACTGCCGGTAATATTCCACCGGATAACGAACAATGATAAACAAAACGAGCATAAGTCCAATCACCAGGTAAAGCTGTTCCTTTTTCTCGGCGGCACTCATCGAGCCGCCAATAATATCATCAATTACGTATTTAATGAGTATAGGCAGCAAAAGCGGTATCCCAAATTTTAATATACCGATGATCAGTGTGCCGGCTATCTGCCATTTGTATGGTTTGACAAAATGCATATACCGTTTAATTACATCCATACTTAACCTCCCATCCACCACGAAAAAACCTGTTGAATACTTCAACAGGCATTTAACGGCACAGCTGAGAATATTTCCCGTACCAGCGTTCAATAAATCCAGGAGAAAAAGGGCCTTTTTTCTGCTCAATCAAATAAAGCAGATGGTCCATATTCCGCCGCAGGATTTTATCGATCACTTCCGGATAATTCATTTCACGGCTATGCTGTCGGTACTCATCTTCATCCAGCAGAATGTACGTCATATCGGGAAAAACCTTTACGTCAAGATCATAGTCAATATACTTGAGCGCTCCCTGGTCAAATACGAATGGTGAACTGATGTTGCAATAGAAGTGAATACCATCTGCACGCAGCATCCCAATCACATTAAACCATTTTCGTGTGTGAAAGTAACAAATCGCCGGCTCGCGGGTGACCCACGTACGTCCGTCTGATTCTGTTACAATCGTCCGATCATTTCCGCCGATTACAATATTTTCAGTTGCTTTTACGACAACTGTTTCTTCCCACACCCGATGAATGTGGCCATTGTGCTTGTAGCTGTGAATCTGAACCGATTCACCTTCTGCAGGAATCTCCATCGTTGTCCCCTACTTTCCAGCGTCACCTGCTTTTTTATTCCCTTTTTTTTCAAACGATAAAACGTTTCTTTTATATTATACCGATTAACAAGCCAAATGAAAACAAATGAAGCCCCGGCATCATTGCCGGGGCCCCATTTGTTTGGCTTTTTAGCCGTTTGTTGTGGAGTTTTTCTTGCGTGCTGCAGATTTAGCGTTTTGTTTTTGTACTTCCTGCACATTTGTTTCAGAAGCAAACTCTTCTCCATACTGCTGACCTTGACCTTGAGCAGATGCAGCGTTTTGCTTTTTCACTACGTTTACGTCTGTGCCGGCTACTGTTTTATTACGCTTGTTTGGCATATTCTTCACCCCTGCAGTTTTTTTGTGGCTTTGACCTTCTCCACGTTGATTATATTGACCAAAAAGGGGGAGAGTTATGCACAAAAAATTAAACAAGAAGTGAGCGGCCGCCGTCCACAATAATTGTTTGCCCGCGGATCATAAAGGCGCCTGGCGATGCTAAAAACAAGACGGTTTGCACGATATCATCCATTTCGACAATACGTCCGGCTGGTGTGTTTTCCCTGGCGTCTGCCAAAATTTCATCACGGTTTGAAAAGTGCTTTAAAGCGTCCGTGTCAATCGCTCCGCCTGATACCGCATTTACCACGATATTCTTTGGCGCCAGTTCCACAGACAGATAACGGGTCAGCGCCTCCATTGCCGCTTTTGATACACCGACTGCTGTGTAGTTTTTCAAGTAGCGAATCGATCCGAGCGAGCTGATGCTGACAATGGAACCGCCGCCGCTTTTTTCCATTAATGTTGCCGCTTCCTGCGCACAAAATAAAAGAGCCTTGCTGTTAATGTCCATCGTCCAGTCCCAATGCTTTTCTTCAAGCTCCATAATCGGGCGCTGCACACCGGAGGCAGCGTTGTTAATAAAAAGATCTAATCGGCCGAATTCCTGCGCAATCGTTTCAAACATGGCTTTGATTTTTGCTGTATCTCCTACATTTGCTTTAATAACCAAAGCCCGGCGCCCAAGCAATTCGATTTCTTTTGCGGTTTCTTCCGCCGCCGTTTTGCTGCGAGCGTAGTTTACCACGATATCATATCCCTGCTTTGCAAGCGCAATGGCAATAGCTTTGCCGACGCCTCGGCTTGATCCTGTTACAAGAGCTGTTTTCATTAGTCCAGTCCTTTCACGTGCTTCCAAATTTTTTGATGAGAAACAGGAAACGCGTAAGTTTCTACCTCGTGAGCCGGCACAAATGCCGTTCGGTCTTTTTGTACTTTTACATCGACTGTTCCTACATACACATCGATTTCCCACGTTAAATGGGTAAAAACATGGGTAATGTCTGTTACTTTTTCCGGATCGATCTGAACGGTCATTCCATATTCCGTTTCCATATAGGAAGCCAGTGCCCCGCGCGGATTGATTCCCACAGGCAGCTCCATATTTGGAAACTGCCACAATTTTGCTAACAGACCGCTTTCCGGTCTTTTTTCAATTAGAACCGTTCCGTCCGGTGCCTGCAGAACAAGAGCGCCCATCCGGACTTTCTTATCTGATTTCTTCCTTGTCTTTACTGGCAGCTCACGCTGAACCCCTTCCTCAAATGCCTGGCAATGATTTTGAACGGGGCATAATAAGCAGGATGGTGATGAAGGAGTGCAAATCATGGCGCCAAGCTCCATCAATGCTTGGTTAAAGGAAGAGGGATCTTCTTTATATATTAAGTGGCGAACGGCTTCTTCGAACACTTTGCGTGTCGACGGCTTAGCGATATCATCCCATATCGTTAAAATACGGGAAAGCACCCGCATGACATTTCCGTCTACTGCCGGCTCAGGAAGTCCATACGCAATGCTCAGCACTGCACCGCCCGTGTAAGGTCCTACGCCTTTTAGGGACAAAAATTCATCCCTGTCAGACGGCACTGTACCGCCATAGCGCTCTGCTACTTCCTTAACGGCTGATTGCAAGTTGCGAACACGTGAGTAATACCCAAGCCCTTCCCATGCTTTCATAATGGCATCTTCGTCTGCCGATGCCAGTGATTCAACAGTTGGGAATTGTTCCATAAACCGGTTAAAGTATGGAATAACGGTATCCACTCTTGTTTGCTGAAGCATAATTTCGGATACCCATATTTTATAAGGATCACGCTCGCGCCGCCATGGGAGATCGCGCTTTTCTGCTTCATACCAGCCGACTAAATCCTGTTGAAATTTCTTGGTGTTTATATTCTGTAGTGCACTGTTTTCCGGCAAATTAACTGTCCCTCCGCTTTCTCCATGTTACAATAGACTAGAATTC
This sequence comes from Domibacillus sp. DTU_2020_1001157_1_SI_ALB_TIR_016, assembly GCF_032341995.1. Lineage (NCBI taxonomy): Bacteria > Bacillati > Bacillota > Bacilli > Caryophanales > Bacillaceae > Domibacillus > Domibacillus sp. DTU_2020_1001157_1_SI_ALB_TIR_016. The sequence continues at coordinate 2,701,356 of NZ_CP135439.1, forward strand.
GGGAATACCACTTACATGAAACTTTTTTTAAAAGGAGGCTGTCCTTATTGGATACTGGCACCCACATTGTCATGGGCTTTGCGCTCGGCGGTCTTGCGACGCTTGATCCGGTCGTTGCGGCAGATCCCGCTACAAAATATGCCGTTATGACAGCCGCTGTCATCGGTTCGCAGGCCCCTGATATTGATACCGTTTTGAAACTCCGCAACAATGCGGTTTATATCCGAAATCACCGGGGAGCTACTCATTCTATTCCAGCTGTTGTAATGTGGCCCCTTCTTATTACAGGTGCGTTGTTTCTGCTTTTTAGTGACGCTGACGTCTTTCATCTTTGGCTTTGGGCGCAAATTGCGGTTTTTCTCCACGTGTTCGTTGATATCTTTAACGCATACGGGACACAGGCGCTCCGTCCGTTTTCTTCAAGATGGGTAGCCCTTGGGGTCATCAACACGTTTGATTCCTTTATTTTCACGATGCATGTGATCGGGCTCCTGCTTTGGTGGCTGGCCGGCTTTGATCCTGCCCCTACATTTATCATCGTGTATGCGGTTCTGTTTATTTATTACATTCTCCGCTTTCAAATGCAGGGAGCCGTACGCGAGTCCGTCCGCCGCTTGATCCCGGACGCAGAAGAAATTATTATCGCACCAACCATGCGTTTTAATCAATGGCGGATTGCGGTTAAATCTCCCGAACACTTTTATGTAGCAAGAGGGTACCGGCGTTCTGTCACGATTCTTGATAAATACAAACGTGTTCCTGTGCCGGATACCCCCTTGTTCCAAGCGGCCAAAAAAGATAAAAACCTGGATGCTTTTCTTCACTTTTCACCTGTTTACCGGTGGGAAATGGCTGAATACGATGACTGCTACGAAGTAAAGTTTATTGACCTCCGCTATCGCAGCAAAGAGTACTATCCATTTGTGGCGGTTGTAAAGCTTGATATGGATTACAACATTATTGGCTCCTATACAGGCTGGATTTTCAGCGAAGAAAAGCTGCGAAAAAAACTTACCTTTGTCCCTGGCGATCAATGAGTCAGATCATTAGAATCATCTAATAAATGCTTGTATTTCGGATTGCGGGCAGCAAATTCATGCAGGTTGGCCCCGTAGCTGTCAATGAGCTGGGTCACCATTTTCTCTGTCCGCTCTTTTCCCTGATACTCATAGCCCGCTTTGGCGTATGTAGCTTCAAAGTCTTCCCATAAAAGCTCTACCCATGTTCTCGCGCGGGCAACAGACAAGCGGCTGTTTTTTTGAAGCAGCCGCTTTGTTAATGCTTGAAATGTTTCTTCCATGCTGATTACACTCCTTTATTTAATAATGAGATCGGGATACCTTCTTCTTTTCCATCCCCGTTTAATCGATATCCCCAGGCAAAAACACCATTCATATACTCCACTTTAAAGTATTGACCTGGATCAGTCGTTAATTCATACATCTTGCCCGGCTTAAAATCATCCGGATTCATCAAATAAGCCTGCGCCATCGTCACTTTCCGGTCATATACCGCAAACTCATTTACAATACCGAGCTGCTCGGCTTTTCGCGCTTTTTCCCGAAGCCGGGCAATTTCCTGCTTTAATTCTATTTCACTCATGCCACTGTATCGCTTTTCCTGCTCCATGTTCACTCGTCTCCTCTTTGTTCTTCTAACAGGCGGTCAATCGCCCGGTCAATATCTGATAAATCAAACCCTTTTCGATAAAGAGCCGCTTTCATTTTCTGCCGGTATTCCCGTTCCTCAAAGGACCGGTAGCGCCGGTGCGCTCTCTCCGCCTGATGCATAAGAGCTTCCAATTCCGCTTCCTCATCCGGTTCGGCGGCAGTGGCTGCTTTTTTTACAATATCAGCAGAATAGCCTTTTGTCATAATGTACTGCTCGGCTTTTTTTTGCTGCAAGAATGCGGAATCGCGTTTGAATTTTTTAAGCTGCTTTTCAAATAGCGCGGCTGCTTTTTCAACCTGGTCTTCTTCTGTGAACTGCTCGATCAAGAGAGAAGCCGTATGATCATCAATTCCTTTTTCTTTCAGCTCGCGCAAAATCAGCTTCGGCCCTTTTTCTGTTGTTTGGATTTGTGTTTTTATATATGCGTCTGCAAACTGTTTATCATTCAAATAACCCATCGTTTCCAGCCGCTCCATAATTTCATCCCATGCGCCTGGTTCGATTTCCTTCTTTTTTAAATAGTCGAGCACTTCTTTTTTGGCACGCATGCGAAGAGATAAAAACTGAATGGCTGTGTTGACACCGCGATAAACACCGTCCCGCACAGTAATCGCTTCAATGTCCGCTTGGGCCAGAACACGCCCTTTTTTTAATTCAAATTCTATTAAAACCGCTTCGTCGGCACTGAACGCGTAGCTGCCATCCACCTCTATATTATAACGGTCTATCCGCTTTTGCTGTACCGATATTTTCGTAATAACGCCCATCTACACCCCTCCTTGGCACATTCGTCTAGTTTGTTTTTCGAATGAAACAGGTAAAATACTATATAGTAAAAAGCGGGAGGTCTTAATGATGAAAACAGTGATCGCAGGCGGAACCGGATTTGTCGGCAAAGAATTAACAAATGAGCTGATCCGTCATGGATACGATGTTACTATTTTAACGCGAAATCCCGAAAATAAGAAAGAAGAAGACTGCCTTCATTACGTAAAGTGGCTCGCAGATGGAGCAGAACCGGAAGCAGTGTTAGAGGGAACAGACGTTTTTATTAACCTGGCTGGCGAATCCATTAACAGTAGACGATGGACAGAAGAAAGAAAACAAAGAATTTTAAACAGCCGTATCACCGCTACCCGTGAAATGGTCCGCATCATGAAGGCACTCAAGCAAAAGCCAAAAGTGTTTATCAATGCAAGTGCTGTAGGGATTTACCCCTCTTCTGATATGGATACGTTTACCGAATCATCTAACGCCGCTGGCAGCGGTTTTTTAAGCCAGGTCGTCAATATTTGGGAACGCGAAGCGATTGAAGCGGACAAAGCGGGAATCCGGACCGTTCTTGCCCGGTTTGGTGTCGTGCTGGGTACAGAAGAAGGTGCACTCCCGAGAATGGCTCTTCCCTATAAAATCGGCGCAGGCGGCAAACTCGGCTCTGGCCAGCAGTGGGTATCCTGGATTCATGTATGGGACGTCGCCCGTGCTATTCGGTTTGCGGCTGAACATGAAGCGATAGAAGGACCTATGAATATTACAGCCCCAAACCCAGTCAGAATGAATGACCTTGGGAAAACACTTGCCAAAGTGCTTGGCCGACCGCACTGGCTGTTTGTTCCCGAGCCGGCGTTAAAATTGACACTTGGTGAAATGAGCACCGTTGTCCTTGACGGCCAGCGTGTACTCCCGGACAAACTCACCCAGGCTGGATTTGTTTTTCAATTTCCTCTTCTCCGTGGAGCGCTGAACGACTTATATCCAAATTAAAGAAAAAGCACGACACAATATTGTGTCGTGCTTTTTGCTCTTCTTTAAACTGCCCATTACCATTCATTTTCAGGATAACTCGAAAAATGAACTATTTTACCATCATGATTTCGATTTTACTGTAAGCTTTACGACTGTCTCTACTTGCGCTGTCTGCGGAAACATGTCAACTGGCTGAATGCTGTCGATTTTGTACACAGGGGCCAGTGCCACTAAGTCTTTTGCCAGCGTAGATGGATTGCAGGATACGTAAACAAATACAGATGGCTGAATCTGCTTAATCGTTTGAATCAGTTTCGGGTCCAGTCCAGTACGCGGCGGGTCGGTCACGAGCACATCCGGTACCCAGCCCTTTTCCTTCCAGATCGGCAGCCACTTTTCAGCAGGACCGACTTCGTATGTTGCTTTCACACCGTACTTTTCCGCATTGGCACGGGCATCTTTGATGGATGCCGCAATCGTATCCATTCCGCGCACTTCCGCTGCATTCTTTCCAATCCAAAGACCAATGGTTCCGGAACCGCAGTAAGCATCAGCTACTTTATCGGATGGCTGCACGTTTGCGGCTTTTTTAACTTCATCATACAGTTTTTTCGTCTGTACCGGATTTAATTGAAAAAATGCGCGGGCAGACAATTCGTATTCAAACTCGCCCAGCTCTTCAGAAATCGTATCGCTGCCAGCGATGGTTTTTGAAATATCACCCATTACGAGGTGTGTTTTGCCTGGATTTATATTATGAACAACTGACTTCACACGAGGCTTTAACTCCATCAACTGCTTAGCAAACTCTTCTGCTTTCGGAAACGTTTTATCTCCGGTTACGACCACAGCTTGTACGTCTCCCGTCTCAAACCCGTACCGGACAACGATCGTTTTAACGCCTTGTTTGTTTTTAGCGCTGTACACCGGAATAGATAGCTTATTCATAATTTTTTTGGACAGGCGGATTGTTTCATCAATAACAGGGTGCTGTACAATACATTTCTCAATATTTACAAGCTGATTTGAATTTGTACTGTATAAGCCGGCGACCATTTTACCCTTTTGTACACCTGTTTGAAACTGCGCTTTGTTTCGGTAGCGCCACGGCTCCTCCATTCCGATGGTGTCATGGATCGGCAGTTTTTCAATATTAAAAGAAGTATAGCGTTCAAGCGCCTGGACAACCAATTCTTTTTTCTCCCGCAGCTGCCCTTCGTAGCTGAGGTGCTGCAGCTGGCAGCCTCCACACTCCTCATAAATGTAGCATGGCGGTGTTACACGGTCCGGTGAAGGCTTGCGCAGTTTTTTCACGACAGCTTCTGTAAACTTGGGCATAACCTTTACAGCCTCAGCTGTGATTTCTTCTCCCGGCAGGGCACCCGGTACAAAAACAGCTTTTCGTTTAAAATAGCCAACGCCTTCCCCATTAATTCCTAATCGTTTTATCGTAAGCGGGAACGTTTGTCCCGGTTTCATATCAATCCCGTTTTTCATTTCTTCACCTCATATTTAACTGTATCACAGAACCATGCCAATCAAAAGAAGCCGGGCATTAAGCGCCGGCAAGATGATCGAGAGATTTAAACGTATAGCCTTTCTTTTTCAAATCACGGATGACATCCGGCAGCGCCTCGGCATTATCTTTTGATACGCTGTGCAGCATGATGACGGCACCCGGATGAATCTGCTTCATAATTTCATCATAGGCATATTGCTTTCCTTTCGGCTGATCAGCATACCAATCCACATAAGCCAATGACCACATCACATGTGTATAGCCGGCTTTTTGGGCGGTTTTCAACACATTTTCAGAAAAAATTCCGCGCGGCGGGCGGACATATTTTGTTTTTTTCTGTCCGGTCACTTTGGCTACTTCTTTTTCAACCGATTTAAACTCTTCGATGACTGTGCTGCTTGGTACTGTTGTTAAATCATAATGATGCCAGGAATGGTTGCCGATAATATGTCCGTCTTTTACCATCCGTTTCAGCAAATCAGGTGCACTATCCACATAATGACCTGTTACAAAAAAAGCGGCAGGCACTTTTTCTTTTTTCAGCGTATTTAAAATGCTTTTCGTGTAGCCATTTTCATATCCATTGTCGAAGGTTAAATAGACGACTTTTTTCTTTGTATCCCCTTTATAAAAGGAGTCGTATTTCGCCAGCATTTCGTCAAGCTGGGCGCCTGCTTCGGCAGGGCGTCCGTCTGACGCTTTTTTAAATCCCCAATGAACGGCTTCTGACGACACGGCAATAACCGGCAGCATAAAAAGAAAAACGACAAACATAATAAATTGTCTCATCTCAGCACCATCCTTTTATGAATAAGATGTGCTGTATAAGAATTCTTCATCCGTGGAAAGATATTTCAAACAAAAAAAACCGGCCCAAGGCCGGCTTTTCTTAAGCAAAAACAGGTTCTTTAAATTTCGCTAATTTTTCGAGTGATGTTTTATCCACTTCTTCATGCAGGCTGTTTCCATGTGAATCCATCGTTACAACAGCGGTAAATCCTTCTACGCGCAAATGCCACATCGCTTCTGGAATACCAAACTGCATAAGGTCAACGCCTTCTACTCCTTTGATGCAGTCTGCATAATACTGTGCGGCACCGCCAATCGCATTCAAATACACGCCGCCATGCTCACGCAGCGCCTGCAGCGTTTTTGGACCCATACCGCCTTTTCCGATTACAGCCCGAATACCGAAACGCTTCATAATATCACCCTGGTACGGCTCTTCACGAATAGATGTTGTCGGACCAGCTGCTTTTACGTGCCACTGTCCATCTTCATCTTTAAGCATTACCGGACCGCAATGATAAATCACCTGTCCGTTCAAATCAACCGGCGCACTATCGGCAGTACTTAAATGTTTGTGGATCGCATCACGGCCTGTATACATCATGCCGTTAATTTGAACCACATCGCCGACTTTCAGCTCACGAATTTGTTCTTCTGTAATCGGCGCTTCCAGCGTTACAACACGGCTTTCTGATTTTACTTCCTGTTCCTCAGGCTGGGCTGACTCAAATGATACCTCGTCTCCATCCTGGTAAAACCATTCGTTAATTCCGCCTGTTTCTGCATTTACCGCTACTCCTAAACGGCGATACGCCCAGCAGTTGTACGCAACAGAAACAAAGAAGCTCGCCGGCAGCCGGTTCATCACGCCGATTTTACAGCCAAGCAGTGTCGTTTCGCCGCCAAAGCCCATTGTACCGATGCCAAGCTCGTTTGCATGCTCAAGTACATATTCTTCAAGCTTGCGCAGCTCTTCATTTTCATTTACATCCTCTACGCCGCGGAAAAGCTGTGCTTTCGCTAAATCATACCCGGATGAACGGTCGCCGCCAATACCGACACCGATAAAGCCGGCTGAACAGCCCTGACCCTGCGCCTGATAAACAGAATGCATAATGCATTTACGAATGCCGTCCAAGTCGCGGCCGGCTTTTCCAATCCCTTCAAGCTCGCACGGAAGGCTGTACTGAATATTTTTATTTTCACAGCCGCCTCCCTTTAAAATAAGGCGGGCATCGATATAATCTTCTTCCCACTGTTCAAATTTAATCACCGGTGTTCCTGGCCCAAGATTGTTTCCGCTGTTTGACCCATCGAGCGAATCAACAGAGTTAGGACGAAGCTTTCCGTCCTTTGTCGCCTGCTCAATAGCAGCATATATCGCTTTTTGAATATGTATTTGGTTGACACCAACAGGCGTTTTGATTTTAAACGTTGGCATTCCCGTATCCTGGCAGATCGGTGAAATATTATCGTCTGCCATTTTAATGTTCGTTGTGATCGTATCCAAGCTCATTGCTGCCCGTGTGCCGGCGTTTTCACGCTCTTTTGCCCGTTTCACAGCACGGCGCACATCTTTCGGAAGATTCGTTGATGTTTCGACAATTAATGTATACATGCTTTGCTGAAATGTTTCCAAATTCATTGTGCAGTTCCCCCTCAGGATTTTACTTATGTACAAAACAGCTGCCATCTTCCTTATTATACGCCTGTGGCAAAACGTTTAAAAGAAAAATTCGCAAACGGTTTCAGTATTATGTTTTGTTCGCTTTCGAAAAATAGAATTCTATTATAAATGAAGCACAATGAATGATTTGTTGTTTCGGGTGCAGTTCAACGGATGTTCCTCGCAAAAAAAGACGATCCAATCAGGATCGTCTTTTTTTATCCGCGGCTGCGAAACTGTTCACATTTTAATTCAATATCATCGATCATTTCAATTAAACGGTCAATATCCTCTACTTCAGTTTCTTCTGGATCAATGGAATCCAGCACTTCCATAAAGATATTGAGCCGTTCTTTTAAGTAAACGACCTGCTTTTCTTTTTCATGAATTGGTTTCAAGTCTTTTCTTCCTTTCTTCCTTACAGCAAGTAAAAGCCAATGCCCATGATGAAGTATGCGGCCAGAAGTGTCAACCCTTCAAACCAGTTCGTTTCACCATCATTGGAAATACTAATCGCCAAAAATACAGCAGTAATCATTGAAACAAGCTCCGGTATGGTGAATACAAGCGGCATTGGTGTTGGGAAAAGAAGCGATACGAGCACAAGCACCGGTGCCACGAACATGGCAACCTGGAGTGTCGAACCAATAGCAATTTCAACCGCAATGTCCATTTTGTTTTTCATTGCCATTAAAATTGCGGATGCATGCTCAGCGGCATTTCCGACAATCGCTACAATGATAACCCCAATAAAAAGTTCAGACCATCCAAATTGTTCACCAACCGCTTCAAATGTATGAACCAGACTTTCAGCCACATAGGCAACTGCCGCCGTTGCGGCAAGCAAAATAATAATTGCTTTTTTCTTGCCCCATTCCGGTACTTCTTCATGGTGAGCTGCCCCTTCTTCAGTGGCATACACACCACGATGAGTCACAAGCTTAAAAAACAGCCCCGCTAAATAAATGGCGATCATGACAATCGAAATGCCTATACTTAAGTTCAATGTTTTTGCCTCATTCATGTTAAGAGAAAAAATTTCCGGAATCACAAATGCTACTACAACTGCAAAGATAAGCAATGCTGAATTGTGACGCGCATCATGGACGCTAAACGTCTGGCGCTTATATTTTAGTCCACCCATGAAAAAGGAAAGACCCGCTACCAGCAGCAAATTTCCGAGTACCGAACCTGTCAAAGAAGCAAGAACGACACCGATCAGTCCTGCTTTTAAAGCAAAGATCGAAATAATAAGTTCAACGGCGTTTCCAAAAGTCGCATTCAGCAGTCCGCCTATGCGCGGTCCGACGACGATTGCCAAGCTCTCAGTAGCCCTTCCCATGTAACTTGACAGGGCAATCACGGTTGCACTGCAAATAACGAACATGACCACACTCGGCCAGTGTAAAAGTGAACCTGCAACCGCCAATGGCAGACCTGCTGCAATGATAATTGCAAACACTTTTCCCATAATCCCACACTCCAATGCGTCAAAGTAAACAGCTTAATACTTAGTCATCATACCCGCTCTTTACCCGATTTAACACCATCGCCTGAATTATTTTTCCTTTTTTTCGATTAAACATTCGCTTTCCTTTTCTCTTTCTCCGAACTCTCCTTTCCCTGTTCACAGCCTGTAATATACCCCTTGCATCTTTTTTCAATTATGGTATGATAATTAATACATTATAATTATTATAAAATAAAAATTAATTTATTCTAATTGAAATCCCTTATCAATAAAGGTTTTGGTAATGATAATCATCATCAATAAGGTGATCTTCATTCTCAATTAGAAAAGGAGGATACATAGATGATTACACATATTGAGAATCAACCAGCAGCGAAAAAATGGTTTGATGAACTCACTCCGCATATCGAATTGATTGCCGCTTTGTTCAGTGGCCTGCTTATTGTTGCTGGCTGGCTGCTGGATCGGAATGGCAGTGATACGGCATCGGTTGTTTTGTATTTATCTGCTTTTTTAATTGGCGGCTACGCAAAAGCCAAAGAAGGTATTGAAGCAACAATTGAGGAAAAAGAACTGAATGTAGAAATGCTGATGATTTTAGCTGCAGCCGGATCAGCAGCAATTGGCTATTGGACAGAAGGAGCCATATTAATTTTTATTTTTGCAATGAGCGGTGCTCTTGAGACATATACGATGAATAAAAGCCAGCGGGAAATTTCTGCCCTTATGGAGATTCAGCCTGATACAGCACTTGTGGTTCGTAATGGAACGGAAGAGTCTGTTCATGTTTCCGAATTAAAGCGCGGCGATGTGATTGTCGTAAAGCCTGGTGAACGTGTACCGGCGGATGGCCGGATTTCAAAAGGCTATACAACAATTGATGAGGCCGCTATTACCGGTGAATCGATCCCTGTTTCCAAAGAAGCCGGAGCGGATGTTTTTGCCGGAACAGTCAATATGACCGGATCGGTTTATATTGATGTCACAAAAAGAGCGGATGAAACTCTTTTTCAAAAAATCATCAATCTCGTACAGTCGGCACAAAGTGAGAAATCACCCTCACAACAATTTATTGAACGGTTTGAAGGAATTTATGTAAAAGCGGTACTGGCCGTTGTAGTGCTCATGATGTTTCTGCCGCACTACCTTCTCGGCTGGAGCTGGACTGAAACGTTTTACCGCGCTATGGTCCTGCTTGTTGTTGCATCACCGTGTGCACTGGTTGCTTCTATTATGCCGGCTACACTGTCGGCTATCTCCACCGGCGCCCGTAACGGCATTCTGTTTAAAGGCGGCGCCCACCTAGAAAATTTAAGTCATGTAAAAGCCATTGCTTTTGATAAAACCGGTACGTTAACACGCGGTAAACCAGAAGTAACCGATGTGATCATCCGCGATGATGTGGCTCATATGGAATTGCTTGGGGCAGCTGCTTCCATTGAAAGCCGGTCCAATCATCCGCTTGCTCATGCCATCGTCCGTTATGTAAATGAACAGGGTATCGCCTTCTCTCCACCGGAGCACGTTGAAGATGCAGCCGGCTGGGGCGTAAAAGGAACCGTCGGCACGAAGACCTGGAAAATTGGCAAAGCTGATTTTGTAGGAAACGAGCAAGCAGCCGCTTTTGCAGATGGAGCTGCCCTTCAATTTGCCCAGGCAGGCAAAACAACGGTTTATGTAGCCGATGAAAACGGCATTGCCGCGATTATTGCTCTGCAGGATATCATTCGTGAAGAAACAAAGCAGGCACTTAAAACGTTGCAGGATGAAGGCATTTTTACGATTATGCTGACAGGTGACAGTGAAAAAACGGCCCGCGCTATTGCTTCTGAAGCATCGCTTGATTCTTATATTGCCGACTGCCTGCCAGAGCATAAGGTAGACCAAGTAAAAAAACTGCTCGAAACATATGGAACAGTCGCGATGGTGGGCGACGGTATTAACGATGCACCTGCCCTTGCTTCTGCTTCTGTCGGCATCGCAATGGGCGAAGGCTCGGATGTAGCGCTTGAAACAGCGGATATCGTTTTAATGAAAAATGATCTTCCGAAAATTGCCGATGCTATTAAGCTGTCCCGCAGAATGCAGAAGATTGTGAAACAAAACATCATCTTTTCCATTTCTGTGATTGTTCTTTTGATTATCTCTAACTTTTTTCAAATGCTGGATTTGCCGTTTGGCGTTATTGGCCATGAAGGAAGTACAATTCTCGTTATCTTAAACGGCCTTCGGTTATTGAAACACACTTAAAAAAAGCCCCGCTTGAGAAAGTCTCAAGCGGGGCTTTTCCTATGCTGCTCCACGTTTTTGGTCATTGCGCAGGGCATTGATTTCACCGCCAACGAGAATAATCATCGCCGACAGGTAAAGCCAGATCATTAAAATGATCACTCCCCCGATACTTCCATATGTGGCCGAATAATTGCCGAAATTATTTACATAAAATGAAAACCCGAGTGAAGTGATAATCCATCCAATTGCAGCGAAAATGGCGCCGGGCATAACAGTTATATATTTTACTTTTAAGTTTGGTGCCAGGTAGTACAGCCCGGCAAACACTAAAAATAAAACAACCGGCGGCAGCAGGAATCGAATCCATGTCCACAGGGCTAGGAATTCATCACCCATGCCTAAAAATTCAAACGCCAATTCGCCGATCTGCTGGCCAAATACTTGGAGAATCAGCATGACCGCAATTACAAAGATAAAAGCGAAGGTCAGCAAGATCGACAGTCCACGCGCTATATAAAAAGGTCTTGTTTCTTTTACATCATACGCATAGTTGAGCCCTTTAATAACTGCGTTCATCGCATTGGATGCCGACCAGATGGTCCCCAAAATCCCGACGGACAACAGGCCGCCATTTTGATTGGATGTAACTTCCTGAAGTGTGTCCTGTACAAGACTTAAGGAATCGGAAGGCGCAAAGTCCTTGATTACATTAAATACTTCATTCGGATCAATCGGCAAATACCCGAGCAGCGTGACCATAAAGATCAGCAGCGGAAACAGCGCTAACAGGAAAAAGTAAGCCATTTGCGCCGCAACACCTGGTACATCGGACGACTTTACGCGCCTGAGCAGGTGCTTAATAAAAATGCGAAGCGCTGATTTTTTATCTGTTTGATCTGCCAATAGAACTCTCCTCCGTTATAACGTCGGGTTAGTTGCACTTGGTGACGAAGCAGCTGGTCCCTGCTCTTGGGGCACAAAGGTAGATTTTGTTTCTTCGACAAGATCCTTCACTTCTGGTGTCAGCTCTTTTAAGTCATCCACCTTGCCTTTAATGAAAGAAACGTCTTCATTAATTTTTTGTGCTGTTTCTGTTGCGCGGTCAATCAGCTCACGTGATGATGTTGTCAGCTGTTCCGGATCTTTTGCGAGTGCAATAACATAACTTGTCCAAGAAGCCATTTCCTGGCGTGTTCTGCTGTCTAATAATGCGATTGCGCCTCCAATTGCAGCTCCTGCTGCTACACTGATGAAAAATTTACCTTTACCCATTGAATGATCATCCTTTCTTTTCTTTGTCTCAGCATTTTAAAGTATTCGGCTTGCCAAGCCAGTTTTCCTTTTCGATGTTCAAGCTTTTCCCTTAATAAAATAGATTAAAACGCATATTCATAAAAAATAAATCCATTAGCCGGCCAGCTGATTTCCAAATGGGTCTCAAAAAAAAGAAATGGAGGTCTGAAATGGGACAAGACAGCCTTTTAGAGATACTTAGCCGCATCAGCTCATTTATCTGGGGCCTGCCTCTGTTAATTTTAATCACCCTTACCGGTATTTACCTCACTTTGCGTATCGGCTTTTTGCAAATACGGCTGCTTCCTTATTCCCTTAAGCTGGCATTTAGTAAAAGCCAGGATTCTGACTCAGAAGGAGACATTTCTCATTTCGAGGCTTTAATGACAGCGCTGGCCGCTACAATTGGCACCGGAAATATTGTAGGTGTAGCCAGCGCTATATTAATAGGCGGTCCGGGCGCTCTTTTTTGGATGTGGATCAGTGCTTTTTTCGGAATGGCTACAAAGTATGCAGAAGCCGTTCTCGCCGTGAAATACCGGGTGCAGGACGAAAACGGTGAAATGTCCGGCGGCCCGATGTACTACCTTGAACACGGGCTTGGCCAAAGATGGCTTGGTGTTTTGTTTGCTGCTTTTGGCGCCATTGCCGCTTTCGGTATCGGCAACCTTGTTCAGGCCAATTCCGTCTCCGGAGTCGTCCGGTCTGTTTTTCATATACCGAATTGGGGAACCGGTCTCGCACTGATGCTTTTCACAGGCCTGGTCCTCCTTGGCGGCATTCAAAGCATTGGACGGGTTACTTCCTTTTTTATTCCTTTTATGGCTGTTTTTTATGTACTTGCCGGCTTGATTGTTTTGTTTATAAACGCAGAACAAATTCCAGCAGCGCTTTCCTTGATTCTGGCCGATGCTTTTACAGGAGACGCAGCTGCGGGCGGTGCTCTTGGCACCGTGATACGCTATGGTGTGGCCCGGGGTGTTTTCTCCAATGAAGCGGGTCTTGGTTCTGCTTCGATTGCGGCGGCTGCAGCCAAAACCGATTTCCCGGCACGCCAGGCGCTTGTTTCCATGACGCAGGTATTTATTGATACGATTGTTATTTGTTCGATTACTGGACTGACGATTGTGTTAGCCGGCCAGTATAACAGCGGCCTGCATGGAAGTGAATTGACTACCGCTTCCTTTAATACTTTTCTTGGCTCTGCCGGTTCTTATGTGGTCGCCGTCGGCTTGCTGTTTTTCGCTTCCGCCACGATTATCGGCTGGTCCTATTACGGCGAGAAATGCTGCACCTATTTATTCAGCAAAAAAATCATTCCTTATTACCGGGCTGCTTTTGTGTTCGCTGCCTTTGTTGGAGCGGTAGCAAGCCTTGATCTTGTTTGGACGTTTTCGGATATTATGAATGGCTTAATGGCATTGCCAAATTTAATCGGCGTTCTGGCTCTTTCCGGTGTTGTCGTTTCAGAAACGCGAATTATTTTAAAGAAAATACGCGAAGAGAAGGATATAGTTTAAGCTTTTGTTTTCCTTTATTGACAACCTTCCTAAAACGTGGAATGATGGTTAAAAATGAAAAAGGTGACGACGTCTTGGATTTAAGCAAAAAATCAGCAGAAAATATTCAGTATATGGTTGATGAAATCACAACAAAATTGCGAATGGTAAACACGGGTGCAATCAGCCCTGAGCATTTCAGCACTTCTTCCTATGACGATTTAAAGGATATCTATGAATTAGTGGTCCGCAAGCAGTCTTTTAGCCCGAGTGAAATGCAGGCAATTGCCGAAGAACTTGGAAACTTGCGTAAATAATAAAAACACCCGCTTCCTTAGAGCGGGTGTTTTTATTATTTACTGGCCCCTGTTTTCGTCGATTTGAAATTGCTTCATTGAATCACCAAGCTCATTGGCGTGTTCATCGAGCTGCGCAGCAATAGAAGAAATGGCTTCTACCGACTGGTTTGTCTGCTGAACACTGGCCGCTGCTTCTTCAATGCCTGCTGCTGACTCTTGAGAAACAGCGGCAATACTCGAAATGGATTGATTCACTTTTGCAGTGTGATCCATAATCACATAAAGCGAATCTGAGATTGAAGCCACATGGGTGCTTAACTGACTGATGCGTTCTTTCATTGCAGTAAATTTATCGCCGGTGCCGGTAATCTGGTTCGTTCCTTCCGCGACAAGCTCGTAGCCGCCTTCAAGCGTTACCACCACTTCGGCAGACTCCTGCTGAACACTGGCAATAATCGAGTTGATACCGGTAATCGATTGGGCTACCTGTTCAGCCAGTTTTCTTACTTCATCCGCTACAATTGCAAACCCACGGCCATGCTCCCCTGCCCGTGCAGCTTCGATCGCTGCATTTAAGGCAAGCAGATTGGTTTGTTCTGCTACCTGGCGGATAATGCTGACAAGCTCTGTAATATCTTTCATCCGGGTATCAAGCCCTTTTACTTTTTGAAGGGCGTCTGTCATGTTTTGGTATATGGTGTTCATATGCTCAACTGACTGCTTCATTTCCTGCTCGCCTTCGTCCGTTAAAGAAACCATTTCAGCTGCTCCCTGTCTGACATCCTCACCTCCCATTGCCGCGATGGAAATATCCTCTACAAACTTACCAAACATTTCTGTTAAGGCAGTAGCAGAGCGTGCCTGCTCTTCTGCTCCAGCAGACATTTGCTCCATCATTGCCGCAATCTGGCTTGTTTCCTGCTGGACGCGGCCTGATTGTTCATGCAGCACGGTGCTTTCTTCTTCTACTTTACCAGACACGTTTTTAATCCGTGAAAAAATCGAGCCGATCTGTTCATTCATTTCATTGATAGCCAGTACAAGCTGGCCGACTTCATCGTCTGCATCGGAGTGAAGCGGCTCACCATGAATACGGCCGGCAGCCATGTCATTCATTCGCTGGGCCGCCTCTTTGAGGGGACGAATAATCGAACGTACACTTCCCCAAGCTAGAACGATGCCAATAAGTAAGGCAGCAGCACCTAAAATCAAACTGATAGCCATAGAACGCTGTCCAAAATCGATAACGCTTTCACTTTCTTCTGCTA
Source organism: Domibacillus sp. DTU_2020_1001157_1_SI_ALB_TIR_016 (assembly GCF_032341995.1). Lineage (NCBI taxonomy): Bacteria > Bacillati > Bacillota > Bacilli > Caryophanales > Bacillaceae > Domibacillus > Domibacillus sp. DTU_2020_1001157_1_SI_ALB_TIR_016. The sequence continues at coordinate 2,716,809 of NZ_CP135439.1, forward strand.
TTTGTTTGATACTTTGTGATGAAACATCTCCGCCTTCAAGCAGCGGCGGCAGCGTCTCGGAAAGAAGATTTTCTGTATTCTGATTTAAGCTTGAGATGGCTATAAAGTTTACAGCTGAGATGATTAATGCTAAGGCGATTAATAAACCAAAACTGACAAAAAGCTTTCCACGTAAGCTTTTCATTTTTCTCACCCCCTCAAAAATAAGCAAAATATAATAGTTCTTATAACCTATTATACATTTTACTCCGAAAAAAACGATCATTTTTTTCGAAAAAAAAAGCCGCTTAAGCGGCTTTTCTTTTTACGAGGACAATAATTTTAAAGATTCACGGTTAAATGCCGGAATATCGTCTGGCTGGCGGCTTGTGACAAGCTGGTTTTGGCAGACCACTACTTCCTTGTCCTGAACCTTTGCCCCGGCGTATTCCATATCAACTTGAATGGATTTGTACCCTGTCGCATCGCGTCCTTCAAGTGATTTCGCTGTGATCAGCAGCTGCGGTCCATGGCAAATCGCAAAAACAGGTTTTTTTGCGTCCATAAACTCTTTTGTAAATTGTACAAAGCGGTCATCTGCACGCAGCTGATCCGGGGAAAAGCCGCCTGGCAGCAACAGGGCGTCGAAGTCGGAGGAATTGACTTCATCGATCCCTTTATCGATCAAAACGGATGCTTCGCCCTGTTTTCCTTTAACTGTTTTTCCTGCTTCTTTTTCAATTGTTACCAGTTCATGACCGGCTTCCTGGAATGCTTTAGCAGGTTCTGTGTATTCTACATCCTCAAACATGTCTGTAATAAGTACGGCAATTTTTTTACTCATAACGTGCTCCTTTCCGATTACACTAGTTCAAATGATTTACGTTTTAGATTTACCCTGTCTAATTTTCTTTAAACAAAAAAAACAGAAAGAGCGAGGCTCTTTCTGTTATTCTGCCGAAGAACTTACGGATTGCTCCGTTTCACCCTGCGGCAAAATTAAAATTTCGACGCGGCGGTTTTGAGCCCGTCCTTCAGCCGTATCGTTCGACGCGATCGGCTGGTATTCACCATAGCCTTTCGCACTGAAAAGCCGCGGATCAAGCTGGTTATTTTTTAAGATTTCCTTCATAAAGTTCACAGCCCGCATCGCACTCAGCTCCCAGTTCGAATCAAACTGAGCGGTTTTGATCGGCATATTGTCTGTGTGACCGCTGATAATAATACTGCGCGGCGTATCCATGACAAGCAATTTTGAAATGTCGCGGGCGCTTGCAAGCTGATCCGGCTGGATTTCTGCGTCACCGGAACTAAATAAAACATTATCCCGAATACGAAGCAGAAGCCCTTCGCCGTTAAGTGCTGTTTCTACTTTGTCCTCAAGGTTATTTTCTTTTATATAATCAGTCATTTTTTTCTGCATTTCCTTGAGCTCTTCTTTATCGGCTGCCTTTAAGTTTTCCTCTTGTTCTTCCGTTTCTGTCATCGATGGATCAGAAACGGGGCTTGGAAAATCAAGAACACCGCTGCCTCCTTCAAGCTCATTATTAAAAGCGGAGGCAATGGCTTGAAACTTTTGCACGTCCATGGAGCTGCTTGCAAACAAAACGATAAAAAGAGCGAGGAGGAGTGTCAGCAAGTCCGCATACGGGATGAGCCACGATTCATCTACATGATCTTCATGCTTTTTATGACGTTTACGCTTGGCCATCTCCTAATCCCCCTCCATCGGCATTTAATAGTTTTTTCTTTTCATCCGCAGGCAGGTAGGAAGCAAGCTTTTGTTCCAGAACGCGCGGCGCTTCTCCCTCTAGAATCGAAAGAATGCCTTCAATCATCATTTCTTTTGTTTTCGCTTCAAGTGATGATTTTCGCTTTAGCTTATTTGCAAATGGATGCCATAATACGTACCCTGTAAAAATACCAAGCAGCGTTGCCACGAATGCAGCGGAAATGGCATGGCCGAGCGCATCTGTATCGCTCATATTGCCAAGCGCGGCAATCAAGCCGACTACTGCCCCCAGCACCCCAAGTGTCGGTGCGTACGTGCCCGCCTGTGTAAAAATAGCGGCACCCGCTGTATGGCGGTCTTCCATCGCGGCGATTTCTTCACTTAATACATCGCGGATATAATCTGCGCTCTGTCCATCTACTGCAAGGTTCATACCATTTTTTAAAAAGTCATCTTCAATATCGTTCATTTTTGTTTCGAGAGATAACAATCCTTCCTTACGAGCAAGCTCCGCCCAGCTTGTGAACAAGCCGATCACTTCCTGCGGAGTCATTCTTTTTTGGTCCTTAAATAAAATACCGAACAGTTTTGGAACTTTTTTCAATTCTGAACCAGGAAAAGCAATTGTCACAGCTGCCACTGTTCCAAGAATAATAATTAAAAACGCGGCCGGGTTAATTAAAACAGCGGGGCTTACTCCTTTGGCGACCATGCCGACTCCGACGGCAATAATAGCTAGAATAATACCAACAAGAGATGTTTTATCCACAATACATTAGCTCCTTACTTCTATATACTTTGATCTTTATATCGGCAGCTTCAGCCATAGTTTACACGTTTCGACAAAGAAAAAGAATGACAGAACTGTTACACGTGTGTTCTTTTTTAGGCTAAACTTAATAAAACTTTAGCACCAGCTTTACATCCTTTTGCTAAACTAATCTCATTCAACTTATTCATACGAGGTTTTCACTTATGAATCTATCATTCTTTCTTTTCTTTGCTTTTGTCGTTATTTCACTCATTTTGTTTAGATTTCAGCGAAAAAAATATGCTTTTTACCGAAAGCAGACAGACTTATTAACAAACCTTCCAAACCGCCGCAGCCTCGAACAGTTTATCGAAGCCCGGACTACACCGCTCAATCTCCCAATTGCCGTTGTGGTCATTGATCTTGATAACTTCAATTGGATCAATGAAGAATATGGCTATGAAAGCGGCGACAGTGTTTTGGTTGAGTTTTCAGAGCGACTTGCGTTTTCCGCTCCTGCCCATAGTCTCGCTGCCCGAATTGAAGGAAATAAATTCGCGCTTGCTATACCCGGCACATATAGCCGCGAGGGAATTCAGACGATGCTTGCTGACCAGTTTCTTTCCCTGCAAAGTCCATTTTATATTTCCGGCGCTCCGGTTCATCTTACTTTTTCAGCAGGTGTTGCCCTGGCTCCCGAGGATGGAAGGAACGGCCACACGCTTTTGCTTCATGCTGAGCGGGCTCTGCGCCATGTAAAGCACCATGGAAAAAACAATCTTGTGCTGTATAATACCTCTTTTCAACGGCAGGACCTTGAACTTCAGCTGGCTATGAGCTTCCGAAGCGCTCTTCAAAACGGCGAATTTTTCTTGTGTTATCAGCCTAAATTGAGCATTCACAGTGGAAAGACCGATTCTGTTGAAGCACTTATTCGCTGGAACAGCCCGGTTCACGGTACAGTATCACCCGCTTTATTTATTCCGGTTGCTGAAAAAAACGGATTTATCTTCGATTTAACAAAATGGATCTTACAGGAAGCCTGCCGTCAGATGAAAAAATGGTCAGAAACGAATCATACGTTTCAACGGGTGGCTGTTAATATTTCTGCACCGCTGTTTTTATCAGACCGGCTGCCCGAAATGATTCGTGATATTCTTCATGACTGTAAGCTGGATGCCGGGTTTCTTGAACTGGAAATAACGGAAACAGCAGTGATGGAAGACTTTCAAAATGCCTGCCGTATTATCACTCTGCTGAAAAAAGAAGGTATCACCATTTCACTGGACGATTTTGGAACAGGCGTTTCATCACTGACGCATTTAAAAAACCTTCCGATTGATACACTTAAAATCGACAAGTCTTTTATTAACGAAGTTCATACTTCGTTTGAAGACAAAGCACTTGTTGAAATGATTATTCAGCTGGCAAACTTATTCGGGCTGTCCGTTACGGCAGAAGGTGTGGAAAAACAAGAGCAGCTGAGCGTGCTGCAAAGACTGGGCTGCGACTCCATTCAAGGTTATTTGATCAGCCGGCCTGAGCTTCCGGATGTTTTGGATGCTTATTTTACGGAAAAAAAATATGGTTCCTAAAAAAAAGCCGCAGCCTCCACGTTGGAAGCTGCGGCTTTTTCATTATGCCTGCAAGGCCATTGCCGGCCCGAAAAATTCATATTTGATATTTTGCTCGTTAAAGCCAAGCTCGGTTAAATGACGAACGACAGCTTGCATAAACGGCACCGGACCGCATACGTAGCAGATGCTTTGCGGATCAAGAGCATCTTGTAAAAAGCTTTTACTAATATAGCCGGTTACATCACATACATCCGACTCATTTTTTTTCTCTTCATAAGCCACGTACATCTTTCCATTGGAAAGACGATTTATTTGTTCCGCCGCTTCTTCTTCAAATGCACGCGCCTCTTTGTTTCGTGCCGCTTGAATCAGAACCGTTTTCCGGTCTGGTTCATTTTGTGCAATCGAGCCAAGCATTGCCATCATCGGTGTGATCCCTACTCCGCCCGCAATAAGCGCCACAGGCTGTGTGCCTTGTTCTAAATAAAAATCACCGGCTGGCGCACTGACTTCCAATGTATCGCCTTCTTGCAGCTGGTCATGAAGGTAAACAGATACTTTTCCTTCCGGATTGTGATCGGCTTCCCGTTTGACAGAAATACGGAAAGAATGGGACCCAGGTGCTTGTGATAAGCTATATTGGCGGTTCACTAAAAACTCTTCTCCAGGGATGGATGTCCGAATCGTAATATACTGTCCTGGCAGATAAGCCGGCACAGGCTCGCCGTCTTTTGCTTTTAAATAGAAGGAAGTAATCAATGAGCTTTCTTTTACTTTTCTTTGAATGACAAACTCTTTAAAATCCTTCCAGCCATGCTGCTGCTGTTCTGCTTGGTCATACATTTCTTTTTCTACATCGATAAATATTTGAGCAATAACCCCGTATGCTTCTGCCCATGCATTAATGATGTCGTCTGTCGCCGCTTCACCGAGCACGCCTTTGATCGCCTTCAGTAAATATTCCCCTACAATCGGATAATGTTCGGCCTTGATGGCAAGACTGCGGTGCTTGTGGGCAATTTGTTTAACAGCCGGAAGCAGTACTTCAAGCTGATCAATATACTTGGCTGCTGCATAAACCGTATTGGCCAAAGCCGTTTGCTGACGTCCTTTTGACTGGTTGGCATGATTAAAAATATTGAGCAGCTCGGGGTGAGCTTCAAACATCGTTCTATAGAAATAAGTTGTGATTTCAACACCGTGTGTTTCTAAAATAGGAGCAGTTGATTTAACGATATCGATTGTTTTTTGTGATAGCACAATAATTCCCCCTGGGTCTTTTTAAAAGATACATTTTTAATACATCTTATTTATACGCCACCTGCCCCTGAAAAACAATATTTAAAAAGTATGTTTAAAAAAACGTTCACAATTGCACAAATTTCTTCTTACATGACATAATAGACCTATAGGACAGGTGAGAACGATGAAACTAACTCTTTATACAGACTACTCGCTTCGCATGCTTGTTTTTCTGGGAGCAAAAGAAGAAGGAGAATTATCTAATATAAAAGAAATTGCCGATGCGTATAATATTTCAAAAAACCATTTAATGAAAGTGACGCATGAATTAGGCAAGCTTGGCTATATCGAAACAATCCGGGGGCGAAATGGCGGTATCCGCCTGGCAAAAAAACCTTCTGATATTAATATCGGTGAAGTTGTCCGGAAAACCGAGGATGATTTTCACATTGTTGAATGCTTTGTTGATCCCGGCCGCTGCTCGATCACTCCAATTTGCGGATTGCGCCACGTATTTGCAGAAGCACTGCAGGCCTTTCTTGCCGTACTGGATCGTTATACGCTAAATGACTTTTTAGCAGACAAGGATATGCTCCGTATCTTTTTGGAATCCGACGCTTCTATTATGTAAATAATCACCTTTTTTGATAAACTGTCTATATTACATAGGCAAAGGAGAATATCGATGAAAACTTTCGAGGAACAGCTCCAAAATTACGCGCAGCTTGCAGTTACAACCGGTGTAAATATTCAGCCAGGACAAACACTCGTTGTGCGTGCAGCTATTGATTCAGCACAGCTTGTCCGCTTAATCGTAGAAAAAGCTTACCAGGCAGGCGCCAAGCACGTATATGTGGACTGGAGCGATGACACGGTATCCAGATTAAAATACACACTTGCACCGGAAGAAGCTTTTCATGAGTTTCCAGCATGGAACAAACAAATGATGGAATCACTCGCGGAAGAAGGCGCCGCTTTTATGTCAATCGTCTCGTCCGGACCAGACTTGTTAAAAGGTGTCGATGGAAAACGGATTGCGGCTTATCAGAAAGCGGCCGGCACAGCGATGAAAAAGTACCGTGAATACATTCAGTCAGACAAAGTGAGCTGGACGGTCATCGCAGCTCCTTCACAGGATTGGGCCGATAAAGTATTTGAGGATCTTCCACAGGAAGAACGGATTCCAGCCCTATGGGATGCCATTTTCAAAGCGGTACGCGCGGATCATGAGGATGCTGTTCAATCCTGGAAAGATCATGATGCCCGCCTTGTAGAAAAAGTTACAGAGTTAAACAAGCAGCATTTTAAAACGCTTCATTATACTGCGCCCGGCACGGACCTAACGATTGATCTGCCAGATACGCACCTATGGGTCGGTGCCGGCAGTATAAATGAGCAGGGCCATAGCTTCATGGCGAATATGCCGACCGAAGAAGTTTTCACAGTCCCGGTTAAAACCGGTGTGAACGGATACGTAAAAGCAACAAAGCCGCTCAGCTATGCGGGTAATATTATTGATGGCTTTACAGTTACGTTTAAGGATGGACGAATTGTGGATGTATCGGCTGAGCAGGGTGAAGAAGTATTAAAACAGCTGATCGATACAGATGAAGGTTCACATTATCTTGGAGAGGTGGCACTTGTCCCTCATGACTCTCCTATTTCCAATGCAGGTATCCTGTTTTTCAACACGCTTTTCGATGAAAATGCCTCCAACCACCTGGCTATCGGCAGTGCATATGCATTTTGTATTGAAGGCGGCAAGGAAATGTCTCAGGAGGAGCTCGAGAAAAACGGTTTAAACACAAGCATCACTCACGTTGATTTTATGATCGGTTCTGCTGAAATGAATATTGATGGTATTAAAGCAGACGGCACACGCGAAGCGGTTTTCCGCAACGGCAACTGGGCATAACGGCTAAAAAAAAGATCCCGAGAATCTCGGGATCTTTTTTAAAAGCTAAATTCGTTTAACCGGTTGTAGTATTTAATCAAAAATTCATAAAACAGCTTTTCAGACGGCGGCAGCATCCTTGATTTTGTCATGATGACTCCTACAGTCCGGGTCACACGCGGCACGCTGACCGGAATACTGACAGTGCCTACCGGTGTTTGGTCAATCAGCAGTGTTTCCGGCAGGAGACTCACACCAAGACCTGCTTCCACTAACCCTTTAATCGTGTAAATATCCTCACTTTCAAAAGCCACAGACGGTTCAAAATTTACTTTTCTGCATGCATCAAGCACAAGTGCCCGCATATCATATCCTGTACGAAACAAGACAAACTGATCATCCATCAAGTCACGAAGATTAATCGATGACTGCTTAGCTAAGCGATGGTGAGTCGGAATAAGGGCTCTCATGTGCTCAGAGAAAAAAACATGTGTGTTGATTTCAGCCGTCGGCTCCGGAACAGGTGACACAAAGGCAAGATCGATTTCCCCTTTTTCCACGCGTTCACGCAGTTCCCGGTTGGAGCCTTGTTTAAAATCAAAGCCAACATCCGAGTATTGATTTCGAAAAGCAGAAATGACACGGGGCAATGTTTTTGTGGCTAAGGAATTCGGAAAACCAAGGCGGATTTTGCCGGCTTCCGGGTTTAAATAATCTTCAATTGCTTTTACTGCTTTATCCATCGCTTCCATCGCTACAAGAGCATGGTCGTAAAAAATACGCCCTGCATGGGTCAGGCGGACGCTGCGTCCTTCGCGCAAAAAAAGCTCAACGCCAAGTTCATCTTCAAGCTTGGCAATTTGGCGGCTGACAGCAGACTGCGCAACATGCAGATGAAAAGCGGCTTCAGTCATATGTTCCTGGCGCGCCACTTCCATGAAGTATTTCACTTGTCTCATTTCCATTTTCATCCACACTCCTGACTCATATCATTTTGAGATCAATAACTTATTAATAATATATTGATTGTATCATTTCTGAACCCTACAATAAATATAACAGAGAAAGATGATTTGAACGCGGAGGTGCACAACATGAATCTATACGGTTACCCAGAAAAACAGGGCTTATATGATCCAAAAAATGAACATGATGCCTGCGGTATCGGTTTTATTGCAAATATAAAAGGTCGTCCATCCCACAAAATTGTGCAGGATGGTATTCATATGCTTTGCCGTTTGGAACACCGCGGCGGAAACTTAAACGGAACAACTGGCGATGGTGCAGGAATTATGCTGCAAATCTGCGATGATTTTTTCCGTAAAGAGTGCGAAAATTTAAACATTACGTTACCTGCTCCATATGATTATGCAGTCGGTATGTTCTTTTTGCCAAAAAACGAAAAAGAACGTGAGCAAATTCAAGTAGAAACAGAATTAATTCTTCACGAAGAAGGCTTAAAATTGCTTGGCTGGCGCGACGTTCCGGTTAACCCGGAAGCAGCTGGACCAGAAGCGCTTGTGATCGCTCCCTATGTAATGCAGCTATTTGTTGAAAAAAGCAAAAAGCACGAAACAGAAAAAGATTTTGAACGTGCGCTTTATGTAATGAGAAAACGTATCGAAAATGAGATCGGAAATAACCCGGATGTAAAAGGCTCATTCTACATCCCAAGCTTTTCAACACGGACCATTATTTATAAAGGAATGCTGACGCCTGAACAAATCGACCAGTATTATGTTGATCTGGCAAAGGAAGACTATCAATCTGCTTTTTCCCTTGTTCACTCGCGTTTTAGTACAAACACATTCCCAAGCTGGGAACGTGCGCATCCGTACCGCTATTTAATTCACAACGGTGAAATTAATACAAACCGTGGAAATGTAAGCTGGATGCAGTCGCGTGAGAAAGCCGGCTATTCTAAATTGTTTGGCGATCAATACAAAGACCTTCTGCCAATTATCGATACAAATGGCAGTGACTCGGCAATGCTTGATAACGCCATCGAATTTTTAACACTTTCAGGCCGCTCCCTTCCACATGCAGCGATGATGCTGATTCCGGAACCATGGGACCGTGATCCGCATATGGCAGATCCGAAGCTTGCTTTTTATGAATACCACAGCTGCTTAATGGAGCCATGGGACGGACCAACCTCTATTTCTTTCACAGATGGACGCAAAATCGGTACAATCCTTGACCGTAATGGCTTGCGCCCGGCTCGTTACTACGTAACAGATGACGATCATATCATCTACTCATCTGAAGTAGGTACGATTGAAGTAGATGAAAAGCGCATCGTGAAAAAAGAAACTGTCAGCGCTGGTGAAATGCTGCTTGTTGATTTAGAGGAAGGTCGCATTGTTTCTGACGAAGAAATCAAGCAGGAAATCACAACAGCAGAGCCTTACCGTGAATGGCTTGATCAAAACCTAGTGCACATTACAGACCTTGAAGATGCGTCTGGTGCAAAGGAAGAAGCTTTTACTGAAAAAGAAATGCTGAACCTTCATAAAGCATTCGGCTACACGTTCGATGAACTGACAAAACAAATTGCGCCAATGGCGACAGAAAAAACCGATCCAATCGGTTCAATGGGCTATGACGCACCGCTTGCTGTTTTGTCTGAGCGTCCACAGCTTTTATACAACTATTTTAAACAGCTGTTCGCACAAGTAACGAACCCGCCAATCGATGCGATTCGTGAAGATAACGTTGTATCCATGATGACGCTTCTTGGCAATGAAGGAAACATTTTGGCTCCTTCAGCCGAAAACAGCCGTCGTATTCGCTTAGAAACACCGATTCTTGGCGAAAAAGAATGGAATAAAATCGTGCACAATCAAAACCCTGCATTCCAAACAGCTACTCTTTCTCTTCTATTTAATACGAAAGAAAAAGTAGATTTAGCCGCTACAATGGCAGCTTTGTATAAACAGGCAGATGCAGCAATTGAAAACGGCGCATCTATTCTGATCTTGTCAGACCGAGGCGTAACGAGCAAACAAGCAGCGGTCCCTGCTCTTCTTGCTGTGAGCGGTATTCATCAGCATTTAATCAAAAACGGGCGCCGCACAAATATCAGCCTTGTGCTTGATACAGCAGAAGCACGTGACGTACACCAATTCTGCTGCTTGATCGGCTACGGCGCAGATGCGATTTACCCATACCTTGCGATTGCTTCCCTCCGCTCAATGGTAGCAGACGGAACAATTCCAGGCATGACAACAGAAGAAGCTGAGAAAAACTACAACTACGCAGCAACAAGCGGCATCGTTAAAGTAATGGCGAAAATGGGGATTTCCACTGTTCAAAGTTACCGCGGTGCACAAATTTTCGAAGCGGTCGGTATTGGACGCGAAGTAATCGAAACATACTTTACAGGCACGACAACAGCGCTAAGCGGTATTACGCTTGATGTGGTACTTCAAGAAACGCTTGTCCGCCATCACGACGCATTCGGTAAAGGTGAATTCACAGATCCGACTCTTGATTCAAGCGGTGAATTCCAATGGAGACGCACAGGTGAAAAACACGCCTTCAATCCAAAAACGATCCACATGCTCCAGCATGCGGCACGAACAAATAACTACGAGCTTTATAAAGAATACTCAGAGCTTGTAAACGAAGAAAATATTATGTTCCTTCGTGGATTGCTAGATTTAGATTTCACTGCCCGTCCATCGGTTCCGCTCGATGAAGTTGAACCACTTGAAAGCATCTTTAAACGGTTTAAGTCCGGTGCCATGTCTTATGGTTCTATTAGTAAAGAAGCCCATGAATCACTGGCTATTGCCTTGAACCGCCTGGGCGGAAAAAGCAACAGCGGTGAAGGCGGCGAGGATTCAGACCGCTATACACCAGATGCAAACGGAGATATCCGTTCAAGTGCGATTAAGCAGGTTGCTTCCGGCCGTTTCGGTGTGACAAGCGAGTACTTAAATACAGCATCTGAGATTCAAATCAAAATGGCCCAAGGCGCGAAGCCGGGTGAAGGCGGCCATCTGCCTGGTAAAAAGGTATATCCATGGATCGCGGAAACACGCGGTTCTACACCAGGTGTCGGCTTGATTTCTCCTCCGCCTCACCATGATATTTATTCAATTGAGGACTTGGCGCAGCTTATTTATGACTTGAAAAATGCGAACCATAAAGCGCGTATCAACGTGAAGCTGGTAGCCAAAACAGGTGTTGGTACAATTGCAGCCGGTGTTGCAAAAGGCTTGGCAGATGTTATTCTTGTCAGCGGCTACGAAGGCGGTACAGGTGCTTCGCCGAAAACAAGTATTAAGCATACCGGCCTTCCGTGGGAAATCGGCTTGGCTGAAACACACCAGACTCTTCTTATGAACGGTTTGCGTGAAAAAGTAACACTTGAAACAGACGGAAAGCTTATGAACGGCCGTGATGTAGTAATTGCTGCCCTTCTTGGTGCCGAGGAATTCGGTTTTGCAACAGCTCCACTTGTTGTTCTTGGCTGTGTCATGATGCGCGTATGCCATATGGATACATGCCCAGTTGGAGTTGCGACACAAAACCCGGCACTGCGTGAAAAATTCATGGGCGATGCCGACCACGTGGTGAACTACTTGACGTTCGTGGGACGCGAAATCCGCGAATTGATGGCTGAGCTTGGCTTCCGTACAATTGATGAAATGATTGGCCAAAAACAGGTATTAAAGCCGCATGCAAGAAAAGATCAGCATCCGAAAGCGAAATACTTGGATCTGTTCCCTCTTCTTTATATGACGCCGCTTAAGCCGGGCCAAAAACAATATAAAACAACAGATCAAGATTACAAGCTGGACCGTACGATTGACCGCCGTCTTCTATTAGACGCTGTTCGCCCAGCGCTTGAAAACAAAGAAGCCGTTGCGGCTGAATTTGATATTATCAATACCGATCGTGCGGCTGGTACGATTACCGGTTCCGCTGTAACACTCGCACACGGTGCGGAAGGTCTTCCAGACAATACCGTTCAATTTACATTCAACGGCTCTGCTGGACAAAGCTTTGGCGCTTTTCTTCCAAAAGGTTTGACGTTTACAGTGAATGGAGACGCGAACGATTACTTCGGTAAAGGTCTTTCAGGCGGACGCCTTATTGTTCGTCCACACAGCGATGCAAACCTTGTACCACATGAACACGCTATTTGCGGAAACGTAAACTTATACGGTGCAACAAGCGGTGAGGCCTTTATTAACGGCCGTGCCGGAACGCGTTTTGCTGTTCGTAACAGCGGTGCTGATATTGTGGTTGAAGGCGTAACGGATCACGGCTGTGAGTACATGACAGGCGGACGCGTTGTGATTCTTGGTCCAACTGGCCGCAATTTTGCAGCTGGTATGTCCGGTGGTATTGCTTACCTGTACGCGCCAGAGCGTGATCGTGCTGAAAGCCGCGTCAACCGTGAAATGGTTCTGACAGAATCATTGGACGGCTTACAAGAAGAAAACGAACTAAAAACATTGGTTACACGTCACCTACAATGGACAGGCAGTCCGATTGCCGCTTCTATTCTTGAAAATTGGGAAACGGAGAAACACCACTTTATCCGTGTTATCCCTTACGAATACAAAGAAATGATGAAATCTATTTCTTACTATGAACAGCAAGGAATGAAAACGGCTGATGCGAAGTACGCAGCATTTACAGAGAAAAAAATGCCAGTCGTTGAGAACGCGTAAGAAAGGAGAATGAATTGATGGGGAAAGCTACCGGTTTTATCGAATATGAACGCAAAACAGCTCCAGGGCGCAACCCGGCTGAACGGATAAAAGACTGGAGAGAATATACGACAAAGCTTCCGGAAAAAGAACTGCAAATTCAAGGAGCCCGCTGCATGGACTGCGGGACTCCTTTCTGCCACACTGGCCAGATGATCGGAGGTACACCGTCCGGATGTCCGCTTTACAATTTGATTCCAGAGTGGAATGATCTTGTATACCGCGGCCGCTGGAAAGAAGCGCTGGATCGTTTGCTGAAAACAAATAACTTCCCAGAGTTCACGGGCCGTGTCTGCCCTGCTCCGTGTGAAGGATCTTGTACAGTCGCGATTACAGATCCTGCCGTTGCGATTAAATCGATTGAAAAAGCGATTATCGACAAAGGATTTGAAGAAGGCTGGATTACACCAAATCCACCTAAACGCCGCACTGGCAAACGTGTAGCTGTTGTTGGTTCTGGTCCTGCCGGCCTTGCCGCAGCAGACCAGCTGAACAAAGCCGGCCATCTTGTAACGGTATTTGAGCGCGACGATCGTATCGGCGGCTTGCTTATGTACGGTATTCCTTCTATGAAACTTGAAAAAGAAACGGTTGAACGCCGCGTTAACCTGCTTAAAAACGAAGGTATTGAATTTGTTGTGAACACAACAATCGGTAAAGATATTACAAAAGAACAGCTGAAAGAAGAATACGATGCAGTGATTCTTTGTGCGGGCGCGCAAACACACCGTGACATTGTGATCGAAGGCCGTGATTCAGAAGGTATTTACCTTGCGATGGATTATTTAACAAGAAGCATTAAAGGCTTGTTGAATGAGTCTGAGGAAGGGGTAATCTCTGCAGAAGGCAAAAACGTCATCGTAATTGGCGGTGGTGATACAGGTGCTGACTGTGTGGCAACAGCGATTCGCCAGGGCGCTAAAAGCGTTGTTCAATTCGGCAAGCACGAAGCTCAGCCTGTGAGACGCACTAAAAACAACCCGTGGCCACAGTATCCAAATGTATTTGAATTGGATTACGCGTATGCAGAAGCAGCTGCTGTTTACGGGGAAGACCCACGTGAATATTTGATCGCGACAACAAAGTTTGTAGCGGATGAACATGGCAAATTAAAAGAACTTCATACGGTTCGTATGGAAAAAACGTATCTTGAAGATGGCAGCTATACAATGGAAGAAATTCCTGGCAGTGAGCAAGTGTGGCCTGTTGAGCTTGTGCTTGTAGCAATTGGCTTCAGCGGAACAGACATGCCGCTTGCTTCCCACTTCGGTGTAGATACAACAGCACGTAATACTGTACTTGCGAAATACGGCAAATACACAACAAACGAAGAAGGCATTTTTGCGGCCGGCGATATGCGCCGTGGACAAAGCCTTGTTGTTTGGGCGATTCATGAAGGGCGCGAAGCTGCACGTGAAACAGACCGCTTCCTTATGGGTGAAACAAAGCTTCCTTAATCAGCTCTCCAAGCTGCCTCTTACGAGAGGCAGCTTTTTTCATATTAAAATAAAAAATAGAGGGCCCTTCTTTACGCTGTCACAGCGATTATATGAGCCGTACATGCGCATAAAAAAAGAACCAGCTCCCGCTAGTCCCGTCTTAAATAGTGTAAAAAGGTTTCTGCTGTTTTCGTCATAAAAGGGGCATCTGGAATGATCGCATAAAAATTCCGCTCATAATACAAATTCCCGCCGCCTACAATCTTCAGCTTCTCAAGCTCCAGCTCATTTCGAATCGTCCATTCCGACAAAAGAGCCACTCCCAGTCCTGCTTCAACTGCTTCTTTAATAATCTGCGTGCTGCCAAATTCCAAAATCTTAGCCGGCCGAATGCCGTTTTTAGCGGCGAACCAGTCAAATGCTTCTCTTGTGCCAGACCCCTGCTCCCTGACAATCCATGTTTCTTCATTTAAATGAACACGTTTTTCACTGTTTTCTTTTTTTCCCTTGATCACGTACATTTTATCGGAGGCAATTTTTTCAGCGATCAGCTTGTCTGAAGCCACTGTTCCTTCCACAACGCCAAGGTCAATTTCATTATGGATGACCTTTTCAGCAATTTCCTGCGTGTTCCCAATCGTAATATAGGGATCAACAGAAGGAAACTTATTGAGGAAATCCGCTACAATGTGCGGCAAAATGTATTCCCCAAACGAATAGCTTGCGCCAACGGCGAGCTTCCCCTTTACTTCACCGGCTAAATCCTCCACTGCCTGCTTCATCTTATCATTTAGCGTAGAAATTTCCCCGCCATAATAAGCAACAAGGCTGCCTGCTTTCGTCAAACGGATTTTTTTGTTCGTTCGGTCAATTAATTTAATGCCAAGCTCATCCTCAAACGACTTAATATACTGGCTTACAGCCGGCTGGGTGATAAACAGCTCTTCTGCTGCTCTTGAAAAGTTCATATGCTTTACTACAGTTAAAAAAACCTTTAATTTTTGTTCCATATCCGCCCACCATCATACGTGATTGCTTTTCACTTTTTATTAGCTGTTTCTATTTTAGCATGATTGAGAAGGAAAAAGGGAATTGAAGGCAAACAAAAAGCATTCAGGTGTCCTCCAATGACATCTGAATGCTTTGTTTTGTTTTAAAGGGATCAGCCATTCTCCAATAACAGCTGAAAGTAAGTATCTCGTTGCGTCCAGCCGTTCTCCGATAACCGCTGAACAAGAGATGTGTTTATTTTTTCATTAAGCTGTACAAAACTGCTTTTTGAGCATGCATGCGGTTTTCAGCTTGCTGGAACACGACAGACGCTTCTCCGTCCATCACGCCGGCAGACACTTCTTCCCCGCGATGCGCTGGCAGGCAATGCATAAACTTGCATTCTGGGTTCGCCTGGGCAAGCAGTGCTTCGTTCACCTGATACGGTGCAAAAGCTGCCAATCGAAGAGCAGACTCTTCTTCCTGCCCCATACTGGTCCAAACATCCGTGTAAATAAAATCGGCTCCCTGCACAGCTTCAGCCGGATCTTCTGTAAAGGTAACGACTGCGCCTGTTTGAGCGGCAATTTCCTTTGTTTTTTGAATGACTGTACTGTCTGCTTCGTACCCTTTCGGTGCTGCTAAAGCAAAGTCCATGCCCATCATTACAGCGCCAATCATTAGAGAGTGAGCAACATTATTGCCGTCGCCGATATACACCATTTTGCTGCCTTTAAAGCTTCCTTTAAGCTCATATACCGTCAATAAATCAGCCAGCGCCTGGCATGGGTGGTACAAATCGGTCAGCCCGTTAATAACCGGAACCGATGCTGCTTCTGCCAGCTTTTCGATTCGGTCATGGCCGTGCGTACGGATCATAATCCCATCCAGGTATCCTGATAACACTTTACCCGTGTCTTCAATGGTTTCACCGCGGCCAATTTGCAGCTGGTCTGAGCTTAAAAACATGCCGTTGCCGCCAAGCTGAAGAATGGCTGCTTCAAATGAGACACGTGTTCTAGTGGAATTTTTCTCGAAAATCATACCGAGAATCTGTCCTTTTAAAGCATCAAAATAAGCTTCTTTTCGTTTTTTCATATCGTCAGCCAGAACGATCAATGCTTCTACTTCTTCTGCGCTGAAATCGAGAAGTTTCAAGAAATCTTTTCCTTTTAAATCGAGTTCTTTTACTTTTTCTATCGTGATCATAAAAGTCACCCCGACGTGCCGTCACCGTTGTTATATTTATATTTATACACTATATAGAATTAAAATACAACCTCTTTGCCAAATTTTTTTGCTTTTCTTTCTAAAAACTTTCTCTTCATGTATACTCTTTACTGAAGGAAAAGGTGATAAAGGATGAGAAAAAGAACACGAATGCAAGATACGATCACGGTAAAATCCGCTCAAGTATTCCCACCGGATACGAACTATTACGGCACACTATTCGGTGGAAAATTAATGGCTCATATTGATGACGTAGCTTCTATTTCCGCAACACGCTTTGCACGCAATCCGACTGTCACTGCTTCTACGGACTCTGTTGACTTTATACGGCCGATTAAAGTAGGCGATACGGTTACACTGATGGCCATGGTTACGTATACAGGCCGTTCGAGTATGGAAGTTTTTGTCCGGGTAACCTCTGAAAATCTCATTACAGGTGACAAAGAAGTGGCGGCTCTTTCTTTTTTGACATTTGTCGCGATTGATCAAAACGGCAAGCCCGTAGAAGTCGGCGAGGTTATCCCGGAGACAGAAGAAGAAAAATGGCTGTTTGAAACAGCGCCTGCCCGGGCCGCTCATAGGAAATCCAGAAAAGATCATAGTAAAGAACTAGCTGCCTTTTTTAAAAAGGTATGACCTTTGTACCCTCTTTTTCGTAACAAAATTTAAGTTTTCGTAACAAGACCGCTCTTTCTCCCTTTAAGAGCGGCTTTTTTCGTTGTCATGACTGTAATATACAAAGATTCATCTTTTTGTCCCATGTACGGGTGTTTCCCTTCTTTCTTATAATGGGCGCAGGCGAAAAAATGCCGTTTGGAGGAATGGATATTATGTTGGGACAAGCTGAAATCGGTATTGATTTGGGCACAGCAAATTTGCTCGTTTACAGCAAAGACAAAGGCATCATTTTAAATGAACCTTCTGTTGTAGCCCTTGATATGGATACGAAAAAAGTACTTGCGGTTGGCGCGGACGCCAAAGAAATGATCGGAAAAACTCCTGGGCGTATTGCCGCAGTACGCCCGATGAAAGATGGAGTAATTGCTGACTTTGATGTAACTTCTGAAATGTTAAAAGAATTGATGAAAAAAGCAGGAAAAGCGGCTGGATTCACGATCCGCAAGCCAACGGTTGTGGTATGTACACCATCCGGCGCAACAGGTGTAGAACGCCGGGCGATTCAAGATGCCATTAAATCAAGCGGTGCCAAAACGGTGCACTTGATTGAAGAACCGGTCGCAGCCGCAATTGGTGCGGACCTTCCGGTAGAAGAACCCATTGCGAATTTGATTGTTGATATCGGCGGCGGGACAACAGAAGTAGCGATTATTTCGTACGGCGGTGTCGTTTCGTGCAATTCAATCCGCCTTGCTGGTGATAAACTGGACGAAGACATCATTCAATATATTCGCAAAGAATATAATTTGTTAATTGGTGAACGAACAGCGGAAAAAGTAAAAATAGAAATCGGCTATGCGCCGGTTGAGCACAATGAACTTCATATGGATGTGCGCGGCCGTGATCTTGTAACCGGCCTTCCAAAAACAGTACGTGTCAGCTCTTATGAGATTCAAAAAGCACTGCGTGAATCGCTTCTGGCTATCCTGGAAACGATCCGTGTTACGCTTGAATCTTCCCCTCCAGAGCTGAGCGGCGATATTGTCGACCGCGGCGTTGTGATCAGCGGCGGCGGCTCGCTTTTAAATGGCCTTCAAGAATGGCTGGCAGAAGAAATTATCGTACCGGTTCATTTAGCGCCAAATCCGCTTGAATCTGTAGCGATTGGAACAGGACGCTCGCTTCATGTCCTCAAAAAATTACAAAAAGTAACGTCATAATCAAAAACAGGCTGCCGTTTTCGGCAGCCTGTTTTGTTTAAACGTGTTGTTTCGCGTTCGGCCTATTCTATACAAGCTGCCCATCCTTTATTGGTAAGGAGCAGCCTGATAAAAAAAGTTTGGTGACAGAATCGTATTATTATAGGTGCGATGGAAAATATGGGTGGCAGCAGGAGATACGGGCGGAATGAGCCATGTCCAGTCTCCCGTTGCCCTTCTGCCGGCTGCTTCTTCGTTTTGTTCAAAGATGCGGTGCTGTCTCGCTGCCGTATGATGATCGACAATAGTAACCCCGGATTGTTTAAAAGAGTAAAGAACGGCAACATTCAGCTCTACAAGAGCCCGGTCTTTCCATAAAGAAGAAGCATACTGCGTGTCCAGGCCGATCACGTCTGCCACAGCTGGCAGCCGGTTGTACCGGTTTTCATCGGCCAAATTACGCGCACCGATTTCTGTACCCATATACCAGCCGTTAAATGGCGCAGCTTGGTAGTCGATACCGCCAATCTCAAGCCGCATATCTGAAATAACCGGAACCGCGTACCATTTAAGCTCCAATTCTTTAAAAGCCAAGATGTCCGGATGGACAAGGTCCACTTCCACCCGGCATTTCTTAGGAACATCCTGCCAGACGGGAGGATTGCTGCCGATTTGGACGACCCAGGGCAGCAAATCAAAGTCACTTCCTTTTCCCCGCCAGCCGAGCGTCTCACACTTTTCGGTCAGCGTGCGGGAATGTGGATCCCCAGCATGTTCATACCCCGCATAGCGAAGCAGCTGATGATTCCAAATTCGAATTTTTTGTTCCTGTTGATCCGGCCGGAAAATCGTAATAGCCGGCCGGATTTTACCGTCATTGTAAGCAAAAACAACATGCCGCTCAAGTGCACTAAACACATCCAGCGCTGTTTCGGCAGTTCGTTCATCAAACACCTGGAGCGTCTGCCAAAACAGCCGGCCGATACAGCGGTTGCTGTTCCGCCATGCGAGTTTCGCTCCATATTCCAGTTCTTCAAAGGTATGTGTATATGTACCCGACTCTTCTATTTCACGGTAAACCTGCTCGAGCCTCGCTCTCGCCTCCTCACCTGGCCGGATTGTTTCCTGATAAAAATCGATAATAAATTTCTTTGCTTTCTGCCATCGTGTTTTGTTCATGCTCGATCCCTCTCTTTATCAAAATTATACCAGTATGCGGGCTTTATGACCTTGAACATTTCGTGTCAGCCGGTTATAATTTAGATAATTAGACAATAATCTAAATAAGGAGGCTGTTCATGTCTGCCACTCTTGTATTTAAGGCTCTCTCTGACCCCACCCGGCGCTCTATTATCGAGCTGCTGAAAAAACAGGATATGACAGCCGGTGACATTGCAGAGCATTTTCAAATGACCAAACCAAGTATTTCCCACCACCTTCACACGCTGCAAAATGCCGGACTTGTTTTGTCTGAACGGAAGGGCCAGCACATTATTTATTCACTCAATACAACCGTTTTTCAGGATATTGTTGCCTGGATGCTGACGGTATCTGGAAAGGAGAAAGAAAAATGAAAAATCGTTTCTTTTGGATGATCATGTTACTCGCTTCTTTTGCCAGTATTGCTGCACTTCCCTACCTGCCGGATCAAATTGCAACACATTGGGGTCCCTCCGGAGAAGCCGATGGCTATTCTTCAAAATGGTTTGGCGCCCTTTTCGGTCCTGCGATAATTCTTTTGATTGGCGGTCTTTTTAAGCTTCTTCCTAAAATAGATCCGCGCCGGCAAAATTACGATAAGTTTCAAAGCAGCTATTCCATTATCGCCAATGCCTCACTGACTCTTATTTTCGTCATTCATCTCCTGCTGCTCACAAATGGGCTTGGCTATGAAGTGCATATGGATACCGCTGTTTCTCTTTTGATCGGGGCTCTTTTTATGATTATTGGAAATTACATGCCCCGTATGCGTCCCAGCTATTTTGTCGGCATCCGGACACCCTGGACGCTTGCAGACGACCGTATTTGGACCAAAACACACCGCACCGGCGGATGGCTGTTTGCTGCAGGCGGGCTTGTGCTGATGGCATCGGCTCTTTTGCCGGCTGCTGTAAAAATACCGACACTGATTGGTGTGGTCATTTTAATTATCTCTATCCCCTATCTTCAGTCTTATCTTTTATTTAAGAAAAGCCATCATTAACCAATCCCTTTTAGCGAAAATTGCTCTTGACTGGATCGTATAGAGACGATATGATATTTTTAATTATTCTTGCAATTTTATAAACTCATTCTTATCAAGAGAAGCCGAGGGTACTGGCCCGATGACGCTTCAGCAACCAGCCGGTACGGTCAGGTGCTAAGTCCAGCAGACTGCAACGGTCTGGAAGATGAGAAGGAACGGACAACACATACATGTTGAAAAGCCTTCTTGCCATTAAGAAGGCTTTTTTTATTTTATTATTCAGTATAAGAGAGGATGCTGCGCCATGACACTGCTCGACAAGTTAAAAACAAGCGTGCTGACTGCCGATGGAGCAATGGGTACATTATTGTATTCTTATGGAATCGATTTTTGCTATGAAGAACTGAACACGGAAAAGCCGGAAGTCATTGAAAAAATCCACAGCGACTACATTCAAGCCGGAGCGGATGTTATTCAAACGAATACGTATGGCGCGAATGCTTTAAAGCTTTCCCGGTATGGAATGGAGAGCCGTGCACGTGAATTGAACGAAGCGGCGCTGCGTATCGCGAAACGGGCGGCGGCTCCGGGCGGACAGTTTGTACTTGGCACAATCGGCGGCATTCGCGGCATCCGTAAAAGTACAGCGACCAACGATGAAATTCTCGCTTCTGTACGCGAGCAGGCTGAAAGCTTATTAGCCGGAGATCCAGACGGACTGCTGCTTGAAACATATTATGATTTTGAAGAATTGACCGCTACTGTAAAGCTTCTTCGTCAAATGAGCAATGTGCCGATCATTGCCCAAGTATCCATGCATGAGCCAGGTGTTCTGCAAAATGGACTGACTTTAAATAATGCTCTTTCTCAGCTTGAAGGCATCGGAGCGGACGTGGTCGGTGTCAACTGCCGTCTCGGTCCTTACCATACGATTCAGGCGTTTGAAGAAGTCACACTGCCAAGCAAAGCATTTCTTTCCGCTTATCCGAATGCGAGCCTGCTGGATGTAGAAGATGGCCGGATTGTTTATGAATCAGAAGCCGACTATTTCGGACGGGCGGCCGTTCTTCTTCGCAATGAAGGTGTCCGCTTAATTGGCGGCTGCTGCGGCACAACACCAAAGCATATTGAAGCGGCGAAAAAACGCCTTGCCGGCCTTCCTCCTTTGACGGAGAAAAAAGTACAAACGAAAAAACCCATTATTATTCAAGAAGCGGCACCGGCGACAGATGTCTCCATTTGTGAAAAAGCGAAAACAGAGCGCACCATTATCGTTGAGCTTGATACACCCAAAACACTTGTAGCGGACAAGTTCATCGAAGGTGCGAACGCACTTTATAAAACAGGCATTGATGCCGTGACGATGGCGGATAACTCTCTTGCTTCCCCACGCGTCAGCAACATGGCGATGGGTGCTACGCTAAAAATGAAGCATGATGTTCGTTCTCTCGTTCACATTACGTGCCGTGACCGCAATTTAATCGGCCTGCAATCCCACTTGATGGGTCTCGATGCGCTCGGCCTTCATGATGTTCTCGCGATTACAGGCGATCCGACAAAGGTCGGCGACTTCCCTGGCGCGACCAGTGTGTATGATGTTTCAAGCCTAGAGCTCATTCAGCTTATTAAACAATTAAACGAAGGGATTTCTTTTTCTGGTAAACCGCTGAAAAAGAAATCCAATTTCTCCGTTGCTGCAGCGTTTAACCCGAATGTCCGCGTACTGGACCGTGCTGTTAAACGGATGGAGAAAAAAATCGAATGTGGTGCAGACTACTTTATTACACAGCCGGTATTTACAAAAGAAAAAATTGTTGAAGTATATGAGGCAACGAAGCATTTATCAACACCGGTGTTTATCGGTATTATGCCGCTGACCAATATGCGGAACGCCGAGTTTTTACACCACGAAGTACCGGGAATCAAGCTGTCGGATGAAACGCTTGAGCGTATGCGTGCCTGCGGCGAAGACCGCGAAGCGTCTGCAAAAGAAGGCGTTCAAATTGCCAAGGAATTGATTGAGACAGCAGCCGGCTTGTTTAACGGCTTGTACTTGATTACGCCATTTTTACGCTATGACATGTCGATTGAACTAATTCACTTTATAAAAGAACTTGATGCACAGAAAGAAAGCGGGGCTGTTTATGACCACACATCTTATTGAACAAGAGCTGAAAAAACGCATCCTCCTCATTGATGGCGCAATGGGGACGATGCTTCAAAATGCGGATTTAACACCAGAGGACTTCGGCGGCGAAGAGTATGACGGCTGCAACGAAAATCTTGTCCTCACAAGACCGGACGTGATCGAACGTATCCACCGCGAATATTTAGAAGCGGGCGCGGACATTATTGCGACGAATACGTTCGGAGGCACTCCGGTTGTATTAGATGAGTACGACCTCGGTGATCAAGCATACGAAATCAACCTGCGCGCCGTACAAATTGCCCGAAAAGCCGTAGACGAATTTTCAACGCCGGACTGGCCCCGCTTTGTCGCCGGCGCAATGGGACCGACAACGAAAACATTGTCTGTCACCGGTGGTATTACCTTTGACGCGCTTGTTGATGACTTTGAGCTGCAGGCAAAAGCGCTGATTGAAGGCGGCGCGGATTTGATCTTAATGGAAACGAGCCAGGATATGCTGAATGTAAAAGCCGGTACACTTGGCATCCGCCGCGCTTTTGATGCAGCGGGCGTGGAGCTTCCGGTAATGATTTCAGGCACCATTGAGCCAATGGGCACGACGCTTGCCGGACAGAATATTGAAGCCTTTTACATTTCAATTGAGCATATTAAGCCGCTCTCTGTCGGCTTAAACTGCGCCACTGGCCCAGAGTTTATGACCGATCATATTCGTTCTCTATCTGACCTTGCGACAAGCTATGTAAGTTGTTATCCAAATGCCGGTCTTCCCGATGAGGAAGGTCGTTATCATGAATCACCAGACTCACTGGCGCAAAAATTGTCGGCTTTCGCCGATAAAGGCTGGCTGAATATCGTTGGCGGCTGCTGCGGTACAACGCCTGAACATATCCGGGTTATGCGGGAAGCGGTCAAGGATAAACAGCCGCGCGTATCGCCTGAACATCCACACGGACATGCTGTTTCGGGCATTGAGCCGCTTTTATATGACGATTCCATGCGTCCCCTTTTCATTGGAGAGCGGACAAATGTAATCGGCTCGCGTAAGTTCAAGCGGCTCATCGTCGAAGGAAAATTCGAGGAAGCTTCTGAAATTGCCCGGGCGCAGGTGAAAGGCGGCGCCCATGTCATTGACATCTGTCTGGCTAACCCAGACCGCGAAGAGCTGGACGACATAAAAGCATTTATGGCAGAAGTCGTTAAAAAAGTGAAAGTCCCTCTTGTAATCGACTCTACCGATGAAAAAGTCATTGAAGAAGCATTGAAATTTTCACAAGGTAAGGCCATTATTAACTCGATTAACTTAGAAGATGGTGAAGAACGCTTTGATGCGGTGATGCCGCTTGTGAAAAAGTATGGTGCGTCAGTAGTGGTTGGGACAATTGATGAAGAAGGAATGGCCGTTACACGCGAGCGCAAGCTAGAGATCGCCATTCGCTCACATGATTTGCTTGTAGAAAAATGGGGCCTTGCACCAGAAGATATTATTTTCGACCCGCTTGTCTTCCCTGTCGGCACAGGTGACGAGCAGTATATCGGCTCTGCTGTTGAAACCATCGAAGGGATCCGCCTGATTAAAGAACGGCTTCCGAAATGCTTAACTGTTCTCGGCGTAAGTAACGTGTCATTCGGCCTTCCTCCTGTCGGCCGTGAAGTGCTGAACGCCGTGTACCTGTACCACTGTACGCAGGCAGGTCTTGATTACGCGATTGTTAACACGGAAAAGCTCGAACGGTATGCCTCGATTCCAGAAGAAGAAATCAAGCTTGCCGATAATTTACTGTTTACGACAACCGACGAAACACTTGCGGTGTTCACTGACTTTTACCGTGACAGAAAAAAAGAGAAAAAAGAAGCAGACATGCCGAAAACCGTGCCGGAGCGGTTAAGCTATTACGTGGTTGAAGGTACAAAAGAAGGCCTTCTGCCTGACCTTGAAGCGGCACGTGGTATGTACGATGATCCGCTTGATATCATTAACGGCCCGCTCATGAAAGGAATGGCTGAAGTTGGCCGGCTGTTTAACGACAACCAGCTGATTGTTGCCGAGGTTCTGCAAAGTGCAGAAGTCATGAAAGCATCCGTTGCTTACCTCGAGCAGTTTATGGAGAAAAAAGAAGACGATACAGGAAAAGGCAAAGTTATTTTGGCTACCGTCAAAGGTGATGTGCATGACATCGGTAAAAACCTCGTCGATATCATTTTAAGCAACAACGGCTTTAAAGTAATTGACGTCGGCATTAAAGTAACACCACAGGCATTGATTGACGTGATTCGTAAAGAAAAGCCGGATATGGTCGGCCTGTCAGGACTACTTGTTAAGTCCGCCCAGCAAATGGTGATTACTGCCCAGGATTTTAAATCAGCGGATATTGATGTCCCTATTTTAGTTGGCGGCGCCGCTCTGTCACGCCGGTTTACCGAAACAAAAATTTCCCCGGAATACAGCGGGCCGGTTTTGTATGCCAAAGATGCGATGGATGGGCTTGATATTGCCAACCGCCTGCAAAATGCTGAACAAAAAGTGACGCTTTTGCAGGAGCTTGAAGAGAAAAAAGAAAAACGAAAAGCGGTTGAAGCGTACCGCGACGAACGAAAAGAGCAGGCTGTTGCCGTCGCGCCGAAACCGGTAAAAACAGTCCGTGAAGACGTTCCTGTTTTTGTTCCTCGTGATACACGCCGCCGCGTGCTGAAGGATTATGCAATTTCACACTTGAAACCGTATGTGAACATGCAGACATTAATCGGCCATCACCTCGGCATGAAAGGCAATGTGAAAAAGCTGCTCGAAGAAAAAAATGAAAAAGCGATTCAGCTTCATGAAACCGTGACAGGCTTTTTGAACGAGGGCACCTTAAAAACAGCAGCTGTGTATCAATTTTTCCCGGCACAGTCTCAAGGTGATGATGTAATTGTTTATGACCCGGCGGATGCGAAAACGGAAATCGAACGATTCACTTTCCCGCGTCAGGAAAAAGAGCCGTTCCTCTGCCTGGCTGATTACGTAAAATCAGTCGAAAGCGGCGAAATGGATTACGTTGGCTTTTTTGTGGTAACAGCCGGCTTCGGTGTCCGGAATGCGGCCGTTAAGCTGCGCGAGGAAGGCAAGTTTTTAGACAGCCACGCCCTTCAGTCCACCGCGCTTGAGCTCGCAGAAGGCTTTGCTGAACGTATTCACCAGGAAATGCGCGACCAATGGGGCTTCCCGGATCCTGTTGACTTTACGATGCGTGAACGATTCGCAGCCAAATACCAGGGCCAGCGTTTTTCATTCGGGTATCCAGCTTGTCCGAACCTTGAAGACCAGGAAAAACTGTTTGGCCTGATCCAGCCGGAAGAAATCGGTGTTCATTTAACGGAAGGCTTTATGATGGAGCCGGAAGCATCCGTTTCCGCCATTGTCTTTGCTCATCCGGATGCCCGTTATTTTAACGTTCATTAAAAGAACCTTTTACTTTAACTCGTAATAAACTGACAGTCGATATACGTTATTGACCGTTAACCTTTTCCATTCAACGGTTAAAAAAGGCAGAAGACTTTTCGGGAACATCGCTTCTTGAAAAGAGCCGATAGGGGAAGCCGGTTGGACTACGCTTTCCGCGGGCAATGCGGGAGCCTCCTCGGCGCACGCGCCTGCGGGGTCTCCCGACTCACTGTGCATCCCGCTGGAGTCTTCGTCCGGCCGGCTTTCCCATGTGTTTTGAAAAAGCAGCAAAGAAGGCATCTTCACATACGTTTTTACGGCTTTGGTGATAGGGCAAGTGTATCTATTAAGCTGTGCAGTCTTGTTTAACCGCACAGGCGGCGGGTGTGCGGCGAAGAACTCTATGGGGGACAAACTGGCTCTACGCCTAAGCCTGCCCCATGGAAAGCGAAGCCGTGCTGCACCCGCCTCCTTATCGGCTCTCATCCCAACATCGGCACTCCTTGCATGAAAAAGAAACAAAGTGCTCTTTTAACAAAGGATTTTATTTGTCTACAAGCTGAAAAGCCGTCCATTATGGACGGCTTTTTTCTTTCTCAAAAAATAAAATCAATGCCGGCAGCAAAAGCCCCCTTACAAAAAAGGTATCAATGAGAATGCCAACTGCAACGATGAATCCAAATACAAACAGCACTTCAATGGGCTGTGTCATCAATACGGCAAAGGTAGCAGCCAATATAATACCGGCGGATGAAATCACCCCTCCTGTTTTAGCTACAGCCCGTTCAACTGCTGCTTTGAGCGAATGCTTTTTTCGTTCTTCCATGTAACGTGAAACGAGAATAATATTATAATCGATGCCGAGCGCAACAAGGAACACGAACGAATACAGCGGCACTCTTGTACTGATGGCGTCGATGCCAAACAGCGCATTGATTAAAAACAGCCCCAGGCCAAGCGCAGATAAAAACGACAGGACGATCGTCCCGACCATGTAAAGCGGCATTTTCCACGAGCGCGTAAGGATGATGAGCAGGATAAAAAGCAGAATAATTTCAAGCGCTACAATAAGCAGTAAATCCCGATCGTTCAACTCCCGGTCATCCAGCTTCTCGGCTGTTTCCCCGGCAAAAAACAGCTTGCCTTCTATTCCCGCATCGTCAAGGAGCGCCTCCTCCCGCTCTCTTAAACCGGACAACGTATCAAGCGCTTCTTCACTATAAGGGCTCGCTTCGAAAGCGAGGGTCAGCTCATGTGCATTTCCTGATGCTTCAGATGTCTGGGGGATGGCAGATAAAATACCTTCCTGTTTGTTAAGCTCTGCAGCTAAAGCAGCCGGATCCCCATTTCCTTCATAAATCACGGTTGTCGGCGATACATCTCCCGCCGAAAATTTATCCTCAATGATACGATATCCGACAAGAGACGGCATATCGTCCGGGAAGGATTTTAATGTATCAAATTCATATTTAATATTGACTACGTTAAAAGCCGAGACAAGAAGAAATACAAGTACAATACCGCCGGAGAGTACAGGTTTAGTTGTCACAAAACGCGCCACGCGCCCCCAAAGGCCGCTCTCTTTTTTCTCCCCTTCTCCCGCCTTAGGCACCTTCGGCCAAAACGACCGCCGTCCAAACAACTGAAACAAAGCCGGCACAAGTGTGACAGAAGCAAGCATAATCACTGCCATGACGGTGGCAAAAAGCGGCGCAAAGTTTTGATAGTCGCGAATATGTGCAAAGAACAACACAAGCATCGCTGCAAGCACGGTACCGCCAGAGAAAAAAACTGGCTCTCCTGTTTCCCTCATAGCCCATTTCATTGCATCAAATTTGCTTTCATGGCGGCGCAGCTCTTCACGAAAACGCGCCAGTACAAATAGCGAGTAGTCAGTGACTGCCGCAAACAACAAAATCGTCATAATAGACAGAGCCTGACTGCTCATCTCAAGCCCCGCGGCTCCATAAAGACCTAGTATCCGATCTGTCACTGCATACACGAGACCGGATGCCAAAAGTGGGATAAACGCAAGCAGCGGTGAACGATAAATCACAATAAGCAAAACTAAAATAAGAACAACCGTTGATAACAGCAGTACAATATCTGCTCGTGAAAAAAGGGCAGTCGTATCGGCCGCAATACCGGCTGGCCCGGTTACATACACTTTACTGCTGGATTGTTCTCCAGCAATTTTTGTGATCTGGTTAATACGCGGCTCAAACTCTTTGCTGGTGAAGCCTTCCTGAAACACAACAGGGATAGCTGCGGCAGAGGCATCTGCCGATAAAAACTCGGCTCGCGCCTGAGGCGGCAGCTGAGCAAACGGTGCTATGCCCGTGATCCCGTCTACTTCTTTCTCAATAGAGGCGAGCGTCCTGGCAATCTCCGTTTCTTCTACTTTTCCATTTTCCTCGTTAAAAACAAGAATAGCCGGCGTGCCGCCTTCGTCCGGGAAATACTCTTCCACTTTTTTTGCCGCCTCAATCGATGCTGCATCCTCTGGCAGTGACTCAAAAGCATCCGCAGTATAATCACGTGCTGCCGGTGCCCATATGCTTAACAGCACAATCCCCAGCAGCCAGGCTGCCAGCACGGCCCACATTCCTTTTTTTGTCGCCACCCAATCCGTCAGCGGCTGGAGCGCTTTTTTCATATCTGTTCCTCCTTAAGCAGCTAGAATACCTTTATTAAATTCTATTTCTGACACAACTGTCAAATTTAAAATGTAAAAAAACGGAGCGTCAATGCGCTCCGCTTCCTTCATACCATAATGCAAACAAGTAATCCGCCCATTCATGCGGCGGCAGCTGCAGGGAATTTGGTGTATTAATCAGCTGAAAAAACAAACCGGCCAGAACCTTAATAGGGATGTCTGAACGAATCGTGCCCTGTTTTCGTGCGGCGTCAAAAATCCGATCCAGCTGTCCGCGCAAATGCTTAAGCATAACCAGTACGTCTTTTACCTGCTGTGCCGCTTTTTCAGATTGCGTGACATCCACTTTGCGGGCGTCTCCTAAAAAATAATGAAGATCCGCTTCTTCCATGTATACACGCAAGAGCTGCTGCAGCGCTTGAATCGGGTTCGTTTCATCGACTCTTCCGGCTTTTACAAGAGCCCGTACCATTGCCCGCTTCATGACAGCTGCTGCTACCTCTTCTTTGTTTGCGTAATATTGATAAATCGTACTGCGCGCTCCTGGCAGATGGCTGGCCAGCAGCTTTAAATGAAAGCTGCTGTAACCGTGCTGCACAATAAGCGCCTCCGCCGTATCCAAAAGCTCATCTTCTGTAAATGCCCGTTTTCGCCCCACGGCGACCGCCCCTTTAATCCAATTCTCTCCCTCAGTTTATCATGGGGCACCGGTTTGTTCCACACAAGGCTGCTTCCATATCAAAAGAGCCTGCTTGTCTCAAGCAGGCTCTTTTGATTTTACATTGCTTCCGATACAGAGCCCATGCTCTCCGTCATCCAGAGAAGGCTCTTATCTGCCAATGCCGCTTTTTCGATTTGTTGATGCGGTTCTCCGTCTGTTCCTACCGTGATTTTTGAATGGATAAAGTAGGTTTGCTCGTCTGTTTCAGCGTATACGCCGGCAAGCACATCTTCATCGAACAAAATTCCTTTGACGGAAGCGCTTTTGAGCAGCTTTAAATTCGAAAAGGATTCAGCCTGCCGATACAGCGCGAGCAGCACCATTCGGTTCATATGTCCATTATGCTTATATAAAGGCTTCATGAGCAGCTGCTGTACTTTTTCTTCTTCCAGAAAAACGTAGAGCTCCTGCATCGCCGGTTTAATATGCCGGTCAACGCTGTCAAGCAGCTGAAGCTCATACATAAGCTGTGTAAACGACGTTTCATTTTGCTGTTGTGGCTGATGGAAATCCGGGTTCCTCTCCAGCACGATCACATTCATGCCCTGCTTTGCTAAAAAAAGCCCCATAATCATCCCGGCCGGCCCGTCTCCTGCAATACAGATATCCGTTTCCAATGTCACAGCACCGGCTTGTTGGCTTGTGATTGCAGTGGTGTCCATTTCCATCTTCCTTTCTTGAAAGTGTTTATTCTGTCTTGCTAATTTCACTATATAAAGAATTAAGATGGTTGTCTCGAAGTTTGTCAGAAAGATTGACAAACTTTTTAAAAATTCAGTTCTTTTTTAAAAAGAAATTTGCTTTATTTCCGTTTTCCTGTTATTATGAAAAAGAATTATTTTTGTTCGGAAAAAGCTGTTAAGTGATAAACTTTCCATCTGAACGTAGTGAGCAAGGATAGTAACACAATGTGTGCAGAGCACACGAGGAGGAAACACACATGGAACAAGGTAAAGTAAAATGGTTTAACGCAGAAAAAGGTTTTGGTTTCATCGAACGCGAATCTGGAGATGACGTATTCGTTCACTTCTCAGCTATTCAAGGCGATGGCTACAAATCTTTAGACGAAGGCCAAGCTGTAACATTTGATGTTGAAGCAGGTCAACGCGGACCACAAGCAACAAACGTACAAAAAGCGTAATTTCACTTCGTTATACGCAGCAGACTTTCTTATGAAAGTCTGCTTTTTTATTTGAAAACGGAAAGCCCTCTGTTTGAAATAAACAGAGGGCTGCATCAACATCAACATGGATTGTTAAATGGTATATTGAGTATACCACAAGATCTTTTTCCTGATGCTTTTATTTTCAAGATGTGTATTACACACCCATTTTCCGGCGAGAGTTGCTTACTTTTTTCGTTTGCTGGCTTTGCATTTTTTTCGTTGATGTATTAAAGCTTCCTTTTGCATTGCCGCCTGCATTTTGTGCTTTCTTTTCTTCCAGCTTTTTCATCATTGCTTCTTGCAGCGTCATTTTCTTTTCAGCCATCCTTATTCCTCCATGCTTGTTTTTTTTCAGTGTATCATGTTTTTGCTTCATTTGCTTTTTATTTATAGAAACTTGCAGTCGGCTTTTTTGCCTTTTACGCAAAAAAGCTGTTTTAAACATCCAGTACGCGCGATGCTTAAAACAGCTTTTTATCCATACTCAAAGTAGTATTAGTGAGTAGTGCGACGTGCATTGTCCCGGTTGATAAGCGACAGAAATTTTAGTGAATATAATGCAGATAGTCCAACAAGAATGTAAACGATTCTTGCCAGAAGAGCATCTTGTCCACCGAAAATGGAAGCCACTAAGTCAAATTGCAGCAAACCGACAAGAAGCCAGTTAATACCACCGACAATCAACAAAATGAGTGCAACAGAATCAAGACCCTTCATGTTTCTGCACCTCCTTTCACTTCGTTACAATTAGTATTACCGTTATCCTCCATTTTGAAACATACAGCCAAAATAAGTTTTAAAAAAGCAGGATTGGGTTATAAATAAAACGTTTTACAACCGCAATGAAGTTCGTGATTATGGCTATACTAAAAAAAACGTGAGGAGTGAAAAAATGCTCAAAACAGAACAGTACGTGGACCGCATTAAACAGCACACTGTCCGTTTTTCGCATGCTGAAGATTTGTCTCCTGTTGTTCAAGCGGCCAAAAATGCAAAATATGTCCTGCTTGGCGAGGCATCACATGGAACATCCGAATTTTACACTACACGTGCCGCCATTACGAAACGACTGGTTGCAGAGCATGGCTTTTCCTTTATTGCAGTGGAAGGAGACTGGCCAGCCTGCTTTGAAGTGAACCGCTATATAAAAGGACAGGCGCCGGAGTATGCCAATGCGGAAGAAGTGCTTCGTTCTTTTCGCCGCTGGCCATCCTGGATGTGGGCAAACGATGAAATAGAAGACCTGGTAAATTGGCTATACGATTTTAATCAAACAAATGAAAAACAGGTTGGGTTTTATGGGATGGATGTGTACAGCCTGTGGGAATCCATGGAAGCCATTGTTGATTACTTAGAAGAAATTGGATCGCCTGATATGGAGAAAGCGAAGCGGGCATTTGAATGTTTTGAACCCTTTCACCGCCAAGCCGAGCAATATGGCATTTCTGCTGCTTTTTACGGTGAAAGCTGCATGGAAGAAGTCATGGATTTACTCAAGACCATCCAGCAAAACCGAAAAACGTACACGCGTGATCCGGAAGCAGCTCTTAATATGCAGGTAAATGCCCTTGCAGCGAAAAACGCAGAATCGTATTATCACGCAATGGTAACTAACGGAAATGAATCATGGAATATCCGTGACCGTCATATGGTAGAGGCTCTTGGATTTATTACGGCTCATTACGGAGCCGGCTCAAAAGGAGTTATATGGGAGCATAATACACATATTGGCGATGCGCGTGCCACAGATATGGCAGAGGAAAATATGGTAAACGTCGGGCAGCTGACCCGAGAAATATACGGGCATGATCAAGTATTTGCAATCGGATTTGGCACTCACCGTGGTACTGTGATCGCTGCTGACAGATGGGGAGAAGAAATGGAAGTGATGCCGGTGCCGGAAGCAATGCCTGGAAGCTGGGAAGATATGCTTCATAAGGCTGGCGCCTTTAATCAATACATTTTATTTGGCCCTGAAAACCAGGAGCTGTTTCGGGAAACAGTTGGACATCGGGCTATCGGTGTTGTTTATCACCCTGGAAGAGAACGATTTGGCAATTATGTTCCGTCGCGCTTATCCGAACGCTATAACGCTTTTATCCATATCGACAAAACGCACGCTTTGTCGCCTCACTTTTTTCATGGACTGCTTTAACAAAATAAAATTTTCCTACCCGGCAAGCAGCTTGCCGGGTAAATAAATGCCGAAATACAAAGCCTGAATCAAAAAAAGCAGTCCCCAAACGCGGCTTGAAATCCCGGTAGAGCGCTTTAAAGCAGAAGCATCCCCCGCTTTTTGAGGAGAAATAAGGCTTAAGTAAAAAATGACCCAGCTGCTACGGACAGATTCCACCAGCAAAACCGCTGTAATTACATACATATATGCCTGCTGAACAGCCCCGGATGCGTACATATAAATGGCCGCGGTTCCTGCGAAAAACGCTACAAGCCAAAGAAAGCCGAACCAGTTGCGCACCCATAACACTAAACTGACCGCTAAAATCATAAACAAGCCGTAATACAGCCAGCCGGTATAACCATTCAGCGATGCCCAGGCAACAAAAAACGCAGAGGCAGATGCGAACGGATAGCCGGCAAGCGATGTAACAATCGCAGCGAGCCTGTTGGCATGCGTTGTATAGGCCACGCCGCTCGTATCCCAAAACAGCTGGACGTGGTGGATGCCGCCGCCCGACAAGAGACTTGCGAGTACGTGGCCAATCTCATGCAAAAGCGTATTTAACACACGAAAATATTTCCCCGCTATCGGAATACACGTTAAAAGGATTGCTGCTCCAACGAACAACATCGCCTGGCTGATTGTCATCGCATCCCCTTCTTTATCCGCTTATTTCACACGTATAAAAACTGATTACATGCTTCAATTTATTTACTTTATCATGCACGAATAAAGTCCACCAACTTTCGGATGACTGGTGAAAAAGCGATGCGGGTGCATCGCTTTTTATTCGAGCCCGGCTCTTACATGAGTGGACTGTACGATCATTTATCTCCATGCTGCTGCTTTTCTAGTCTTCATTAAAAGAACAGCATGTTTAATACGATCGTTAAAACAATCGATAAAACAATGGAAATGAGAATGCTTCCCATACAGGACATACGCATAGTTTATAACCCGCCTTTTGTAGTAGTGCCTTTCTTTTACCCCCTTCTGTCAACGCTTTAAACAAGCTTTATCCGTCCAGCCAGAAAAGCCTCTGCCTCCACTCTTTACTATGAGCATTTTCCGAAAAAAACCTCTAATAAAATCCTATCTCTTCTGTCGTAATGAAATTTTATGAGAAAGAAGCGACTATTTTTCTTTTCTTCATTTATCCTTTTTACGGAGCGGCTCGCAGCAGTCCAAACAAAAGAAGGCGTCTTCATAAGACACCTTCTTTTGTTTGGACTTTATATTCATCTGGCTATATAAGCAGCAGGTATACCACAGCCCTGAATGAATCTTTCCTACCATCCGCGGTGCTGGTTATTTGTTTGGATATGGTCTGTTTCAGAATCAATCGTGCGTGCCATTTCTTTTATTTTAGCTAAACCATCATCAATCTGGCGCTTACTTGTACCAATACGGCTCGCTAACTGGGACAGTTGTGACGATTGTGGTGGATACGGTGCATTCGCCAATGCATTCAATTCTTGCTGGGCGGACTCTAAACTGATGGCAGCGTTATTTACCATATCTACTGCAAATTGAATTTTATCGGCAATATGATCCACTTTATTCGCCACATCATTTGTATGCTGGTTTCCCCAGCCGTTTGAGTTGGAGTTAATATAGCTCATGACAGTACTCCCTTCTTTTAGCCTTGAACTTTATCTGTAATATCGTCAATTTCTTTAACCTTATTGTTGATCCGGTCTGTTAATGTATCAATTTCATCTGTAAGCTTATCGACGTCTTTCACATTTTTCTGTACTTCAGCTAAGTTGTTTAATGTGTTTCTAACTTTGCCGGTAATCCCGTCTGAAATGGTTCCGACCAATACCTTGATATGATCTGGGGCATCCTTGCCAACTTGAGCCACAAGTGAATCGATAAGCGGCTGAATTTCACCTAACGTTGTTTGCGCATTGATCAGCTCACGCGAGCAAGAATTTAACTCGTTGTCAATTTTATCAGAAGAACGGTCAATATCCGATTGAATATCTTTAATCTCTACCAAAACCTTATCAATATTGTTTCCAATTTCCCTTACTGAACTTTTGCTTTTAAACATAGTCAGTTCCTCCCTTAAATAAATAAATAAATAAATATATAATTATGAAGGCATAATTATAAACGATCACAAACACTATAATGCCTGCCCTTTGAGTGGGCGGAGGCCTCTTTTTGTGTGCATTACAAAAGGTTCCAATTGCCTTATTTACCAGTATGCGTGATACGTACTAGGTAGATAAAGTGAAAAATGACCTATCTCAGTAAAAACGACATTTTTATGAAATGCGATAAAAAGGTTCCTGTTTCGCCATTTCAAAACAAGCCTTCCACTTTTCTCTCATATATACGGATAAATATATAAATGGTTTCGTTCCTTTTTCTCATTCAGATATTTATTTGAACTCCAGCGTCTTCCATGAAAAATCAACGGCTGAAAACAAAAAGAGATGCCTTATTAAGGCATCTCTTTTTTGCACATGTTATGATGGCGAATCGCTTGATTCCATTTTAAACGAATACCCTGCGCCTCTTACCGGTTATCCACCGTTTCTGGATACAGGTCATGGTTCATCATGCGGTACTCGGCCATTTTTTCGTATTTCGTGCCAGGCTTCCCGTAGTTCGTGTACGGGTCAATGGAAATCCCGCCACGAGGCGTGAATTTGCCCCATACTTCAATGTAGCGTGGATCCATAAGTTCAATAAGGTCATTCATGATAATGTTCATGCAGTCCTCATGAAAATCACTGCCTGCAAGCCCAGTTATATCAAGGGCTGAGCGGCTTCATTCAATCATTGGTCACCACTATGGTCACTAGACTTGAACAGTTCATCAAACGTGCCAGCCGCTTCAAGCTGCATCGACGGTAATACGTGGCTGTATGTGTTCAATGTCACCGTTACATTCTTGTGGCCAAGCCGCTCCTGAATGATCTTAGGATTCACCTTATTTGCCATCAAGAACGTAGCGTGCGTATGTCTGAGATCATGAA
Source organism: Domibacillus sp. DTU_2020_1001157_1_SI_ALB_TIR_016 (assembly GCF_032341995.1). Lineage (NCBI taxonomy): Bacteria > Bacillati > Bacillota > Bacilli > Caryophanales > Bacillaceae > Domibacillus > Domibacillus sp. DTU_2020_1001157_1_SI_ALB_TIR_016. The sequence continues at coordinate 2,752,652 of NZ_CP135439.1, forward strand.
GACGAATTTCGGGAATGCCTAGCTGCTGAACTGTCACTTTAAACGCTCGTCTAAAGTTATTTGGATGCACCCAGTTTCCGTTTTTCGTACAAACAACTAAATCATATTGAAGGTACTCATCTGCCAGCACCTCTCGCTCACGATAGAAGACTTTGAAGTCACTTATCTTGAAACCTTCAAAAAAGAAACAGAACCGATGGGCGAGGAAATATTTCGTATCTTAAATAATGTGTTCGAATCAGTTGATTGTTATTGGCACGAGTGTCTTCCAGGTCAAGAAACTGCCTTTGAAATTTCCGAACAGAAATTAAGAGAAGAAGTATATCAGGCATTAACGAAACTAACCAATGCACTCAACTTTTAAGAATGTTATTAATCAGATTCGGTCAACTGCCGCTTAATCTAGAATTATTCCTGCTTGTCTGTATGGACGTACTGTTTAGTAAGATCGGTTTTCGGTTTGTAAAAAACTTTCTGATTTTCTCTTCTTTTTTGATTAATCACTGTCAAAACGGGTATACAGTTGTGAAAGGGAGGGCTTTATATGAACTCAGCAAACATCTATCTAGAATTGCATAAAGAATACCTACTCAGCATAAGTGGACAAAACAGACCAGGCCAAATCAATCAGTTTGAAGTACTCCATCTTGATCTGCAAGGTTGGCTACAAAAGGAACAAGGGCTATCTTCAGCACAAGCAAAAGCCGTGATTGAAGATTCTATCATGACAGAAGTAGTCGCATAAGCCTTTAGGCTCTTTTTTTTGCTTTCTTATCAATGTGAAACCATAATAAACCTGCTTCTTCCGTATGTTTTAAAGTTGAATGATTGGTTTCATCAAAATAACAACTTTACAGTTTCGGTCTACTGCTTCATTTCATTCGAAGAAAAAGAGATAGTTCAAAGCATGAAATCTTGTATATAGCGTGATAAAAACAGAATTTTATCACACGTTAAGCACACGCAAAAACCTTGTCTATTGAGAGGATTCTAGGCATGCCGCTAACGTCTTTCGTACGTACAAAAAATGAAGCTGAGTGTGGGGATGAAGGTACATACACTGCTTTTAAAAAAGCAGTGCGAGCATCTGGTGATTAACACCCCCCACTTACGTATATGCTCCCCTCTACTTACAAAACGCACATCCCTAGTTGACGTTTTTAAAAACAGGAGCTGCTTAGGCAAACTCTTCTTCTAGGCTTATTATTTTTAGCTAATCACCTTCTCCAGAACTTTCTTGCGTTCGCATATCTTCTTGCTGACGTAGAAGGGGAAAATTTTATTTTGTGCTTTCCTTCTAATTCCTTCTTTGCTTTTTCAGTTAGTTCCATTCCCTGCCTATTATGCTCTACTTCAAATTCGATTCCGTTAGGCAGCAGCTTGTCTTTATCCCAATCAATCCATTCTCCATATCTTGTCATCCAATCCCAAAGTTCTTCTTTTAATCCCTCCGAAATTGAAATTTCATCTATATCAAGGTTGCTGCCACAATGACTACACCATATAGGGTCACCACCCATATCCCCTTCGATTATCAATTCATAAGGTATGTTTTGTTCACAAGAGCATTCCATTTTCTTCAAGCTCCTTCACATTCAAGTTTTACTGAACGACTTGTCATAATTCAAACGTGTCAAAGTCCTTCTCAATTTCCTCTGCTGTAATTCCAATATAATCTAGTATGATGGCTGGATGGGAATAATTTAGTATCTTTCTCAATGTTGCTACGTCATGGAATTGTTTGTAATGCCAGTATCCGAACGTTTTACGCATCGTGTGTGTTCCAATCCCTGTACTTATATAGCCATGTCTGCTGCTTTATTCAATTGTCTGTACGCTTGTATGTGTGTTCATTCAACGCCCATTTTTACAAACAAAAAAGGCACGTGATGGATCACCACGAACCTTGATGCTTTATTTTAATCTCTAGCTAACAGTAGACCAGTAGTGTTGGTTAAACAACCAAGTCTTTGGGAAACTCACTCTTCGTCCTGTTTTTCAAAATCACTCCATGTCCAGTTTGACCAATGAGTGTTTGGATTTTCTTCATGTATTACATTTTTATCATTTAGCTCAATAGCGTTTGCAAGGCTTTGAAAGAAATGATTTTCACTTGGTTTTTCCTCATCTATGTGTTCCCACCCTTCCGTTTGGTAAAATAAAGTAAGGGAAGGGACAGCATCAATCTCTTGAAACATGTCCGAAGTGCTCAGCCAAAATTTTTCTTTGCAATGAGCACTCAAAAAGCGAGCCAGTTTGGTTGGATTAAAGGATTCGGGTTCAATTCCTAACTGTGCGTAATCTCCAGCCTGAGATTCTAGGACAACTGTCTCTTTGTTTACAATCAAATCTAAGTGGAAGGGATTCACTAAAAATTGATCGTCATCATCAAATAGTTCTCTATTGTCTGCTAAAGTCACAATATCGTCTAAACTGATAATAAACCCTTGTTCCTCGGCATCCTTCCCGTAAACATAAAGATCATTAGCAATGTTTTGGTTTTTATCGACACCTACGATTTCGAATACAATAAGCCAGTTTTCTTCATCTTTAAAAACCGATAGCCTGCATTGAGCTAAATCGAAATTGTAATTATCCAATACTGGAAAATCAAAGTCTTCTGAATAGCTGTCTAATGTTTGAAGTATTTCTTTTGCTTTCATTTCTAATTTCGCTCTCCAATAAAGTTAGTCAACCAAGTTAGGTAAAACTTGAAATAGCTTCATTTAATTCTTCAAGAACCTCTTCGTCTTCTTCTATGGCTAACCGTTCTTGAAGCAGTGGAAGAATCTTTTTGTTTCCAATGCAATGTAAAGCATAAATAGAATATGCTCTAATTTCTTCATTTGGATCGTTAATACATGATGATAAAGAATCGACTAATCTTTCATCAGGAAAAGATTTGGCTATCTGTGTACCCCAATACCTCTTTCCTTCATTTTCGCTTTGTATGATTTCAATCAACTGTGGCACTACTTGGTCATTAGAAAAACTTTCCAATACCGCTACAGCATGGTCATGTATCCCATAACTCTCACTTAAACTAAAGGTCATCATAATAGGTTTAATACAGACTGTGTCTGGATGTTCGCTAAAATAGTCAATTGATTCAGCGTATTCATTCAGCATTTCTTCCGTCATGCACTCCTCATTAGGCATCGGAGAATATTTTTCAAGTATCAATAAAGCCTGTTCTTTATTCATCAAAGTTCCCCTTCTCTTTAATTTATTGGATATCTTTTTATGTTTTTGAAAAAGGAGTTGGAAGAATAATAAGTATTTTAAATCATCAGTTGGCTATGATTGCTAGAACCACATATTTAGCTTCGCAGGCTCTGATTCTGTTTCGCTAATACTTCTTTTCCAGTTTACACCGCATAACAAACCATCTTTTTGCATTCCTGAAATCCATTTTTTTAGAAAATCTGATAACGAAATTTCAAGAATCGTATACCCTTTCCACTCTTCAGTCCACTGGTTTGCAGTGGTTTCATTAGACCAAAACAATAACACATCTGTATCTTCTTCGGCAGAAGCTGCACACGCTAACCCACCTTCTTTTTCGTCAATAAGTGTGTAGATAATTTGGCTGGCTTTAACTTCTTTAGCGAACTGCTCTAATCTGCTTTCTTCCGTTTGATGAATCTCACGAATCCAGTCGCCTAATGAAAAAGATTCCAATGAAAGTGTTTTTGTTTCATGATTCCAATAATACAATGCATTTGTAACATACCCTTCAGCGTTTATATATCCTAGCTGATTTAATGTTCCGTTATCTGCAATTGCAACAAAACCCGAAGGAAGCAATTCTTTTAATTCTTGGTTATTCCTGACGATATTATCCCACGTTTTTTTAATAAACTCTTCATCTTTAATGGGATAAAACGCCCAATCACCAATCTCAAATTTGTTTTGCGTAAGCAAAAGTTGCTTGTAATCTTCTGGGAGCGAAATACCTAAATCTTGTTCTGCTTTTTGAACGGCTGTCTGTTTAGCACCTGGTAGGCTCATGACTGTTACCCCTTTTGCAGGTTAAATAGTAAAGTGAATTTCCACTATCTGTTGTCTTTATTCTAGTTTAACCATACTCTTTATTCAAATTGACTAATCAACAGTTCGAGGATACAAATGAACAACACTATTCTCGGATTGGGAAGCAGCTGGCCGTTGTACTAGCAGGGTCGTCAGTTCAATAAGGCATTTCCGCTTCTCTAAATACATTTTCATAAACGTCATCACTTGGCTTTTCAACACCGTTTTGAAGCAACTTTTTTCTAGCGGTATTAAATAAACCACTTGGGATATTCGGAAATTCATTTTCCCAACCATCTCTTTCATCCAACTGACTTAGAGATTCAACAATAGCAAGATAAATGTTTGGGTATTGCTTCTTAATGTTAGAAGAGTAGGTTAAAAACTCTTGAAGATATTTATCAAAATGATGACAGTCTTGTTCTTCAATACCTGTGCAAAACGGAAATCCACTTTCTTCTTCCCAATCTAAGAGAAGACCCCAAAAAGCAAGAAGTGAACCTGCTCTATATCTTGGGTGATTATCATTAAAATGTTCATAATATGTGTACAACAATTTGCCACACCAATCCAAGTCTATGATCCCGCCCATTTCCTTTATTTCATTATGTAATAAGTCCAATTTTTCTTGAATGGAATACATTAATAAATTTCCTTTCCAAACATAGATTTCATAATTATTGTATCAGGTTTCATGTCCTACTTAGACTAATCTAACCCATTGGTTTAACAAGAGATTCAACAACGAAGCTTAGGAAAGCTTAAATAAAAGCCCCCATGCTACCTTTAACAAGGAAAACATGAAGGTCGTTTTGCTCTTGGTGTTAATTAAATATCTAGAGGGTTAAGTGGATCATATTTATCATTTTGCTCTCTTAGTTCATTCCCCCACATTGCAAAAGCACTCATGCCAAGACATGACATGAAGAAATATATAACGGAACAATAAAACAAAAAGAGATATCTCCAGGTAGAGATACCTCTTTTTAACGTATAATGCGTGGTCACATCACTTTATTTTCAACTTCTATTGGTCACACATTTGGTCACATCTTTTGAAAAAAGACTGTATTTCTGGTCACATTTCAGCTAATTTCGTGTGACCACGCTCTTTCTTTATCCTTACCGGTTATCGACTGTTTCTGGATACAGGTCATGATTCATCATGCGGTACTCAGCCATTTTCTCGTATTTCGTGCCAGGCTTCCCGTAGTTCGTGTACGGGTCAATGGAAATCCCGCCACGCGGCGTGAATTTGCCCCATACTTCAATGTAGCGTGGATCCATAAGTTCAATAAGGTCATTCATGATAATGTTCATGCAGTCCTCATGAAAATCACCGTGATTGCGGAAGCTGAACAAGTACAGCTTCAACGATTTACTTTCGACCATTTTCACATCGGGAATGTAACTGATGTAAATAGTCGCAAAGTCCGGCTGACCCGTCATTGGGCAAAGCGACGTGAATTCCGGGCAGTTGAATTTTACAAAGTAATCACGGTTTTGATGTTTATTGTCAAACGTCTCAAGAACGGATGGGTCATAGTCAAATATATAGTTTGTTCCCTGATTGCCAAGCAGCGTAATGTCTTTTAGTTCTTCTTCTTTTCGTCCAGCCATGCCGGAGCCTCCTTATAAATCATATTCTTTTTTATTATAGCAGAGACAGTTTACAATGAGAAAAAGGAGTGGTACAAATGCAGCATGTAACCTCATACACGGAATTTTCAGATATTATTTCATCCAGCGAAGCCGTGCTGCTTTATGTTTCAAGCCCTGGCTGTTCTGTTTGTCACGCCCTGCTGCCTCAGGTCAAAGTACTTATGCAGGAGTTCCCCCGTGTCACAATGGTTTACGCAAATACGGGAATCGCGCCGGATATTGCCGGCCAGTTGACTGTTTTTTCTGTGCCAGCTGTTCTTTTCTTTTTAAAAGGCAAGGAGCAATTCCGCGCGGTACGTTTTGTTCCGATCGGAGGCTTAAGAGAAAGTATTGGCGATGCTTTAAAAATCATTTGACAAAAAATTATGAAATCCTTCACAATAATAAGGGAGTATGGAAAGGAGAGAATACAGTGACATTATTAACAAACATTTTAGCGTTTAACGAAACGTTTGTAGAAAACAAAGAATATGAAAAATTTGAGACAACAAAGTTCCCGGATAAGCGTGTCGTCATTTTAACATGTATGGATACACGTCTTGTCGAACTTGTAACTGAAGCCATGAATTTTAAAAACGGAGATGTAAAAATCGTTCGTAACGCCGGCGCGATCGTCAACCATCCGTTTGGATCGATTATGCGAAGCCTGCTGGTTGCAGTGTACCAGCTTCAAGCGGATGAAGTATTGGTCGTAGGGCATCATGATTGCGGTATGGGTTCTCTTTCAAGCGATGTCATTATCGATGCAATGAAGGAACGGGGCATCCAGCAGGAAGTAGTCGATACACTTCGCAACGCTGGAATTGAAGTAGATAAATGGCTGAGCGGCTTTAACAGCGTAGAAGAAAGTGTCGAGCACAGCGTGAAAATGATTAAGTCTCATCCATTGATGGTGAATTCTATTCCTGTACACGGGCTTGTTATTGACCCTTCAACGGGCAAATTAGATCTTGTGGTTGATGGATACAAAAAAGAAGAGGCTCTTTAAAAGAGCCTCTGAGAGTGTAGGCAAAGTAAGAAAGCAGGCTGATTGAAAACGTCTGTCTTTCCAGAAATGCCGCCGGCTGGGAAGCGGCGTGACCTTTTTAGGATCATGAGCATTCACAGCTGGCAAGTGACGCCGAAAGCGGGCGTTTGCGGGCAGCCTGAGCGGCTCTTTAAAAGAGCCGCTTTTTTATGGCTTTAACACTACTTTTATACAGTCATCCGTTTTTGTATCAAACAATTCATAGCCTTTTTTTGCTTGATCGAGCGGCAAAATGTGCGTCACGACATCACCCGGATCCACTTTTCCTTCCGCAATCAGCTTATATAAATAAGGCATGTAGTGAATAACAGGAGCCTGGCCGCCCCGAATATTAACGTTGCGCTGAAAAATGTCACCGAGCGGAAAAGCGTTATAGATTCCACCGTATGCACCTGTTATTTGAATCGTACCGCCTTTGCGGACAGCCTGGCTGGCTGCCACAAGAGCACTTAAAGCACCGCCCTGAAGCTTCATGCCCACTGCAAGAAATTCGATTGGTGTCATTTTGGCATCCATTCCAACACAATCCATGACTACCTCTGCCCCGCCGCCTGTCATTTCTTTCAGATGATTGCCAATGTTTTGCTCGTCTTCAAAGTTCACAATTTCTACTTTATTTGTTTTCTTCGCATGCTCAAGCCGATATCTCACATAATCAGCCGCAATGACACGTTTTGCTCCTTTTAACCAGGCAAATTTTTGAGCAAGCAGTCCAACTGGGCCGCAGCCGAAAATAATCGCTGTATCTCCCTCTTTTAAGCCGGAATTGTCGACGGTCCAGTAAGCCGTTGAAGCGGCGTCCGCCAGCAGGACGAGTTTCTCATCCTCCACCTCACTGTCTTCTGGAATTTTAAACGGTGTAAAATTCCCATACGGAACACGCATATATTCGGCCTGCCCGCCAGGATATCCCCCTGTCGTGCCGCTATATCCAAAATAAGCGCCCATCTCGTCATTATCATTAGAATTGTCACACTGACTTTCCAGGTCATGCTTACAAAACCAGCACTCTCCGCAGCTAATGTTAAACGGAACAATGACACGGTCTCCTTTTTTTACTTTTGTAACAGCCGGACCGACTTCTTCTACACTCCCCATCGGTTCATGCCCGATAATATAATCTTGTTGAAGATTCGGAATCATGCCATGAATCAAATGCAGATCGGACCCGCAAATAGCTGTTAATGTAGGCTTGACGATAATATCGTCCGGTTTTTGAATGCTGGGTGCTTCTACTTCTTTTACAACCACATTTTTCACACCTTGATATGTGACGGCTTTCATTTTTAAAATCTCCTCCACGATTATGGCATTTATTTAGGCGGGGTTGGAAATAACCCTTTTCGATTTGTATTGGTCGGGAAGAGCGGCAGCCGGGCAATGTCGACAGTCGTTTCAGCGGACTTAATGTCCAGCTGCATTTGTTTATCCACGTCATACGGATAGAGCCAGCCTTTATGCAGCATTAATTCTGTTACTTCACCATGAAGGTCGATACCTTGTTCCAGATGCTTAATCAGCACAGAACGGACTTCCGGCGTAGCCGCTTCTGTTATAGCGATCGCACAGTTTCTTACTCCATTTTTTACAGAGGTCAAAAATTCAAGCGCAATAGCAGAATCAGCAAGTTCTGGCATTCCCACTGAATTGATCGGATCTAAATAATCGTTCACATCTTCTACCTCCAAAAATTAAAATGTTCTGGCTCCCTTATAAAGCTCTAACAATTCGTTCGTTTGGTGAATCGACTGCTGTGCGTCTTTTTCTAGCATCGCTTTTAAATCACTGTCAAAGCAGGCACCCTGCATGAGTTTTGATTTGAGCATGCAGCTCGTTTTAAAGTTAATCATCTCATGGAGCTCCATTGTTTCATGAAAGGCCAACTTTTTTTGGTCCATATTTATCACCCCTATAGTTAGTCACAACATTCATTTTCCCTTTCATTTTTTTCATTTATTCAGAGGGTTCATTCAATCCGTGCATATTTGAATAAGGAACAGATGAAAAGCCAAAATAAGAAGCATGTATGAATAACTGAAGAGGTGATAAATATGAGGAATCATTTAGGTCAGCACGAGTCTCTGGAGCTGCATGAATTAGTCGTTTTTAAAAGCCTCTGTACGACAAAATCAGCGATGATGAGCAAACTTGCACAGGATCCGGAATTAAAAACCCTGCTTGAAGCAGACACACAAGCGGGCCAGCAGCACCTTCAACAGCTGAAGCAGCTTTTGCCGGGAGGTGGCGTGACACAATGAATGATTTATTTAAAAGCATAGCAGGCATGGGCGGCATGACGGATCAGGTGATTGCAACGGACTTTTTGATTTCTGCCAAATCCGGTGTGAGGAATGCAGCGTTCGCGCTTACGGAAGCCGTAACACCTGAATTGCGTTCGGCCCTGCGTGAACAGCTTATGGCCACTGTTTCAACTCATGAAAGCATCAGCAAATATATGATGGAAAAAGGATATTACCATCCTTACAACCTGGAAGAACAGACGAAAATCGATCTGGCTGTCGCACAAACAAGCCAGGACCTTGTAAGATAGCAGCCCATCCCTCCTGCTTTGTTTGCTTCTACTAAGTGAAAGACGAGGCTTTTATTCACCTTTAAAACCATAAAAAAACTGCCGACATCCCATTCGGCAGTTTTTATTTCTTGCTTTATACAGAGCGGTTCCAGTGACGATGTTCAGCAAGAGCAGCGAGGAAGGTGTCTGCATAGCCCTCAGATGGAGATGCTTCCGCTACTACGCCCGGATCACCAGGCAGATCCGCGATCAAATCCACGCCGTCATCTGTCGCTCCTACGGTTTTAAAGTGTTCATATGCTTCTGTTAAAAAAGCTTTTGCCTGCTTTTTCGCTTTTGGATCGGCACTCAATCCGCCTGCTGCGTAAACGGCATCAAATAAAACCGAGTCGGCTGTCAGGAAAGTATGGTCTACTTCAAGCTCCGCTCCGTCATCGCCTTTGATTATTCCCTGCTTTGTGCTCACCACTTCGGGACGGGTGCCGGCTTTTTCAAAGGCTTTGTAAATATCGGTCATCGTTTTGCCCGAGAAGCCCTCGCCTGCTAAGACTGCAATTTTGCGGGTTGCCACCCCTTTAACCGGGTTTGTTTCCTGGCTTAGTGCGGGCGAAGATTTGGTAATGGACGATTCCTCTACACCAGATGGTGCCTGCACGCCAATGGCATCAGCTACTTGTGCCGCCAGGCCTGCATTGACATTCGCAAACATATTCACAACCTGCTGGCGAATATCTTTGCTTTTTACTTTGCCCAGTTCAAAGCTGAACGCTTCAATAATATGCTTTTTTTCAACCTCTGTCATACTGTTCCAGAACAGGGCGGCCTGTGAAAAATGATCTTTAAAGCTATCGCTGCGGCGCGCTACTTTACGGCCTTCTACTTTTTCCTGGTAATGAGCGTAGCCGCCTTCTTCTTCCTTGGCCGGTGCCGGCGTATTTTGAGCCAGCGAGTTTTGATGGTAGCTCACCTGCCCGACGTTAATCGTCTGGCGCCCGTATCCATCACGCTGGTTGTTAAAAAACGGGCAGACAGGGCGGTTAATCGGCAGCTCATGGAAGTTTGGCCCGCCGAGGCGGATAAGCTGTGTATCGGTATAAGAGAAAAGCCGTCCCTGCAGGAGCGGATCATTGGTAAAATCAATTCCTGGTACAACGTGGCCCGGATGAAAAGCCGCTTGTTCTGTTTCGGCAAATACATTATCGACGTTACGGTTAAGCGTCATTTTCCCAATGATTTTTACCGGTACGTCTTCTTCCGGCCAAATTTTAGTCGGATCCAGCACATCAAAATCAAATTTAAATTCGTCTTCTTCGTCAATCATCTGCACGCCAAACTCGAATTCTGGATAATCCCCCATTTCGATCGATTCCCATAGGTCGCGGCGGTGGAAATCCGGATCTTTACCGGCAATTTTTTGCGCTTCGTCCCACACAAGTGATTTAATACCGAGAACCGGCTTCCAATGAAACTTTACAAACCGCGCTTTTCCTTCTTCGTTCACAAAACGGAATGTATGAACACCGAATCCTTCCATCATCCGGTAGCTGCGCGGAATCGCACGATCGGACAAATGCCACATAACCATATGAGCTGATTCCTGGTTGTTAGCAATAAAATCCCAGAATGTATCATGGGCACTCGCTGCCTGAGGCATTTCGTTATGAGGCTCTGGCTTGACGGCATGAATCAAGTCTGGAAACTTGATCGCATCCTGGATAAAAAAGACCGGGATGTTATTACCGACAAGGTCGTAGTTTCCTTCCTCCGTATAAAACTTCGTTGAGAATCCGCGCACATCACGAACCGTATCTCCTGAACCCCGGGAGCCCGCTACAGTCGAATAACGGACGAAAACCGGTGTTTTCTTCGATGGATCCTGTAAAAAGCCGGCTTTTGTATATTCTTTCATAGACTTATACACTTGAAAGTACCCATGCGCTGCAAACCCGCGTGCATGAACAACCCGCTCTGGAATGCGCTCATGGTCAAAATGGGTCATTTTTTCACGAAAATGAAAATCTTCCATCAATGTAGGCCCGCGGTCCCCTGCTTTCAACGAATGTTCATCTTCTGACACGCGAAGTCCCTGATTCGTTGTTAATTTTTCTCCTTGATCGCTTACACGGAACTCATCCAGCTGTTTGTTTTTGCTGTTTTCGTTAATCGCCATGCTTTAGCCCCCTTATTGATACATTCACTAAAAGTTCATTACTTACTATCCGTACCACTTTTTAAATGAACTAAAACAAAAAAAGACAACATATTCATCCAAAACAGGCAAAGGTTGTGGATTCCATTGCCATATTCGACCCAATTATTCAAAATATCCTGCTCAAACAGGGAAATTTTTCTTTTATTCAGACCAATTTTCTTACAAAATGAATCATTATTTTTGCGGATGTGACGCTTTCTTCCAGATGATACGATAGAAGTGAAATGAATGAATAGGCGGTGGATTATGGAAAAAGCAAGGCTCGGCATTTTACTTCTTTTTTTACTCGGCTTTGCCGGACTGGCAGGACAGCCGGCTTCAGCCCACGCTCAAACGGGCTCTATCACAGGAGACCGCGTAAATGTACGTGAAAGCCCTTCTCTTTCGGCTTCGGTTCTTGGACAGGTACATACGGGAGACCGTGTCTCTATTCTTTCATCCCAAAATGGCTGGGTGCAGATCTCCTACGGAAGCCAAAAAGCCTGGGTTAGCGGACAATTTGTCGGAGGAGCAGCTGAAAAAACAGCTTCTTCAGGAGAATTTGTCCGCATTCAAACAGAGGGGACCAATTTGCGAAGCGGCCCTTCAACATCTTCCTCTGTCATTGTTCAGGGATCTGTCGGTGAGCGTTACCCGGTTACAGGACGAAGCGGAGATTGGATTCGCATTCGCCTTGCAAGCGGAAATGAAGCTTATGTAGCCAGCTGGGTTGTATCTGGACAAGGCCAAGGGACCCATGCCTCTACTTCTGCTTCTTCTTTACAGGGCAAAGTGATTGTTCTGGATCCCGGTCATGGGGGAATGGACGGCGGAACGTCTGGTTTATACGGCACCATTGAAAAAAATGTGACGCTTCAAACAGCTTGGAAGCTGCGTGATACATTGGCTGCAAGTGGAGCAACCGTTGTATTAACCCGGACGGGCGATCAATATGTACCGCTGCCAGCCCGGACAGCTGACTACGGAGCAGATGCTTTTATCAGCCTGCATTATGACGGAGCACAGAGCCAGCAGGCAGCCGGCCATACAGCTTATTACTATCATGCGGGGCACCAAGAGCTTGCCCGTTCTTTAAATGAAGGGCTAAATGGAACACTGCCGAATGCAAACCGCGGGACACAGTATGGCGATTATTTCGTTCTTCGTGAAAATCAGCGGCCCGCTGCCCTGCTTGAGCTTGGTTATTTAACAAATCCAGCTGAAGAATCTTCAATCGTGTCAGCTGCCTACCAGCAGCAGGCAGCAGCCGGGATTCGAGACGGCTTAGCCTCTTATTTTTCTCGTTAACAGCATAAACAGCGCCCGGCTTTTTGCCTGGCGCTATTTTTTTTTCAATATATTAGGTCAACAAGATCCTCGGTCGTAACATTTCCGAAGTAATGCTTCATATCCAGCGGCTCAAGCGCCTGGCGAATAGCACCCTTTTCATATTTTGTTCCAAGGAGCGCCTTTTCCACTTCGGCTACATCTCCTGCACCAAAAAAGTCACCGAAAACACGTGCTGTTTGAATGTCTCCTCCTTTTACATGGAGGCGCACATCAATAAGCCCGACTGGAAATCGATGAGAGCGTTCGATATTAAAAGCCGGCGATTTGCCGTAGTTCCAATCCCAATTTCCGTAACGCTCGGCTGAAATCTGGTGAATGACTTTCCAGTCTTCTTCCGTCAGCACATATTCTTTTACTTGCTCTTCACCATTAAAAATTTGGGTTAAAATAAATTGTTTAAACTGGGTAATAGACATTTTTTGCTCAATCAAGTCAGATATATTTGCCACACGGCTGCGAATCGATTTAATGCCTTTAGATTCAATTTTGTCTTTACGCACCTTAAGGGCAGCCACGACATCATTCATGTTGGTATCAAACAGGAGCGTCCCATGTGTAAACATACGTCCTTTTGTGGCAAATTGGGCGTTTCCTGAGATCTTAAACCCGTTAGCTGTTAAATCATTGCGCCCGCTCATTTCTGCATTCAAGCCCAATTTGTTCAATGCTGCTACAACAGGCTCGGTAAACTTGTGGAAGTTATGAAAGCTGTCTCCATCATCTTTTGTAATAAAGCTGAAATTTAAATTGCCAAGATCGTGGTAAACCGCGCCGCCGCCGGACAGACGGCGGACAACGTGAATACCGTTTTCCTCGACATAATCTACATTTATTTCTTCAATGGTATTCTGGTTTTTACCGATAATGATAGAAGGTTCGTTAATGTAAAAAAGCAGATAAGATTCTTCAATATTCAAGTGTTTAACGGCATATTCTTCAATCGCTAAATTAATGCGCGGATCGATAATCCCTTTGTTGTCAATAAAAAGCATCATACACCTCCGAATTGGTTTAGTTCAAATGTAGCATATTGAGATTCGTTCTCAAAGAAAAAGCACCCGATTCCGGATGCTTCATTCTCTGCCGAAATTCATGCGCTGGTAACGGCCGCGAATCATTTCGTATATGCCATATAATAGAAGCCCTGCTGCGGCAAGGCCGAGTAAAAACTGTCCGTACGGCTGCGAAGCAAGCTCTGCCAACGCTCCATCAATGCCTTTTGTTTCATTCGGATTGGCTGTAACAGCCGTTTTAATAAAGAAAAAACCAATCATCGCAAGCACAATTCCCCTTGCAAGGAGTCCAGCTTTTCCTGCTCTTCGGGCAAGACCTATTTCTTTTTTATTCATTTCATTCATTTTAAAATATTGCATAAATTTCCCCTTAAAGCCCCGGTATAATTCTATACATCCATACACAATAATGATAAGTCCAATACAGCCAATGATCCACTGCCCAAACGGCTGAGACAGAAGCTTTGCGGAAATAGTTTTCTCCGAGTTTCCTCTTCCGCCGGCATGGATAGCAAGCCGGATGGCAGTGAGAGCCAGGCTGCCATAAATAACCGCACTGATCATGTAACCAATCCGTTTTGCCGTTCCTTTAGCTCCAGTGCCTTCATGCTGGACATCTTTTATCGACTTGATGAGTTCCCATATCACATATCCAATCAGACCAATGCCAATAAGCCAGAGCAGTGTCTGGCCAAATGGTTCGTCAGCTACAGTCACGAGGGCGCCGCTTGTATCGGTCGTTCCTCCGCCGGCGCCTGCTGCTGCCATCAGGGCAAGGAGGCCAACGAGTGCATACACCGTTCCTTTTGCCATATGCCCCAGCCGCCCGAATCTCCGAATCCACGGTTTGGCTTCATGTACTTTTGATCGCATGCTTTCTTTTGCTGTCATCTTTTCTTCCTCCCTCCGCTTTCGTTTTCCTTTCTCATTCCCGTTTTTTGTTTTTACGCAAACTGGTATTTTTTTGATCCATGAGCCCTTTTGGGTACGCAGCCATAGAAAAAGAACGAATAAAGTTATGCAGTCCTGCTCAGCTTTCTTTTCTGCCATTTAAGCGAAGCATGCAGCAGAACGAAAAAAGCACCCTTTTTGGGGTGCTTCAGTGTGTAGACAAGGTCTTTCGCTTTTAAAAAAGAGCCGATAAGTGGTGTTGAAGATCCATAAGCAAGAACGGAATAGAAAGTTCTCTTTTTTAAGCAGAAACATACGGCCTTATTAACTCCATACTACCTTGTCGCAAGCCACTTGACGGTGGGAGGGCAGCGCAGACTCCTATGGGACTAGCGGGCAGCTGAGACCGGTAGATCCGTCAGGCGAAGCCCGGGCTTAGCGCCTGCCCCATGGAAAGCGGAGCTGCCCGGACGCCGCCGATCCATCCCATTCATGTGCACGGCCCGGTCATCCATATAATGAAGCACCCTTTTTAGGTGCTTTCTCAGATAGATACGCGGCAGCCACCGTTTCGCTTTGATTGATACAACAGTCCATCTGCTTCTTTCATTAAAGACTGAACCGGTACTCGTTTTGTGTCAGCGATCCCAGCCGATAAAAGAACGCCATATGTACGGAGTTCTTGATTCCGCTTGCTTTCATCGATTATTTCCTGGGCGAATAGAGATGCTTCCTCTGCTGACCGGTGCAAAAAGAGCACACCAAATTCATCACCGCCAAATCGAAAACCATAGGCATCGTCAGGAATGATTTGCTTGATAACTAAAGCAACCTCCATTAAAACATGGTCTCCCGCTTCGTGTCCAAACCGGTCATTTACTTGTTTAAACTTATCCAGATCGATCATTAAAAGGGCATGTGCCTCTTTTTCAATCCAATCAGATGTCAGGATCCGCTTCCAGTAAACACGGTTGTACAAGCCGGTTAATCCGTCCTGGATAAGCAGCCGCTCGGTATCAATGGCATAAGACAGAAAGGAAGCAAGCTTTTTGAGAATTTGAACTGTTTTGTTGTCATATCGATTTAAGCATGTAGTCATAGAGCAAAGCGTGCCGAATGTGCTTCCGTCTCTTAAAGAAATAGGTACCCCCGCATACGAACCAATATTCAGCGAGTACGTAAAATCATTATGCTTTGTACGCTCATCTTCCTTAGCATTTCCAACCAGCATCGGCTGTCCGCTTGCATAAGGGATTTGGCAGTATGTATCCTGCAGCCGGACATTTTTCCCTTCTTGAACCAAAATATCACTTTTAGAAAGGGTCTGTAATACCTTCAGGCGATCCCTTTCAACCAAGCTGATATAAAACGTTTCATCTCCGATTAAATCGTTGGCTATCGACAAAATATCCGCAAAGACGCGGGAAAATGCTGCTGTTTCCAGCCAGTCTGTTTCCACTTCTTCACCTTCTTTCATCCATGCAATCATTCATTTCAGTATAACGATGAAACAGCAAAAAGTCAGCCTTGGCTGGCTGACTTTTTGGGGTATTTTATTTGAATAATGTTGGGAGCTGGTTGATTAATGTGTAGCCGCCCATAAAAGTCATGAGTATAACGACAATAGCCCCCGCGATTGTCATCCAAATCGGGTGACGGTACTCACCAACAATCGATTTTTTATAAGCTGCAATGAGCATAACCGTAAGTGCAACCGGCAGAATAAGACCGTTTAATGCTCCGGCTAAAATAAGCATTTTCACCGGCTGGCCAATGGTCGTAAAGATACCAGTTGATACTAAAATAAAGCCAACAATAATTGCTTTATCATACTTTGCAATCATGGGATGGAACGTGCGGATAAACGAAACAGATGTATAAGCTGCTCCGACAACAGACGTTATTGCCGCAGCCCACATCACCACACCAAACAGGCGGTATCCGATATTACCTGCGGCCTGCTGGAACACAGACGCCGGCGGGTTTTCCGGATTAATCGGCAAGCCCTGTGCCACAACACCAAGTGCAGCAAGGAAAAGAAAAATACGCATGATTGAAGCAATTCCGATAGCAGACACTGAGCTCTTCGTCACCTGTGGAACTGCGCCGACTCCTTTTATTCCCGCATCTAAAAGACGATGTCCTCCAGCAAATGTAATATAGCCGCCCACTGTACCGCCAACAAGGGTAACGATCGCAAGCAGGTCAATCGTATCCGGGGCAAATGTTTTGATTACCGCTTCCCCGACCGGAGGGCTTGCTTTAAAGACAACAAACAGGGTAAGGCCAATCATGACAAACCCCATTATTTGTGTAAACTTATCCATTAATAGACCGGCTTCTTTTACAAGAAAGATGGCGACGGCAATTACAGCACTGATAATAGCACCCATCACCGGGTCTATCCCGAAAATAACATTGGCACCAAGACCGGCACCGCCAATATTACCGATATTAAAAGCAATGCCGCCCAAAACAATCAGCGCAGCAAGCACGTAGCCCAGACCCGGGAAAACGAGGTTTGCAATATCCTGTGCCCGCTTTTCCGCCACAACAAGAATTCTCCAAATATTCGTCTGAGCGCCAATATCCAGCAAAATCGAAACTAAAATAACAAAACCGAAGCTGGCGGCGAGCTGTTGAGTAAAAACCGTTGTCTGCGTTAAAAAGCCGGGGCCAATGGCGGAAGTCGCCATTAAAAAGGCAGCGCCTAATAATATACTCCAATTTGATTTTTCCTGCTGTTGAAGCTGTTTTTGTTTTGACATATTTATTCCTCCCTGGCGATTGAACGCACGTCAATCCCTTCTTCCTGCAGCTTTGTCCGGATCAGCCGGGCAAAAGAAAGCGCGTGAGGTCCGTCGCCATGTATACATACCGTGTCCGCTTGAATATCGACTTCTGTCCCGTCTGCTGCCCGTACTTTCTTTTCTTTCGCCATACGGATTACCTGAGATACCGCTTCTTCCGAGTCCTCAATTAATGCATGGGGCAAACGCCGCGGCGTCAGCATCCCTTCCCGGGTATAAGTACGGTCCGCAAAAACTTCACTGGCTGTTTTCAGTCCTGCTTTTTGGCCGGCTTCAACCAGTTTGCTTCCCGCCAGACCGTATAGAATAAGAGATGTATCCACATCTTTAACGGCTGCCGCAATAGCAGACGCCATCTCTTCATTTGAAGCTGCCATATTATAAAGTGCACCATGCGGCTTCACATGATGCAGGGCAGTTCCTTCTATTTGCACGAACGCCTGAAGAGCGCCGATTTGATACACAACAAGTGAGTATACTTCTTCTGGCGAAAGTGCCATGTTCCGGCGTCCAAAACCGGCTAAATCTTGAAAGCCTGGATGGGCGCCCATTTTGACGCCATGCTCCATCGCTAAATGAACCGTTTTTTTCATCACATCCGGATCGCCTGCATGAAATCCACAGGCAATATTCGCCGATGTAATGTATGGCATGATGTCCTTATCATGGCCGATAGAGTATGCTCCAAAGCTTTCTCCCATATCACAGTTAATATCTATTTTCATAAGCCGCACCTCCAAAATCAGCGATCTACGGCACCGAGTTCAGCGGAAATCTGCCGTGATGCTTCTGTTAGCTTTTCAATCATTTCTTTTGCATGTGTTTCATCCTGAAAGCGGACTTCAGGTCCTACCAGGCTGATCCCGGCTACTACGTCTCCTTTGTGATTAAAAATAGGAGCAGCAATAGCCGAAGAATGATCTTCTAATTCAGAATGGCTGATCGACCAGCCATTTTTCCGTGTTTCCTCAATAAGCTGCCGCAGTTCTTCTTTGTTTTTCGGTGTTCCCTTTGCATAACGTACAATCTCGGATGACTCAATGAACCGCTCCTGTTCGGCATACTCCATAAAAGACAGCAGGATACGCGGGCATGCCCCTCCATATAGCGGGGCACGGCGGCCAATTTGTGTGTAAACACGGACACGTTCCTGCGTATCAACCTTCTCAATGTAAACCGCTTCATCTCCGTCCCGGATCACAAGATTCACAGCTTCCCCTGTTTCTTTCCGGAGTTTTTGCATGTAGGGCAATGCAATGGAGCGGATATCCAGCCGTTCAGCGACAAGATTGCCGAGCGCCAGGAAAATTAACCCTAAACGGTAGGTACCTTCCTGGTCTTTCTCGAGAAATCCGAGTTCAAGCAATGATTCTGCCATTCGGTAAGCAGACGTTTTCGGCAGCCCCGTTTTTTCTATCATTTGCAGCAGCGTTAATTTTTCTTCTGTAAAAAACAATTGGATGATTTCCATTGATTTAAGAACGGTTTTATTCACTTTTCTTCCTTCTCCCTGTTCCGATAAATGGAATAACTTCTCCATTTATGATTTTGCTCCATTATATATGAAACAGTGGACAGAGGAGCAGCCAAATTTATAAAACGGAGTACTGGCTGTCTTTCTGATCAGTAATAAACATATGTCCAGGCGCATGGGTAATCATCAATGCCGGCTTGCTTGACATGGCAATAGATTGCGGGGTTGCACCGCATGCCCAGAAAACAGGCGTCTCACCTTCTTTTACTGTTACAGCATCGCCAAAATCCGGCTTGTCTAGCTGGGCAATGCCCATTTGCTCCGGCATGCCGATATGTACAGGTGAGCCGTGCACCGCCGGGAAGCGGGACGTTACTTCAACTGCGCGTATCACATCTTTTGATTGAAACGGCCGCATGCTGACCACGAGATTCCCATGAAACACACCAGCCGGTTCACATGGCTGATTTGTAATATACATCGGTACATTTCGCTGTTCATCAATGTGGCGAATTGAAAGGCCGTTTTCCAGCAGGGCATGCTCAAATGTAAAGCTGCAGCCGATTAAAAAGGAAACAAAATCGTCCTGCCAGTAGGATTCGATGCTCGTTACTTCCTCAACAAGCTCCCCATGCCGGTAAATCCGGTATTTTGGTGTGTCATAACGTAAGTCAGCTGTTGGTGCCGTCAATCTTGGAACCGGCGAGCCAACATCTGTGACTTCGAGGAGCGGGCACGCTTTTGGATTTCGCTGGCAAAACAGCAAAAAGTCATATGCCTGTTCTTTCGGCAAAATCACAAGATTGGCTTGTGTATATCCAGGGGCCAAACCGGCTGTTAGCTTCGTCCATTTGTTTTCCCGAATCTCTTTGCGAATCCATTCCAATGATGTTTTCATTTTTACGCCCCCTTTTACTTCTCTGGAAAAAGCTGAACCTCTTCTAAAAAACGTGTTGTGAACGTTCCTTTTTGGAACTGTTCCTGATCAAGAAGCCTTAAATGAAAGGGAATCGTCGTTTCAATTCCTATGAGGACCATTTCATTTAACGATCGTTTCATTTTTTGAATCGCTTCCTCCCTTGTTTCTCCCCACACAATCACTTTTGCAGCCATTGAATCATAAAAAGGAGGAATGGCATACCCGGTATAAACGGCACTGTCCACCCTTACCCCAAAACCGCCTGGCGGAAGATATTCCGCTACGCGTCCCGGAGACGGCCGAAAGTCATGTTCAGGGCTTTCCGCATTAATCCGGCATTCAATAGCCCAGCCCGTTATCCGGATATCTTCTTGTTTATACGAAAGCGGCAGACCGGCTGCAATCTTTATTTGTTCTTTAATAATATCTACTGTAGTCACAAGTTCCGTTACAGGATGTTCGACCTGAATGCGGGTATTCATTTCCATAAAATAAAACTGGCCATGCTTATCAAGCAAAAATTCAATGGTTCCCGCACTGTGATATTGAACTGCTTGAGCTGCTTTTACCGCTGCTTCACCCATTTGGCGGCGAAGCTGTTCACTCAGCGCTGGTGAGGGCGCTTCTTCCACCAGCTTTTGATGCCTTCTTTGAATGGAACAGTCTCGTTCGCCCAGATGAATCACCTGTCCTAAGCGGTCTGCCAGCACTTGAATTTCAATATGGCGCGGTTCCTCGATGTATTTTTCAAGGTAAACAGCAGCATTGCCAAAGGCTTTTTCCGCTTCAGACTGCGCCTGATGAATCGCCTGCTGCAGGCCCTGCTCTGTTTCCGCCAGGCGCATCCCTTTGCCGCCGCCTCCTGCTGTCGCTTTGACCATAACCGGGTAGCCAATTTCTTTTGCCACATTTAAGGCGTCATCCTGACTTTGGATGATGCCTTCTGTTCCCGGCACCGTTGGCACTCCTGCTTTTTTCATCGTTGAGCGCGCTACCGCTTTTTCGCCCATTTTGCGGATCGCTTCCGGCTCGGGTCCAATGAACACGACATTGCATGCACGGCACATTTCCGCAAAATCTGCATTTTCGGCCAAAAACCCGTACCCCGGATGAATTGCATCTGCCTGCGTCACCGCGGCAGCACTCATGATATTATGCATATTCAAATAACTGTCTTTAGCCGGTGTTTTCCCGATACAAAGCGCTTCGTCCGCAAGCTTTACATGCAGCGACTCGCGGTCTGCTTCGGAAAAAATTGCAACCGTCTGGATGCCCATCTCTTTGCAGGCGCGAATAATCCGTACCGCGATTTCCCCTCTGTTTGCAATCAATACTTTTTTAAACATGTGAATGCTCCTTTTACGATCGCTTCTTCAGCTTAAAAAGCGGCTGCCCATACTCCACTACGTCTCCATCTTCCACCAGCACTTCAACAATTTCACCATCTACACCCGCCTGAACTTCATTAAACAGCTTCATCGCTTCTACAATGCAGACAACTTGTCCTTTTTGGACAGTGTCTCCCACTTGAACGAGCGGTTCTTCGCTTTCGTTAGCACGTGTGTAAAAGGTGCCCACCATGGGAGAAGTAATAACTTCATCCTTCGATACAGCTTCATCCTTCGCTGCTTTATCTGTTTGTTCATTTGATAGCAGCTGATCAGGTACTGATACACTGACCTCTTCCTTTTGAATCTTATTTTGAAGGACTGGCTGTTTTTCAAGCTTCATTTTCATTCCTTCATATTCAAACGTGAAGACATTGACACTCGACCGGTCAATAATGTTCACCATTTCCTGAAAGTCACTCATTTTAATCATGGGCTGTCTCCTTATCCATTCATTCAAATGACCATTTCTTTAACAAAAGAGCGGTACGAATTTGTTTGATTTCCTGTTCGCGTTCCATGTAAAGCTGTTCTGCTTCATAAAGCGAAATTTCTTGAAAGCGGACGCGGTCTCCCGGCTTCCTTTGAGCGATGATCGGTAAATCGGCCGCTGCAATTTGTCCGATTCTCGGGTAGCCGCCGGTTGTCTGCCGGTCTGCAAGCAGTACAATTGGGTTGCCATCGCTCGGCACTTGAATCGTTCCATTCGATACCGCTTCAGACAATAATTCAAACGGCTGTTTTAGCCCAAGAGACGTACCTGAGAGGCGGTATCCCATCCGGTCCGACTGCGGGGTAATTTGAAATTCCTGTTCGAAAAACTGCTTTTGGGAAGATTCCGAAAACTCCTCGAATTCGGTTCCTTTTAAAACACGGACAACACTTCCGTTGATATAATGTTCAAACGGCACATACCAGTCAGTTGACGCAAATGACCTTTGTTTCAGCTTGCTTTGAAGGACTTTTTTTATTTTCCGGGAAAAGCTGGTTTCCTCTCCCGGCGGAATCAAATCACCTTCCTGAAGAGCGCGCCCTTTAAAGCCGCCAATTTCCCCACGTATATAAGTACTTTTGCTGTTCATCACATTTGGAATGGAAAAGCCGCCTGCCACAGCAACGTACGCGCGGCATCCCACTTTACAGCCGGTGAACGAAAGAACCGTATTCTTTTGTACAAAAACAGGCCTCCATAAAGGAACGGGATTTCCATCGATGACCGGGTTTAAGTTTCCGCCCGTAATGGATATCAATGTGTCTTCGTTAAACTGAAGAGATGTACCCATCATTGTTACTTCAATGGCTGCTTCTCCCTCTTCATTTCCGACTAATACATTTGCGAGACGAAGCGAAAGCGAATCCATTGCGCCGCCAACCACAACTCCGTACTGTTGAAATCCGTAGCGCCCTAAATCTTGAATCGTTGCCAAGAGTCCCGGGCGGATGATTTGTACACTCATTGCCATCTCTCCTGATACTGGTCATATTCTTCCTTGGTGATCGGCACAAACTTCACGATGTCACCCGCCGACAGAACACTTGGCTGATCCCGGTCCGGACGGAAAAGAGCCATCGGTGTCCGTCCGATCAGCTGCCATCCGCCCGGTGTAGAGATCGGATATACGCCTGTTTGGCTGCCTGCTATTCCAACACTGCCGGCCGGGATAGACGTACGCGGTGACGGCCGGCGCGGGGCATGTATTTTTTCTGAAAGGCCGCCCAGATAAGGAAAGCCCGGCGCGAATCCGATCATGTAAACGGGATACTCGGCTGATGCATGTAAATGTATTACTTCATCAGCTGAAAGGTTGTTATGCGCTGCTACAAAATCAAGATCCGGTCCAAAATCATTGCCGTAGCAAACGGGAATTTCTACAATCCGCGGTTTACTCTCTTCGTCTTCAACAAGTACCTCTAACATCCGTTCTAAGATCGCATGAACAATTTGAAAGGACGTTTTTGCTTTTTCCCCATATGCCTGTTTAACGATCAATGGGTCATAAAAAACCGTTACACTGGCAAAAGCAGGTGTACATTCAATAAATCCGGAGAATGATTCATATTGAAGCTTTGATGCTAGCGCTTTCACTTTTTTATTGATAGACGGGCTGATTTCGGCTCCAAATTGAACAGTTATCGCCGACTCCCCTAACGGTTTCATTTGGATTTCTTCCAGATTATTTTTCATCGTTTGAATCAATCTCACCACCTCTGTTCCAAATATCGGAACCTCAATTCTTATTTTCGGAATATAGAATCATTATAATTATCAGAAAAATGAAATGCAAGAAAAATTAAAAGCGATCAGAATCTTTTCTGATCGCTTTTAGTATTACCATTCGCCGCTAAAAAACGCTTCCCCGGCTGAAGGAGTTGTGTACTGATTGTTTTCGCCGCTCTGCCAAATGCGTTCACCTGCTGCATTTTTATACAAAAACTTAAACGAATATGAACGATCTGCCGCAAGATTTACGGAACCGCTCCAGCTGCCATCCATATTTTTAGTCAGCTCATATTTATACAGATCTGGATTCCAGCGGCCCATTTCTCCCCGGTCTCCAATCACGTATACATGATTTGCCTCTTTCGGAACATTTGAAACCGTAAATGTGACGGGCATGTGCACTAACGCCAGCTTATCCTTCATCATATGGAATTCATTCGTTGGATTGCCTGCTTCATCAAATAAATAATTCATGCGGAGCAATGTAAAACCATCAAAGCCGTAGTTAAATACCATTTCTGCTGCGTTGTTAAAGCCCCACTCATTATTAATCAGTGCCAGCGCGTTTTCGCCATTCAGCGAAATACCCCGCTCATTCGCGAGTGTGGCAATTTGAGCTACAAGTGTTTTGGGCGCGCTGTAGTAAGGGGGAACCTGCGCATTGTTGTCATCCATCTCTAAGCAGGTGAATGTAAGGGCCAGATCTGCTTTTTTCACATGATCGAGCAGCCTGCCATACTGATAGTAGCCTGTGCTGTATTCCGCTGCATGCGGCATTTCTGGGTCATTCATTTTCCAGTGTATACCTGAAATTTTAATACCGATCGGCACATTAAATGTACGGTCAAACTGTTTATGGGCCGCTTTTGAAATGTTCTTCATATGTTTTTCTAATGCACCCTGATACCAGCTCATAAAGTCCTGACCGTATCCCGGCTTATAAGCATCGCCGCTCTCAAAAAATGCATCTCCATTTGCTGGAGGCTCAATTTCAGCCCAGCTCTTGTACGCTGTGCCCCACGCTGCGTTAAGCTTTTTCACATTTTTATATTTCGTTTTCAAATAGTCTTGATAGTCTTTTTCTGCTCCTTCTGTATAAGCCTGCAGCTGCCCTCGCTCAGGCCATTCCCATTCGTCCGCAAATTGATAAGACGGATAACGAAGTTCACCGGCTGGTCCGCCGCTCAAGTAAATTTTTACAATCAAGTCCTCCTCATCAGCAAACTGCCTCGCAAAAGCACGGTAAAATTCCTCATACTGCTTAGCTGTCCCTTCCCACCACGGAGCCAGCGCTTCTTTATTTAAGTAACCGCTTTCACTTTTGAACGCCATATTTTCAACACTGTCTTTTTTCCACAGCCAGGATGGAATAGGATAATTACAATCATCTCCGACATTGCCGCCGCACTGGTGGGTGGACATAATCGGTACCCATTTTAATCCGGACGCCTGGACAGCCTGCGCATACTTCTCATAATAAGACCAGTCGAATTGATTATCCCCTTTGCCTTCTACCATTCCCCACCAAATGTCTGTAGTGAGGGCATAAATACCGTTTTCCTTCATCGTTTTAAGCTTTTCTTCAAATGCTTCCCAGTCGGTAATTTCCGTTAGCGGTGCCATCACATAAAGCTTGTACTCTTTCTGTACATCCGCCTGAGCCGGCTGTACACCCCCAACCGCAGATACAAACAGTAAACTGAACAGCAGCCATCCGTACCCTACTTTCCTCATTTAACACAACCTCCTTTGTTTTGTGCAAACGTTTGCATTTCGAAGCAAAAAAAGAAGCCCATTCCTTCTTTTCAAAGAAAGTATAGTAAATGAACTTCTATTCAGTCAATCCTGTTTTCAAAAATGAATCTTTATAGCTAGATTAAGAGAGCACTTTCCGCTCTATATCTGCGCCTTTTGACTTTCGGACGATTTTTCCATACCGATAGTAAACAAACGCCGCGGCTACAAAGCCGATCACGGCTAAAAAAGCATCAAAAATAAAAATAATCGCGATGTTGCCCGTTTCGGATAAAAGTCCAGTCAATAGGGGCATTACAATGGCTGCCAGCCCTCCTGCTGTCGCAACAATTCCCGTAACCGTACCTTTTTTCTGCCAAAAAAGCTCCGTTATGATCGTAATCGCAAGCTGGAAAATACCAGCTGTTGAAAAGCCGATAAAAAAAGCTGTTACAACGGCGACGGCCGGAACTTTCACCATTAAAATCGTTGTGATCGCGATAAGCGTCATAATCGGGTAAATGACAATCACAGTGACCGGACGAACCATTTTTTTCAACAAAATAGATAAAGAGAGAACGGAAATAAGCGCTCCGATACTGTAGTAGCTCAACAATTTTACCGCACTGTCTGCGGCCATTCCGAGCACTTCCTCCCCGTAGCTTGGCAGCCAGATTTGCGCGACTGTAAACAATCCGGTCGAGGTAAACCCGATGATTACAAGCGCAATTCCTTCACGTGAAAATTTCGGTTCTGATAAAAACTTCGACTGGCCGGCGTTTTCAGCTGCCTGGCTGGCCACAATGGCCCGGTGATCCGGAAATGTAACCGTCATGAGAAACAGCATATTAAAAAAGAAAATAGCCGCCGGCACAAAAAAAGCATAGCTGTACGATGCGCCCTGATTGGCAAAAAACAAAATCATAAATGGCAGCAGCGCCGCCCCGAGAGAGATAAATGCCTTCACCATTACATTGGCAGAGCCGCTCGAACGCGGAAAAATTTCAACCAGGCCAGGATACGAGCCTGCATCCATTGCTGAGTTTGCGACTCCTGCTAAAAGCGCAAACATAAAGGCTACTTCATAAACGGGCGACAGTGGAATGCCCACAAGAAAAATCCCCATCGCAAGCGCCGCAAAAATCACAAGCGGCTTCCGCCCAAACCGGTCCGAAAGATGGCCGGATAATGCGTAAGTAAGCAGCTTCCCGATCCCGATTGCACTGATAATGTAACTGATCCCCGCCTTGTCTGTATCCCATTGCTCGGATAATGAGGCCATATTGGATGATAGAATAATATTGACCATACCAAGCAAAAAATAGTTTACATACAGGCCGGAAGCAGCTTTTGTGTATGTATTCATCGTAACCACCCTTCTTTCTACAAACTTTTTTCATTATAGCAAATATTCCAATTTCCTGTTTTTTTATAATTTTTCTTGCTTTACGCCTCTGTTGCCACTAAAATACAAATAGTGTATTATTACACTAAATAAAACATATATTTATAAAAAGTGAAAATGTACGGAGTGCAATATGACAGAAAGTTAGCTGAATCGAACAGAAAGGATGTGCATGGATGAATACAAACAAAGGAGTTTTTTATTTTTTAAATTATGGATTGGTTCCATTTTTGCTTGCTTTGCTTGCTGCTGGAGGACTTTTGATCTTTGAGCAGTTAGCAGTGGTTTTTGCTGCCGTCTTTACAATTGGCGGTTTTGCTGCCGGCATGTGGGCAGGCAGTGAAGCAAGTATCAGACCGCTGGACATATTTCTTTATCCGCTTCTTTACACACTTGGATTATGGGCAGCGTGTATGATCATAAGCAAAGGCTTTTACGGAGCAGATGCATGGTCCTTGTTTGCTCTGCTGCATCTTCCGTTTGGGCCCGCATACTTTTTCTCTTCGCTTTATGGAATTGGCTATTTATTTATTATGATTCCTGCACTGTATGAACTCGCTTTTTTAATCGGCTTTTTGGCCAGAAATCGAAAGCTGAACATTCAAGCTGTGAAAAAAACAATTCTGACAGCAGCAGCGATAGTCCTTTTTGCCGGAACAGGCTTGTTTATTACATGGGAGCGGGCTAAAACGGTCCTTCCTTCTCATGGATTTGATTATGAAGGAGGCAATTCGAGTACAAATTTAACTCCTTATAACGTGACCAATCCAGACAACATTCTTCCCAAACTGAATGAAAAATCTTTGTTTTGGATCGATAAGCGGCAGAATATGCTTGTACTCGACGGTGCTGAAGCGGCGTTTCCTGTTTACTCCGCTTTTGCACAGGCCGTTTATAAAAATGCAAATCAAAACAGCGATTTTATTACGTTTACCAATACGATCCATGCTTATGAACGGCTGCTTCGAGGAGAGACAGATATTTATTTCGGTGCTGAACCGTCTAAAGCTCAGCTGAAAATGGCCAAGGACGCCGGGGTCGAGTTAGTGATGACTCCGATCGGCAAAGAGGCGTTTGTATTTTTTGTTAATCAGCACAACCCGGTTCAAAACCTTTCAACTAGACAAATTCAATCCATTTACAGCGGTGAGACGAGAAACTGGAAAGAGGCAGGCGGAAACAGCCAGCATATTCTTGCTTTTCAACGCCCTGAAAATTCAGGAAGCCAGACGTGGCTGCAGAAAATCATGGCGGGCAAAACGATTATGACTCCTGTAAAAGAAGAAGTTCCGGAAGGGATGGGCGGCATTTTAGAAGAAGTCGCTGACTACCGTAATTACAAAGGAGCGATTGGCTTTTCTTTTCGTTTTTTCGCTTCCGGCATGCAAAGCTACGAGCAGCTTCGCTTTTTGTCTATTGATGGTGTAGCACCTGTTCCACAAAATATAGCAGATGGAAGCTATCCTTTTACCGCTACTCTTTACGCTATTACGCTAAAAGAAAATAAAAAGCCGTCCTTGGCGCCTTTTCTTCAGTGGATGCAAGGCGAACAAGGGCAGCAATTGGTTGAGAAAACCGGTTATGTGAGGCTAAATCAATAAGTTAAAAGCAGACCGCCGTCGGCTTTGCGCAGACGATCCGGTTGCGGCCTGCCTGCTTCGCTTTATAAAGCGCATGGTCCGCTTCTTTGAGCAGCTGTTCAGAGGTAAATTCATCCGATATAGCCAGTCCTGCTGAAAATGTAACGGGCACTTGGACATTGTTCACAGCGACTGGCTGGCTGGCAACCATTTCACGAATTTGTTCAATGGCAGCCAGCGCATTTTTCTTTGTGCAGTCCGGCAGAATGATGACAAACTCTTCACCACCGTACCGGGCTACAATATCCACGCTGCGCACATTATTCAGCAGCCTCCCGCTCACTGCCTTTAGTACGCAGTCTCCGACAATATGTCCGTATGTATCATTTACCTGCTTAAAATGATCAATATCAATGAAAACTAAAACAAATGGCTTTTTTCCACGCTTTCCAGTTGAAAACTGTTGAAAGTAAGCCATAAATGCCCCGCGGTTATACAGCTTCGTTAATGGATCTCTCCTGGCTGACTCGAGCAAATGCTGTTTGGATAGAAATTCACGGCGCAGGTCGCTGATCATCCAGACGATTAAAAAGCTGAGCAGGATGCTCGTCGGCAGAGCAATTGGTGTTATTTCAACTAAATAGGTCCGGGCGGGAATGACACCTAAAAAAGCAATAAACAAAACATTTACACTGTTTAAAGTTAAAACTGTCCAAATCACTTGCTTGGCCGGAGCCCAGTTTGAAAAAATAGTACGTAAAATAACGCCTGCTGCTGAAACAGCCATTACCGTCCAAAAACCTGAGAGGGCTGCTTCATTTACACCAAAAAATAAACGGGCCAGGCCAATTCCCAGTCCGGCCAGTAAAATAAGTTCTTTTTTCCCCATAAACAACACGGCAATAATAAGAGGCACAAACCGAAGATCAAAAATAACCTGGTCATTTAGATGGATGCCAAAAAACATGGAGGCCCATCCTGAAAACACCACCATGGCTGTCAGCAGGCTGTTTTTCAGCCTCGGCCCGGTGTTGACTAAAAATTGTTTATATACCAAGCCGCCCATCGTAATAATAGCCATCAATACGGATGCATTCATGACAAATTCTTTGATGTTCATCATACCGTTTCCCCATCTCTCTTTGTATCATTGCTTCACGTGCTTTACAAACGGTTTAAGGTGCCGCTCCCGGGTGAGGCGTATTTTGCTTTTTAGCCAGCCGTCCTTTACATTCGCCTTCCTTATAACAAGCAGGTCCTATTTCATGGAAATTGTTATTTAATTCTTCACATCCAATTCTTTAGGATTAATATATTAGTCCCGTTTATGCACGTTTCTCTACCTTATACCCCCTTTTCAGTTATTTAGTACTAATAAACACAAAAAAAGACACCCGGAATGTACCAGGTGTCTAAAAGTGTAGACAAAGTAAGAAGCAGGCTGATTGAAAACGTCTGCTCTTCAAGGAACGCCGCCGGCTGGGAAGCGGAGTGACCTTCTGTGGGTCATGAGCATTCACAGCCGGCAAGTGACGCCGAAAGCGGGCGTTTGTCAACAGCCGGAGACACCCGGAATGTGCCAGGTGTCTCTCTCTTTTAATTTTTCAGCCACTCTTTTAACTCAAGACGGCGTACCTTGTGCGTAACAGCCGGATCATTTTCAGCCAGCTGAAGTGCTTCTTCATATGTATCGGCTACATATACAACCATTCCGCCGGAGCCGTCAGCAAAAGGCCCTTTCCCAAACACTTTATTTTCTTTTTCAAGCTCCGCCAGATACTCCAGGTGAAGCGGGCGTACTTCCTTGTTTTTCTCTGGATCGATCATGTGCAACAACGCTGCATAATATCCCACGTTTATTCCTCCATTCGATTCTGAATACTCTGTCAGTATAGCAGAAAAAAAGGAAAGAAAACTGTTACGAGTTTAAGATTTTTTGCTCTGCTGTTTTATAGCTCTCCTGCTCCTCGACCGGTCTTTTTTTCTTGAAAAAGAAAGAAAGGATCAGCCCGCCGGTAATAAGCAGAGTCAATAAGAGCTGAGACTTCATAGAATCGATAAAGATCATGGAGATTAAAATAATGCCAATGCCAGCAATCACCGCATACGTGATATACGGAAAAAGCCACATTTTCATTTCAAGCTGAATATGTTCACGCTCTGCTTTCTTTCTCAGCCGCAAATGGGACACCGCAATAGCCAAGTACACAAGTAAAGCAATGGCCCCCGATGCATTCACCAGGAAAAGAAACAATTTATCCGGAGACACAAAGCTGAAAACAGCGCACACATAAGCAAGAACGGTGCTGAGCCAGACTGCGCGAACCGGTACGCCATGCTTGTTCAGCTTGAGCAGCATTTTTGGCGCATCTCCTTTTTTCGCCAACGAATACAGCATTCTGGAATTGGTATAAAGCGCCGAATTTAAGCATGACAGGACCGCCACAAGCACGACTGCGTTCATAATTTGAGCGCCGCCAGGAATCCCTGCCATCTTCAGCATCGTCACATACGGGCTTGTTAACAGCTCCGCTGAATTCCACGGCAGAAGCATGACTAAAATGGATACAGAGCCCACATAAAAAATTAAAATACGCCATACGACACTGTTGATCGCCATCGTTGTAGACTTAACAGGATCCTTCGATTCACTTGCCGCAATAGCCGCAATCTCCGCGCCAAAGTAAGAAAAAATAACTGTTACGACTCCAACAAAAACCGAGCTGAATCCATTTGGCATAAATCCGCCGTTTCCTGTTAAGTTAGATAAACCTGGTGAATTGGTTCCCGGAATCCATTGAAATAAAATAGCGAGGCCAACAAGCATAAACACAACAATTGCTATTACTTTAATCATGGCAAACCAATACTCAAATTCACCAAACGACTTTACTGAAAAAATATTTGTTAACGTTAGAAGGAACGTCAGAATCAAGCTCCAGGCCCAAATCGGCACGGCAGGCACCCATTGATTCATAATGGCACCGCCTGCTGTTGCTTCAATCGCAATGACAATCAGCCAGAAAAACCAGTAGAGCCAGCCGACCGTATACCCCGCCCACGGGCCAATTGCCTGGCGGGCGTAGGTAGAAAACGAGCCACTGTCCGGATTTGCCGTTGCCATTTCCCCAAGCATTCTCATTAGAAAAATAACGAGAAGGCCGGCAACCGCATAGGACACAATCGCCCCCGGCCCAGTCGCATTAATTACGGAGCCGCTCCCGACAAACAAGCCGGCTCCAATAATGCCTCCGATTGAAATCATGGAAATATGCCTTGTTTTTAATTGATTCGTTAACTGCTGCTCTTTCATTCTTGTCCCTCCTCTGCTTTTCAAAGATGCATAGAAATGTACTTTACTTCCACGTATTCATCGAGCCCATAATGCCCGCCTTCACGGCCAAGCCCGCTTTGTTTCCAGCCGCCGAATGGCGCTTGGCTCACAGATGGCAGTCCATCATTGATTCCGACGATTCCATATTCAAGCCCTTCACTGATCCGGATCGCATCGGACAGATTTTTCGTGTATAGATAAGCGGCTAATCCGTATGGCGTATTGTTCGCCCGGCGAATCACTTCATCCATCGTTTGAAACGTGGCGACAGGAGCAAGTGGGCCAAACGTTTCTTCCTTCATGCACAGCATATCATCTGTTGCGCGGGCAATCACTGTCGGTTCAAAGAAAGTCCCCTGTTCCCCGTGCTCACGGCCGCCAGAAAGAAGAACAGCTCCCTTCGAAACAGCGTCTTCCACGTGACCCCTTACTTTTTCGAGGGCAGCTTGATTAATAACAGGACCGATATCGGTACCAGCATGGAGCCCATTTCCTACTTTCAGCTTTGAAACGGCCTCAGCGAGTTTTCCTGTAAACGCCTCGGCGCATGACTCATGAACAAATACACGGTTTGTGCAAATGCACGTCTGTCCTGCATTGCGATATTTCGAGGCAACCAGTCCTTCAACGGCCTGATCGAGATCCGCATCCGGCATCACGATAAAGGGAGCGTGGCCGCCAAGCTCTAGTGACAGCTTTTTCATCGTATCTGCCGCTTTTTTCATCAATAGCTTACCAACACTCGTCGAACCCGTGAAAGACAGCTTACGGATACGGCCGTCTTCCATCCATGTATCACCGATTTCTGCTGGATCGCCCGTTACAACAGCAAGCACATCACGGGGAATGCCTGCCTCATAAGCCAGTTCGGCCAGCTTGAAGGCAGTCAGAGGCGTGAATTCAGATGGCTTTACAACGACCGTGCATCCGGCTGCAAGCGCCGGTGCCACTTTCCGGGTAATCATGGCGGCCGGGAAATTCCATGGTGTAATCGCTGCAACTACGCCGACTGGCTGCTTTTGAACGATAATGCGCTTGTTCCGGTCTGAAGCCGGAATGGTCTGCCCATACAGGCGTTTCCCTTCTTCCGCATACCAGGAAATGTAACTGTTCGCATACCGGATTTCTCCGAGGGCTTCTTTCAGCGGTTTTCCCTGCTCTTTTGTCATCAGCTCTGCGAGTTCCTTCTCTGACTGGCTGATCAGGCGGTGCCAGTTCATTAAAAGAACGCTGCGTTCTTCCGCTGTCCGCCCTGCCCATTCCGAAAAAGCATTGTACGCAGCGTCTGCTGCCTGCTTCGCTTCCTTTCGTCCTTGTTTTGGCACCCGGCCAACGATTTGGCCGGTTGCCGGGTTGATCACTTCGATGATGTCAACAGCGGCTGCGTTCATCATTATCCCTCACTTCCCATTACCTTTTCTATTTCCTGCAAAGCCGTATTTAAGCTTACAATCAGTTCCTTGATTTCTATTTCGTTAATGATCAGCGGCGGTGCAAACACAAGCGTGTCCTGCCCATCAAATGTGACGGACCGGCAAATCAATCCATGCTTTGCTGCCTCGGCCACCACTGTTGGCGCAAGCGGCTCGCTACCGGCTGGCGTGGCCAGTTCGATCGCACCCATTAATCCGCGTGCCCGTACGCTGCGGACAATAGAACGCTCTGCTTTGATCGTCTCAAATCCTTTCAGCAGCTCCGCTCCCATTCTTTTTGCATTCGCAACAAGCCCTTCCTGCTCAATGATTTGGATGTTCTTTAAAGCAACAGCACAGGCCATTGGATGTCCGCTGTATGTGTATCCATGCAGAAGCGTGCCTGTAGAAAGATCACCCATTTCTTTATAAAGAGACTCAGAAAACACGACGCCGCCAAGCGGTGCATATCCGCTTGTAACCCCTTTTGCAAAACACATCATATCCGGGACAACTTCATCGTGTTCAATACCGAAAAATGTACCCGTGCGGCCGAAGCCGGTAATGACTTCATCTGTGATAAACAAAATGCCATATTCGTCACAAATGCGGCGCACCTCTTTGAAATATCCGTCCGGCGCAATATGAACGCCGCCTGCACCCTGAACGGGCTCAGCCACAAATGCAGCCACCGTTTCCGGCCCTTCTTCTTCAATAACGCGGCGCAGCTCTTCTGTAGACATGTGATCTGCGTAATGAAAGTCCGGCGCGAGTGAATTCGTAAAATCACGGAATGGCTTTAAGCCGGTTGCGCTGGTCGCCCCAATATTGACGCCATGGTACGCTTTTGTTCTGGAGATAATTTTCTGGCGATCGGGCTGCCCTTTTAACACCCAGTAGTGGCGTGCTAGTTTATAAGCTGTGTCATTGGCTTCTGATCCGCCCGAAGTGAAAAACACCGCATTTAAATCTCCGGGTGCAAGCTCCGCGATTTTGGCCGCCAGACGGATAGCCGGTTCATTGCTAAAGGAAGCGAAAGACGAACTGAATGCAAGCTTTGACATTTGTTCTAACGCTGCTTCCCCCAGTTCTCTTCGTCCATGGCCGACATTTACATTCCAAAGCGAAGACATTCCATCAATTACTTTTCTGCCGCTTTCATCATACAAATACACGCCTTTTCCTTCTGTGAAAATAAAAGCAGGCCCGCTTTCCTGCTGTGATTTCACAGCGGAGGTAGGATGAAAAAAGTGCTTTTTATCTAATTCTGCTAGTTCCTGTAATTTTGATTTTTCTTGAATCATTGCGATCTTCCTTCCGTGTTTAAATGACTTGAATTTATTATTTCAAAAAATCTAAATTTTGAAATTACTATTGTCAGATTTTATAACAAACTTTCTTTAAACCCTTTTAAATTAATAAAAATACCTCTAATTGCAATCGCTTACAATATTAGTTAAATAAAATTTTGTTATTTTAATATATTTTTATAAAATCTTGCATCTCCTTTGTTTTACTTATTGCAAGAAGTGTGCCAACCGCTGTATATGCTATACATTCGCGTTTGTCATTTCTTTTGATTCAAAATGAATCAAAAAAGAAACGAAAACCGATTCAAAATGAATCAGTTTAATTCATTTTGAATCGGTTTTTATTTTTTGAAGCCGGCGGACAACAGTCGGCTGGCTGATCCCTAATGTTTTTGCCATTTGATAAGTGGAAAGCCCCTTTTTTTCTGCTTGCCGCAGCCATTGCGTTTCCACATCAGCAATCATTTCTTTTAGTGTTTTTCCTCCCTCTTCAAACAGGGAGAGAGAAGGCCATTGTTCAGGCTGATCAGGCGTTTCCGTATGGAATGACAGCAGGCCCGGTGAAATCACAGGCTGGTCAGACATAATAACAAGGCGTTCGATTGTGTTTTCAAGCTCCCGCACATTTCCCGGCCAGTGATATGAAAGACATTTTGCCATTGTCTCTGAATGAAGACGCAGCGCTTTATTGTACTTTTGGTTAAACTGTGTTAAAAACAGATCGACAAGCATAGGAAAATCTTCTTTTCGTTCACGCAGCGGGGGAATTTCTACCGGCACAACATGCAGGCGGTAAAATAAATCTTCGCGGAATTCTCCTTTTTCCACCAGCTGTTTTAAGTCACGATTAGTCGCAGCAACGAGCCGAAAATCGACTTTTGTGCTTTTGACGGATCCAATTTTTGTGATTTCCTTTTCCTGAAGGACTTTTAACAGCTTCACCTGCATTTCAAGCGAAAGCTCACCGACTTCATCCAAAAACAAGGTTCCTTTGTCTGCAGATTCAATCAATCCTTTTTTACCTCTTTGACTTGCACCAGTAAAAGCACCCGGCTCATAGCCAAACATCTCCGATTCCGCCAGGCTTGCGGGAATGGCTCCACAGTTCACTTCAATAAACGCCCCGTCATGCCGCCCGCTTTCCTGGTGGATGGCCCGGGCAAAAATGGTTTTACCCACTCCGGATTCCCCAGAAAGCAGAACCGTTGCTTCACTCGAGGCCACACGCCGCATCGTTTCACGTGCTTTTCTCATTTTCGGGCTGTTTGTGGCCAGACGGCCAAAAGCTGTTTCCTGTTCACGCAGTTTTTCGATCTCCGACTCGTAACGTTCAACTTTTGACTGCAGCTTCTCATAATCTTCCTTGAGCTTTTGAATTTCTGTTAAATCATGTGAAAGGCTGATTACACGGACGATGTTCCCCTCACGGTCAAATACAGGAATGCCTTTAGCCATGATCGTTTTCCCGACCGCTGTTTTTTGCATAAGCTGTACTTCCTGTCTCTGCTCAAGCACTTTCACGGTAACGGACGGAGAAAAAATATTCCTTTGTTCCAGCTCGTAAACGGAGCGGCCGATCATAGATTCCGATGATTCTCCGTAAAATTCATCGCTGTTTTTGATGGCGCGCAACACAATTCCATTACCATCCGTTACAATGATATTATCATTGGATGCATGCAATATCGCTTCAAGCTCAAGTTCTAGATGCGTATGGTCCATCGCAATCACTACTCCATTTTTTGTTTTATTGTATCAAATGAAAAATGGAGCGACTACGGAAGAAATGGATGAATAACAAATGGATATTAAACACTTGCAATATTTTATCGAGGTTTCAAATTTCAACAGCTTTTCAAAAGCCGCCGATCACTTGTTTATCACGCAGCCGACTATCAGCAAGATGATTAAAAATCTGGAAGCGGAGCTTGGCGTGGAACTGTTTGACCGTTCCCGCAAAAAGCTGGTACTCACCGATGCAGGCAAAATTTTATTGGAGCAGGCAAAGCTTGTTAACAAAGCATTTCGTAATCTGGAAACCGAGCTCGATAATTTGCTGGAGCTGAAAACCGGACACATTCGAATCGGCCTGCCGCCTATTTTTGATGCGCACTTTTTTTTAAAGGTCGTCGGATTGTTTCATGAAAAATACCCTGGTATTACGTTTCAGCTGAAAGAAGAAGGTTCAAAATCTATTGAAGATGCCGTGGAACAAAACGAGCTGGATGTTGGCGTGATTGTTCTCCCTACACAAGACGAACTGTTTCATCACTTTGCCTTTATGGAAGAAGATTTAATGCTCGTTCTCCCTACATCCCATCCTCTTGCCGGACGTGCGGAAATCGATCTGGCATCACTTTCATCCGAATCCTTTATTTTATTTAATAAAGACTTTGCGCTGAACGATCGGATCATTTCTTTCTGCAATGATGCCGGATTCCAGCCTCGTGTGATTTCTGAAAGCTCGCAATGGTCATTTATCGAAGAAATGGTCGCTTCAAAGCTTGGCATTTCCCTTCTTCCAGAAAGCATATGCCGGCATTTAAGCGATCACGTTTGTACAGTGAGAGTGGTAAATCCATCGATTAATTGGAATCTGGCTATTATTTGGAGAAAAAATCAATATTTATCCTATGCAGCCAAGGAATGGCTGTCATTTACTAAGAAAGAGCTTTCAAAAGCGGCTTCTTCCCAATGAAGCCGCTTCCTTTTATGCTGTTTATTTATGAATGAAAACATTTACATAGACAAAAGCTATACTGAAAATGAAAAACAACTATTTTACTTACATTGTAAACGGGCGTACACTGAGAGCGTGATTCCAACATGGAAGGATTGAAAACCATGAGCGCAGTAAAAGAAGCGATCAAAACACGTGAAAGCCGCATCGTCCATACCGACCAAGTATTGGCATGCGATTTAAATAATTATCAAACTTTATTCGGCGGTGTGCTGATGAAAAAAATCGACAGCGCTGCCTGCCTGTCCGCAAGACGCCATTCTCGCGTAAAACAGTGCGTGACTGCTTCAACCGATTCCATCGACTTTTTAGATTCGATTCGTGAAACGGATTCGGTTTGCGTTGAGTCGTTCGTTACTTATACAGGCCGGACATCAATGGAAGTGTTCTGTAAAGTGATTGCCGAAGATATCGGCACAGGCGAACGCCGTATTGCAGCCACTGCTTTTTTAACCTTTGTAGCTATTGGCGAGGATAAAAAGCCTGTCGAAGTACCTGGCGTTATTCCTGAAACCGAAGAAGAAAAGTTTTTATTTGAAACAGCAAAAGACCGTGCGGAAATGCGTAAAATCCGCAGAACAAAAAGCAAAGAACTTGCTGAATACATGACACTGAAAAAACCATGGGACAGATAAAGGAGGAACAAGAATGATTGCAACATTGTGCAGTATTGATGAATTAAAAGAAGCGAAAACGGCGCTTGTCGACTTGCAGGATTCTTATCCTGCTCTTTGTGAAAAATTCGTTCATGTGGCCGGCTTAACACGCTCACTGCAGTTAAAGTATCAGTATATGGGCTGCTTGATTATGGATGAAAATTCTGATGACTGCATTCCAAATATTCCATACAGCTCTGTGCTTCGCCTTTATAAAAAAGAAGTTCAAACGCTGAAAAACGATGAGCATATTGATGCCTTGAAAAAGCTTTTCCGTTCATTTAAAGACACAGGCTATGCGAAAATCAGCCTGCTTGCTCTTGGCCGTTCACCCGAATCTCTTATCGGGGCATCAAGCGTAAAATAATCAGAACCAGGAGGACTCTTCCTGGTTTTTTTGTTTTTCAGCAGGCTTGTATTCAAAAAGCAAAAAGAATCTCCTTTTACGAGAGATTCTTTTTTTCTGCCAGCTGATCGACCAGCTTTTCTGCTGTTTTGCGGTACATGTTGCTCATATGAACAAGAGCCAGGATCTGCATAATCTGGCCAAGCTCATCGGTACGAGCCGTAATATCCTCGATCCGGCCGGCAATATCCGCCCTTCCATGCTTTACGTTATCAGCCGCTATCGTTAAAAATTCTTCATAAAAAGAATCCAAATCAATGTCACCGATCCGCTCATTAATGCCGGAGAGTGTTGTTTTAATGTCATTGATCGACAATGAGCCTTTCAGCTGGTAAATGAGGCTGATCAGCAGCAGGTGCTCTTTCGAATACTTTTTTTGCTGAATAGGAAACAACAGTTTTCCTTTTGCATAGTTGTTGATCATCGTTTTTGTTAATACTTTTTCTTCTTCATTCCGCGTCGAGCTTTCAAATGTTCGTTCGAATAATTGAATAACCTGGTCCATGTATAAGTCAATACTCGGTATCTTATCCGGTGTCAACTGGTTATCAAGATGAAGTTCATTTAAAACGTCTGTCAGTTTTCCCACATAAACACCTGCTTTTTAGATCGTAATATTACTTTTATTATAAGGGAATATCCTCCACATGTAAAACTTGACTATATAACATAATAACAGTATCATATTATATAGTTATTAAAACTACATGTAACAGGAGGAACGTTTATGACCTCTCTTATTCGCGAACCCATCAATGCCCTTACTCACTGGTTTGGAGCGTTTTTATCTGTAGCTGCCCTTGCTGCGATGCTGCTCAAGGCTTCTACAACCGGCTCTGCACTTACGCTTTTAGCTGTGCTGGCCTTTGGCATCAGCTTAATTCTTTTGTACTCAGCTTCTGCGCTTTATCACTCCGTTATCGCGTCTGACGCGGTGATTGCCTTTTTCAGGCGCTTAGACCATTCGATGATTTTCGTGCTCATCGCCGGCTCTTATGCACCCTTTTGCTTGATCAGCCTGCATAACCGGGCCGGATTGATTTTATTTTGGATCGTCTCGGCTTCAGCTATTTTAGGTATTTTGTTTAAAATGATTTGGTTCACCTGTCCGAGATGGCTGTCAACCGTTCTATATGTATTCATGGGCTGGATGGCCGTGTTTGTTTTTTCCCCGCTTTCTTCAAGCATGGAAACCGGCGGTCTCGCCCTGCTTATAGCCGGCGGCATTTTTTACACGATCGGCGGCATCATTTATGGGCTCAAGCCGTCCTGGATGCAATTTGGACAGATGGGCTTTCATGAAATTTTCCACATTTTTATTTTGCTCGGCAGCCTCGCTCACTTTTGGGCTGTGTTTCTTTACGTTCTTTAACGCTAATAAAAAACCACGGGCTCGTGAGTCCCGTGGTTTTGTCCGATTTTATTCAAAGTCCGGTGCCTGACGGTGTTCTGTTCCTTCTTGATACGAGTAAGCAAGCTTGATCAGCGTCGGCTCGCTAAACGCTGTGCCAAGCATCTCCATGCCAATCGGCAGTCCTTCATCACTGAATCCGATTGGAACCGACATTGCTGGATAGCCTGAGAATGGGCTTAATTTAGGATTCGGCCCGCCGCCCTGATCACCGCCAATTTTTTGCGGCAGTATAGCTGAAGTTGGATACACTAAAGCGTCTATATCCTGTTCTTCGTACACTTCCATTAAACTTTCAGTCGTCATTTTAGGACGATTTACGATGATGTCCTGATAAGTGGCATCTTCTTCTAGAGATACTTTCGCATCACGCGCTTTCATTGATTCTTCCATTGCAGGATGATATTTTCCGCTCGCGATAATCTCACTCAGCGATTTTACAGGTGCATTTTCTCCAAGCGAAGCTAAATAATCATTTAACTGAAATTTAAACTCATAGGAGCTTAAGCTTGGGTAAGCCATAATTTTATCCAGGTTTGGAATGGTCACATCTACTACCTCCGCTCCGAGCGCTTCCATATCATCAATCGCCTGCTCGGTCGCTTCAATAATCTGCTCGTCTTCTCCAAACAGAGCTTTGACAACGCCGATCCGCGCGCCTTTTAGCCCATCTTCATCCAGGTAATCAGTGTAGCTGTCCGGAATATGGCCATTGCTTTTTTCCGTGATCGGATCCGCCTCATCGTAACCAACAATTGCATCCAGCACAACAGCCGCGTCTTCCACAGTTCTAGCCAGCGGCCCGCCCGTGTCCTGCGTCAGTGCAAGTGGAATAATGCCATCCCGGCTGGCAAGACCCATTGTCGGCCTGATTCCAACCAGGTTGTTGAAAGAAGCCGGTACCCGAATCGAACCGCCTGTATCTGTTCCCAGCCCTGCTGCCGCAAAGTTTGAAGCAACAGCAGCACCGGTTCCGCCGCTTGAGCCGCCGGGATAACGTGTTAGGTCATACGGATTCAAAGTCTGCCCGCCCAATGAACTGTATGTATTAAAGCCGAAAGCAAATTCATGCAGGTTTGCTTTGCCGATAATGACGGCACCTTCCTCACGCAGCTTTGCTGTCTGGAAAGCATCATCCGGTGCCATCGATCCTTCCAATGATAAGGAACCAGCTGTAGTTGGCATATCGACTGTGTCATAATTATCTTTTAATACAATAGGAATGCCATGCAGCGCTCCGCGGATTTTTCCTTCTGCCCGCTCTCTATCAAGCTGTTTTGCGGTTTCGATCGCTTGTGCGTTCACGGAGATCATTGAGTTGATCTTTGGCCCCTGCTGGTCAAACTTTTCGATACGATCCAAATAAAAACGG
This sequence comes from Domibacillus sp. DTU_2020_1001157_1_SI_ALB_TIR_016, assembly GCF_032341995.1. Taxonomy (NCBI): domain Bacteria; kingdom Bacillati; phylum Bacillota; class Bacilli; order Caryophanales; family Bacillaceae; genus Domibacillus; species Domibacillus sp. DTU_2020_1001157_1_SI_ALB_TIR_016. The sequence goes on from NZ_CP135439.1 coordinate 2,793,523, forward strand.
ACCAGCTCTTCTGAAGTCAATTTCCCTTCTTCCATCGCGGCACTCATTTCAGCAATGGTTGCTTCTTCTATATCGAACTGCTCAACCAGTTCTTTTTGGAGAAAGTGAAACAGCCGTAAAATGGTTGCGGCAGATTGTTCACGTGTCATATGCAAGGCTGGATTGAACTTGCCGTTCGTGTCGCCATACATAAATTCAGCTCTTTCAACCGCTCCGATCGAACCGGCAAACGCCCCGTCATCCTTCACATCCTTGAACGATTCGGCTGCAGACGCAAGCTCCGCGGTTTCGGCTAAAATTCTGGCAGCCTGCTCGCGTGAAACCGGCTCGTTTGGCCGGAATGTTCCGTCGCTGTAACCAGCAATCCAGCCTTTTTCCGCCGCTTTTAAAATCGCGGGTCCTAATGTGCTCGCGGCAGGAACATCTTTAAATGTTTCCGAGGAACCGTCTGGCAGCTCCTCTCCACCGGCTGACTCGTATACAGCTACAACGAGCCGGGCAAATTCCCCTCTCGTCACAGCCTGCTTCGGTTTAAATGTGCCATCTATGTATCCGCTGACTAAACCACGCTCTTTTGCTTCTGTTACTTCTGCTGCCAGCCGTCCTTCTACATCTGAAAACTCGGCTCCCGCTGTTGTCGCAAACACGCTCAGCCCCATAGTAATACTTGCTGTAAACAGTGCAGCTGTTTTACTTTGTTTCTTCATGCCATCTCCTCCTCTAGCTATCTACTTTTTAAATTAGCAAATTCAAGTTCTCATTTCTCTTTTCATGTAATATTTCCTCACATGATTTAAAGAAAGCCATTTCTACTTGATTGGGAGGAAATAAAAAAAACAAGCGCAAATCGATTTGCGCTTGTTTTACTGGCCGAGCTTTTCTATATTATTCCGGAGCTCCTGAAGTTCCTGGACCGTCTTTAACAGTTCCGTATTTTCTAAAAGAGCAGCCGGGTCAAGTGTACCGTTTTCGATCTTGCTGTTTACTTCATTTAAACCTGATTCAAGCTGTGCACTGTAATCAAGGAGCTTTTCATGCACGCCTTCCGCAATGACCGGCGCTTCCATTTGCTGTACCTGGTCAATTTCCTGCTGCATGTTTTCAAGCTGTCCTTGCGCATCCTCCATCAAGCTTGGATTTGATGCAGCATTTTCAAGCAGCGCCGGAATATCACTCGCAAACTGCTGTGTTTCATCTAAAAAGCCTGATATATCATTGGCATAGGTTAACGTATCATTGGCTTGGTCGAGCAGGCTGCACCCGCTTAATAGAATAGCAGACAGCCCGGCAGCCGCGGCCCATTTTAACATCATGTCATTTCCTCCCGTTTCTTCGTTATCTAGTATACGAATGATACAAGCAAATGGATTCATTTCTTTCACAAAAAAATTCACCGGCTTTGAGCCGGTGAATGAGGGTGTAGACAAAATAAGAAAGCAGGCTGATTGAAAACACCTGCTCTTCCAGGAACGCCGCCGACTGAGAAGCGGAGTGACCGTTTTCGGGTCATGAGCATTCGCAGACGGCAAGTGACGCCGAAAACGGACGTTTGCGGGCAGCCTTATTCAACGAGGCGCAGCCGGTAAAGCCGGCCTGCCGCTTCTTCGATTCGCTGTGCCGCTCCTTCTTCAAAGGCAACTAAAAAACAAGTAGACGGTCCGGCTGATTTTTTCATATCCAGCTCGCAGCGGCCCTTTTTGCCGGAAAGCTGCTCAAGCTCATAGGCAATTCCTTTTGACCCGACAGGTAAAACGGCCCGGACACCTTCCATTTTGACGATTTCATGAAAAACAGCAAGAGGCGCTACATCTTCTGCGCATTCCAGTACTTCATTGCCGACGAGCGGCCTGCCGACAACGCCGTACTGTACTTCGCTTCCTTCCACACAGCCGGCTTCCCGAGCGGGCAGGCCGATGATGACCATGCCGGCGGCTGACTGAAGCATACTGAAGTTCGATTCTGTACTGCCGGTCACCTCCAGTGCACAGCCAAGCTCAGCAGCCGCCCGCTGAGCCCCTTCCTTGAGCGGCTTCCATGCCGCATCTCCGGAGAAATTATGAAGAACTGCCGCAAACGGCTCTCCGCCAGCAGCAATACATTCCATTAAAGCAACCCGGGCTGAAAAGTAACCAACTACTTCATACGGAGCCCGGACGGCATCATGCTCCTTTTCTCCAATAGCGCCGCTGTTATCAGCAGCGATAATCAGTCCGTTTGTTCGAATTACATCACGCATAAAAACGTCCATACCGTTTCTTAAATAGAGGTACAAGGCGAGGAAGCAATATATAAGCGGCTGCACCGTTGATCAAAGCAGCAACTCCAATCGCCGGTACCGAGCTTACATAAAACGCCATACCCATAAAGGGGATAAAGGGCGCCGGCAGCACGATTCCATTTAAAAAGACAAAGACCGGCAGGGCCAGCCATTTCCAGCCTGATCGGTACATCCTGCCGAACACCCACATAACGGCGGCCATTTCCGCTGCCACAATCCCGTGCAGCGGCCCCATCGGAAAGCCGCCGAACAGCGCTGAGACGATATGGCCAAAAGCACCGATCAAGGCACCTGCGGCCGGGCCCAGCAAAACCGCACCAATCAGTGCCGGAAATGAATCAAGCGCCACACTTGAAACAGGTGCCGGCACTTTTATCATCCCGCCCGCCACAGACAGCGCAATAAACAGTGCCAGCCAGCTTACTTTTCCCGCTCTCATGATTTGTCCTCTTTCCGTTTTCCTTTCCGGAAAACATTCGCGCTCCGAACGTACTCCACATCTTTCACACCTTCACGAAAGTTAATAACACGGGCAATGGCAAAGAAATAGTCTGATAAACGGTTTAAATATTTCAGCGTCACCGGGTGCACTTCTTCACCCGTGCGCATAAGCGCGACAACAAGACGTTCCGCCCGGCGTGCTACTGTGCGTGCCAAATGAATATGGGCAGAGCCTTTTGAGCCGCCCGGCAGGATAAATCGTTCCAGCTCCGGCGCTTCCTGAATATACGTGTCAATTTTTACTTCCATGTTATCAATCGATTCCTGCTGCAGCTTAAAACCGCGTTTCCCATTGATCGTAGCTAGATCACCGCCACAGTCAAACAGTTCATGCTGAATGGTTTCCAGATCCGCCAGAATATCATGAAAATTGACCGGGTCAAGCTCAGTCATCGCTATGCCGACAACTGAATTTAATTCATCAACTGTGCCATAGGCGTCTACCCGGACATTGTCTTTGCCAACCCGTCCTCCGATAATGCTCGTTTCTCCTTTGTCGCCTGTTCGTGTATACAGTCTCATTCTGTTTCCTCCTTTATTGTTTCGGCAATACCATACCAGACGGTGTCTACACGTCTGGAGGCGGCTGCCGTATCTTGAAAACACCAGCCCGCTGCATCACGGAAAAAACGGTCAAAAGCATTCATTGGCACAATGCCTTTTGTAATATCCGTCCCAATTAAAATCACTATTCGGTCTTCTTTTTGCCACTTCTCCAGCTGTTTTCGAAACAGCAGCCGGGCTTCCTCCGGTGTTTCAGACCGCTCCAGCAGGGCACGTATATACCGCTCTATCCCTTCCAATACAACGATTTCTTCCCTTAATTCAGGTGCTTCCTTTTCTTTATAAAACGAATGCCACTGGTGCGGTTTCTGCTCCAGCCCATAAAAAGCGGTCACCCATTTTTTCTTGCCGTTAAAGGCACCGCCCGTAACGAAGTGCATCGTTTCCCCCTCCTCATGTCGGCCAGGCTTCCCGAAAGCTCGAACCCCTGCCCATTTTCTGATGTCCATTCACCAAATCCTTTTGCTTCCGGCGCCCGAACCGATAATAAATGGCGGATCACACCCCCATGGGTCACAAGCGCCGCACGCTGGATGTTCCGCTCAGCCATTTCGTTTAATACATCGCGAAACCCTTCTTCCACCCGTTTGGCGAAGGAGGCATACGAATCGCCGCCCGGTACTGGAAGAGAGTAGTCCTCAAGCCAGCGCTGATAAGCAGGTTCATGCTCCAGCTCAACATGGGTTTTCCCTTCCCACTCCCCAAAATGAAACTCACGCAGTTTGTCGAACACGGTTTGCGGCTGCGCCCAAAACACTGAGGCAGTTTGCCTGCAGCGCACTAAATCACTTGTTACGATCCAATCATACTCTGCCATTGGCCGCCCAAGCGCCGCTCTTCCGCTTTCGCTGAGCGGCACATCGGTCCAGCCGCAGAATTGCTTCCTCTCGTTTGCTTCTGTTATTCCATGCCGAAAGAGACCGACAGCCACACAATCATCCATAACAGCAGTTCCGCTCCTTCCTGTGAAGCACCGAGTAAATCTCCGGTCATTCCGCCGAATTCTTTTTTCATGGTGCCTTTTATCCATATAAAATATATCCACGAAGCACCTGCCATTACCCAAAACATAGGGTGAAGTGTATAAACAAGCACAGCGATTAGGAAAAAACAGCCGTAGACAAATGGCAGTGAAGCAGAGCGCCCTTGTTGAAAAAAAGCAGCTAAGCCTTCTTCTTTCGCCGGCGGTACGTACTGAAGCAGAAGGCCGGTGAGCGCCTGTGCAAAAAACGGAATGAGAACGATGCTGTATGTATATCCGCTGCCAGCACGCACCGTTTCGTAAATAAATAGAAATTTAGCTGCTAAAAGCAAAACAAGGGCCAGGACTCCGAATGCACCCATATGGGGATCTTTTAAAATAGCAAGCCTCTTTTCCTTATCACGAAAGGAAAAATGGGCGTCTGCCCAGTCCATCCATCCGTCCAAATGCAGTCCTCCGGTTAACGCAATGGGCAGCAGCCAGACAAGAAATGCAGCGGACAGCACTGAAAAGGGACTCCATTCCAGCAGCATCCAAAAAGCGCCGGCATAGATACATCCTTTCGCAATGCCAAGCAGCGGCAGTAAATGCAGAACAGCTTTTCGCTCAGCCCGCTCCATGGGCAAAGTTCGGTGCAAAGGAACGATCGTAAAAAATTGCAGGATGATCCCGGCAGCGTATAAGTAGGATTTCATTGCCGATCCTCCAAAATAGCCTCAAACGCCGGCCAATCAAGATACTTCTCAAGATGAGCGGCAATCCGGTCATAGGTGCCATCCCGGTTTATATCTGCCGGCGGCCGCTTCGTCAGACCCTTTTCCAGACGAAGCCTATTCAGCCAGTCGGCTCGAAAAGCATCATTGTAAAATAAATGATGTAAATACGTACCGCAAAGCCGCCCATCTTCTGAACGATAGCCGTCCGCATGCGAAGCCCCCGTTAAAAATGGCGGGCCGTCTACGGTCGTCCGGCCAAAGTGAATTTCATAACCGGACAGTGGAATCCCATTCGCTGTTCCTGTTGTACGGATGACCGTTTTTTTCTTTTGGAATACCGTATCAGCCGGAATCAGGCTAAGTGCTCGTTCAATCGAACCCGGCACCCCGGTGTCACGGCCTTCCGGATCAACCAGCTCTCTTCCCATGAGCTGAAAGCCGCCGCATAAGCCCATAACCGTTCCTCCTTTTTCGGCAAAGGAACAGATTTTTTGGGCGAGACCGGTGTCTTTTAAAAAGCGGAGATCCGCAAAAGCGCTTTTTGTACCTGGAATAATGACCGCATCCGGCTGCCCAAACGTATCCGCACTGCCCACCCAGTGCACACTCACATCTTCCTCAAATGCAAACGGTTCTATATCACTTCCATTGGATACGTACGGCAGACGGATAACAGCAAGCTTTATATGGGCTCCCTCCCGGTTTACATTGCGGATCGAAAGAGAATCCTCTCCTTCAAGCGCATGCCCCGGCAAAAACGGAAGAACCGCGAGAACAGGAATACCCGTATAATCTTCTATCCACTTTTTCCCGTCTTCAAAGAAAGCAGGGTCACCGTGAAACCGGTTTATGATAATGCCTTTTACCCTCCTGCGTTCTTCTTCCTCTAAAAGAGCGAGTGTTCCGACAAGCGAGGCAAACAGGCCGCCGCGGTCGATATCTGCTGTTAAAAGAACAGGCACATCCGCAAGCTCCGCCGTTTTCATGTTCACGACTTCCCGTTTTTTCAAATTCATTTCAACGGGACTGCCAGCACCTTCAATCACAAGTGTATCGCCCAGCCTTTCTGCTTCTGCCAGCCCTGTTTGAATAGCGGAAATGGCCTGCTCATAATAGGACTTTCTGTACGCCATGCCAGACATGACTTCAAGCCGTTCCCCAAACAGCACAATTTCCGACGAGCCATTGCCCGCAGGCTTTAAAAGCAGCGGATTCATGAAGGGACTGGCCTCAAGGCCCGCCGCCTCGGCCTGCAGTCCCTGCGCCCGGCCGATTTCTTTTCCGTCGGCTGTCACGTAGGAGTTATTCGATACATTTTGCGGCTTAAATGGAACAGGCCGGTATCCTTTTTGCAAAAGAAGACGGCAAAGAGCCGTCGCAACGAAGCTTTTTCCCGCATCGGAAGAGGTTCCTTGAATCATCACTCCGCGCATAAAATCCCGCCTTTCTTGACAATGGGAATACCGTGCTCTACTAAAATAGCAGTCTCGCATTCCTGTACAAGCCGCTGGTGAACCAGGCCGAGCTTTTTCGCATACTGCGCCGTCAATTCACCCGGCATCGGCTCGAATGACAGCTCGTTGGAAACAAGAACGACCGCATGCGCCCGGCCAGCCAGCGAAAGCAAATCACTTACGATTCGTTCGTCTGCTTCGGAGACTGGCTTGTCCTCACGAAAAAACTCACCGGCCAAAAGCGTTGTAATACAATCGACCAGCAGTATATCAGACGGCGCTGTCTCGATCTGGCCCAGGTCGACAGATTGTTCCACCGTTATCCATCTGGCACCTGAGTTTGCCCGGCGATCTTGATGGTGCCGGATACGTTCCTTCATTTCGCTGTCTGTCCGCTGTCCGCATGCTGCATAAACGAGCCGGCTTTCCTCATAGGCCAGCTGCATCGCTAGCTTTTCAGCCAGGCTGCTTTTTCCGCTGCGGACACCTCCTGTAATAAAAACGATCATTGCGCCTTCCACTCCTTTAAAGCAGTGAGCAGATGCTCATTTTCCACCCTTCCTTTGACCGCGGAACGAAGCCATTTTCCATCCAGCCCGCGAAAGTTTTCTGTATGGCGCAGGACGACACCTTTCCCAAGCAAAAAGCGGAGCAGCGGTTTTTGGTCAACGAGTGCCGGATCCCGCAGCAAATAAAAATTTACAGCAGATGGAAGAACCATAAATCCTGCTTTCGCCAGCTCACTTGCGGTCCAATCCCTTTCCTCTTCAATCCACTTTCTCGTCTGCTCGGCATGGACCGTATCCTGCGCGATTCTTTCGGCGGTCCGAAGCGCAATCGCATTTACATTCCAGTGAGGCTGGTAAGGTGTAAGGGCATGAATGATTTCCTGTGAAGCTGCCACGTAGCCGATGCGCAGGCCGGCGACCGCGTACATTTTCGTCATGGAATGCAGCACCGCTAAATGCGGAAACGAAGCAATCTCTGTGATCAAAGACTCCCTGCTGTTAAAATCATAAAAAGCTTCATCCACAACAATCCATGTGCCAAACAGGCGGGTCTGGCGAAGCAGCGCAAGCAGCTCTTCTCTTTGAAACACCTGTCCGGTTGGATTGTTTGGCGTGCAAAGAAACAGTACGGCTGCTTCTTTTGCCTGCTCGGCCAGTTCTTCAATTGGCAGCACCCAGTTTTCCGGATCAACCGGCACATGCCGGATCTCGCAGCCGTACGCCCGGCAGGCATCTTCATATTCCGAAAAAGCCGGCGTTGCAATCACCACTTTGCGGCCGGCCGCATGGCGGGCAATAAAATGAATAATCTCAGCCGCGCCATTGCCGAGCAAAAGATTTCCCGAACCGATAGAAAATCGGGCGGCAATGGCTGCTTTGGCTGCTTTACCGGACGGGTCCGGATAGTCTTCCACCACTTCAAAAAGAGACGGCCATGTTTCTTTGAGCCAGCGGGGCGGCCCATACGGATTTGTATTTACACTAAAATCTATCATGCTTTCCGGTTTTTCTACGCCCGATGCCTGATATAAATGACCGGGGTTAGCCCCATGTGATGGCAGCTTCATAAATGATCACTCCTGCAAGGAACAGCAGCACAAATAAATAAGCAGCTCGTTCCATTAATTTAGCGGCTTCGATAATGTGTTCCGCGCGGCGGAGACGAATGGCATCTCCCATTCGGGCACGGTCTGACACAATACCTTTGTATGTATTTAATCCACCCAGCTCAATTTGAAGCAGCCCCGCTACAGCTGCTTCGCACCAGCCGCTGTTTGGCGATGGATGCTTTTTCGCATCGCGCCGTACGATATGCCATGCATAGCCCCGTCCTCCCTGCGGCTTTTTGGCCGCTAAAATAAGCAGGACGGCGGTCAAACGGGCAGGAATAAAATTAACGATATCATCAAAACGGGCAGATGCCGTGCCGAATCTGCCGTACCGTTCGTTTCGATATCCAACCATCGAATCACACGTATTGACAGCACGGTACAGGAGGGCGGCTCCGCCTCCGCCAACCATTGCCCAAAACAGCGGAGCGATCACGCCATCCGATGTATTTTCTGCGACGGTTTCTACCGCCCCGCGCGTAATCTCCCCTTCATCAAGCTTTTCCGTGTCACGCCCGACGATCCACGAAAGCTTATGGCGCGCTTCCTTCATATCGCCGGCAATGAGCGGGTGATACACATCCATTCCTGCTTCTTTCAAGCTTCGCGGTGCAATTGATGCCCAGATCATGACGGCTTCTAAAGTAATAGAGAAAAAAGGATGAATACGGGCAGCGAGCGCCAGCGCGCCAAATGAACATACGCCGGTCATGAGAAGAACAACGGCCAGCATAGCCAGTCCTTTTTCGAAACGGCGGTCTCCTTTATTCCACTTTCTATCCAACAAAGCAATCAGCGCGCCAAACCATTTAACCGGATGCGGCCAGCTGCGCGGATCACCAACAAGCCGGTCCAGAAACAGGGCGATGACGATCGCCGCAGCATGACCGATCACAGGCCGCCCTTTCTGCGGGCTGTTTTTTCAAGAGACGCCGTCACCGATTGATAGACCGCCCGGCCAATCGCAATGCCAAGCGGCGTAACCGATCCGGCAAACTGGTGATAGGAACCGTTCTGTGTTGCTGCTATTAATATACTATCTGTTGAGGTGCCCGTTGCCGTTGTTCCCGTATTCACATCCAACACTCCTCTATCCGCAAGCGCTTTTGTTTTTGCCTCGGTAGCTGTCATAATCCCTTGGACAAAAGCTTCTTCCGATAATTTTCCGTTTACAAAAACCCATATATTGATCGTTCCTGGCGCAGGATGCTGCTTCCAGCTGCTGCGCGGATGCGTAACATCTACTGCATTGCCGGCACCGGCTGTTGCCACCGCAAAAACAGAAGCATCTTCCTGCACTTCTTTTCGCCAGTCTGCATCCTCCATATAAACGGCCGTCATCATTCCAACGGTTTCCTGCAGGTTAAATCCATTTTGCGTAAAATAAGCAGCAGCTTCCTGCTCATAGTTATCGATATTGTAATGCTTGTCCACATGACGGTTTACAAACGTGTTCCGCCATCCCCATCCGGCGCCAATCACACCGGATGACAGCGATTTAAGGGGGATGGGTGAACGAAGCACCAGGTGCCCGCCATGATGCTCAAGCAAATGCGCATCAATGTCAACAGCTTCTTTTGACAGGACCCTTTCCGGCAGGATACTGATCTGTGGCTTTGGCACTTCCGGATGCGGCTGCTTTTGCACCTCTGTGCTGTACACATCCCGAATCTCCTGCTCCACCATCAGATCAGTCGGCTGGCCGAGCGCATGAATTCTTCCTTTGTTCATAAGCAGCAGCCGGTCGCAGTATAAAGAAGATAAATTTAAGTCATGAAAAATGGAAACGACCGTTAATCCATCTGCTGTCATTCTTTTCAGCAAATCGAGCAGGTCTTTTTGAAAAGGCAGATCTAAATGGTTGGTCGGTTCATCAAGCAGCAGGATTTCCGGCTCCTGCGCCAGCGCCTGCGCAAGGAAAACACGCTGCCGTTCACCGCCGGACAGGGCAGACAACGGTTTTTCAGAAAACGCCGCTGTTCCGGTCCGCTGCATCGCTTCCTGTACCATTTCTTCGTCCCTCTCAGTCCATGATTTAAAAAAACCGGTTTGGTGCGCGTACCGTCCAAGCGACACCGTTTCTTTTACCGTATAGGCAAACTGGCTGGACGTCATTTGCGGAAGAACCGCTATAATGCGCGCCAGCTCTTTCGGACTGTATGAATCAATCGGTCTTCCCTTTATGAGAACTTCTCCCGCAGCCGGCTTGATCAGCCCGCTGATCATATTCAGTAAAGTTGATTTACCACTTCCATTCGGCCCCAAAATACCGAATAATTCTCCCTGTTTAACAGAAAAGGATACGCCGCGGACAATAAGCCCGCTTCCGTATCCTCCTGAAAGCTCGTTCACTTGCAGCATCACGCGACGCCCCCTTTTCGTTTTCGGTTCATTAAAATAAGTGCAAATACCGGTGCACCAATCAGCGATGTAATGACGCCAATGGGCAGCTCTGTCGGTGAAATGATCGTACGGGCGGCAAGATCTGCTATAATCAAAAATCCACCGCCGGCAATCATGGACAAGGGCAGCAAATGTCGATGGTCAGGCCCGATCAAAAGCCGTACAAAATGTGGAACCACGAGGCCGATAAATCCGATTGTACCGGATACCGCAACGGCCGCTCCAGTTAAAATGGAACCTGCAATCAGTACGAGTATTTTCTTTCGCTGAACATTCACTCCCAGGTGTTTCGCTTTCTCTTCTCCAAATGACATGGCGTTTAACTCTGGCGCCAAGTACAGCAGAAGGAGTGCACCTCCTGCAAAAAACGGCAGCATCAGCTGTACATAAGGCCATCCCCGCATTGACACACTGCCAAGCAGCCAATTGATGATTTGCCGGAGCTCTTCCCCCGTAAGGGCAATCATGAGCGAAATAAATGAGCCTAAAAACGAACTGAAAATAATACCGGTTAAAATAATGGTTTCAAGTTTCATCGATCGTTCAATGGCCTGCGCAAACAGCAGTACACAAAAAATCGTCAGCACAGCCGTCACTATACTTACAACGGGAAGCGTAAAGCCGCCCAGAAACGGAATAGATACATGAAAAAACAATACAAGAACCGCTCCTACCGATGCACCCGATGAAACGCCAAGGGTATATGGATCCGCCAGCGGGTTGCGGAGCAAGCCTTGAAAAGCAGCTCCCGCAATCGCCAGTGAGGCCCCAATCAGTCCTGCCAGTACAACGCGGGGAAAACGGATTTCCCATACAATATTATCAATGGACGGATCTATATTCCCTTCCGTTCCAACGATATGATGTGCTAGAATAGCCGCAATCTGGCTAAATGGTACCCTAATCGTTCCCGCTGCTGTTCCGGCAAATGCGGCAGCAGCCAGAAAAATCAGCGCAATGATGTAAGCCGTTTTTTTATTGAGCAAAAACGTCTGGGTAGACCGCTTCCGCAATGGCTTCAGCCCCTTCTACAAGGCGCGGGCCAGTCCGGCTTGTAAGATCCGCATTTACTTCAAATACTTCTTTATTTTTTACTGCATTTACATTGCTCCAGCCTTCACGCTTCAACACACCATTCACTGCGTTTTCAACATAACCTCCATAGTTTAATAGGATAACATCTGGATTTTTTTCAATAACCGCTTCTTCTGTTACCTGCGGCCAGCCCTCTTGGTCGGCCATCGTGTTATTAATATGAAGCATGTCGAAGATTTCATTTAAAAACGTACCATTTCCTGCTGTATACAAGGTCGGATCTACTTCAAAGAACACGCTTTTTTCGTTTTCTTCTTTAATAGAAGAAGCTTTTTCTTCAAGGTCGGCAAAGCCAGCTTTTAATTCTTTTACTTCTGTTTCTGCTTCTGCCGTTGTTCCTGTTGCTTCACCAATTAGCTCAAATGATTGATACATTTCATCAATACTGGCTGCATTGTTGATCACAAGTACATCAATACCAGCATCACGAAGCTGTTGAATACCTGTTTCCGCAGCAGCCCCAGCAGAATCATGCGCCAGCACTAAATCCGGCTTTAAGCTGATGATTTTTTCAACGTTAAACTCCATTCCGCCTACTTTTTCTTTGTTTTTAACATCTTCAGGATATGTATCATTATCCGAAACTCCCACAACTTCCTCACCCAGCCCAAGCTCATATACAATCTCCGTATTGCTCGGCGCGAGTGTAACAATACGTTTAGGCGCTGCCTCAATTTCTACTTTTTGATTGTCGGCTCCTGTAACGGTCACAGGAAAAGCAGCGGTTTCTTTCGCCGGCTCATTTTCTTTGGCTGTATCAGTCGTTTTTTCTTCCCCGCCTCCGCAGCCTGCTAAGAGTGCTGCTGATAGACCAAGTGTGATCCACGTTTTTTTCATTTGTATTTCCTCCTTTTTTAACACACAAAAAAAGCACCTCTGTTTAAAAAAAGGCGCATGAAGAACCCGAAATCAGGGTTCGTCACACCACCTATCCGCGCAGGTTTTTGGTGCATGAGCAGGGCAGGTCTCCTGGCTTATGTTCATCACACCCGGCGCCTTCCCGTGCTTTTGCACAGTGGCAAGTCTGCCGGATGCTCCCATTTACAGTGGCGGGACCGCGCTGGACTTTCACCAGCTTCCCTTTTCAGAATCCGCACAAAGCGGCTTCACCTTGCTCATTTCCTATATGTTTTCCGTCATCGCTCATTATACCCGAAGAAGAGTCGAAACTGAATACTTTTTGAATATTCCGTTTTGAAGAGTGAGATAAAGGTTTATTGTTTAAAATAAGTGGAAGAGAAGGAATAAAGGAGGCGGGCTCCATGAACGGACTAACAGTCTTTCTGATTTTGGCCGTTATCATCATTGTAGGTTTTATCCTAATCCGCTTTATCCGAGGCTCATCCTATCCTGCCGATGCGCCTAAAGTCGACAGGCCGCCAGATGAAGAGGGCCAATTTATTAATCATCGTGACCATTCACATGATGACAAACTTTAAAAAAGAAAAAAAACGGCTCCACCATAAACAATATGTTGGAGCCGTTTTTCTGCACGTTTAAAAAACATAATAATAAGGAAGAAAAACGATCCACTCCCGAACTTTACTTTTCGTGTACCGGTTTTTCAGCAATCAGAATGCCATCTTCGTCTGCGTACACATATTGCCCTGGCACAAATTCAGCGCCGCCAAATGTGACCGAAATATCCCTTTCTCCCTCGCCTTTTTTCACACTTTTAAACGGGTTGCTGCCGAGGGCTAAAACACCGATATTTTGTTTAGCAAGCTCTGCTGTATCACGCACACAGCCATTGATAAGGATGCCTGCAAGTTTTCTTTCTTCCGCAATTGCACCAAGCAAATCGCCAACAAGTGCACAGTTTTTTGAGCCGCCTCCATCCACTACAAGAACATGCCCGGACGGAATCGTCTGCAACGCCTGCTTTACAAGTACATTGTCTTCAAATACCTGCACGGTTGAAATAGGCCCATGAAATTGCTTTTTGCCCCCGTATGACTTCAGCTCAAGTCCGACGAGCGTGAGTTCTTCTGCATAATGATCACATAAATCAGCTGTTTTAATCACCTTTATCATCTCCCTTTTCCTTTAGGTTCGACAAAACCTGGTTGATCCCTCCAGGTTTTCATGGAGAAAACCCAGGGAAAAGAATGATAATTCATTTTGCAGGGAGGTTTATCATGAAACAGGTAATTGGCTTATTTGATGGAGAAATTGATGTGATTCGTAAAATAGAAGATTTAAAAGTAGAAGGATATGATCCCGCTAAAATAACAGCTCTTACAAAGGATGCCGATGTATACTTAACCATCCAAAATCGGACGGAAGCAAATGTAGAAACCGCGGGCCCTTCCTTAAAAGAAAAAGTAAAATCGATTTTTACCCGTGAAAAGCCGGTGAAAGACGTACTTATTGACTTTGGTTTATCTGAAGAAGACGCGGAAAAGTATCACAAGGAGCTTGCAAAAGAAAAAGTGCTGCTCGTCACTGACGAACAGCACTCCGGTACTGTTTAAATAATAGCTGCACTGCTTCGCCGGCAGCACCCGGAAATGTTTTTTCACCAAGTGCCCGCAGTGGTACGATTTCTTGAATGGAATTGGTTACAAACACTTCGTCCGCCGCTTCTGCCTCGGCCGGCGTATACAGGCCTTCCTCAACGCGGAGACCTGTATCACGGGCAATATCCATGACAAATCGGCGGGTAACGCCGCCCAAAATACCTGTTTGGAGCGCTGGCGTGTACAGCGTTCCTTTTTCGATCCAAAACATATTCGATACTACGCCTTCTGCGACAAACTCGTCTTCGGTCAAAAATATCCCTTCTATAGAAGGATCACTCCCGGCTTCCCTTTTCCCAAAAATATTATTTAAATAATGATGGGATTTCAGCCGGCTTTCACCTTCCGGACGGTTCCGCCTCGTTTCAAGCCAAACACCCCTTTTTTCGGTCATTGGCCCGGCAGGTGCCAGCTTTTTTTGAAACACGATCACATTTGGTTTTTGATACGGAGCGGTCTGCAGCCCAATGTCTCCTTCTCCGGCTGACACATTAAACCGGATGTACGCATCACGCCATCCGTTTGCTTCTTCCAGCTGCGCTAAAATATCCAGCATTTCTTCACGCGCAACCTGTAGATCAATATGAAGCTCCTGCAAGCTTTGATTAAGCCGGTTTAGATGCTCGCCGAGTAAAAAAGGCCTTCCATCATACGTGCGAAACGTTTCAAATACGCCGACACCATATAAAAATCCATGGTCAAACGGAGAAATACGCACTTCACTGTTCGGGATAACCTGTCCATTTACGTATGTGAACATGGCCGCTCCTTGTACGTATCCATAAAGTTTTGCAGCATTTCTTTTCCATATTCGGTCATGATAGACTCTGGATGAAACTGGACCGCTTCCACCGCTAGTGTTTTATGGCGGATGGCCATAATTTCACCTTCCTCTGTCCAGGCCGATATCTCAAAGCAGTCCGGCAGTGTCTCTCTTTTTACAATCAGTGAATGATAACGGGTCGCCCGAAATGGGCTTGGCAATCCTTTGAAAATGGTTTTGCCATCATGAAAAACAGGCGACGTCTTGCCGTGCATCAGCCGCTCGGCGCGCACAACATCACCGCCGAAGCTTTGTGCAATCGACTGCTGGCCAAGACAAACCCCAAAAAGCGGAACCCGGCCTGACAGCTTTTCAACTGTCTCCAGGCTGATTCCCGCTTCATTTGGTGTGCACGGTCCCGGGCTGATCATTACAAAATCCGGTTTCATCTCCTCAATGGCGGCAACGGTTATTTCATCATTCCGCCGGACAACCAGATCCTCACCAAGTTCTCCAAGATATTGAACAAGGTTATACGTAAATGAATCGTAATTATCAATCATCAAAATCATGTGTGTGCATCCTCCGCAAGTTCCATCGCCTTTAACATGGCGGCTGCTTTTTTCAGCGACTCTTTGTATTCATATTCCGGCTTTGAGTCAATGACAATGCCTGCACCGGCCTGGACATATCCATAGCCGCCCGCACTGAGCATGGTACGAATGACAATGTTTAGTTCCATATCTCCGTTATAGCCAATCCAGCCGATGGAGCCGGTGTAAATGCCGCGGCGTACCGGCTCAAGCTCTTCAATAATTTCCATCGTCCGCACTTTTGGCGCTCCGGTAATCGTTCCGCCCGGGAAAACAGCGTCAATCACATCAGCATTTGTTTTCTTTTCCGCCAGCTCTCCGCACACATTAGACACAATGTGCATGACATGTGAATACTTTTCAATGACCATAAATTCATCCACATGAACAGAGCCGTAGCGGGAAACACGGCCCAGGTCATTGCGCTCCAAATCCACAAGCATTACGTGCTCCGCTCGTTCCTTTTCATTGTCGATGAGCTCTTTTGCAAGACGCTCATCCTCAGCGTCATCCTTACCGCGTGAACGTGTCCCGGCAATCGGCCGGGTTGACAGCTTCTGTCCGCTTTTTTTCACCAGCAGCTCCGGCGAGCCGGAAACGACTTGAAAGTCCGGTGTTTGAATATAAGCCATATAAGGAGAAGGATTCAAGTTGCGAAGCGCCGCGTACACAGCAAGCGGCGGTACGGTGAGGGGACGGGCACGGCGAACCGATAAATTCACCTGAAACACATCTCCTGCCGCAATATATTCACGAATCCGTTCAACCGCTTCTTTAAACTGTTCTTCCGGGAAAGAAACGTCTGTTTTATCCGTTCCCTGTCCAGATGTCCAATCTACCGGTCCTGCTGGGTCACCCCATGCTTCAAACCACTCATCCAGTCCTTCTTCCGTTTCGGCAAGCTGCATCACAAAAAGCTCATTCGTGTGATGATCAAACGCCGCCCACTGATCAAAAAACAAAAAGCATGTATCCGGCAGGCCGGTATCATCCTCAGCATGATCCGGAAGATCTTCGATAAACCGGACATAGTCATAGCTGATCCAGCCAATAGCGCCGCCTTGAAAATCCGGCAGCCCTTCCTTCCTCGGTACTTTGCGTTCGTCAAGAAGCGAAACAAGCGCATGAACCGGATTGCCGGCTATCCGCTTCTCTTTCCCATCTTTTTTTAAAACAAGTCCTTCTTCAGCGGAAACCGCGATGGCAGAAGGCTGAATACCCGCAAAGCTATAGCGTCCGCCCCGGCCGCTTTCAAGCAGTGCATGATGGGGCTCATTTTTTGAAAGTGCTGTATATTGGTGAAAAAATTGTTCATGTGTATATGACGTTTTTCGGTAAAAAATGTTCACGTGGTGCCACCTTTCGCATGTTGTTGCCCTTATCATAATACGGCGGCACCCATTTTGAAAATGTTATTTCACAGCGATAAAACGATTGACCGTAACGGGATATTTAGATGATACAAGCTCTGTCCAGCCGTTTAATACAGCTTCTTGTGCTGACTTGGCGGACAGCTGCTGAAATAAGATCGTGGAAAAGCCGGCCGCTTTTAGTCTCTCCCAGTAACCGGCAAGTGATTCGGCGTATGGATAGTCTGATGCCGAAGGCAGAGAGCTTGATTCTGCGAAATCCGCAACAAACCGGCCCCCTTCTTTCAGCGCTTCATAGGCTTTAGCGGTCCATTGTGCTCCGTCCGCATACGGATGAACAGACAGCGGCGCTGCTACTGTATCAAATTCATGCTGCTGAACCTGCGCAAACGAAACGACCGGCAAAACGGCTGCGCCTGCGTCTGAACACCGCGCTGTCAGCGTTTCAGAGCCGCCGATAATCATGACACGCTCTCCCTGCTGAGGTCGAATAGTAGTATATAAATTTCCTTGTTCAATCTTTAACGGCTTGTCTGTTTTGTTTTTGACGGTCATGACCGACGCCTCCTTTTTAAAAATAAAAAAACCTTTCTTCACGAAATAAGAAGAAAGGTTTTCTAGTTAGTCTTCTTATCTCTCAGCTTTCGCTGCAAGAATTAGCACCGTGCCTGCTATAGGTCGGTTGCCGGGTGTCATAGGGCTTGTCCCTCTACCTGCTCTTGATAAGATGTATGCAATTGTCCGTTTATTTGTTAAGGAGGATTATGACATGTTTCATTTTTCCTGTCAACCATGTTACAATTTTTAAAAAGACAACGGAGATGAAAAACATGAAAATTGCCTGTCTGCAAATGGATATAGCGTTTGGCGACCCGGGAGCAAATTACAGCCGGGCGGCAGACTTTTTAAAAAAAGCAAGCGAAGCCGGCTGCGAGCTGGCTGTGCTGCCAGAACTTTGGACAACTGGCTATGATTTAACGCGCTTGAATGAAATTGCGGACCGCGGAGCAGAGCGGGCCAAGCAGTTTTTAACAGAGGCAGCTCAAAAATACGGCATGCACATCGTTGGCGGATCGGTTGCCAATGATACGGGCAGCGGTGTTAAAAATACAATGATTATCGTTGATAAAGACGGCCGCCTCATTCATGAATACAGCAAGCTGCACTTGTTCCGGCTTATGCATGAGGAAAAATATTTAATTGACGGCGAGGAAGATGGTTTGTTTGAGTTGGCCGGTGAAAAGATGGCTGGATTTATCTGCTATGACATTCGCTTTCCGGAATGGTTCCGTAAACAAGTTGTAAACGGCGCCCGTGTTTTATTCGTTCCTGCCGAATGGCCGCTCGCCCGTGTAGACCACTGGCGCACACTGCTCACGGCGCGCGCGATTGAAAATCAGGCTTATGTGATTGCCTGTAATCGGTCTGGTTCCGACCCTGACAATCAGTTTGCCGGGCATTCTATGATTATCGGCCCGTGGGGTGAAGTGATTGCTGAAGCAGGCGAAGCGGAGGAAATGCTTATCGGTGAAATAGATTTTGGTGCGATTGATGAAATCCGCAGCCGCATTCCTGTTTTCGAAGACAGAAGAACATCGTTTTATTAAGCAAAAAGCGCCGCCGGCACATGCCGGCAGCGCTTTTTTTATGGAGCCAGGGGCAAGCAAAAACCCGCCCATTATGCGTGGACGGTCTTGCTCTTTCATTTCCATTCGTACGGTGTTTCCTGGTAGACGTAATAGTTAAGCCAGTTTGAATAAAGCAAATGAGCGTGAGAGCGCCATTTATTTGGCGGACGACTAGCAGGGTTGTTGCCTGGAAAGTAGTTTTCCGGCATGTCTATCTCAAGGCCTTTCGCACAGTCACGCTCGTATTCTTCCGCTAGCGTAGTTGCATCGTATTCAAGATGTCCGGTAATCATAATATTCCGCGCATCTTTTGACATGATGAGCAGCGGGCCTGCTTCTGGTGAAGAAGCGAGCAAAATCAGTTCATCATTCGCCTCAATCGCTTCCTGGCTGACATCTGTGTGGCGGGAAACCGGTGCCGAAAATACATCGTCAAACCCGCGCAGTAGTTTTACAGTCGGATCGGTGATTGCATGTTCGTATACACCAGAGCATTTTTTAGGCAGTTCAAACTTGCCGATGCCGTAATGGTGATACAGCGCTGCTTGTGCTCCCCAGCAAATGTGCAAAGTAGACGTTACATTTGTTTTTGCCCAGTTCATAACTTCCTGCAGCTCCGCCCAGTAGCTGACCGCTTCAAACTCCATCAGCTCAATCGGCGCTCCAGTAATAATCAAGCCGTCATAACGGCGGCTTTTCGCTTCTTCAAGCGTAATATAAAATTGCTCGAGGTGGGATTTACTTACGTTTTTAGATTCATATGTGGCCGTATATAAGAACGAGACATTCACTTGAAGCGGCGTATTACCAAGAAGACGCAAAAGATGAGCTTCTGTTTTTTCTTTTTCCGGCATCAAGTTCAGAATTAAAATATTAAGCGGGCGAATATCCTGCGTTCTGGCACGATCCGCGTCCATGACGAATATATTTTCTCTTTCCAGCACTTCGCGTGCCGGCAGCTGATGCGGTATATTAATCGGCATAATGTTCCTCCCTACAAGTCATAATGAATAAACAAACGATACAAACAGTAGCCAAATAGATATCCCCTGCTCTTGTTTCTGAAATCATTATAGACACCTTTTTCAGAAAAAAACAACCGTTCCAAATTATTATTCTAAAATAATAATTTGGAACGGTTGTTCGAATATAGTTTTAAGTTTTTCAGTGCATCTGCCAGCGCCGTATTCACCGGTTCATCCTGGTTTTGTTTTTTCAGGTACTGATTCACATCACGCTTCGTTGCCGCACCCTTGCCACTTTTTTGCTTTCTTTTTTCAAATGCAGACAGCTTCTCCCGATGGCCGCATTTGCATACAAACAAGCGGCCTTCTCCTTCGCCCCGCATTTCCATTTTCTTGTGGCAGTTCGGGCAGCGGGCGTTTGTTACACGGGCAACCTGCTTGCGGTAGCCGCATTCCCGGTATGAGCGAATATAACAGGAACAGACACGCCCGATACAAACTAACTTATCATTTAGTTGTTGTCACAAAATATCGAAAAAAATGTATTTCACAAAACATGATGAAACGACTGAAAGAGATCACAGACAGCCTCTTCGAAAAATGGAACTGCCAGGTAATTGAAATGAATGGCGAAGAGGATCATATACATATTTTGTTTGATGCCCCTCCTCAGATTAACTTAGTGAATACCATTAACAGCTATAAAACCGTTACATCGCGGTATATAAGAAAAGAATTCTCTCAGGAACTCTCTCGATTTTATTGGAAGCCTTATTTTTAGGGCCGAAGCTACATGATTTTAACGACAGGCAGAGCAACAATCGACGTGATAAAAAAATATATAGAGGAACAGGGAGAATAAAAACCTTAGCGCCTAACCCCCACTAAATCGGAGATCTTGAAGGGGGATGCGGCGCTAATTTTTTGTTCATCTATTATGAAATAAACTGCTCTTAAGCTAAACCCAAAAAACTATATTAAAAAAATAGTTGTTTCATTCTGAGAGAAAATACAAATTTTTTTATCAAACATACACAAGAACTAAAGGTATTTCTCTCATTGGTATGGGCGTTCTGAGAAGTTAAAACAAGCCAATGTGAGGGCAGAAATTATTCCTTTACCAAGTCAACTTTCAAAAGTTTTAGAATTGGATAAACCTAATAAGATTTTTCAAAATGAATTAGTAGCTTCAAGTACTGTTGATTCAGATAATCACAACATAAAAAAGTTTAACGAGCTATTTAAGTTAGACTTTGAAGATAGTAAAGATATGACGAACAGTTTAAAAAACAAGTTGTTAAATTACACATTGAGGGCCGGTCTGTTTCAGACTTAGCAACAGAATATAGGGTGTCCCCTACTTCTATTTACAAATGGATTAAACTTCATTCAAGCATAGAAACAACAATCACTCCTAGAAAATTAAATGAAATCCGTAAAGAAAATAGACGTTTAAAACAAGAGATCGAAATTCTTAAGCAAGCGATGTTTATTATCACTGCTAAATAGAAGCATCTAAACATTTTCCTCCTTAAAACTATGGTATATTAGACGGTACATAGTCAGTAAAGGAGTTCAAAGAAATGGCAAAAAGTGTAGTAATCGCCGAGAAGCCCTCTGTTGCACGCGATATTGCAAATGTATTGAAGTGTACGAAAAAAGGAAATGGATTTTTAGAAGGTGATAAATATATCGTTACGTGGGCATTAGGACATTTGGTTACGCTGGCAGATCCAGAGGCTTACGATAATAAATATAAAACATGGAATTTAGAGGATCTTCCAATGCTTCCAGAACGCATGAAATTAGTTGTAATGAAGCAAACTGGAAAACAGTTTAATTCTGTTAAGAGTCAGCTCGTTAGAAATGATGTTAACGAAATAATTGTGGCTACTGATGCAGGGAGAGAGGGAGAATTAGTCGCACGCTGGATTATTGAAAAAGCAAAAGTAAATAAACCGATTAAGCGTTTATGGATTTCATCTGTAACGGATAAAGCAATAAAAGACGGCTTCGCAAACCTTAAACCTGGAAAAGCCTACGACAATTTATATTCATCGGCCGTGGCACGATCTGAAGCCGACTGGTATATCGGATTAAACGCAACACGTGCTCTAACAACGCGTTTTAACGCACAGTTAAATTGTGGACGTGTCCAAACACCAACAGTTGCGATTATTGCCCAACGTGAAGAAGAAATTAAGCATTTCAAAGCACAGACTTATTATGGCATTGAAGCACAGACATCAGAGAATTTAAAGCTGACATGGCAAGACGCAAAAGGTAACAGCCGTAGTTTCGAAAAAGAAAAAATCGATACCATTGTTAAAAAGCTTGGAAGCCTTGATGCAGTAGTTACAGAAATTGATAAAAAGAAGAAAAAATCATTTGCACCTGGCCTTTATGATTTAACAGAGCTACAACGTGACGCGAATAAGATTTTTGGCTACTCAGCAAAAGAAACGCTAAATATTATGCAAAAACTGTATGAGCAACACAAGGTATTGACATACCCTCGTACAGATTCACGCTATATCTCTTCAGACATCGTAGGAACACTTTCAGAGCGTCTTAAAGCTTGCGGGGTTGGAGAATATCGTTCTTTAACAAACAAGATCTTAAGCAAGCCTATAAAAGCTTCGAAATCATTTGTCGATGATAGTAAAGTTTCAGATCACCACGCTATTATCCCAACAGAAGATTATGTAAATTTTTCGGCTTTTACAGATAAAGAGCGTAAAATTTATGACTTAGTGGTTAAACGGTTTTTAGCTGTGTTACTCCCAGCGTTTGAATATGAACAATTAACACTTCGTGCGAAAATCGGTAATGAAAACTTTGTTGCTAGAGGGAAAACCATTTTATCAAATGGTTGGAAAGAAGCATACGAAAATCGATTTGAGGATGACGACGCAGAAAATGATTTGAAAGAACAAATTTTACCTAGCATCGAACAAGGCGATAAATTAGATGTAAAATTAATTGTGCAAACCTCAGGTCAAACAAAACCTCCTGCACGCTTTAATGAGGCGACATTACTTTCAGCCATGGAAAACCCTACAAAGTACATGGACACACAGAACAAACAGCTTGCAGCAACTTTAAAATCAACTGGTGGCTTGGGAACTGTAGCAACGCGAGCTGACATTATTGACAAGTTATTCAACTCATTCTTAATTGAAAAACGTGGTAAAGACATTCATATTACGTCAAAAGGGCGCCAGTTGCTTGATCTAGTACCAGAAGAATTAAAATCCCCTACATTAACAGCTGAATGGGAGCAAAAGCTTGAAGCAATTGCAAATGGCAAACTGAAAAAAGAAGTATTTATTTCCGAAATGAAAAATTACACTAAAAAAATCGTTGCTGAAATTAAGGCAAGCGATAAAAAATACAAGCATGACAATATCTCAACGAAATCTTGTCCAGACTGCGGGAAACCAATGCTTGAAGTAAACGGAAAAAAAGGAAAAATGCTTGTCTGCCAAGATCGTGAATGTGGTCACCGTAAAAATGTTGCACGTGTTACGAATGCTCGCTGCCCTCAATGTAAAAAGAAAATGGAACTTCGCGGTGAAGGTGCAGGTCAAATTTTCACATGTAAATGTGGATATCGCGAGAAATTGTCTGCCTTTGAAGCAAGACGCAAGAAAGAATCTGGTGGAAAAGTAGATAAACGAAGTGTGCAAAAATATTTAAAACAGCAAGAAAAAGATGTCGAACCAATAAATAATGCATTTGCAGATGCATTAAAAGGAATAAAATTTGATTAAATTATAAAAGCAGAGGTATCTATCTACAAGTTTGGATAGGTGCTTCTGTTTTATTATTGAAGAGATAACATCCAAATAATATAGGGACTTATTTTCTTCTATTATTTTTGCGTGCCTTTTTTGTTAATCTTAATTAAAATTCTTCAGAAAAAACTGCACATAATTCATCAAAAAATGAATTATGTGCAGTTTTTATTAATGAGTAAAAAAAGCATTTAGATATTCTTAATTTATCAAGGCATAAAGAGCTTTTAGGAATTATGTACATCGCATTTTATAGATATAAATCAATATCGGTCGCAATGACGATGGTCGAGACATCTTTTCGCAGAAGCTGTGCTTTTACCGCATGAAACTGCTTGCTCGTCTGGCGGATCACCACGGTTTTCAACGTATTTGGCATAAGCGGCAGATCCACTATGTTCCACGTGTTATATTGATCGCCGTAGCCCTCCGGATCTGCGTGTGTCACAAGGTGGCCAAGCGCCCATGTGACAATATATTGATTTCCTTCTAAAAATGCGTTCCCTTTTTTGCTGCATCCTAGAACGCGGGCAATATCACGGGCAACGGATGGTTTTTCTGCAAGTACAACGGTTTTGCTCATATAACCATCCTTCCTATTGGTGCACTGTTTCTATATATATCACACACCCAAAAATTATTCTGAAATATCAACCAGAAAAAGGACAAGGGTTAGCGCATATAAGTAAAAGGGAAAAGAACGAAAAAAGGAGGCGATTTTGTGCGAATTTTTTGGCTTAATTTAATTGGCTTTCTTGTCGTTGTGGCCGTAAACAGCCTGGCAAACGCTGTCCCCCTTAATGGACAGACGACCGGCGAGATTTCCGACAAAATAAACGTTCTTTTCACACCGGCCGGCTATGTATTTTCGATTTGGGGATTCATTTATTTTCTGCTGCTTATTTGGCTGCTTCGGGGCTTCAAACCATCTCATATTGATCGGAAGGTTCATGTACCCTTTTTATTCAGCTGTGCCTTTAATGCAACATGGATTTTTCTTTGGCACTATGAGTTTTTGGTACTTAGCACGCTGGTGATCATCGCACTGCTCGTTTCACTTATCATCATTTATTCACGCATCGAAAGGGAACACTTTTCTTTTTGGGACCGGTTTCCATTTTCAGTTTATCTCGGCTGGGTCAGCGTGGCTGTAATGGCTAATATAAGCTATACCTTAACGTACTATAAATGGAACGGCTTTGGCCTTTCGGCTGCCATCTGGACGATTCTTCTGATTGTTTTAGCTTCTGTACTGGCTGTGACGTTTCGCTTTGCACACCGGGACCCCGTGTATCCGCTTGTGTTTGTTTGGGCCTTCTTTGGCATCGCAGCCCGAAACTGGACAGATGAGCCTTTTATCGCCTTTACAGCCGTCGGAGCCGCTTTAATTGTTTTTCTCTCTTCTCTCTTCTCCCGCAAAAAATAGTATACTGAAAGAAAAAGAAGAGGAGGAATACCTATGTTTGCGCAAAAAAAAGGCGACATTCCTTATTTACTTGGCCTCATTTTTTTCTTTGCTGCCATTATTTATTTTTTCGCCGCCAACTGGCCCGGGCTTGACCGTCCGGTGAAAATCGGTTTAAGCATATCGGTTTTGCTCCTTTGTGCCATACTGGCTTTTTTATACCGCAGAAGCCGCACATTTGCGTATCTCGGCAACTGGTGGCTGCTGCTGTCGGTTGTTGCGTTTGCGGTGGCCGCCGCGCTCATTGGCCAGATGTATAACTCACATGCGGATTCATACGTGCTATTTTTCGTTACACTGATCCCTGCCGTTCTCCTGGCCGCCTTTACCCGTTATCGGCCGCTGTACTGGCTCGCATTTTTACTGTTTGAGCTCACTTTCTGGCTGAAGCTGTACCCAACCGGTGCCTTTATTACCTACACGAATGGCGAGCAGCTGCTCATTTATTTAGGGGCCATTCTTTTGCACGGAGCGATTTATGTTTTCTGGCGCAAACTCCAGGAAGAAAAGCTTTCGTTTATATCTCTGGTTATCATGCAGGGGTGCGCGGTTTATTTGCTCGATACGCATATGCTTTATGATACGCTTGCCGGCAACATGGATTACCGTGCCGTTTTTCTGCTGCTTCATGCTGCGTATATTGTATTTATCGTTTTGTTTTGGAGAGCGTTTATCGGTTCACAAAAAAGCCATCCATTTGAATTAGGCGTTCATCTTTTGTTTTTCGGGTTGTACGTGGTTCCGAACGTGTTTTACATGACCTACCAGCTGCTTGGAGAATTTATTTTTTACACAGGTTTTCCGATGCTGCTTTTACTTTTTGCTTTTAGTATTATCGGCCTTCGAAAAATTGCCTCTTCCGGCAGCATGCGTGATCATAAATGGAGACGGTACACGATTACTTTTTTCACAGGAGCCCTGGCATTCATCGGCACACTGATTGCCGTGTTTTCTCTGAGCTCGTTTGTCGGCATGCTTTTTGGGTTCAGCGGAAACTTTTCGCTCAGCTTTCTCGTTCTCGCCCTTCTTTGCACGGCTGCAGGCCTGGCTGTAAAAAAAGAATCGTGGCTGGTGGTCCGTCTTACACTTCAAATTACCGGACTTATCTTTTTGTTCTCTTATCTCGTGTCCGAATGGGATCGTACCTGGACGGCTTTTCTCCTTGCGGTTCCGCTCGTGCTGTTGACTGTACTGCTTTTTAAACGAAATGAATCCATTCTTTATTATATATCAGCGAACGCTGTGCTTCTGTATGGCATTTTACGCCTGCTGACAGAAAATGATGTATCGCTTTCTGTTAGCACGTGGGTGTTATTCTCGGCTGCTGTAGGAAATGCGGTCGTGTTTCTTTCTTTCAAAGAGCAGCCTGTCGGCATGGCTGGTTTTTGGCTGTCTCTTCTCTTTATGCTTTACTCGCTGACTGAAAAAGGCTGGGATTCTCTTTTTCTTCATGCCGTGTTTCTTTTATATATTTTCTGGCACCTTTTTAAGCCTGCCTCGGAAAGAAGGCTGTACCGCTGGCCGGTCTGGGCAGCTTTTATCGGCTTTTTTATCTGGAAATACTATGAATACGCCTGGCTGCTTTTGCATAAGTCGCTTTCTTTTTTACTGATCAGCCTGCTGTTTTTCATCCTTTGGTTCATCTGGGGAAGAAAACACACCGTCCCGGTTCCCGTCAAAAAATGGAGCGCCGGCCTGTTTGCAGTGGTGCTTGTGCTGCAAGCTGCCTTTTTAATCACGACTGCCTGGCAGAAAGAACAGCTTCTTCAAGAAGGAGAAGTGGCTGCGCTGGAGCTTGCTCCTGTGGATCCGCGCTCCCTTATTCAAGGAGACTATGTTCAGCTTGGCTACACCATCGGTACAGTGTACAGCGATCAATTTTATAACAGCTCTACAGCTCCTCCGGAAGGCAAAATCAATGTGTCCTTAAAGCCTACTTCAAAGTTTATATCCTATAACGGAAAACAGATTCCAGTCTATCAAGCAGAAACGTTTACGCACCAGCAGCCAGACGGCCTGTTTATAAAAGGTTCCGGGCGATATGGCACATTAACCCTCGGTATTGAGCATTTCTTTATTCCTGAAAATACAGGAACAAAGTGGGAGCAAAAAACACATGCAATTATCCGCATCGCTGAAAATGGAGATGCCCTTTTAGAAACCATTCGCTAAAAAAACGGCCCGATTTCTTTCGGGCTGTTTTTTTCGAAAGCTTTTACTACCGAAAGTGAGCAGGAGACTTTTCTGGAAATATCATTTCTCAAAAAGAGCCGATAGGGGAAGCCGGCCGGACTTCGCGCCCCTTAGGGCAGTGCGGGAGCCTCCTCGGCGGACGCGTCTGCGGGGTCTCCCGACTCACTGTGCATCCCGCAGGAGTCTTCGTCCGGCCAGCTTCCCCATTTGTTTCGAAAAATCAGCAAAGAAGGCATGTCAATCTCCGCTTTTACCGCTTTAGTGATGGGGGCAAGTAGATCTGTCAGGCTATAAAATTCTGTTCAACCACACAGGCGGCGGGTGTGCGGCGAAGACTCCTATGGGACAAGCGGGTCGGCTGAGACCGGCTGGGCAGCTGTGCTGCAAAGACGGGCTCAGCGCCTGCCCCATGGAAAGCGAAGCCGCGCGCCCGCCGCCTTATCGACTCCCGTCCAAACACCCCACATCCTTACGCTTTAAAAACGAAAGAATGTCCCGGAAAACGATTTTATTATCTAGATTCTAAAAGCTCAGTTTCTTTCGGGCTGTTTTTGTCATGAAATTGTAATATGAAATACATAAATCTGTAACTCAATACCCGAAATTTTCTGATATATTTACATCAACTTACAATGTAACCGTTTAGCAGCGGCCATCAGACCGGAGGGACTAGCGTGAAAAAAGGATTATGGATCTTCCTTAGCATTTGTTTCATCATGTTCGGCGGCCTTTTGCCCGCTCAGCAAACGAATGCAGCTTACAACGCCAAGGCGGCAATCGCTGAAGCAAAGGAGCATATTGGCACACCTTATCAATTTGGCGGTACAACACCGGCAGGCTTTGACTGCTCGGGATTTATCCAATACGTACATAAACAAACTGGCTATTCACTGCCGCGTACAGCAGCCGACATGTACAAAAAAGGACAGGCTGTTTCTAAAGCCAACATGGAGCCCGGCGACCTTATGTTTTTTACAACGTACAAAAAAGGCGCTTCCCACGTAGGCATTTACCTTGGCAATAATCAATTTATTCATGCTTCTTCCTCAAAAGGGGTTACGATTGATCAAACGTCTAACTCTTATTGGAGCAAGCGGTATATCGGTTCTAAAACACTAGATTAATAACTCAAACGCCCGTCGTTGATCCTATCAGCGGCGGGCGTTTTTTCGTAATGAAAATGTCACAAAAACACAGACTTTTTTCATGATACTTATGGTATAAATAAGAAAACAGTTATGCCATCAGGAGGCTCACGGTTATGAAAAGAACGATTACATGGCAGCTTGGCGTTATCATTATCGGCATTATTATCGCAATGCTCATTATCACTTCTGTTGCTACTTATAAAACCGCTTACGACAAATTATATGAAGCTGCCGGAATTGAAGCATATGGCTGTGCCAATATTACAACCGGCTTGATTACAGAAGACACCATGCGTGCCGTCCTAAAAGGAGACGAGGCAGCAGCTCAAGCTCTCAGCACTCAGTTAAACTGGACGACTGGCCATAAAGCTATCTTTGAAACACAATATATTATTGATCAAACCGGAACCATTTTGGCGCTGGACGATCATTTAAAGGACAAAGGCTTTAGCGTTGGAGACTCTTTTTATATTGATGAGGAAGCGATATCCACACTGACCCAAACAGGCCACCCTACCTACTCTAAAGTGTATGAGTATGGAGGCATGAGCCGCTTGTCAGGCTATGCACCTATTTATGTGGATGGGGAAATTGCGGCTGTCAGCGTCATCGATTTTAACGGAAACATTGTATCCGAGCGGACGTGGGATGTTGTGAAAAACGGTATTTTAATCAGCTTGATTCCGATGGCTCTCGCTTCTATTGTTACCGTATGGTTAATCCGCCGCAAAACAAAACCAATCTCCGCTTTGATTGACCAGGCAAAAGAAATAGCTGATGGCAACCTTTCTGTTGTAAACAAGTATGATAAGACGCAGGATGAAATTGGTGATTTAGCCCGTACGCTAAATGGAATGGCCGCCAATTTCAGAAATGTTATGGGGACGTTAAAAGAAACAGCCGAGCAGTTAGCGCAAAATTCAACTCATACAGCCGAGTCTTTAACAGAAATGAAAACATCTGTGCAGCAAGTGTCTGCCAGCATGGGAGAGGTTGCTTCTTCCGTGTCAGACGGCACTGTCAGCGCTGAACAATCGAATGATCTTTTGCAGGAATTAGCTTCCCTCATTCAAACAGGAAAACAAAAAGCAGATGTTAGTGTTCATCATTCTGAGAAAACGATGGAAACAGCCGAGGAAGGCCGTGCCAGAGTGGAGGATATCAGCCGCGATATGGAAAAAATTCAACGCGCTTCTTCCGATACAAGCAGAACCATTCAACAGTTAAGTGAATCTACAGCAAAAATCAACCAAATCGCCGGGACCATTGCCAGTATTGCAGCTCAAACCAACCTGCTCGCCTTGAATGCTTCCATTGAAGCGGCACGCGCCGGAGAACATGGAAAAGGATTTGCTGTTGTCGCCGAAGAAGTCCGTAAGCTGGCCGAGCAATCAAATGACGAAGTGCTCCAGGTTGAAAAACTGGTCCGTGATATTATCGGCCATACCGAGCATGTCGTTCAAGCGATGAATGAAAATACGAGCTTAGTTGAAGCCGGAAATAAAACCGTTCAATTTACTGCCCAGGCACTAACCGACATACACGAGGCAGTTTCACAAACCATGCATGAAATCGACGGAGTATCCCGGCTGACTCATGAAGAAGCAGTCAATTCTGCACGGGTTGTCGAACTAATCAGCCAGCTGGCCGCTGCCATCCGCGAGATTGAAGATCGGACAGTAGATATATCAGCCGCCGCACAGCAAACCTCCTCTGCTATTGAATCCGTGGCGGACCGGTCTGTTCAAACAAGCTTAGTGGCTGGAAAATTAAAGGGCATTGTCGCTCAATTCCGCCTTTAAAAAAAGAGTCTGCGAAAATTTCGCAGACTCTTTTTATTCAGCTGATGCTGATTCGGCTTCTATCGGCCTGGACTTTTTCACTTCAATCGCATGAATATGGTGGCCTTCCGCATCGCGGATAATGAATTCATAGCCATCCTGCTCAATCGAATCACCAAGCTTAACATCGATATTTTCAGTGAGCGCCCAGCCGCCGAGCGTATCTACTTCCTCATCAGAAAGCTCTGTGCCTAACAGGTCATTTACTTCTGAAATCAGCAGGCGCGCATTTAATAAATAATGCTTTTCACCAAGCTTTTGCACGTCCGGTTTTTCATCGGTATCAAATTCATCCCGGATTTCTCCAACGATTTCTTCCAAAATGTCTTCAACTGTTACAAGCCCTGATGTACCGCCATATTCATCCATAAGCACAGCCATATGAATACGCTCTTTTTGCATTTTTAAAAGCAGGTCATGAATCGGAATGGTCTCAATCACACGAATGACCGGCTTCACGAATTCTTCGAGCGGCCGGCTCCGATCGCTGTTCCGGTTTAAATAATACGAAAGCAGCTCCTTCATATTTACCATGCCGAGAATATTATCTTTATCACCATCATCCACCGGATACCTCGTATACTTTTCCAGCTCAATGATGGAGGTAATTTCATCCCACTTTAAATCCTTCGACAGTGTAACCATATCGGTGCGCGGCACCATAATTTCTTTTGCGACACGCTCGTCAAACTCAAAAATACGGTCCACATACTTGTACTCTGATTGATTAATCTCTCCGCTTTTAAAGCTTTCTGATAAAATGATCCGCAGCTCTTCTTCTGAATGGGCCATTTCATGCTCGGACGCAGGCTTTAGTCCGAAAATACCGACAAGTCCGCGCGCAGAACCATTCAATGCTTTAATAAACGGATACATGATTTTATCGAAAATAATAATGAGCGGTGAAAACTTTAATGTTACCCATTCCGCTTTTTGAATCGCAACGGTCTTTGGCGCAAGCTCTCCGACAACAACGTGCAGAAATGTAACCACCGCAAACGCAATAATAAAAGACAAGATGCTTGCAGCGGATGGAGCAACCTCGAAATGTTCAAATACCGGATGTAATATAGCTTCTACCGTTGGTTCACCAAGCCACCCAAGTCCAAGAGCAGTAATGGTGATGCCAAGCTGGCAGGCGGATAAATATTCATCGAGGTTTGACGTTACTTTTTTCGCTGCCATCGCCCGCTTGTTTCCTTCTTCAACAAGCTGATTGATGCGTGACTGGCGCACACGGATAATAGCAAATTCAGTTGCTACAAAAAATCCGGTTAATACAATAAGTAACGCAAATGATACCAATTTAACAGCAATACCTATATCTATCAATACTCGGAAAAAGCAGTCTGACTGCTTTTTCCTCTCACCTCCTGGGGTAAAAAAGTAAGTTTTTCTGTACCCATGTTTTCTCCTATCATACCAAATGGCAAAGGATTTCTTATAATGATTCGTCTTCTTTTTTCACAATTTGCATGCCTTCCAGCGCAATCGCATAATGAATCGCATGTTTTAGCGTAGCAAAGCACTTTAAATCGTTCAAATAAATGCCTTTTGAAGTCATCTCCATCCCCAGTTCCGGTGAAATGCCGGCGACAATCGGCACTGCGCCGATCAACTGAACGGATTGTGTCACTTTTTCAAGTGTGCTTAAAATCAAATTGTTCATTGCTTTAATGCCGGTAACGTCCAGAATCAGCATATTCGCTTTGTGCTCCACGATGGCCTGAAGCGCTTTTTCCGTAAAATCATCTGACCGCTCTTGATCAAACCGCCCCATCACCGGCGTAACCAAAATGCCGTCAAGAACCGGAATAATTGGCGATGACAGCTCACGGATCAGCTTGCGCAGCTCAATCGTCCGGTTTTCAACCATCGCTTCAAGCTGGGTGATTGTCTCCTGCTCCCGTGTTTGAATATGCTCGCGCACGTTTTCCGACGATGTTTTTGAAGATGGAAACAATTCAATTTCTTTATATGACTTTTCCTCGTCCGCCTCATACTCCGTTACTTTGTACCAAATTGTTTCCCCGATCAATCCGCTCAGTACGCCAGCCCAATGTCCTCCAAGAAATGTGCCCGCACCTTCTTTCCCCTGCGCCTGCACGACCTTGCTTTCCCAGTCATTGCGAATAGACAAAACCGCTCGGCGCTCTGCTAAGCACAGCCGCTTGAATTCTGTCGCTCCCCAGCCGGCCGATGCGTACATATTGGGCAGGAGCTCCAGCGTTTTTTCCACGCTCCATTTTTCTTTATAAAAACGGCTGACGATTTTTCCTGTCCGGTATCCTGCGGTTTCCATCACAACCCGGGCGGATTCTGCACCTGTTACTTCCTCAATCGTATCAATGAACGTTTTCAGCGCTGTTTTTGTCCAAAAAAGGACTACATCCGCTCCTTCAAACTGAAACAGCCCTTCTGCTCGGTCCCATTGAAGGCTCGTTCCATTGATTTCGAATTGCTGCTTTTCCTGCATCCATGATCCCTCCCGTGGTTTCTCATACAGTCATTTTACAATGAGTACCCGCCGTTTAACAGTTTTCTCCCGTTTTTTTCGGAAAATGATATAATGTTCAAAAAAGAACAAGGAGTTTATATAGATGAGTATTTTATCAGTCAGCCGCTTAAGCCATGGCTTCGGCGACCGTGCTATTTTTAATGATGTGTCATTTCGTCTCCTAAAGGGCGAGCATATTGGTCTTGTTGGGGCAAACGGCGAAGGAAAATCGACTTTTATGAATATTATTACTGGAACGCTGCAGCCGGATGAAGGAAAAGTAGAATGGTCTAAAAATGTCCGTGTCGGCTATCTTGACCAGCACGCGGTATTAAAGCAGGGCATGACCATTCGCGATGTACTCCGTACAGCGTTTCAATATTTATTTGATATTGAAACAAAAATGAACGAATTGTTTGGGCAAATGGCAGATGTTACGCCGGAAGAGCTGGAGAAGCTTCTTGAAGAAACAGGTACGATGCAGGACTTGCTGACGAACAATGACTTTTACGTGATTGATGCCAAAATTGAAGAAACAGCACGCGGGCTCGGACTTGATGATATCGGCCTTGATCGTGATGTACATGACTTGAGCGGCGGACAGCGGA
This sequence comes from Domibacillus sp. DTU_2020_1001157_1_SI_ALB_TIR_016, assembly GCF_032341995.1. Lineage (NCBI taxonomy): Bacteria > Bacillati > Bacillota > Bacilli > Caryophanales > Bacillaceae > Domibacillus > Domibacillus sp. DTU_2020_1001157_1_SI_ALB_TIR_016. The sequence goes on from NZ_CP135439.1 coordinate 2,826,521, forward strand.
CAAAAGTATTGCTGGCCAAATTACTGCTTGAAAAGCCAGAAATTTTGCTGCTGGATGAGCCGACCAACTACCTGGATGAACAGCATATTGAATGGCTGAAGCGTTACCTGCAGGAATATGAAAATGCGTTTGTCCTTATTTCACATGATATTCCATTTTTAAACAGTGTGGTCAACTTGATTTACCATATGGAAAACCAAGAGCTAAACCGCTACGCCGGCACATACGAAGACTTTATAAAAGTGTATGAAATGAAAAAACAGCAGCTTGAAGCGGCTTATAAAAAGCAGCAGCAGGAAATTTCCGATTTGAAAGACTTTGTAGCCCGTAATAAAGCGCGCGTTTCCACACGGAACATGGCGATGTCACGCCAGAAAAAGCTTGATAAAATGGATGTCATTGAGCTTGCCGCAGAGCGTCCAAAGCCGGAGTTCCGCTTTAAAGAAGGCCGGACACCGAGCAAGCTGATTTTTGAAGCGCGCGACCTGGTGATTGGATACGGTGAGCCTCTTTCGCGCCCGCTGAATCTGCGCATGGAACGCGGACAAAAAATCGCCCTGACCGGTGCGAACGGTATCGGTAAAACCACTCTGTTAAAAAGCCTGCTTGGTGAAATCAAGCCGGTTTCGGGCAAGGTTGAACGCGGTGAAAATCTGCTGATTGGCTACTTCCAGCAGGAAATGAAAACTGATAAGGGTAATACGTGTATTGAAGAGCTTTGGACGGAATTCCCTTCATTTACCCAGTACGAAATTCGGGCGGCACTGGCCAAATGCGGTTTAACAACCAAGCATATTGAAAGCAAAGTGTCCGTTTTGAGTGGTGGGGAGAAAGCAAAAGTCCGCCTGTGCAAGCTAATTAACCAGGAATCGAATATTTTGGTGCTGGATGAGCCAACCAACCATTTGGATGTAGATGCAAAAGATGAATTAAAACGGGCTTTAAAAGACTATAAAGGCAGCGTTCTGCTTATTTCCCACGAACCTGAGTTTTATCAGGATGTTGTCACTGATATTTGGAACGGTGAATCCTGGACGACAAAGGTGTTTTAATGGGAATGCCAAAGCGAATTGCCCTGTCGTGGAGCGGCGGCAAAGACTGCATGATGGTTTTTCATATATTGAAAAAACAGCCAGTCGATATTGCCTGCCTCATCACTACAGCGCCGATTGAAACGGGACGCACATTCGGGCACGATGAGAAAATGGAACTGATTGAAGCGCAGAGCAAAGCGCTTGGCGTTCCGGTTCACTTTATTCGATGCCGCTATGACCACTACACGGAGGACTTTATCCGTGACCTGCACGAGCTGAAAGAGTCGTTTCAGCTGGATGGGGTTGCATACGGGGACATTTATACAGATGCTCACTTTGAATGGGGAGAAAATACAGCGGCCGCTGCAGGGCTTTCCGCTCTTTTCCCTCTTCGTGCCGAGCCGGATCAAGCTTCCCGCATGCTAGAAGAATTTATTGATACACAATATAAAGCATTCATTATTCGTACTCGTAAAGGCGTGATCAGCCCGAAATTTCTCGGCCGGACACTCGATGCCTCTTTTACGGCGGATATCGCGCAGACGGACTGCTGCCCGATGGGTGAAAAAGGTGAATTCCATACGTTTGTTTACGATGGACCGCTCTTTCAACATCCTATTTCGTTCCGCACTGGAGACGTTTTGGAGTCAGATGCTTCATTCCGCCTGGAGCTATTTTTATAAAAAAGGAGACAGCCGCAGCTGTCTCCTTTTTCTTTTCCGTACTTTATCCGGATTTGTTTCCCGGCTTCAATTATTTTTTTTCGCTCCGGACCGGCTTGCTTTTTACCGGTAATGCTTTCCCTTTGAAAAATTCATATTTTTCGAGCTCTACGCCCATTTGACGCGCCATTTTTTTCAGCTCTTTTTCTTGAAATTCACTTGTAATCAACGTGATGACTGTACCGTCTTCACCAGCACGTCCTGTACGGCCTGAACGGTGTGTGTACTCACGCACATTGTGGGGTGCCTCAAAGTGCAGCACATGGGTCAGCCCTTTCACATCGAGTCCGCGTGCGGCTACATCTGTTGCAAACAGAAGCGGTGCTTTGCCGTTTCGGAAATCCCGAATGGCTTTTACCCGCTCTTCTTTGCGAAGCTCACTATGCAGCACCGCATTTTTAAGTCCTTTGTACGCCAGCTTCTCTGACATCACATTTACATCCGTAATGTCTTTGATGAAAGCGAGCATCCGCTCGGGCTCGAATACACGCATGACCTTTTCGATCATTTGCTGCTTTTCTTTCCACGCGCAGGTAAAATAAAGGTGGCGCACTGTTCCTTCCTCAGGCAGGCTTCCTTTTTTGATGTGGACAGTTTCCGGATCCTTCATCAGCTCTTTTGCTTTCTCTTCAGCTGCAGCGGGCATCGTAGCCGAAAACAAAGCAAGCTGGCGGTCCTTTTGTGTAGCTTTGATAATCGCTTGAACCGGCTCAAAAAGGGCAGTTGTAAATAGCTCATCCCCTTCATCCAGCACGATAAATTTCACTTCATGCATTTTTAATTTTTTCATTTCAATGAGTTCTAAAAGCCGTCCAGGTGTTCCGCAGACGATATGAGGCGGTTTTTTCAGCCGGTCCGTCTGCCGTTTAATGTTTGCGCCGCCAATCATGCCGGCAGATGTAATCACACCGCCGCCGAATGTGCGGATTTCTTCTTGTATTTGCATAATCAGCTCACGCGATGACGCCATGACGATCGCTTGAACTTGATTGCGCTTCGGGTCGATTTTCTCCAGCATCGGTAAAACGTAAGCCAGCGTTTTTCCCGTTCCGGTCGGTGATTCAGCAATCACATCACGGCCATCCAATAAAAGTGGAATGGCTTCTTCCTGAACGGGCATAGCCTGCTTAAAACCGGCCTTCTCCCATGATTCTTGTAAAAATGGCTGCAGTGATGATAAAAAATCGGGTTGTGTTGACATAAAAGCTCCTTCATTGTTTTTTGTTTATTATCCATTTTTTTCTCATGTTTAACAATGACAAAATAAGGTTACAGTACAGAAAACGATTTCTTAGGAGATGAATCGAATGAATAAAAAGCTTGATCAAGGCAAAATGGACAACCCAGAGCAAATCGACACCGAAAACGAAAGCCTGTATGATAAATTTGAAGAAGAACAAAACGTAGATGCGATTCCACTTGAAGATTTGAAAATGGAACAGCGGGAAGAAAAGGACAAGCATAAAACAAAAAACTCTTCCTCAAGCGAAGAAAAATATCCGGATTAAAAGCAGCGGCCGTCTCGCCGCTGCTTTTTATCTGGAAACGTACGGATTGCCTTCCACCCAAAAGCGCCATGGATAATCCTTTGCTTCTCCGCTGTTTGGAATGCCGATTCTGGGGCCGACGGCGATTTTTTCCGGTGTGAAGCCGTGGGCAATAAACAGGGGCGGCTCATCAAACCGACGTCCATAATCGATCATATGAATGCCAAGTGCTTTTGTCAGCTTGCCGGGACCGCTCGTTAAATTTTTCATCGGCATTTCTCCCCGCCGTTCCATCATTAAATCGATCCCATCGTACGGTTCCACTGCCCGGATCAATACAGCTTCCGGCAGTCCTTCTTCCCCGCTCACCACATTCACGAGACAGTGTGTGTGCATCAAATAGGTATACACGCGCCCAGGCTCCGCGAACATCACTTCTGTACGCTTTGTTCTTCTATTATTATAGCTGTGCGCTGCACGGTCTAATGGGCCCCGGTATGCCTCTGTTTCCACAATAAATCCTGAAGCTATGCCTTCTTCTGTTTCCTTCACAAGAAGGCAGCCGAGTAAATTGCGGGCCAGAGACAGCGTCGGTCCATGAAAAAACGCGTCACTAACCGGCTTATAGCTATAGCTGTTTGAAGCGCTCTGTAATGTTTTGCCGGTCTGCTTCATTTAAAATATCCTCCTCTACTTTTGACCAGACATAGCTGCCGAAATCGCGCACCTTTTTTTGAATGGCCGGGGTATTGTTATCCGAAATCATGTCTAATGCATCAAATACAGCCAAAAGGACAGACACGCGATCCCGCCCCGAATAACAAATTTCATAAAACGTTTCATATAAAATCTTTTCAAACGGACGTCGAGGGATGATTACTCTGTCTTCAAAAACAGTGTATTTTCCATCAAGGCGGCTTGCTTCATCAAGTGCCATCCCAATATGGCGGATTCCGTCAATTGCTGTATTCGGATCGTTCGCTCCCGGAGCCAGGGCCCGCAGCGTAATTTCAGCGAGCTTTTGAACGGCAAACTCCACATCCTGTACCGGCGTCCGTTCCTCACCGACTTTTACGTAATCGCGCACATCCCGATGAAACGAACGAGAGCGGTACATCTTAACGAGAGGCGTTTTTTTTGTTACAAAAGTCCCGATTGGTTCCAGCAATTCGATTACACAATCGTGTTTTTTCGCCGTCTCTAAAAGCTTTTCCCATTCATATAATTGAATGTAGCCTTTTTTACCGGAGATCAGCATTTCCGGTTCTCCTTCTGGCACAGGCGGATGCTCATCCACCCGGCTGCCTGCAGCCTCCACTTTTTCAATGGTTTCCACTGCATCATCTGCCAGCCGGTCAATTAATTTGGTTACTTGAATAGAATCGGCCACATGCTGCAAGAAATGAGCAAAAAAACCGAGACAGATAAGCGCAATGCATACTCCCACTGCAGCAGAAATAACCGGGTCATCTGCATTTACTTCGCGGATAAACAGCAGGGAAAACATGGAGTAAACAAACCCGCCCATAAATACACCGAGAACCCGAAGCGTGACTTTATCATGAATAAAGTTTTGTAAAATACGCGGTGAAAATTGTCCTGAATAAGTGGTTAATACAACCATTAGTGTAGAAAAAGTAATCGAGGTCATCGTTAAAAGAGAGCCTGCAATAGAGCCGAGAATGGTCTCAGACAAAGAAGTGCTGGTTAAAAGCCGGTCCGGCACCCACCTTTTGAGCTCTGCGTAATGCGAAATATCCATCCAAACTACTAAACTTGCCAAAAGGAGAGCGCCGATGCTGTAAATTCCCGGTACAATCCAAATATGGCGTGATAAATTTAATCTCGTCCGTTCCTTTATCATCAAACCACCTCTCTCTTCTTTTTTCCGTTTTGACTGTTTTCCAAAACATTTTCTGTTACTTTTCTGTTCGTTCCGGGTACAGTAAAGATAAGCATTGAATTTCAGGAGGTTATGTTTATGGAATGGATTGGCTGGATTAGTCTCGCTATTTTTGTGGCCGCGCTTATTTATTTTGCGGTTTCAGCGGTTAAAGCATTTAAATCGATCAAACCAAAAGTTGATCATTTAAAAGCAGCACAGCAGCGTATTCAAACAGAAACGGATAAAATTAAAGGCGAAACAGATGAACTAAAAGTTCATCAAGAACACATTATGGCGGATGTTGATCATGCAAAACAAGCGGTTACATTAACCGTAAATGAAGCAAAACAAATTCCACAAAACGCCAAATTTTTTGCCAAAACAGCGGCCGACCCAATAAAAAATAAAAAAACTGCTAAGGCTTAATGTGATAGGAATGAGAGGCTTTTCGGACAAGTGCCGAAGAGCCTCTTTTTTTTTACATTTTCATTTAGTTCGTTATAATGGTTACCGTTACGCAAAAAACAAGAAAGGATGTTTGAATGAGTTTTTGGCTGTTGTTTTCAATTGGTATTTACATGGCCGGCATGTTGCTGATCGGGTGGTTAGCATATCGAAAAACGTCTAACTTAACCGACTACATGCTTGGAGGCCGTGGATTAGGTCCTGCTGTTACGGCACTTTCTGCCGGTGCATCAGACATGAGCAGCTGGCTCCTGATGGGACTGCCGGGTGCAATTTATGTATCAGGTGTTAGTTCAGCATGGATTGTATTTGGATTAACTTTTGGAGCTTGGGCAAACTGGCTTTATGTAGCACCTCGGCTTCGCGTTTACACGGAAGTAGCAAATGACTCCATCACCATACCCGGTTATCTGGAAAACCGCTTTGATGACCGTAAAAAAGTGCTGCGTCTCGTATCGGGCATTGTCATCTTAGTTTTCTTTACGTTTTACGTCTCCTCTGGTATGGTATCCGGCGGCGTATTGTTTAATACAACGTTTGGACTTGATTATCATGCAGGACTTCTGCTTGTGACAGGAATTGTTGTGGCTTACACATTGTTCGGCGGCTTTCTTGCAGTGAGCTGGACTGATTTTGTACAGGGAATTATTATGGTTTTGGCACTTGTTCTTGTACCGATTGTGACGCTTATCGAAATTGGCGGACTTGGTACAGCTGTATCAGAAGTACGATCCATTGATCCGAAAATGCTGGATATTTTCCAGGGACAAAGTGTATTGGGCATTGTTTCATTGATTGCATGGGGACTAGGCTACTTCGGGCAGCCGCACATCATCGTCCGTTTCATGGCGATCACGTCCAGAAAAGATGTGAAAACAGCGCGCCGGATCGGCATGAGCTGGATGATTTTCTCTATCGTTGGAGCAATGTTTACCGGTTTCCTTGGCATCGCGTATTACTCGATGAACGGTCTTGCGATCGGTGATCCGGAAACGATTTTCATTAAACTGGGTGAAATTTTATTCCACCCCTTTATTACTGGCTTCGTCCTATCCGCTATTTTAGCGGCCGTTATGAGTACGATTTCTTCGCAGCTTCTTGTCACATCGAGTTCGCTCGTGGAAGATCTGTACAAAACGTTTTTACGCCGTGATGCGTCTGATAAAGAGCTGGTATTTCTTGGACGTGCCGCTGTACTGATCGTTTCTGTTATCGCGCTTGCGCTTGGCTGGGAGAAAAATGATACGATCTTAGGGCTTGTCAGCTATGCATGGGCCGGGTTCGGTGCTGCGTTTGGGCCGGCGATTCTGCTCAGTCTGTACTGGAAGCGAATGACGAAATGGGGCGCACTCGCCGGAATGCTCGTTGGAGCCGTAACCGTCATCCTCTGGGCGGAAGTCCCTGCACTGGCAGACTTCCTTTACGAATTAATTCCAGGATTCGTTCTTTCTCTTTTAGCGATTATCCTCGTTAGTCTGCTGACAAAAACAGAGGGTAAAACGGAAGAACGATTCAACGAATTTACCGCGAAAATGAAAGAATAAGGTCCAGCCCTTTCTTTCGTGCGGTCAGTGAAATATAATAGGCATACATGACCTTAACAGAGAAAGGCTGGATTCACTTGGAACAATCATCTAACTTTATTCGCACGATCATCAAACAGGATCTGGAATCAGGCAAACGGGATCATGTTATCACCCGTTTCCCGCCTGAGCCGAACGGCTACCTGCATATTGGCCACGCGAAATCAATCGTCATTAACTTCGGGCTTGCTGACGATTTTGGCGGCAAAACGAATTTGCGTTTTGACGATACAAACCCATTAAAAGAAGATCAGGAATACGTGGATTCGATCAAGGAAGACGTTGCCTGGCTTGGCTATGAGTGGGATGAACTTCGCTACGCATCCGATTACTTTGGTGAAATGTACGCACGCGCTGTACGACTAATTAAAAAAGAGCTCGCTTACGTGGACGACCTGTCTGCTGACGAAATCCGTGAATACCGCGGTACGCTTACAGAGCCAGGGAAAGAAAGCCCGTACCGCGCTCGGACTGTAGAAGAAAACCTTGATTTATTCGAGCGGATGAAAAACGGCGAATTTGCAGATGGAACAAAAGTGCTTCGGGCAAAAATCGATATGGCTTCCCCTAATTTAAATTTGCGTGATCCGGTTTTATACCGTGTTTCTCATGCGTCTCATCACAATACAGGCGATAAATGGTGCATTTATCCGATGTATGATTTTGCGCATCCGCTTGAAGATGCGATTGAAGGCGTGACGCACTCTCTTTGTACAACAGAATTTGAAGACCACCGTCCTCTTTATGAGTGGGTAGTCCGTGAATGCGAAATGGATATGCAGCCGCAGCAAATCGAATTTGGCCGTCTAGGCCTTACCAATACGGTGATGAGTAAGCGGAAATTAAAACAGCTTGTAGACGAAAAGCATGTAGACGGCTGGGATGACCCGCGCCTTCCGACCATTTCCGGCATGCGCCGCCGTGGTTTTACAGCAGAAGCAATTCGCGAATTTGTGAAAGAAACAGGCGTATCGAAAAACTCTGGTGTGGTGGATTCAGCTATGCTTGACCACTTTGTCCGTGAAGACCTGAAGCTGAAAGCACCTCGGACAATGGGTGTACTCCGTCCATTAAAACTTGTCATTACCAATTATCCTGAAGGCCAGGTTGAATGGCTGGATGCGGAAATCAATCCGGAAAATCCAGAAATGGGTATGCGGAAAATTCCGTTTTCACGTGAGATTTATATCGAGCAGGAAGACTTTATGGAAGAACCGCCGAAAAAATATTTCCGCCTTTTCCCAGGCAATGAAGTTCGCTTGAAACACGCTTATTTTGTTAAATGCGAAGACTTCATTAAAGATGAGAACGGCAATGTAGTTGAGATTCACTGCACGTACGATCCACGCACAAAGAGCGGTTCTGACTTTAATGAACGGAAAGTAAAAGGAACGATTCACTGGGTAGATGCAACACACGCAGTACCTGCTGAGTTCCGCTTGTATGAGCCGCTCATTATGGACAGCGAAGAAGGCGAGGACACAGAAGGCAAAACGTTCCTCGATTATGTAAATAAAAATTCGCTTGAAACATTAAACGGATTTATTGAGCCAAACTTGAAGGAGATAGACGCACAGGAAAAACTGCAATTTTTCCGCCACGGTTACTTTAATGTAGATCCGAAGCACTCTGAGCCTGGCAAGCCAGTCTTTAACCGGATTGTCTCTTTGAAAAGCTCATTTAGATTGTAATGGTAAAAAACCCGCCGTCATTCAAGACGGCGGGTTTTCCTTTATTTTTTTCTCTTTTTCTTTGGTGTTTTTTTACTTTCTTTGCCTGGTTGTTCTGTTTTCGCTGTCCCTTCGTTCCATGGCTTTTCCCGTGCCAGCTCTTCTTTGATTTCCTTTTTAGCTTCTTCTATCGCTTCTTCTTCAATTTCAGCTTTTACTTCCTGCTTAATTTCCTGTTCGACTTCTTCTTTTAATTCCTGTTTGATTTCCTGCTTGATTTCTTGTTTTACTTCCTCCATGAAGTCCTGTAACAGTTCGTTTTTTCGGTTCTCTTTATGATCCGGCTCTTCTACATCTGTTTCCGGAAGCGCCCAAACGGCAACAGAACCCGGATTGACCAGGAATGTGGCACATCCGTCTTTACCTATTTCGATAATCTCATTACGGGAATTCAGCATGTCTACCCACTTTTCGCCGGCTCTTTCTTCTCCGACAAACATATGCTTTTCTCCACCTTCTTCGCTGTTATTAATGACAACCGCACAGCCGGAGCGCTCAATTTCTTTTACGCCGCGCCGAACCCAGCCGATTGTATTCGGGTGGTCGAAGTAATCTTTCTGATCGCCGTATGCTTTATGTAGGCGGCAGTATAAAAGCGGGTCAATTGCTTCTTTTTTCCCTTCTATTGGATGTTCGCCACTAATTCCATAATAATCACCATAAAAAACGCACGGATAACCATCATGCCGAAGCAGTGTCAGCGCATACGCACTTTGCTTGAACCAGTCTGCCAGAAAGGACTCCAGCGATTCTCCCGGCTGCGTATCGTGATTATCAACGAACGTTACGGCGTTTTGCGGATAATTTTGTACAACCGTGCCATCGAAAATTTTCGATAAATCATATTTCGCCCCTTCCTGGGAGGCCGTAAACAAATTGTATTTTAAGGGCACATCAAACAAATGAATCCGGCCGCCTGTTGCTTCAATCATATGAGCGCATGATTCGAGGTCAGGCACCCAGAATTCACCGACAAAAAAGAAATCCCCATCATGCTCCTCTTCTACTTCTTTTGTAAATTGATCAATAAACTTGTAATCAATATGCTTGATCGCGTCAAGCCGGTATCCGTCACAATTTAATTCTTCCGCCAGCCATTTTCCCCACTTAATCATTTCTTCGCGCACAGCTGGATGTCGGTAGTCAATGTTGGCGAACATTAAATAATCATAATTGCCGAATTCGTCATCTACATTTTCATTCCACTTTTTATATTCACCTTCAATTCGGAAAATACCCGTCCGGCCCTCTTTGGCATCATAATCAGTGCCATTAAAATGATCAAATGTCCAAATAAAATCAGAGTATTTTCCTTTTCGTCCAGGGAATGTAAATTTGGTCCATCCTTCAATATCAAACGGCGCTTTTGAAATTACTTTTTTGCGATCAAGCTCGTCCACTTCCACAACTGCAAACGTTTCGGTTTCATCCGCTCCCGCCTTGTGGTTCATCACCACATCAACGTAAACATGAATACCGGCTTCATGGCATGCTTTAATCGCTTGCTGTAATTCCTCTTTTGTGCCGTACTTTGTTGGAATGGTTCCTTTTTGATCAAACTCGCCAAGATCAAATAAATCGTACACGCCGTATCCCTGGTCCTCGGCCGACTGTCCTTTCGTAACCGGCGGAACCCATACGGCACCGATGCCTGCTTCCTTTAATTCTTTTGCCCGCTCGGCAAGCCTCTTCCAATGCTTTTGGTCGGCCGGCAAATGCCACTCAAAAAACTGCATCATTGTACGATTTCGCTCCATCTTCATCTCTCCTGTCTTCCTCTTGTTGAAAAACTGTATAAACTCTTTATACCCAATTTGCAGAGAAAATGATCAGATTGACAAAAATAAATCGGCTGCCTTATACAAGGCAGCCGATGGTCGTTAAGCTGTTTGAATTGCCATCGCAATTTCATCGCAGCTCGGAAATTTCGGGCAGTGCACACAATCCGTCCAGACTTTCTGCGGCATCTCTGTTTTTGAAATAATTTCAAATCCGCATTTTTCAAAAAAAGCGACTTGATACGTTAAGGAAATCAACTTTGGAATTCCAATTAATTCAGTTTCTTCTACAATGCGCTGGACGAGCATCTTTCCAATGCCCCGCCCTTTTGCGCTGTCTTTCACCGCAAGCGAACGAACCTCAGCGAGATCGTGACCAAGTATCGCAAGGCTCGCAAGGCCAAGAATCTCTCCCTCTTCTTCCGCAACAGAAATCGATTGCAAATTCAGAATGAGCGAGTCTTTTGTTCGTGGCAGCATCAGCCCTTCTTTTGCATAATGATTCACAAGTTCAAATATTTGCTCCACGTCACCCAGCACGGCTTTGCGCACTTTAATCACGTTTTCTCACCCTTTCCGCTTCTCTTTTATCCTTTTATCTTACTTGATTCCGCAAAGATGTCAATACTATATATTCATTTAATTTGAATAATTATTCAAATACTCTTCGCGTTCCCCCTTGTTTCCGTGTATAATAAAAGCATCGACATAAACGTATAGGGGGATTTTCTTTGACTCATTTTCCAAAAGGCTTTTCATCCTGCTCACTCAATGCAGGGATAAAAGACGACACACTTGATTTCACCATTATTTACTCAGATACACGGGCAGCGGCAGCGGCGATGTTTACGAAAAACCAATTTTGCGGTGCACCGATTGTGATTGGCAAAGAGCATGTGAAAGACGGTTACCTGCAGGCGATTGCCGTTAACAGCAAAAATGCCAACGTGGCGACCGGCGAAAAAGGACTTCAGGATGCCCGGACGATGACGGAAGCGGTTGCGGCCGAGCTTGGAATTGACCCTTCTGATGTGCTTCCTTCTTCTACCGGTGTAATTGGCGTACCGCTGCCAATTGAAAAAATTGTGTCGGCTGTGCCTGGCTTAAAAGCCGAGCTTCGCCCAGACGGCCTTGAGCAATCTGCGAAAGCAATCATGACAACTGATACGTATCCGAAATTTCGGACCCGCAAAATTGGGGAGGTTACGCTTGCTGCAATGGCCAAAGGATCTGGCATGATTGAGCCGAATATGGCGACAATGCTTAGTTATATTTTAACGGATGCAAAAATAGAAGCAGACGATTTAAAAGCGATGCTTCAGCGAGCAGTAAATGTATCGTTCAACAGCGTGTCAGTAGATGGCGATACAAGCACAAGCGATACAGTCGCGATCATGGCAAACGGACTGGCAGGCGAAGTGAATCTGGCCGAGTTTGAAGCAGTACTGACGGATCTCTGCATTGAACTGGCGAAAGAAATCGCCCGGGATGGAGAAGGAGCGACGAAACTTGTGGAAGTGCAGGTTACAGGAGCTGACAGCGATACCGTGGCGAAGAAAATCGGTAAATCCATTATTAACTCGCCGCTTGTAAAAACCGCTCTCTTCGGCGAAGACCCGAACTGGGGCCGGATTATGTCCACGATTGGCAACTCAAATGATGCCGTTGACACTTCTTCTGTTTCCGTTTCTTTTGCCGACGTATATGTGTTCCAAGACGGTGCACCGACAGAAGACAAACGCGCCGAGCTGGAGGAATATTTAAAAACAGATGAAGTACTCATTAAAATATCACTTGGAACTGGAACGGGCACTGCTACCGTATGGGGCTGTGACCTTTCCTATGATTATGTGAAAATTAATGGTGAATACACGACATGAAGCTCTGCCCGCCCCTCTCGGGCGGGCTTTTTGCTTTTTTCATCAACCTATGTTACTCTTTGACTAACGACCGTTAGGAAGGAAGCTATCATGAAAGAAACTATTAAAAAAGCGGCTGCGGCTCTTTTTGCCGAGTATGGGTATGCCGGAACATCACTGGCACAGATCAGTGAAAAAGTCGGTATTAAAAAGCCTTCTCTTTACGCTCATTTTAAAAGCAAGGATCACTTGTTTGAATGTATTATGGAAGATGCCTTTGATGCGGAAACAAAACGGGTTGAAGAAGCAGGTGATTTACACAAGCTCCTTCAGTCTTACCTTTTTCTTTATGAGAAAGATGCGCTATTTCGATTTTTGCTGACAAGCTCTTTTTTTCCGCCTGATTTTTTAAAGAAGCGCATTTTAGAAAAGTATGATGAATATCTTCACGCGCTTGAAGAAAAAGTAAAAACGGTGCTGCCGTCTGATTCTGTTCATGCAGAAGACGCAGCCGTCATGTATACGATTATTTTAGACAGCTTATTTGTTGAGCTGTGCTATGGAACGCGGGAACGCTCGCAAAAGCGGCTCGATACAGCTTGGCGTGTGTATGAACAAGCTTTTATGAAAGGACAGAAAAAAAGATGAATGTAAAATGGTTTCTCGTTCTCGTAGCGGGATTTTTTGAAGTTGGATGGGCAGCAGGATTAAAGCATGCCAATTCGCTGTTTGAATGGATGCTGACCGCAGCAGCGATTGTGATCAGTTTCCTTCTTTTGCTGTATTGCTCAACTCAGCTGCCGGCCACGACGGTTTACGCCGCTTTTGTCGGGCTTGGTTCTGCCGGTACCGTTCTGCTTGAGATGACACTTTTTAATGAGCCCTTCAGCTGGATTAAAATTGGCCTGATTGCCGTGCTCCTCATTGGGATAATTGGATTAAAAACCGTTACGGTTGAAAGAGATGTGACTGCTTCATGAGCTGGGTATTATTAATTTCAGCCGGTTTGTTGGAGGTAGTCGGTGTTGCCGGAATGACGATGGTCAGCGAGCGAAAAACAGTCCGTTCTTTTCTCGTTATGTTCGGCGGCTTTGGCTTAAGCTTTCTTCTTCTTACCATTGCGATGAGCTCTCTTCCAATGGGAACGGCATACAGCGTCTGGACAGGCATTGGAACTGTCGGCAGCGCGCTGGTCGGCATGATTGTTTATAAAGAGCCCCGGGATTCTCGACGGATTCTTTTTATTGCCATGATTATTAGTTCAGTCATTGGCTTAAAGCTCGTTTCATAAAAAAAACTGCCCTCGGGCAGTTTTTTATTTTTAGATAAACTTCGTATTGAGCCAGCCGCAAAACAGGACATAATCGCTTTTTACACGCTCTTTGTATGCCATAGACATAAAAATAAGCTGTGTTTCAAATGCGTCATATTCCTCCCCAATGGCTTTTAAAATTTCTTCCTCACTATGGTAGTCAAGCAATGAATGTTCGATGTCACGGTCTGCACGGGCATGAATTTTTGCCGCGATGCCGCCGAATACTTCAAGTACTTTATCAAATTCCTGGTTGTTCTCAATATCTTCCGGCTTGATTCGTTTTTTGTATGGCGAGCGCTCCCGCACATAAAAGTGGCGGTTATCAATCGTGACAAAACCTAGAAACGGATCGTCATGGTGATGCATCGCTTTTTGGGTCGTCACCACCCGTTCACCTTGATGGCCATATCTCAGCCAAAATTCTTCATCGTACGGCATAAAGTAAGCAGGAACCGGTGCGCGAACTTCCTTCATTTCTAAAATAATATCATCAAGCTCTTGTTCGCATTCTTCTTTTCCTTCTATTAAAATGTAAAAGCGGTCGAGACCGATCGAAGCTGTTCCGGACCCGCTTTTACGAACAATATGCTTGATTTCATAAAATTCGCTTTTCTTTCTGTCTTCTTCATCAAGGCTTTCTACATACTGGCACCAGGCGGCCTCGATTTTTTGCTGTTCTTTCTGTGTAACAGGCTGGAGTTCTTCAGAAAGTGCAAACATCCGCCTGCCCGCTTCTTTAACGGTCCAGCGGTCAAGCAGTCTGGCAAGGTCACGCTTTTCAAGCTTTTTGAGTACTTTCCGGATCGGTCCTTTCGTGTTTTCCTCTGTGAAAAACAGTGTCACCGGACTCTCTTTGCCTTTTACAAACTTTTTCAACTGTTTGTAATAAGCTTGAAGAAACGTACGCATTCTTTCTTCAGAATCAGTAAATCCATATTGTTCACAATAAAGTGCAATGCTGACCGTCATGCGGAGCAAATCATACACATAGGAACCCATATAACCTTCATCAAAATCATTCACGTCATAAACAAGGTCCCCTTCACTGTTTTGAAATGCCCCAAAATTCTCCAGATGCATATCACCTTGAATCCACGTCGGCTTATCTTCCGGTGTATGGAAAGAAAATGGAATTTTCGTTACGTCATAGTAAAATAAATACGCATTGCCCCGGAAAAAACGAAACGGATTTTCCGCCATTTGCCGGTATTTCTGTTTTCGTTTATCATGACTCAGGCCGGTGATCCGTGAGTCAAATTCATTCAGCACCGTTTCCAGCATATTGCAACGAAGTGTCCGGCGCGTTTTTTGCACTTCGGCCATCCAATTTTCAATCATCCCTACCCCTCCCTCGTCTTTTTTATTTTACCACAACAAAAAAGAGCGCGGTTTGAAAAAAACAGCGCTTACGCAGGGAACCATATTTTGGCCAAATAAATGACAACAGCGACCGTAACGCTGCTCAGTATCGTCGTAACGATCACCGCTTGAGAAGCAAATTCAGGATAATTATCGTACTCAAGTGCCAAAAGCGCACTATTCCGCGAAGTCGGAAACGAGCTGGCAATAAACATAGCCTGTCCCAGCGTGCCATGCACATTCAAGATTGTAATCACGAGCAGCCCGATTGCGGGAGACAGAAAAAGCCGGGTAAACACAGCCAGCACAAGCGGCTTTGAAAGAGAAGTAATTTTCATATACGCACACTGGGCGCCTAATGTAAGAAGAGCCACTGCCAAAAATGCGTTAGAGGCGTTCTGAATGGGCGACCATAAAAAAGAAGGGACGGTCACACCGGCCGCCTTCAAGATAACCGCTGCCACAAGAGCATGAAGCACTGGCAGCTTCAACACTTTTTTTAATACTTTCTCACCTTGGGCAGAAGCAGAAACGGAATTGTAAAACCCCCACGTGTAGGTGAGCAGGTTTTGAAAAATCGAGATAATAATCTGAACCGACAAACCGAGCGGGTTCGCCGCGAAGACAAGACCGCTTACCGGCAGCCCATAATTGCCGGAATTGCTTAACACTCCGCTGTTTTGATAGCTTGAGGACAGCTTCCGGTCAAAACCGGCCAGCTTGGAAATAAGGAGCGCTGCCATAATTAAAAGTCCATTGAACAACAGCAAATAGGCAAAAACAATCCCAGCTGTTTTGCCCGATAATTCCGTTTCATATATATTGACGAAGCAAACCATCGGCAGAAAAAAGTTAATCGTAAGCTTTGATAAAGTAGGCATATGCAGCGTGTACTTCCGGTGCAGAACAGCTCCCGCAGCGATGAGTAAAAACATCGGTAAAATAATTTGAAGGAACACACTAGCGAAAACCAACATGTTGAAAACGCCTCCATCTTGTCAAAAAAGAAAACGGAGCGCGGCGCTCCGTTTTCCCTGGGGATGTGATCCACTTCTGTTCACATCAGGGGATAAAACAAGAGTAACATAGTACATTATGAAGGAACAGGTTATTGCTATTTTATTCTTTTTGTTCATATTGTTTATGATCCGGATGCTTCTTCTTTTAAAAACCGGCTGATCCATGCACTTACAATTTCAGGATATTCATGATGAAGCCAATGAGTTGCCTCATCTATTAACACAAGCTGCCCGTTCCCACATTGCTCGACACTTTTCTTGGCCAGTATAAGAGACAACGTCGCGTCTTTTCGGCCCCATAGCATCCGTACAGGCACAGCCGGTCCGGGAGCTGAAATATCGAAAAAATCTTGATGCCGCATCGCTCTATACCAATTAAGCATCGCTGTAACGGACCCTTTTTCCGCCCATGCTTCTTTGTACACCCGCATATCCTTCTCATCAAAGGTTCCTGGATGGGCGGTTGCTTTCATCAGCTTTTCGAGCAGGCTGTACTCATTTCGCTTGAGCAGCCATTCCGGCAGAAACGGAAGCTGAAAAAAGAAAATATAAGCGCTTTTGAGCCATTGAAGGGGATAAAATGGAGCGGTTTTGACAAAAACAGCTGGATGCGGCACATTCAAAATGACCAGCTTTTGTACAAAATCGGGATAAACAGAAGCTAAAAACCAGCCGACAATGCCTCCCCAGTCATGACCCACCACAAGAGCTTTTTCACAGCCGAAAAATTGAATAAGGTTTATTATGTCTTTCGCAATCACATCGAGTGTATACGCATCGATCGGCTCAGGCTTGCTGCTTTTTGAGTAGCCCCGCATATTGGGCACGACCACCCGATAGCCTTGCTCCACCAAAGCATCAGCCTGCTTCTTCCAGCCATAGGAGCATTCCGGGAATCCGTGCAGCAATAAAACAAGCTCTCCATTCTCCGGCCCGGCCATTTCGGTGTAAAGATCGATTCCATTTACCCTAATAAGATGCTTCTTCCATCCATATGTATCCACCTTCTTCACTCCTTTCCGCGAATGTTTCTTCGTCTCTTTTTTCATTCCCCTTCACTGCCTAAATATGCAAAGAGAGAATAGAAAAAGCTGCCCGGTTTTCCGGACAGCTCTTCTTTTCTTATTCAGGCATGTTCACAAACAGTTCATCGACAGCTGGTTTTCCTTTAACCAATCCTGCCTGCTCCATCCAATCGGCTGTTTTTTGCCACGTTTCTTCTTCCTGATAGCCAAAGCCCTGCTCTGATTCCATAAGCGGCAGCAAAATATCCAGGCTTTCTTTTTCCACTTTTTCTTCAAGGGGGAAGTTTTCTTTTTCCTGGTTCGCCATTAAAATATCCAATGCGCCGTCCGGATCTTTTTTCACATCTTCAAATCCTTTTTCGGCTGCACGCCAGAATGCTTCGATCAATTCCGGATTTTCTTTCCATGTTTTATCGCTCGTCACAGCAATTAATTCATAAAAAGACGGCACACCGTAATCAGTCAAATCAAAATTAGCGGTTTTGTACCCTTCAAATTCCAACAGCGGCACTTCATGGTTAATATAAGCCCCTACCACTGCATCCGCTTTTTTGCTGATAAGAGATGCGTTTAATTCAAAGCCGACATCCACTAAGTCTACTTTCGACGGATCGCCGCCGTCTTTCTCCACCATCGTTTTCACAATCGATTCATTCAGCGGAATTCCTGTGTAGCCAACTGTTTTGCCTTCCAAGTCTTTTGGCGATTTAATATTGCTTTCTGCAAGCGACACAACCCGGTTCAACGGCTCCCGTACAATGGCGCCGACTGACTTCACACCAACATTTTGCTCAGTACGCGCTACAATTACATCCGGCTGATACGTAATGGCCATTGTTACTTGATCAGACGCGGCCATTCCAATCGGGTCTGTCGCATTTGCCGGGAATTGAATGTCCAGGTTAATGCCTTCATCTTCAAAGTAGCCCTTTTCCTTCGCTACATATAAAAAACTGTGTACGGCATTTGGATACCAGTCCAGCATAATGCTGACATCCTGCATCTCCTTTCGGCCGCCCTCTTCTGCTGTTTCTTTTGGTTTTTCTTCATTGGCTCCGCATCCTGCGAGCATAACCGCAGCAAGAGCACCCGCTATCCATTTTTTCATTCGTTTTTCCTCCATTTCATTGACCGCTTTTCAAGCAGTTTAACTAATACAAACAACACAATGCCTACAATCGAGAGCAGCACAACAGGCGCAAAAACAGCCGCTCCATCAAACTGGGTCATCATGCGGCGGCTGAAGTAGCCAAGCCCGGCCTGTGCTCCGAGCCATTCACCAATCGCCGCACCAATCACGCTTAGTGTAACCGCAACCTTTAACCCTGAATAAAAGTGCGGCTTTGCAGAAGGCACCTGCACTTTAAAGAAAATATCCTTTTTTGTTCCACCCATGGTGAGCATCAATTCACGCAGCTCTTTACTGCTGGATTTTAAACCGTCAAATGTATTGACCGTGATCGGAAAAAAGGTAATGAGCACTGTTACCACGACCTTGCTCCAGATCCCATAGCCGAAAAACAAGATAAAAATAGGTGCCAGTGCAATGGTTGGAATCATTTGCGATGAAATCACAATCGGATAAAAAGCCCGTTCTGCCGTTTCACTTGCTGCCATCCAGACCGCCAGCGCCACGCCAAGCACAATCGAGATGGCAAGTCCGATTAAAATGATCGACAGTGTAGACGGCAGATGCTCTAGAAAAAGTGTTTCCCGAAGCTCCCAAAAACGAACCGCTACACCGGACGGAGACGGAAAAATAAACGGAAGATTCACCAGGCGTGCGGCCAGCTCCCATAAGCCGAATAAGAGAAGCACAATCAGCAGGGCAGGTACATATTTCTTCATCACAGCTTTTTCACCCCGTTCCGCAGCTGGTCAATCAAGTCATTTTTCAGCTTTATTACAGCCGGATCATTTAAATCCCGCTGCGATCTTGGGCGGCCAAGCGGAACCGCTACTTCCTCAAGGGCACGGACCGGTGTATCCCGGAAAATAAAAATCCGGTCCGATAAAAACAGCGCTTCATTCACGTCATGGGTAATAAAGAGGATGGTTTTCTCCCTCTGTTCCCATTGATCCAGGAGCCACTCCTGCATGGACAGGCGTGTAATGGCATCCAATGCACTGAACGGCTCATCAAGAAGCAGAATATTGGAACCGGTCAAAACAGAGCGTAAAAAGGATACACGCTGGCGCATACCGCCGGACAGTTCAGACGGATATTTGTCTGCTGATCCTTCAAGGCCAAACTCATCCAGCAGCGGTATAATGCGTTTGGCTGCTTCTCTTTTGGATATGCCGGCCAGCTCAAGCGGAACCGACGCATTTTCAAGCACTGTCCGCCACGGCATTAACAAGTCCTGCTGCGGCATGTAGCCGGTACGGCCATGCCGGCTTTTGAACTGCTCTCCATTTAACCAAACAGCACCCGTCTCCTCCTGTTCCAGCCCGGTAATAAGCCGAAACAGAGTGCTTTTGCCGGAGCCGCTCGCTCCAATAATCGTCACAAATTCACGGTCGTACACCGTCATATTCAACTGATCAAGGATTGATTTTTTGCCGCCGTACGAAAACGACACATCCTGAAACTGGAGAACCGGCTTACGCATCGCCAGGCCACATTTCTCCGTTGTATGCCATGTCCCAAAACATGTATTCAAACCGGGTCGTGTTTAGGAAAATGTCCTCAAGCCGTGCACGCTCCCGTTCCGACTTTCCATCCGCCTGCTCATCCATTAAATCAATGCACCACTGGGCAAGCTGGCCAAATTCTTCGGAAGCATACATCCGAATCCACTCACCGTACAGCTCATGGTCTGCAGCGCCCGGCCGTTTACTTAATTCCTTGCCAATCTCCCAGTAGCTCCAGGCACACGGAAGTACAGCCGCCATCACATCCGCCAGCGTTCCATTTTGAGCCGCGTGCAGCATGTAATGCGTATAAGCAAGTGTAACCGGCGACGGCTTTGCCGCTTCAAGCTCTTCTTCTGTAATGCCAAAACGCGCAGCATACTGCCGGTGCAGAGCCATTTCTTCATTTAACGTTCCGTCTAAAAGTGCGGCAAACCGGCCCATCGTCGCCACATCTTCCGCTTTCACTGCTCCAATCGCAAACACTTTCGCATATTGAATTAAATACAAATAATCCTGCACCATGTAAAAACGAAACCGGTCGGGATGAAGCGTTCCATCTCCCATTCCCTGCACAAATGGATGCTGATGGTTTTGCTTCCAAATCGGCAGGCATTTTTCCCGCAAATGATCACTAAATTTCATTTCAGCGCTCTCCTTTCTTTTGATGTGTCCAATTGTAAATAAACGCCGCCATCACTTTTGTGTAGCGAACGAGTTCATCAATGTCGAGCTGTTCGTTCACCGCATGCGCATGACGAAGCGCGCCGGGTCCGTAAATAGCCGTTGGAATCCCGGCATCTGCCAGCCAGCCGCCGTCCGTTACAGAAGGGGACACATCGAGTACAGGCTTTTCATGAAAAACCGTTTGATGTGCATCCATCAGTGCATGGACAGCCGCATGGTGAGGATCCACCTCAAACGAAGGGAAAATTTCGCCCCGGTCTTCAATCATAGACGTACCGCCCCACTCAAACCGCGGCGGATTTTCCTGCATCCACAAATCGCTTTTGGCGATGTTTCCGATAAATTCTTCGACTTCCTGCGCTACACTTTCGTACGTTTCATTCGGATAAAAATGAACCGTAATCCATAGACGGCATTCGTCCGCAATAAAAGCAGCATGGCGTCCGCCTTCGATCACCGCTGGATTGATTGTCGTCGTTCCCGGCGGAAAGCCCGGATAGCTTTTCATTACCGCCCAGTGCCGTTCAAGCTCCTGCAGGCCGTGGATGATTTTTGTCATTTTCTCAATAGCGCTCGCACCCATCAGCCGGCCGCCTGCATGAATCATCTGCCGCCGTGTAGCATCGTGAAAGGTCTGGTCACTTTTTAGCGTAATCCAGCCGGTGATGACACCGCCCTGTCCCTGAATGTGCAGTTCACTCGTGTCAGCTACAAGCGCAAAATCAGCATTGTAGCCGCGCCTGCAGCACTCCAGCGTTCCAGCTTCGCCGACTTCTTCGCCGATTACGGATTGAACGATCAAGTCACCCGGAAGCTTTATGCCCGCTTCATGAAGAAGCTGGATGGCAAACAGCGCCCCGGCCAGGCCGCCTTTCATATCCGCCGCTCCGCGTCCGATCACAGCATTTTCTTTTACGATTGGCGTAAACGGGTCTGACTCCCATTTCTCATCCGGCGTTACTTCTGCCACGTCCATATGGCCATTTATAATGAGACTTTTATAAGCTTCGCTGTTTGTTCCCTTTAACGTACCCACCACATTCGGATCCCCTGGGTATACATCCCATTTGTCAATGCCAAAGCCTTTTGTGCTCAAAAACCGGGCAACAAACTGCTGGGCTTCTTCTGTATTGCGGGCTGGCGGTGCCGGTGTCCGAAACGAAATTAACGTTTTCAGCAGTTCAACCAGCTCTTCTTTTCGTTCATCTATTTGTTTATGTATTTCTTCGATCGTCTCTTTCACAGCTCTCTTCCTTTCCCAAACAAAAAAACCGTTTCTTCTCATGGAAGAAACGGTTGTGATGACATATCGGACATAAAGCGTCAAAACACCTCTTCCTTACGCCGGTACAAACCGGATCAAGTTTTAAGGGTTAAGGCAGCTCGCCTCTCTCAGCCCGAAGGCACCCCCAGCGGTGATTCCTATTTAATTTGATCTTGATACTAGTTTTATCACACTAAAGCATCTCATTCAATAGCAAATGCAATTTTACCAATTTGTTCGGCTCTTTCCATTCGGATGAATGCGTCTTTAAATTGGTCCAGCGTGTAGGTCCGGTCCATTACCGGACGCAGATTGTGAGTTTCAATAAACGCGAGCATTTCTCTCATTTCTTCTCCGCTCCCAAGCGTGGAGCCGTACATATTAAACTGTCCATAGAAAAATGTACGCAAATTGATCATCACTTCATCGCCGGCAGAAGCGCCAAACGTCACAATGGTGCCGCCTGCTTTTAACTGCTCAAGTGACCGGTTAAAAGTCGCGGCTCCGACAGACTCGATCACCAGATCCACTTTTTCTCCTCCGAGTGCTTCACGCCAATCAGCAGCTGAATCGATCGCCTTGTCCGCACCGAGTTTCAATGCTCTTTGGCGCTTTTCCTCTGACCGGGATGTTACATACACTATAGCACCAGCCGCTTTGGCAAACTGCAATAGGAAAGTGGCCACTCCGCTGCCAATCCCGGGAATAAAAACGGTCATGCCCGGCTTTACTTTTCCTCTTGTAAAAAGAGCACGGTAAGCAGTCAAGGCAGCGAGCGACAGGACACCCGCTTCTTCCCACGACAAATGAGCCGGCTTCGGTACAGCATTTTCTGCCGGTACCGTAATAAACTCGGCAAATGTTCCATGAAAAGGCAGACCGACAATTTCAAAGCCTTCCGGCGGGGCGTCGCTTTTATCCGGCCATCCCAATCCCGGGTTAATAATCACTTCATCGCCAGTTTGGACTATGGTTACGCCAGCACCCACTTCATCTACAATGCCGGCACCGTCTGATCCGATTACAAGCGGCGGCTCTGTTTCTTTATGACGGTGCAGTACAAAAAGATCGCGGTGGTTTAAGCCGGCGGCTTTTAACCGTATACGTACTTCTCCCGGTCCGGGTACCGGCTTTTCAATCTGACCGGCTGAAACGCCTGACAGACCTGGTTTTCCTGCGTGCAGAATGGCTTTCATCAAATTCCCCCTTCATTTTATCTATATGGTATGATTTTAACATATACATAGATAGAGACTGGCTTT
The DNA here is from genome assembly GCF_032341995.1 of Domibacillus sp. DTU_2020_1001157_1_SI_ALB_TIR_016. Classification (NCBI taxonomy): domain Bacteria; kingdom Bacillati; phylum Bacillota; class Bacilli; order Caryophanales; family Bacillaceae; genus Domibacillus; species Domibacillus sp. DTU_2020_1001157_1_SI_ALB_TIR_016. The sequence continues at coordinate 2,849,629 of NZ_CP135439.1, forward strand.
TTGTGTTTTGGTAATCAGGCTCGCAAAAAGAGACAACAGAATGAAAGAAATCGTAATAGATCTTTTAACTTTCGTTTTTTTTCGCAGTTACTCCCGTGTTAAACCGGTCGATGGAGGAGCTATATGAACAGACCGCTCACAAATAGCAGACGATCAAAGGAGGATAACAATGAATCTCCCGGGTAAACCAGATTATGTGATTGAGCTGAATATGAAAAGGATTCACATTTGGGCACTTGTGCTGACTCTTCTGTTCGTCCTGATCGGCAGTTTTGCCGCTGTCATGCTTCACGGAGAAAGCTTTTTTTCCTTTTCCATGCTTGGTATCCTGTTATGGCTCATTCTTTACGCCATCCTTATTGTGCTTCATGAAATTTGTCATTTGATCGGGTTTAAACTTTGGGGAAAATGCAAACGTGAAGATCTTGTATACGGAGTGAACCGGGAACTTGGTGTTGCGTATGCGGGCACGAAAAAAATGCTGCCGGCACGCGCTATGAAAAAAGCGCTCCTGCTCCCGTTTTGGCTGACCGGGCTGCTTCCGTTTGTAATAGGTATTTGGCTGAACAGTGCTTCTCTTATGACCGTTTCTGCTTTTTTAATCGGGGGAGCTGCAGGTGACTTTTCTATGTACGGGCAGCTGCGCCGTGTACCTAAAAATGCGTTCGTTTTTGACCATCTTCACAAACCAATTTTGTATATTTTTAATCAAAAAATAGACAGTCCTTCTTGAGGAGCTGCCCACTTTTGCTTTCCAGCTTAATGCATTTCGATATGCGGTCATTAAATATCAAGTACGATTTTTCCGAATGAATCGCCATTTTCCATGTAGCCGAGAGCTTCCGCAGCTTTTTCAAGCGGAAAATGCTTATCAATGACTGGATGAATTTTTTCCTGTTCAAATAATGTCAGCATATCGGCAAATTCCTGTGGACTGCCCATTGTGGTTCCACGTATATCCAGATGCTTAAAAAACGCGCGGGGCAAAACGAGCTGGGGCACTGGACCCGCTGTAGCACCAAAGCTTACAATCCGGCCTCCCGGCTTGGCAAGGTCGATTAAACGGTTAAAGGTTTCCCCGCCAACCCCATCAACGATCAAGTCGGCGCCGCCCATTTCGCTCTTTAATGCTTTGGCCCAGCCCTCACTCCGGTAGTTGATGCCGCCGGCTGCACCCATTCGTTTAGCCCGTTCGATTTTTTCATCATTACTTGACGAAACAAATACACGCGCTCCCTTTGCAACAGCAATTTGAAGAGCAAATAAAGCTACACCGCTGCCAATGCCGGGGACGAAGACCGTATCGCCTTTTTTCAGTTCTCCGCGCGTAATGAGTGCCCGGTAAGCCGTAAGGGCAGAAAGCGGAAGAGCCGCTGCTTCCGGCCATGTTAAGTAAGCCGGCTTTTTATACACATTCTCGCATGAGATTTTTACATATTCGGCATAGGTTCCATCTGCAGGCATGCCGAGAACGTGAAAGTCCGGCTGATTGAATCGAATGTCATCTCCCCATTGAAGGCCTGGATTGATGACAACTTCATCCCCTGCCCGCAGACTTTCCACACCGTCTCCCACGGACTCTACGATACCTGCTCCGTCTGCTCCAAGAACAGCCGGCAGCTTCATACCCGGGTACATGCCATATGTAATGAAAACATCACGCCGGTTTAAGGAAGCATTTTTCAGCTTCACAATAATTTCCCAGCTGCCCGCAGACGGCTTTTCTACTTCCACGCACTTTAGCGCGTTCGGTCCGCCTGTTTCCTGCAGTAACATGGCTTTCATTGCATTCTCCTCCTTTGTTCGACATTTTTCTGCGTTTACCCGTCCATTTTAACAAGAAAACATACCTCTGCATACGATATAGCACTACGCTGCTGAAAAGGATGTGCTTGTGATGCTGACCGAGAAACTCACAAAAGCGATCAATGGAGAATATACAGCCATTCACATTTATGAGAAGCTGGCAGATATGGCTTCAACGCCTTCTCAGAAAGAAAGAATTTTAGCCATTCGCACGGATGAAGTCCGGCATTTAGAAACATTCTCCTCCCTTTATCATGCGTTAACCGGAAACGCTCCTTCTCCTGTATGTGCCGAACCCTTTCCTAAAACATTCAAGCAAGGCATTTTGCGGGCTTTTAAGGACGAACAGGAAACGTCTGAGTTTTATCAGGACATAGCCGATTCCACTCATCTTCCTTACGTGAAAAAAGTATTTAACCGGGCGGCGGCCGATGAACAGCGCCATGCGGTTTGGTTTCTATCTTTTTTATAATCTCTTTTAAAAACCGTGCTTGCGAAGCCAGCTTTCACATATAGACGCCCATTTAGACACTTCCTTATAATCCTCAGCAAGACCAAGTCCGTGACGGCCGCTTTCAAAGATGTGCAAATCAAAGGGAACCGAAGCCCGGCTCAATGCAGCCGCGAATAATAAGCTGTTTTCCACGGGGACCGGCTCATCATCTGCTGTGTGCCATAAAAAGGAAGGCGGCGTTTCTTTCGTTACGTGCCGCTCATTCGATAGAAACAGCCGCTGTTCACCCGATGAACCGGGTCCAAGCAGATTTTCCATCGATCCTTCATGGCGATGCTCGCCGAATGTAATAACGGGATAACCTAAAACGAGCAAGTCCGGACGAGACGGCTGCTGTTCAACGGGATCAGCAGCATCTGCTATTCCCTGATCGTATTTAGTGGCAAGCGTTGAGGCAAGGTGGCCTCCCGCCGAAAAACCGAGCACGCCAATTCGGTTTGGATCTACATTCCATGACACTGCATGATGCCGGACAAGACGAATGGCGCGGGAAGCATCCAAAAGCGGAACGGGATGACGGTAAGGTGCTGTTCGATAATGAACAACAAAGGCATGAATACCAAGACCGTTCAGCCACTTTGCGACAGGTTCTCCTTCATGGTCAGCTCTTCTCGCATAGCTTCCTCCCGGAAAAATCAGCATAGCCGGCGCTGTACTATCCCCAGCTGGATAAGCCATCATAGAAGGTGTTTCCTCTCCCTCAAGCTTAAAAGGAATTTCTTCTTCCCACAGGTGAATCATTCTGCTTCCTCCCTTATTTTGAATTGAATCCACGCTCGGTCACATAGTCATCCATAGACCAGATACCTTTTTTCTTTTTCTTGGCTATTTCTTGTTTCGCTTCAAACTCATCCAGATAGCGTGTATTTGGCGGATATACATAAGCCACTCGCGCCAACCCCTCTTCAAGAAGCGTTTCCTGTACGCTTCTTCCATTCACATAGACATACACTAATATTCGATTGTACTTGTCCAGACGCTGTCCAATATCAAATTCGATCGTAATATCTCCGCCTTTGAGCAATTCTGCAGTCCGCTCCTTTGCTTCCTCACCGAGCGGCTGCCTGCCCAGCTGCGGATGACGGGTTTCTGGTGTATCAATAAGCAGAAACCGGGCACTGAATTCTTCTTCTTTCCCGTCACGGTCCGCGTCAAAAGCAAACACAGCGGTGTCACCGTCAACCGGGCGGACGAGCTTTGCCGGTATCGGCTCCATTACTCCTTTTGTTTTTAGAATGCTGCCTGCTTCATTAACCGGCTCCTCTGCCTCATCGATATTCGTTTCTGTTTGCTCATTTTCTTGTTCAATCGCTGTTAATACATCTTCTGTTACTTCAAGAACATCGTTCACATCTTCTAAGCTGCAGGCTGACAGAACGAAAGCTGCGGCTGAACATAGAATCAGTGTCACCTTTCTTTTCACGTTTTAATCCTCTTTTCTATCTGCTTGAACTTCTACAAAAAAAACCTCTTTGAAAGAGGTTTTAGGCTGCCCGCAAACGCCCGCTTTCGGCGTCACTTGCCGTCTGCGAATGCTCATGACCCCGAAAAGGGCACTCCGCTTCCCAGCCGGCGGCGTTCCTGGAAAGACAGGCGTTTTCAATCAGCCTGCTTTCTTAGTTTGTCTACACTCTCGCATTATTTTCGGGCAGCTGCTTCCTGGATATAGTCGGCAATAACCGGAACAGACAGCTCGAGGCCGCTTGTAGACAAACTATTTTGCACATATTGAAGTTTATTATCATCACTTGCATACGACTGAATATTGAGTATGTTATTAATATATAAAATGCCTTCATTTGTAATCATCGGCTTGATTACATGCCCGTCCGTTTCATAGTAATGACGGATTTTTGCCAGGCCATTAATAAGCCCCTGGTCAAACAAGTCGTTCATGGCAATCTCATAAACCGCCGGCTTCATATTCTCACTCATCCGTTCATGCAGCTCGTACATGACATCCGGCTTGTTCTCTAAATAATACTGTACGTAATAAGCAAGAAGCACCTGTTCTGCTACTGGTAACTGTTTTCCCATACAAACGCCTCCTTTTTAATCATCTCTATTATACATGATGCAGGCGCCTATCAGTCAATTTCCATTCAACCTCTCTGTCTGAGGTACATATACTATGAATAATCTTAAATGCTCTGACGTGGGCATATTGACACAAAAATTCTATTAACAACTCTCTTAAATCATGATATAGTCATGACAACAAATACCATATAATAGAGGAGCTTTAAGATATGACCTTCAAAAAGGTGATGATAGCGATCATGCTTTGCGTAATGGCTTTATCACTCGTATCTCCCGCTGCAAAAGCCGCTGAACCTGCCACTGCTTGTTATACAAAAAAAGCCGCCAGCAAAACATATATTAATGTATCTGTTGCCACGCTCTGGAAAGATACGAGTGCAAAACGAAAGATAGATCAGCCGTCCCTCTCAAATCCTGTCAACATGCGGGACTGGACAGCGAACATGTCCACTGTGAAAGACCGTCTTTGGCTTACTGGAAGGGCAGAAACACAGGCCTTGTATGGCCAGGAAGTCACTGTGCTTAAAACAAGCGGCAGCTGGGCACAAGTAGCTGTGAAAGATCAGCTCACGTCCAAAAACAGTAAAGGTTATCCAGGCTGGCTGCCTAAATCACAACTTACCACACAGCCTGCTGCTTACGAGGGCTGCCAGACGGCATGGGTAAAATCCAAGACCGCTTTTTTGTTTCATGATAAGAAACAGTCGTTTATGGAAATCAGCTTTAATACAGAACTGCCGATTATTAAATCAGAAACGAACTGGGTACAAGTTATGACTCCGGCAAATGGCGCCAAATGGCTTAAGAAAAGCGACATCCGGGTGCTTGATGCAGTTCCAAACATTCCGAAACCAACCGGGTCTACGCTTTTGGCAACAGGAAAACAGTTTCTCGGCCTTCCATATTTATGGTCGGGGATGTCGGCTTACGGCTTTGACTGTTCAGGATTCACTTCTTCGGTTTACCGGTATCACGGCATCAGCATTCCACGTGATGCGTCCGAACAGGCAAAAGCGGGCAAAGCAGTGGCAAAATCCGCTCTTCAGCCAGGCGACCTGCTGTTTTTTGCTTATAATAATGGCAAAGGACGTGTTCATCATGTCGCCATGTATGCCGGCAGCGGCCAGATGATCCATGCTCCAAAAGCCGGCAAGCGGATTGAAATTATTTCCATGAATACTGCTCCATACAAACAGGAGTATGCAGGCGCACGCCGTTACATTCAATAAAAACATCCCCGGTTTTCTGCCGGGGATGTTTTTTACACTTCAATAATAATAGGGACAATCATCGGACGCCTTTTTGTTTGAGCGTACAAAAACTTCCCAACCGTTTCTTTTAAGTTTTGCTTCATCACTTTCCATTGGGTCACTTCAGCTTCCTGCAACCGTTGAATCGTACTTGCTGCAATCTGGTTTACTTCATTCAATAAATCCTCTGACTGGCGGGCATACACAAACCCGCGTGAAATCGTATCAGGTCCTGAGACAATTTTGTTTTCCGCTTTGCTTAAAGTAATCACAATCACAAGCATGCCGTCCTCGGAAAGCTGTTTGCGGTCGCGCAGTACAATATCGCCAACATCCCCAATCCCAAGACCATCCACAAAAATGTTTCCAGCCGGGATTCTCCGTGTCTGACGGGCTTCAGACTGGTTGATATCTACAACATCTCCGTTGTTTACCACAAAAATATTCTCCCGCTGGACACCGACAGACTCAGCCAGCAGCCGGTGCTGCTGCAGCATTCTGAATTCGCCATGAATCGGGATAAAGTACTTCGGCTTCATCAAAGTCAGCATAAGCTTTAGTTCTTCCTGACAGCCATGGCCGGATACGTGCATCCCTGTCGCCGCTCCTGATCCATAAATAACATGAGCGCCAAGACGGAACAAATTATCAATAATGCGTGCGACATTTCGTTCATTTCCCGGAATTGGCGATGAAGACAAGATGACTGTGTCTCCCGGGTAGATTTCCACCTGCCGGTATTTTGAATTGGACAGTCGGGACAAAGCTGCCATCGGCTCTCCCTGGCTTCCCGTACAAAGAATTGCTACGTTTTCTGGATCCAAGTCGTGGATTTCCTCTACATCAATGAGCATATCATCCGGAATATCTAAATAGCCAAGGTCAATGGCGACCGACACGACATTCACCATACTCCGCCCTAACAGTGCAAGCTTGCGGTTTGTTTTCCTTGCTGCATCCACTACCTGCTGCACACGATGAACATTAGAAGCAAATGTGGCAATAAACACTTTTCCCTGTGCTTTACTGAATGCTTCTTCAATATGCCGTCCAACATGCTTTTCAGACGGCGTAAACCCCGGCCGCTCTGCGTTCGTGCTCTCTGATAAAAGAGCAAGCACCCCGTTTTGGCCAAGCCCCGCCATTTTATGAATATCCGGATACTGATCATTGACCGGCGTCAAATCAAACTTAAAGTCCCCCGTATGTACGACCGTTCCTTCCGGCGTGTGAAACGCAGCGCCCAAGCAGTCCGGGATACTATGGTTTGTTTTAAAAAAGGTCAGACGGATGGTTCCAAGTTCAATGGTTGAATCAGAATGAATCGGTGTCAGCTTGGTATCGCCGAGCAGCCCGTGCTCCTTCAGCTTAATTTCGATCAAGCCGATTGTCAGGCGTGTCGCATAAATGGGCACATTCAGCTGTTTCAAAAAATACGGGATGCCCCCGATATGATCTTCGTGTCCATGCGTTACCACGAGCCCTCGAATTTTCTCTTCGTTTTCGCGTAAATACGTAATATCCGGGATAATTAAATCAATGCCTAATAAACTTTCGTCCGGGAACTTCGAGCCGCAGTCAATCAAAACAATATCATCCGCATACTGAACGGCATACATGTTTTTCCCGATTTCATTTACGCCGCCCAGGGCAAAGATGGATAGTGTATTTTCCTGTGCATTCATCATGTCTTCCTCCCCAATGAACTCATTATCCAAATTGTGCCCCGTTCGAACGCTTTTATGCCCTTCTTTAGGAAGAGGATTTTAACCAAAAAAAGCGGCGCTTCAAAAGAAGCGCCGCTTTTTTCTGGTTAAACGATTTTTCGGCCATGCTGCGCCAGCGCAAAATAAATGCCGTGCTGCAGTGTTTGAAAGCAATCAAATCGAGACAAGTTGATTGTTGACTGTGAAATAACCATGCCAAGTTCCGGGGAAATACCGACAAGAATTGTCTCAGTCCCAATCAAGGAAGCGGCAGAGCCAATTTTCTCAATCAAGCTGACGGTATGGCCGCTGATGTCTTTATCGAGTCCTGTTAAATCCAGGACAAGATAGTTTGCTTTATGGGCTGGAAGGTTGTTGAGCGTTTTGACCACAAGCTCTTCTGAGCGGTCTTCATCATATTTGCCAATAAGCGGTACGACCACGATTCCTTCAAGAACAGGAATAATCGGCGAGGACAGCTGTCTGACCAATTCTTTCAGCTCTTTTGTTTTTTCTTCGACAATAGTTTCCAGCCGAAGAATTTCCTCCGCTTCTTTTTTACGAGCCAGCTCGTGAATATTATTGGAGATGGTTACGTCCGATGGAAAATATTTAATAATGCTGTGCTCATGCCCATCCAGCTGGTCCTGCACGACTTCATACCAGATGTTTTCTCCAAACAGCCCTGTGAAAATACCGGCATAATGAGCAGGAAGATAGTTACCGCCCTGCCTTTTTGCCTGTGCTTTGTTGATTTTGTATTCCCAGCTGTCTTTTATAAAAGCGGTCAACGTTTTCGCTTCAAAGTTCAAATCCTGGATCGTCGTTCGTCCCCAGCCCGCCGATGCGTACGTGTTGGTAATCAACTCTGCTGCCTGTGCCGCATTCACATCTTTTATTTTTTCAAAATACTGCCCTACAACCAGTCCCTGCCGAAAACCGGTTGTTTCAAACACAAGGTTTGATGCTTCTTCACCAGAAATTTCTTCAATGGTATCAAAAAATGTTCTCATCGCGGAAGAAATCCAAAACAGGACAGCATCTTCTCTTTCAAATATAAACCTGCCTTTTTCCAAATCCCACTCAAATTCAAGCCCGCCAATTGTAATATGTGGATTCGCTGCCATCTATGATGCCCCTTTGTAGTAAGTACGTGTTTTTTATACAGTAATCCCATTATAGTTTTTGTCTAAGAGCGTGTCCAATTTCGAATCTTTTTCTGTTACAAAAGCGTATTTAAAGTTGTTTATGTCTTTTTTCCCATGTTAAAATCTCGATATCCAAACAAAAGTAATGATTTTAATTTAAACGCAGAAGGGACAAAAATATGCTTGTTCAACCTAAAATAGAAACAACCAGCTTGTTCGAATCTATCCCAAATGCCCATGTATTTTATCTTTTCCAGGAAATTGATGCTTATATTGACCATGCTGCAGCTTATATTTTAACGAGCATTCAGCTTGGAAAACGCACGCTTGTTATTGAGAATGACCGTTTTCGCCGGCTGATTGAAGCCCGCCTGCAGCCTCTTTTGTCCGCCAGCCAAATGAATGACATTCTTTTTCAAAATAACTTCGAATTTTTTTCTATTATCTTCAATCCGAAAGATCCATCCCAGCATCATTTTTTTAATGAAAAGCATAAAGAACATATTTATCATTATGCCGAGAGAATCTGGTCACATATAGAGTGGAACAAACAAACCGGCTTCTCTGCTCAGCTGGAAGAATTTGAACGTAACGCACACGCGCTTTTAAAAGAAACGGGCATCTCATGCGTATGTGCCTATGACCAGGAAAGCTTGACAGACCTTCAAAAGCAGGCACTTCTTCTCTTTCACGATTTTAAGCTGACAGACCAAGGCGAACTGCTTCGTTTGCCTGCTTAAAAAGAAGCCTTAAATACAGGTGTGTTCCTTCTTTGTTATTTATGCTTTCGTTGCTATGAGTACATATCTCCGGGATCGAGAAAATTGAACGATCATCCCTTTATTTCTCACCTTTTACATAAAATATCTAAACCATTTTCCTGAATTTTCCCTGGTCAAGAAAGAACTGAAAATCAACAATCTGATTTTCAGTTCTTTCGTTCTTTTTGATTAGCCGTGCTGCGGAAAAATGAATGTGGTTTCAAAACTGCCGAAGGATTTCATATTACCGTTGTTTATCCATCTTCACAGACTTCAAGGAAAGTAGGGCACCGCTCGCATGTGCAAGATAACAACAGTATGCTAAAGAATTTTTTACCACGTCTAATTCAAGATAAAAAGCAGGAGGAGCCCCCGGGTGCCAGTTTATCTCATACAGCCAAACCTTGCCGCTGCTGTCAATTCCTATATCAATACCAAGCTCATCAAATGAACGTCTATAAAGTTTATCCATTTCCTTGGAGATCGATATGGCAAAAACCTCTAAATACCGCTGCATATTAAAGTAATCTTCGCCAAACTCCTGCTTTAAAAAAGGCGTAATATACAAGGCAGCGCCCCCGCTGCTAATATTAGCTTTCACACTATTGGGAGGCGCAATACGAGGATAAATCGAGCAAACTGTCCACCTGCCGGTTCCATCTTTTTGCACATGCAGTCTTAAATCATACACGAGGCCTGCCTGGTTTCTGCATTGAATGAACGTTTGAATAATGTACTTTTCCGGGATTTTGTCCGTTAATAAGGAAGACAGCATACGTCTCGACATCCGTTGCTGTTCGTTGTCCCCCCTGACCTCATATTCGTCTTCCATCCGCCTTACATAGATAATACCCTTTCCTTTTCGCCCATTTCGCGGCTTTAAGATTACCTGCTCTTTTTTATGAATAAAATCAATTGCTGCTTCCACTTCCTTCACTTCCATCGTATCTGGAAGATAGCGAGAGAATAAAGCCGACTTGCTTAATTTATTAAAAACTTTCATTTTATTTCCAACAGACCAGCTTGTAAATGGAATAAGCGCTTTTAACGCTTCAATGATCAATTGTTCTTCTTCCGATTTCACATGGCCGTTTGCATTATAAACCACATCCGGAAAAGTCGTTTGCTTTTCAATCCATTGTCCATCTTCATAAAACTTACCCCGTATCGTCTTCGTTTCTAAGTCTACATCCTGGGGCTGAAAATAAAAAAAGCCAATCCCCTCCGCTTTTGCTACCGCAGCAAAAGGATAAGCTTTCAAATGCTTTTCAGGCCCTGCCAAATCCAGCATGCCGACCATCACCATCCATTTCACCTCCACTTGTATTTTATTAACGAAGGCTTGTTTTGCGTGGGCAGACTTTTTCCTCATCATTACATAAAAAGAACCGAAAATCGCTGGATGGATTTTCGGTTCTTGATCTCTTTATTGCTTTACACCAGTGCGGGTCGGCCGCTCTGAATCGGTTTCCTGCAAGGTTTCAAATCGACTGACCATTTCCTGTAAAATATAGGCGACTTCTCTCAGCTTGCCGCTTTGCTGCTGGGCCGTTTCAACAACCTGGTTTTGCTGCTGAGCCGATGCAGCAATTTCCTGCGTAATCGCTGTTCCCTGCTCTGAAATTGCACTGATTTCCTGGATGGCCGTTAATGCTTCCTCTGATGCGTTAGAAACAAGGCGGGAATTTGTAAAAATTCGTTCTGATCTTGTTTCCAGCTCTTCAACCGCTTGGAAGATCTTTGAAAACAGCTTGCCGCTGTCTTCAATCATGTCGACGCCTTTCATCATATCTTCTACATTCGTTTCATTCAGCGTTAATACTTTATTAGTTTGTTTATTAATTTCCTCTACTGTTGCCGTAATGTCCTGCGCTGAAGCAGCCGTTTGCTGAGCCAGCTTTTGAATCTCCTGGGCAACAACAGCGAATCCTTTTCCTGCTTCGCCTGCGCGGGCAGCTTCAATCGCTGCATTCAGTGACAGCAAATTAGTTTGAGCGGAGACGTTACGTATTAATTCGACAATTTCGCTGATACGGGTCAGCTTGCTGTTTAAATCAGACAAGTTCTCCTGCGAGACCAGTCCATTCTGTTTGATCGACTGAATCTGGCTCGAAATCGTTTCTACCTGCTGCGAACCACTTTGAGACAAATGACTCGTTTCTGTTGCCATCTCTTTAATTTGGCCTGTTTCCTTATTCATCTGCTCGACTGCTTCAGTCATATCCAGCATGAGGTTAGAAAGAGATTCCAAATGGCGGGAACGGTCTTCCGCTCCCATTGCTTCTGTCTGGGTGCTGCTGGCAATCTGATCCGATGCTTCTGTTAATTCCTGAAACGACGCAAACAGTGTATTCCCTGACTGGCTCAAATCTTCGGCTTTTTCATGCACATTTTGAATAACTGCATTTAACTGGCGGCGCATGCTCTCAAAGCTGCCGGCAAGCATGCCAATTTCGTCTTCCCGGTCGAGGCGGATCGGATTACGCAAATTCCCGTCTGCAATTTCTTGGGTGAAACCAGCCAGCCGTTTGATGGGAGACGAAATCCGACTGCCCAGCCAAATAGCAGAGCCGGTTCCAAGTAATACGGATAAAACTAAAAACAGCAGCGGGTAGAAAAGAGCTTTCTGTTCTAACGAATGGATAAACGATGCATCCATGTCAACGCCGACAATGGTGTCCGTTCCTTCTATCGGTATAAAAAAGGATTTATGAACGCCCCATTGATCCGTGTAAATCGAACTTACTACGGCGTGTTCTTCTGTGAAAGCTTTCTCCTGTTCAGGCGTAAACGGCGATTCTTTCATATATTCATCACTGCCGTTGAGGGCCACAATATAATCCTTGTTATCCTGGCTTGTTAATACATATACATATTCAATGCCTTCACGCTCTTTTATAAAATCATCTAAAGCGGATTTTAATAGCGAGCCGCTTTTTTCTGGACGTTGTATGGCGTCCTCTATCTCCTGTGAAGAAAGTGTCCGGGCCAAAGCCGTTCCGTTTTCTTCAAGACGATGATTAAATTGGGAGAGCACATGATCATCTAGAATCGTATTTAATAAGTTAATAAAAAATAAGCAAATCACTAATGAAAAAGCTACAAACGGTACCAAAAAACCAAGTGTTAATTGAGATTTAAGAGACTTTTTAGGACGTATGATTGATAATTTCACAATACTTGCTCCATTTCGCGGTTTTTAAGTTCTTGCATGTCAATAAAAGGTTCCAAGTCCAGTTGAAGGATATAATGATTTTCGTCTAAGTTATCGCTTTTGAAAAACACAATGGCAAATGTCCGATCGTGAGCAGCCTGAATCGGACGGTATTCTAAAATATGCTCAAATTCCTTTTGAAACGCTTCATGATCAACAGCTTTTACTAATCCCCGTGACAAGGCGAGCGGAATTTCCGCACAGCAAAAGCTGTAAATAGAATCATCCATATCCTCGATAATCTGCTTCCAATCCGGTTTTTGCTGCGTGAAATACTGCTCATAGATATTATGTCCGTAAGCATAGTAACCGAGGTCTGTCGTACCTGCTCCTGCAAACCGGAGTGGATTAATCTCAATAGGAATAACGATTTCTCCCTGCTTTCTAATTTCAAAATGGATCGGGTAGTTTTGTAATGGGACCAGCTTTTGCAGCTCAGCCATAAAAGAATAAGCCTGCTCATAAATTTCTTGAATCACTTGTTTAGATGTATAGTAAATGCGGTCCGATGTATCGTATTCATCTTTGAAAAGCCGCTTAAAGACGCTTAAAACGACTGGATTTCCCTGCTCATCATAGTATCCGTCAACTGCGTATTCTTCTCCCTGAATCCACTTTTCAATAAGAAGCGTTTTTTGATTAACAACCGACGGGTCGTATATTTCTTCCGAAAGCAATACGTCCGCTTCAAACTGATGGATCGCTTTTTCCCACTCTTCTTTCCGCTTTACTTTATAAACCCCTACGCTCGAGTAGCCAAAGGTAGGCTTCAGCACGACAGGAAACGGAATTTTCTCGACCGGCAGGCTGAGCAGGTTATCAGCCGTTACCACTTGATAAAAATAGTCAGGGTACATTTGAGACAAAAGAGCGCGCAGCTGTCCTTTGTTTTTAAACAGCTTTGACCACTGATTCTCATTACTGTCCGGACAATAAGTATCTAGAAGAGACAGCCCGCTTTCTGAGTTGGTCAGCAGCCGCTGTTCTTTCGTCAGCGAATCGAAAAACGCCATGCAGTTCACAGGGTCCGCCTCCTTTAAAACCGGAATCTGTAAATGTTCCAGTGTTTGTTTCAGTAAAGGAGACAGAATTTGTTCGTTTAAAATCATCATAATGTATGTAATCCTTTCTAGTTAAAATGTATGTGGGTACGATTACCTCCAATAACGCACGTAAAGAAAAAGTCCACCTTAAAAAAGGTGGATTATCCTTACATACATGCTAAAAAAAGCATCTTGTTTAAAGATGCGTCCATCTTCTTCGGCAGCCTGGCTGCCTTAACACTTGGTTTTAGGTCTGTGGCTTTGCGTCCTTATTTTTCAATAAGTTTGCTATTATCGGAGGATATGAAAATTGTAATAAACATCCAGATGCTCATGCGTCCAAACGACTGCTACAGGTAAAAAGATTTAACGCAGACCATTTAATTCCTAAGAACCCAACAATTAGTTCTTTTTATCTATTTTTCAGTATAATAAATGAAGCAAAATTCGTAAATAGTTTTACAAAAAAATGTATACTTTAATAAAATGAAATGAATACTTTAATGCTTGTAAATATTGATTTTCGAAAATTTTATTAATGAACAACGATCGTACCTTTTGTTTTTTTAACATAATTTAACATATAGTTTCAGACTTAAAATGGTATCTTTTGACCTAGAAATAATACGCATCTTATATGGCATGACAAAATCAAAAAAGCAGGGAATACGGCCAATTGACCTCTTCCCTGCTTTTTATGTTTTGTTATCTTAATTCTAATACTGCTACGGCCTCGACATGGACCGTCTGCGGGAACATATCCACTGGCTGCACTTCACGTGTTTGAAAGCCGCCGTCTTCAAGTACACGAAGATCCCGTGCGAGTGTACCCGGGTTACAAGACACGTACACAACCCGTTTCGGCTTCATTTTTAAAATCGTGTCAAGCAGTGCCTCGTCGCAGCCTTTACGAGGCGGGTCTACAACGATTACATCCGGCTTGATGCCCTGCTTATACCAGGCCGGGATCACTTCCTCTGCTTTTCCCGCTTCAAAATGAGCGTTTGTAATGCCGTTGAGCTCTGCATTTTGCTCGGCGTCTTCAATGGCCTGCGGTACAATTTCAACCCCGTACACCTGCTTTGCTTTTTGCGCAAGAAACAGGGAGATCGTGCCGATACCGCAATAAGCGTCGATCACGGTTTCCTCACCAGTCAATCCGGCATACTCAAGTGCTTTATTGTAAAGCACTTCTGTTTGAACCGGATTTACTTGATAAAACGACCGGGCGGAAATGGCAAATCGGATGCCGCCGATCGTATCATAAATCACATCTTCTCCAAAGAGCGTCCGCGTTGTGGAACCGAAAATAACGTTTGTTTTATCCGGATTTACATTTTGTACAATCGACGTAATATCTGGAACAGCCTGGCGAATCCCCTCTATAATGGCCTCCTGGTTCGGCAGCTCATTGGTGCGTGTGATCAGCACAGCCATTTTTTCGCCGGTTTGATAGCCGATTCGCGCCATTACGTGACGGAGCACACCTTTATGGCGGCCTTCATCATAAGGCATAACGCCGTTCGCCGCACAAACATCTTTTACTTTTTGAATGATTGCGTCACTTTCTGTATGCTGGATCAAGCATTCTGTCATATCAATAATGTCATGCGAACGCTTTTTATAGAAACCAGCGACAATCTGCCCCTCAGGCGACAGACCGACCGGCACCTGCGCTTTATTCCGGTAGCGCCACGGATCCTCCAAGCCGAGCACCGGATGTACCGGCACGTCCGGAAGCTTGGCGATCCGGTCAATCACATTGCGTACCTGGTTGTATTTCATATCCAGCTGCCCTGCATAGGATAAGTGCTGCATCTGGCAGCCGCCACACTCATCATAGACCGGACAAGGCGGCTCCACCCGCTCTTTTGATGCTTGATCGAGCCGGACCAGCTTGGCAAACCCGTACCCCTTGTTTAATTTAGTTACTTGAATTTCTCCTGTTTCTCCCGGCAGAACACCTTCTATAAATAATGGATAGCCGTCAATTTTGGCTACTCCTTTTCCTTCATGCGTCAAATCAGCCACCGTTACATGAACGATATCGCCTTTTTGAACCGGAGCTTGAATCTTTGCCACAATTACTCTCCTCTTTCTATTTGAAAAACGATTCCCGCTCAGCTGAAATCCATTTTTCCATTTCTTTTTCCCTTACAAGACGATTCACTAAAATATCGTGCCAGACGTAGTTTTCCAGTAAGTAAATATGAACCGGATCATCCGTGTAAAACGCGGTATCCCGCTGCTCAACAGACGGTCCATACAGCATTTCCCTGCCATCAATTGATAGAATAAACCATTTATTCTGCCCGATTTCTTCAACAAAGCTTGTCTTGCGGTGCACATCGAGTCCACTGATTGGCTGCTCTACTTGAAAAACGATACCTTTCATCTTACAACGATGTGCCGCTTTCTTCAAGAGCGGTTCAAGCATTTCATACATTCCGCTCCACATGGAAAGAATCACTTTCCGCTCCGCTTTTTGTAGCATGGTTTCACAAAACGCCAGAATTGGCTCGCTCCCCTGAATGGAAGCAACCCGGTTATCCGGATTTGGCTGCACGATCTCGAGCGCTTTTAATGATTCACCGACTGATGAAAACGTCGCTTCCCACTTTGATTGAATGGATGCTAAAAAGACGTCTACCGGGAGCGGTGAATAAAGCGTGCTCTTGCCGCTCTTCTCCTGAATCACAACTCCTTGCACAGCTAAGCTTTTTAATACGTCGTATACCCGCGCCCGCGGAATACCGGATTCTTTACTCACTTGATATGCTGTTGAAGTACCGCATTTAACAAGCGTCACATACGCCTGGGATTCATACTGGTTAAAGCCTATCTCCTGCATTTTCTCGATAATTCCGTTCATGTTCTCCTCCATGGCTGCTTGTTGAGTCCATCATACCATGTTTACAATCGAAAAAATATTAGTTACTATTACAGTAGTAACTATATAACAGGAGATGAGATCATTGAATGAGTCGGTTATTATCATGCTTTTCTTTTTCGGCTTTTTAGCCGCCTTTATTGATGCAGTTGTAGGAGGCGGCGGCTTGATTTCAATTCCAGTATTGCTTGCAGCAGGGCTTCCGCCAGCCACAGCGGTCGCTACGAATAAACTAGCCAGCACAATGGGGGCGCTCACAAGTACAATTGCGTTCGTACGGGCGGGAAAAGTGGATTTCCGCCTGGCGGGCCGGCTGTTTCCCCTTGCGTTTATCGGCTCTATTCTCGGTGCGCTTACCGTTCAGCATGTTTCGCCTGATTTGTTAAAGCCGCTTATCCTTATTCTGCTGACTGCGGTAGCGGTTTATACAGTTTTTAAAAAGGACTGGGGCAGCGTCTCCACCTATCAAAAAGGCAGCGGAAAAAGAGCGGTTCTGTTTGCGTCGGCTATTTTGGTGATCGGTTTTTATGATGGCTTTCTTGGCGCCGGTACCGGTTCGTTTATGCTGTTTGCTTTTTTACTGCTTGGTTTTGACTTTATACAGTCTGCCGGCAACGCGAAGCTTTTGAACTTTGGCAGCAACATTGCGGCTCTGCTGCTTTTCCTGCTGACTGATATGGTGTATGTTACGTACGGCCTTGTAATGGGCGGCGGCATGATCCTCGGCGCATTGGTCGGATCAAAATTTGCGATTCAAAAAGGCACCTCGTATGTAAGGCTTTTGTTTATTATCGTGACAGTCTCCTTGATCGGTAAAAACGTTTATGACTTTTTATCCTCTCACTTTCTATAATCTGCTCGTATTCGTCACTCCTTCTGGAAAATGATAGAATAATAGTGCAAGCAAATACTTTATCAGGAGGTTTTACGTATGAAAGCTTTACGTTGGTATGAGGCAAAAGATATCCGTGTTGAAACTATTGATGAACCGGTAACAGCGCCTGGAAAAGTAAAGATTCAAGTAGAATGGACAGGTATTTGTGGCAGTGATTTGCATGAATACGCTGCAGGGCCTATTTTTGTACCGGTGAATGAGCCGCATTACGTCAGCCAGGATAAAGCACCGATTGTAATGGGACATGAGTTTTCCGGCAGGGTTATCGAGGTAGGTGCAGGCGTCACACGTATTCAGCCGGGCGATCCGGTTGTGGTGGAGCCTATTCTTTCCTGCGGTGAATGTGCAGCGTGTAAAAAAGGAAAATACAACTTGTGTAAACACCTCGGCTTTCATGGATTGTCTGGAGGAGGCGGCGGGTTTGCTGAATATACAGTGGTAGATGAACATATGGTACATAAAATGCCGGACGGCCTTTCTTTCGAGCAGGGCGCACTCGTTGAACCGGCGGCGGTCGCTCTTCACGCAGTCCGCCTGAGCAAATTAAAAGCGGGTGATAAAGCGGCGGTTTTCGGCGCGGGTCCTATTGGCCTGCTTGTGATCGAAGCGCTCCGGGCAGCAGGTGCATCCGAAATTTATGCCGTTGAGCTTTCTCCTGAACGGGCAGCAAAAGCAAGAGAGCTGGGAGCACGCGATGTGATTAATCCGAAAGAGGAAAATGTCGTAGAGCGTCTTCAGGAGCTGACAGACGGCGGCGTAGATGTGGCATTTGAAGTTACCGGTGTGCCGGTTGTTCTCCAGCAGGCGATTGACGCTACAACATTTGAAGGAGAAACCGTCATTGTTTCTATTTGGGAATCCGAGGCGTCTGTGCAGCCAAATAATGTTGTACTGCAGGAACGGACTGTAAAAGGCATTATCGCCTATCGTGATATTTTCCCGGCCGTTATGGAGCTTATGCAGCAAGGCTATTTTCAGGCGGAAAAGCTGGTAACAAAACGCATATCGCTTGACGATGTGGTAACAGAAGGGTTTGAAGCACTGGTGAAGGAAAAAAATCATATAAAGATTTTAGTTAAATCCCAGCCTGAGTGATTAAAAAAGAACATCCTTGTTGGATGTTCTTTTAGATTGCAGGCAAATAAAATCTTTTGCCAAAGAACCTCTTTGTTTCTTCTTCATGTAAGGAGTGCGCGCGGTTGGGATGAGAGCCGATAAGGCGGTTGTACAAAAATGAACAACCTGACAGATACACTTCGGCCGGACGAAGACTCCTGCGGGATGCACAGTGAGTCAGGAGACCCCGCAGGCGCGTGCGCCGAGGAGGCTCCTGCACTGCCCTAAGGGGCGCGAAGTTCGGCCGGCTTCCCCTATCGGCTCTTTTTAAGAAGACTGTCTCCTGAAAAGACACCTGCCCGTTTTTAGCAGTGAAAGCTTTCATAAAAAAGACTAATGACTTTATCGACAGTCTCAAAGAAGATCCTCCCTGGATGTTCTTTTTTTTGTTTAGAACCGGCGGAAAGTGGAATAGTAATCCATATAAGGAGTGATTGAAAATGAGTTCACTAAAAGATCAAATTGCCTCAATTATCGACAACAACCTTGTGGGAACGATGGCCACTATTCATGATAACAAGCCGCGTTCACGCTATATGACTTTTTTTAATGACAATTTAACACTGTACACGGCCACAAGCAAAGACACTCATAAAACAGAAGATATCGAGCAGAACCCATATACTCATATTCTGCTTGGCTATAACGGCGAGGGAATCGGCGATGAATATGTTGAAATCGAAGGAAAAGTGACCGAGTCTGACGATGAAAGCTTAAAGAAAAAAGTATGGAATGAACATTTAGAGTCATGGTTTGAAGGGCCGGAGGATCCGAAGTTATTGATTTTAAAGGTTATCCCTGAGCAAATCCGGCTCATGAATAAAAAAGGACAGCCGCCGCAAACGCTGGAGCTGTAATAGAAATCAAAAGCACCGCCTTAAAAGGCGGTGCTTTTTGGTTGTAGACAAAGTAAGAAAGCGGGCGTTTGCCAACAGTCTGAGGGGGTGCTTTTTATCGGGCAGCTGCTACAACCTCTTCATATGAGCCAATTGCTTGAATACCGCCGTTTTTCAGCCGGATCACTTGATCGGCACGGCGGATTGTATTCAGCCGGTGGGCGATGACGAAGCTGGTCCGTCCTTTCATCAAGCGGCCGAGCGCTTCCTGAATATGCAATTCAGTGATTGTATCGATGCTGCTTGTTGCTTCATCTAAAATCAACAAAACCGGATCAGCCAAAATCGCCCGGGCAATCGCCAGAAGCTGGCGCTGCCCCTGGCTGATGCCTGATCCATCCTGCTTGAGCATGGAATCGTATCCGTCCGGCATCCGTTCAATAAACGAATGGGCATTGGCCTGCTTGGCGGCTTCTATGACTTCTTCATCGGTCGCATTCAGCCGCCCATAGCGGATATTTTCCATCACTGTTCCTTCAAAAAGTACCGTATCCTGCAGCACAAATCCCATTTGGCTGCGCAGTGCTGCTCCGGAAATTTCCCGGCTGTCTATACCGTCAAACAAAATTTTGCCCCCATCCGGCTCATAAAACCGGACAAGCAAATTCATAATTGTCGTTTTACCTGAACCAGTCGGGCCGATCAAAGCGATCATCTCTCCCGGTAAAGCGTGGAATGAAACATGAGATAATGTTTTTTTTCCTTCTTCATAAGAAAAAGAGACATCATCAAATACTATTTCCCCCGACAGAAGCGGTGTCTGTCCTTTTTTCCTGTCAACCGCTTCATCCGTATCCATAATATCAAATACCCGTTCCGCTCCGGCGACCGCTGACAGCATTGTATTGTATTGATTGGCCAGATCATTGAGGGGGCGCGTGAACTGGCGGGCGTATTCTGTAAAGATCACAATGGTACCAACCGTTGCCTGCCCGCTCAGCGCTAGAACACCGCCGACAAAAGCAATCACAGCGAAACCAGCGTTATTCAGCACATTCATTAATTTCGGAATAAAGCCCGAATAAGCCTGTGCCAGATAACCGGCTTCACGCAGACGCTCATTTTTTTCCATAAATTCTTCAATGATGTCTTCTTCCCGCGAAAACATTTTGACGATATGCCGGCTCGAAATCGCTTCTTCAATAAACCCGTTTAAATCGCCAAGGTGGCGCTGCTGCTCCTTAAACCTCGGGCCGGTGCGGCTTGTGATCCATTTCATTCCGCCAAACATCAGCGGGATAATGAGCAAAGTCACTGCGGTTAAAAGCGGGCTTAAATAAAGCATCACCACAATGGAGCCGGTGAGTGTCAACAGCCCCGATGCCACTTGAATAATGGAGCTGTTCAATGTACTGCTGATATTATCGATGTCATTGGTGACACGGCTCATCAACTCGCCATGGCGGCGCTTATCGAAAAAAGAAATCGGCAGTGTGTGAAAATGGCGGAATAAATCGTCACGAAGCTCGTAGACGGTTCGTTGGGCAATTTCCACCATCCAATAGTTTTGCAGAAAGCTGACGGCTGAATAACTGACATATACCAGTGCCAGGCCGGCGAGCAGCAGAAGCAGTCCACGTTCATTCCCCGATGCGATATAATCATCGATCGCCTTCCCGATTAAAAAAGGGCCGGCCAGGGCTAATGCGGAGCCCAGCGCCACCATTACCATCGTCAGCATCAGTTTTCCTTTTCTTTTCAGCAAATAGCGGCCAATCCGCTTCAGCGTCTCGGACATGTTGCTGATCTGCGGCTTGGCTTCCCTGTTATTGCCCGGATGCTTCATGAATTCCATCTCCTCTGCCCTGCGACTCCAGCAGGCGTCTGTACAAGCCATTTGCCCGTGCCAGTTCCCTGTGTGTGCCGGAAGCGGCAATTCGACCGTCTTCCATTATAAAAATACAATCCGCTTGTTCAGCAGTTGAAATTTTTTGCGTTACAATCACCACAGTGCATGGCTGGGCAGTGATTGCCTCAATAAGTGCGGATTCCGTTTTTACATCCAACGCGCTCGTACTGTCATCCAACAGTAAAATATCCGGCTGCCGGACGAGCGCCCTCGCGATGGACAGCCGCTGCTTCTGTCCTCCTGAGAGTGTAACGCCTTTTTGCCCGATCACCGTATGGTATCCGTCCGGTAATGAAACGATCGTTTCATGAATTTGCGCTTTTTGAGCGGCTTCCATTACTTCTTCATCAGTCGCATCTTTCTTGCCCCAGCGAATGTTATCAATAATTGATCCGGTAAACAAATGGGATTCCTGCGGAACAAAGCCAATATGGCGCCGAAGCAGGCCGACATCCATCCGGCTTATATCACGGCCGCCGATGGCGACACGCCCTTTCTCTGGCTCATACAAGCGCGGAATCAAAGAAAGCAGTGCCGACTTGCCAGAGCCGGTTTCTCCCAGAACAGCGGCCATGCTGCCGCTCTTAATATTCATGGAGAGTGAATGAAGCACGGGCGTTTTACCACTCGGGTATGTAAAGGTAATCTCTTCTAACGAGAGATCTCCTTCTGCTGAATAAGTCTCTGTTACGGCCGGATGCTGCTCCTCTTCCATCATCAATACTTCATTGATCCGGGCAGCAGAGGCTCTGCCGCGGGCAAACGCAAGTGTAATAAACGTAAGGATTGACAGTGAAATAATAATCCGTGCCGCGTAGTTGATCACAGCCACAATTTCACCGGTGGTCGCTGTGCCGCTTTGCAGCTCGGCAAAGCCGAACCATAGGATAAATAAAAGACCGCCATTCATCACAAGCATCAAAATCGGCACAATACTTTCAAATGTGCGGATGACGCTGATCGTATTTTCCATGAGTGCTTTGCCGGCCCGCTCAAACCGCGCTGTTTCATGTCCGTTGCGGACAAACGCCCGGATCAGCCGGATGCCCGTCAAGTTTTCACGCATCACGCTGTTTACACGGTCGAGCTTGAGCTGCACGCGTTGGAACATCCCGGCTCCCTTTCGCATCATAAACAGCATAAAGATGGTCATGACCGGCACCGTTATAAGCAGCACCGACGCTAGCTTAAAATGAACAAACAGCGCCATCACTGTGCCAAAGAGAATCATGAGCGGTGCACGCAGCATAATCCGCAGACTCATAAAAACAGCGTTTTGCAGCTGGGTCACATCGTTTGTCATTCTTGTAATTAATGTCGACGTATCAAAGTGGCCGTACTGCCCGAACGAAAAAAACTGCACTTTCTCGATCAGTTTCTTTCGAATATCGAACCCATAGTTTTGGCCAATCCGCGCAGCAATAAATGAATTGGTAATTCCAGCAGCAAATGAAAACAGCGACAGCCCGACCATGATACTACCCCAAAATAAAATCGCGTTCATTTCTCCAGCCGCGATGCCATCATCGATCATCTTCGCCATTAAAACCGGCAGCACGAGTTCCACCGCGAGCTCAAGCAGCATCAGTCCCCAGGCAGCAGCCATCCTAAGACGGTATGGTCTTAATAAAGCCCAAACATGATTCATCCCCATTCCTTCTTCCACTTCTTTGTTATCTTTAGTGTAGCAAACATAAAAAAAAATCGCTTCTTTCAAGAAGCGTCCAGTATGCTTGTCCGCTCAAAGAGCAGAAGGCATTCTCCAGCCTGTTTTATTTACCAGCTGGAGAAGTGCCTTACCATTTTGGTTCGATAAACGTTCTTCTCACCATCAATTCCATATCCAGGCATTGAATAGCGCTGATTCCTTCTATGCAGACGGTTACGCACACATTTGTCCGCTCTAAAAAAGAAAGCTCATGAAAGCAGACTGCTGTACCGCAGCACACATCTAACGGCTGAAGCAGTGATAGAGTCACTGTTTTTTCCTCCTCGTCGAGATGTTCGATGCGGAAGTACCTGGTTGTAAAAGGGCAATCATTTTTCGAGCCGGCCGCTTCAAAATAGTCTTCGTCCGTTTTCAGCATAATCGGAATTGTATCTGCTTCAAAAATCTTCGCCAGCAAACTGCTGCAAATATCTGTCTTCATTCCTTTTAATTGATCCTGCTGTTCTTTCAATATTTGCAAAAAAAAGCCTAGACCGCTTCTGCGGGACATGGCGCCTCCTCCTTCAGCCGCTTTTACTATATAGCTTATTCCGCTTCCTGAAGAGGTGAACCGCCCATCTCGGTTTCTTTCCCCAAAGACACACCAAACAACATGGCAGCAGATTGCCTGTTGCTTTTACCTTTCTCTTAAATAAAATTGAATTTCCCGTGCCGCATTTTTCGCCGATGCTTTTGCTTCCTGCATCGTTTCACCTACTGCCATTACGTATGCATACCGGTGCCCCATGGACAGCGGCGGAACGAGGATGGTGCCCCGCTTCGGTTTCACATACACTTCTATAACCCCCGGGCAGCTCTCCGCCCGACGCTTCCCTGTTACCTTCTCTAATATCCCTTCCCGCCCCACAATCACATACTGAGTAAAAACAAATCGATTGGTTCTTCGTTTTAAGGAAGGAGCTCCTCCCGTCAGCATCTTCAGTGTTTCTTCTACTAAACTGTAACCGAATGCTGCCTCAATCATTTTGTTCATCGCTCCGCCGGAAATTCTCGGATTGATCTCAACAAGCTTCCATCCTTTAACGGTCCATCTTGCTTCAATATGAAACGCTCCATTTTGAATATCGAGGGAAGCAACGATTGATTCGATCATCACCCATACACTTTCTTCTATCTCATCTGGAATGTCAGTCATGACGCCATATCCGGTGATAATAAACCGGCGTCCTTTGGTAATTTCCTGTTCGATTACTGCCGCAATCATAATTTCACCCTTGTACACGATCACTTCAAATAAATATTGCTCTCCTTTAATGTATTCTTCCACAATCAGATCTTCACCAGGATACTTTTCCCGCAGCTTGATAATATTTCGGCGTAACATCCATTTATTTTTAGACAGGAGCACATCCTTTGATCCTGTAGACTTCGGATATTTGACCATAACAGGGTAAGTAAAGCGGACTGGAACAACCATATCCTGGACAGGTATTCCGCTCTCTACAAGAAAAAACGCCGGGGTGTACGGCTGGTGCGCAAAATGTTTACGCGTTTCTTCTTTGTTTTCCATAATAAAGATGGCTTCTGTCGATAACACGTTGTCACAAAAGCGATCCGCTAAAAGAGATGCCGTGTGCACGCAGCGATCGACAAAACTTACGACCGCTGCAATCACATGTCCTTTCTCCTGCAGCGCTTCAATATGCTCTGCCAGCATATCTACATTTGTAATATCAGCAAAAATAAGCTGATGCACATCCGGGTACTTTTCCCGCTGCTGCATCTGAATTTCCCGATTCGTAAAAACAACTGTAAAATATCCCGCCTTTTCGGCTGCTTTTACAGCTTCCCTGCTGGAGCTCGATTTATTGACACCAATAAAAACAATGGTTTTCATCCGCTGCACCTCTCTGTTTTCCAGCATTCAAGCTTCCTTATAGCGTATGACCTATTTTCAATTTGGCATGGTCATTCGCCATGCATTGAACAAAAAGGCACGGCTTTTCATGCGGATGATCTGGAAAATTTTAAAAAAGCCTGCCGGCATCGAACGAAGCGATGCCGGCAGGCGGGCAGTTTATAGCTGAGGAAACTGTTCTGTCTCCCTTTTGTTTTTTTGTACAAAATAATAAACAATCACACCGGCAAGCACGTATACCGCACACGCAGCATAAAGCATTTTAAACCCGAGGCCGGATGCCACAACCCCCATAACAAAGGATCCAAAGCCGATGCCAAGGTCAAAAAGAGACAAAAATGTCGCTGTCGCCAGCGCTTTTTTCTCAGGCCGCGCCTTTGATATGGCAATCGTTTGAAAGCCAGGGAATAAAGTGCCCCAGCCAAGCCCGATCACCCCTGCTGCAATCAGAAACAGACCGGCTCCGCCAGCCTGGCTCAGCAAAAGCAGCCCCGCTGCGAATACAACAATCGACGGATAGACGATGGCATTGGCACCATAACGGTCAAACCAGCGGCCGGTAAACGGACGGGACAGTACAATAACAACCGCATACACAACAAAAAAGAAGCCCGATATGGCACCAATATGCAGCTCTTCGGCATAAACCGAAACAAAGGATAAAATAGCTGAATACACAATGGCGAAAAATGTACCGGTCAGCGCGATTGGCAGAGCAGACTTTTCAATTAAATTCCCCGGAGACAGATCAAGCTTAAACCGTGCAGCAGGCTCCCGGCTGACCGCTTTCTCATTTTTCAATGACAAACCGATCACCAGCGCAATCAAAGCTACCGCTGCACACACGATAAAGCCCGCTTGAATACTCCATTTGTTCATAATGGCAAGCCCCGCAAACGGGCCGATCGCCATAGCCAGGTTCATGGACATTACATAGTAGCCCATTCCCTCTCCCCGGCGCGAATTTGGAATAATATCTGCGACGACAGCGCCGGCTGCGGTAGTCGCCATCCCAAAGCCAATACCGTGGAAGAACCGAAGCACAAGGAGCGCTGTAAGTCCATTTGTGAACGGGTATAAAACCGAGGCTGCAAAAAAGATCACAAGTGACGCGATCAATACTTTTTTCTTGCCGAAATACTCGACCCATTGTCCAGAAATGAACCGGATTAAAATCGCTGAAATTAAAAAGACGGTTGTGGCCAGTCCTGCTTCACTTTCCGTGCTGTTTAATTCGTTCAATACATAAACGGGCAGCGTGACAAGCAGAAAATAAAACGTCATAAATAAGAAAAAGTTTGTTAATGAGATGCTGATAAAATCTTTTGTCCATAGAGCTGGTTTATTCATGCAAATCCCCTTTCATTTTTCCAAGCCAATCATGAAGTACCAGCTGAACAAGCGTACGCTGTTTCCACGGTACCTGCTCAAGCAGGCGGTCATTCATCGTTAAAATGGCTTTCTCCCATTCCGGATATGCCTCATGCGCTTTGTCCGTTAAGTGAATCACTTTTACCCGCTTGTCTTCGCCCGGCACCTGCTGTACGTATCCCTGCCTGGCAAGGCGCTGAATCGTCCGGGTCATCGGTGGTGCTTCAACCGCCAGGTATTCACATAGCGCAGACTGCGGCATGGCCCCTTTTGTTTTCAGTACAAATAAAACCGCCCACTGTGCACTGTACAGACCGAACGGATGCAGCGTTTCATTCACTTGTTTAGTCAGCGT
Organism: Domibacillus sp. DTU_2020_1001157_1_SI_ALB_TIR_016; assembly: GCF_032341995.1. NCBI lineage: Bacteria > Bacillati > Bacillota > Bacilli > Caryophanales > Bacillaceae > Domibacillus > Domibacillus sp. DTU_2020_1001157_1_SI_ALB_TIR_016. The sequence goes on from NZ_CP135439.1 coordinate 2,876,070, forward strand.
GCGAGACAGCTGATGAATCGTATGAAATAGCTCATGTGTTTCCATTCCATCCTCCAATTGATTACTTAGGTAACTAAATTATAACATGATTCTTCGATACACGAAATACTTTCTATAAAAAAAGCTGCTTCGGTATCACCGAAGCAGCCCATATTAATAAATGCGGTCCTGTGGACGAAGCTTTTCGATTGGTGCAAAAACGTCAAGATGGCGGTATAAATTTTCAAAATCAGCCGGAATCTCGCCGCCAAGCTCCCCGTCAAGATTAATCAGTAACGGTTCCGATGATTGAACATGAATGCGGCTTGCTTTTGTATAAATAACATGAGGGTCATTTAAATGATCTCCCCGCAGGGCAAGGCTCGCAATTCGGATAAATTCAGCCAGGTTGGTTTTCTTTAAGATAATCAGCGTAAATAAACCATCGTTAACAGATGAATCCGGCGCCAGCTTTTCAAAACCGCCGACTGAATTCGTCAGCCCGATTAAAAAAAGAAGAGATTCTCCTTCAAACACTTCACCATCATATTCAATTCTAATATCTGTCGGCTTGATCGAAGGCAGCATCTCGATACCTTTTAAATAATAAGCAAGCTGGCCGAGCATCGTCTTCAGCTTGCTTGGCACTTCATACGTAAGCTCTGTTAAACGGCCGCCCCCTGCAATATTAATGAAATAGCGCTCATTCATGCGCCCGACGTCCACCGGAATGGTTTCACCGGCTGTGATCACATCGATGGCTCCTTGAATATCACGCGGAATATGCAATGCCCGGGCGAAGTCATTGGTCGTGCCCATTGGAATCACGCCGAATTTCGGACGATGCTCCTGGCCGGCCAGGCCATTCACTACTTCATTTAACGTTCCATCGCCGCCCGCTGCAATGACAACATCGAATTTCCGTTCCGTGGCGATTCGTGCTGCTTCGGTCGCATCTCCTTCTCCCGTTGTTGCATGCGCGGAAGTTTCATATCCGGCTCTTTCAAGCTTTTCGAGCGCTTCCGGCAAATGCTTGCGGAACAATTCGCGCCCAGAGGTTGGATTGTAAATAATTCGTGCTCGTTTCGTCATCTTTATCCCAGTCTTTCTGCTATTAATATAATCGTTCCGCAAGCGTTGTTTTTATGCTGCGGTATATTTCCTGCCAGATCGATTCGTCCGTGCGGTAGGTTTCTGTCAATGCCTGGATCATGTCACGGCTCTTTTTCTCGAAATCTTCATGGTCACGCGGCGGCAGCGATGAACGGTACTGTGTGACCATTTCCTGCACGGCTGGAGCACGCGGTCCCCATACGGCCTGCTCCGCTCCTTCTTCGTTTATAAAAATAAAAATAGGAATTGCCCGTGATGTTCCATTTGTTAAATACTGGTCCATCAGCTCCAGATTTTCATCGCGGTGCAGCATACGGACTTCCATCTTTGCTGCTTTTGCCATGGCAAGCAGAATCGGAATGTTCACCATAGCGTCCCCGCACCAGTCTTCTGTGAGGACAATGACACGCCAATTGGCTTCGCTTACTTTATCAATAAGAGAAGCTTCTTCGCTCGATAAGTGAAAATTTTTTAATACATAAAGAAGATTTTCTTTATGCTCCGACATATTGTTTATATAGTCCTCAGGTGTCAGTCCTTTTTCAAACCATTCCTGCAGATTCATTTTTCGTTCCTCCGTTACGGATTTTCAAAACATCCTATCCTCCATTATGCACAAAAACGGCCGATTTGACAAAATCGGTTGATTTCAAGGAGGCACAATTCTATAATGAAGAAGAATAAATTAATAAATATTAATAATTATAAATAAAAATACAAAGGAGTTTTACCATGAAAGCATCAGTCATCGGCGCTTCCGGCTACGGAGGAATTGAACTTATACGCCTTTTATCCAATCATCCACATTTTGAGCTGCACGCTGTTTATTCATCCAGCAAAGACGGCGTTCCTGTTACAGAAGAGTATCCTCATCTTGCCGAGATTTGCCCGCTTCCCTTAACGAAAATTGATACAGAAGCGATCAAACAGGAGTCAGACGTTGTATTTTTAGCGGTTCCTTCCGGCGCAGCCGCTGCCCTTGCCCCCCAGCTTGCCGGCGGACGGGCCAAAGTCGTCGATTTATCCGGAGACCTTCGCTTAAAAGAAACAGAAGATTATAAAAAGTGGTATAAAAAAGACCCGGCTCCAAAAGAATTTGTCGCCGATGCCGTGTACGGGCTGACAGAATGGAACCGCGAAAACATTAAGTCGGCATCCGTTCTATCCAATCCGGGCTGTTATCCGACAGCAGCGCTTTTAGGGCTTGCTCCCGCTGTACAAAACGGTGTAATTGATATGAAAAATATTATTATTGATGCCAAATCCGGTGTATCGGGTGCTGGACGCGGCTTGTCTCCGATCGTTCATTTCGCGGAGATGAATGATAACTTCCGCATTTATAAAGTAAATGAACATCAGCACATTCCGGAAATTGAGCAGCAGCTTTCCTGGTGGAGCGAATCAGCCGCCCCCATTACGTTTTCTACCCACCTTCTGCCGGTATCCCGTGGAATTATGGCAACGATGTATGCACCGCTCACACGCGATATGACAACAGAAGAAGCACATGCTCTTTATGCTGATACCTACAAAAACGATCCATTTGTCCGTGTCCGCCCAGTGAAACAGTTCCCTGGCATTAAAGAAGTAGCCGGTTCAAACTTCTGTGATATTTCTGTTGATGTGGATACACGCACGAACCGTCTTGTAATCGTGTCCGTTATCGATAACCTTGTAAAAGGTGCAGCGGGACAAGCCGTTCAAAATGCAAATATTATGTTTGGATTCGAAGAAACATCGGGGCTTAAAGGCTTTCCGATGTACCCATAAGAGGAGGAGACCGATGAAAACAGTAGTCGTAAAATGCGGCGGCAGTGTGTTAAAAGAATTGTCACAAAGCTTTTTTGACAGCATGAACGCGCTGATCGCCGATGGATACAAAATTGTGTTTGTTCACGGCGGCGGCCCGGAAATTAACGCTATGCTCGAGAAAATGAACGTAAAAAGCGAGTTTAAAAACGGCCTGCGCGTTACGTCAGAGGAAGTGCTTCAGGCAGCGGAGCTTGTTCTTTCCGGAAGCATGAACCGGAAACTGGTCCGTATGCTTGAAGCACAAGGTATTCCGGCTATCGGTGTACAGTCAAGCGACCAGGGTATCCTTCAGGCTGACTTTATTAACCAGGAAGAACTCGGGTTTGTCGGCGACGTAACAGCTGTTAACAAAGAAGTGCTCCAGCTGTTCCTTGAAGCCGGCCTCCTTCCCGTTCTGACACCGATTGCGAAAGGTCCAGACGGAACGGTGCTGAATGTGAATGCAGACCATGCAGCAGGCGCGGCTGCTTACACTCTTGAGGCAGACCACCTTCTTATGGTGACAGACGTGCCCGGTGTTTTAAAAAATGGTGAACTGATTCCATCTCTCACTGCTTCCCAAACAAACGAACTTATTGATTCCGGTGTAATCAGCGGCGGGATGATCCCAAAAGTTCATACTGCCCTGAAAGCACTCGAAAGCTGCGGACATGTTCATATTGTCTCTGGCAAAAAACCGTTCTACGAAAATGAAACGTGGCATGGCACTTTATTTCAAAAGGAGGAAACAGTATGAGTCATTTATTTCCTACATATGCAAGATGGGATGTTACACCCGTCAAAGCAAAAGGCTCTTATTTAACAGCAAAAGGTGGCAAGGAATATTTAGACTTTACATCCGGCATCAGCGTATGCAACCTTGGCCACGCACCGGACAACGTCAAAACAGCAGTTGAAGAGCAGCTGAATCAGTTTTGGCATACGTCAAATTTGTTTCAAATTGAGCTGCAGGAAAAAGTAGCGAAGCAGCTGACAGACGCGTCAGGGCTCGATCTTGTGTTTTTCGGAAACAGCGGCGCTGAAGCAAATGAAGCAGCCATTAAGCTTGCCCGCAAATCAACTGGCCGTACAAAAGTGATTACATTCGTTGATTCATTCCATGGCCGCACTTTTGCCACGATGGCGGCGACCGGCCAGGACAAAATTAAAACCGGCTTCGGTCCCATGCTCGAATCATTTGAGTATGTCACCATGAATGATCTTGATTCCTTGACAGCTGCCCTTGATGACAATACCGCAGCCATTATGTTTGAAGTGATTCAAGGTGAAGGCGGTATTAATGAAGGAAATGCAGACTTTTTAAAGCAAGCCGAAAAACTGGCTCATCAAAATGGCTCTCTTGTTATTATTGATGAAATCCAGACAGGCATCGGCCGTACCGGAAAGCCATTTGCTTTTCAGCATATCGGCTTGAATCCGGATATTATTTCGGTTGCAAAAGGAATTGCGAGCGGCTTCCCTCTCGGTGCGATTATCGGTAAAGCGTCCCTTGCCGAAGCGTTTTCTGCCGGTTCACACGGCTCGACATTCGGCGGCAACCCGGTGGCTCTTGCAGCGGCCAAAGAAACATTGAACACCATCTTTGACGAATCCTTTTTGGCCGACGTAACCCAAAAAGGCGAACTGATTCACTCGCTGCTCGAAGAAGCACTAAAAGAGCAGCCTATCTTTAAAAAGCTCAAAGGAAGAGGCTTAATGGTAGGTATTGAGCTGAATGAAGAAGCGGGGCCGTTTTTAGCCAAAGCGCGTGAACAAAACCTGCTTATTTTAACAGCCGGTACTCATGTAATCCGCCTTCTTCCGCCTCTTACCGTAACAGAGGATGAAATTAAAGCAGCTGTGAACGTGATCACCCATATTTTAACCAATTAAAAAAAGCGGTCTCCATTCGGAGACCGCTTTTTACAATACTTTTCGAAATGCCGACTGTTTTTGGATGGTTTCTTCAATAAATGCAGCAGCTTCTTCCACGATGCGGCCGGCATCATAATCCATGGTGGCTACATGGTAAGAATTTCGCAGTGTGACGATTTTCTTTTGTTTGGATGAAATCGCCTGGTAAATAAACGATGTGTTTTCTGGCGGCACGACGTGATCTACTGCTGATTTGATGCAAAGCGCCGGCACGCGGACACGGTGCAGTACGCCTGGCACCTCTTTCATGAGCTTTTGCAGCTCGCGCACAGAAGCAACAGGTGCTTCTTCGTACGTGATTTCATGGACGCCGTCTTTTTTAATATCCGGCGCCCCTTCCGGAATAAAACGAGGAGCCGGATCATACTGCAAGTAATCAAGTGACGGCAGTGTAAGAGCTGCATTAATCGTAATAATGCCTTCAATGTCCTGATGAGCGGCTGCAAATTTAAGCGTCAGTGTGCCGCCCATGGACTGCCCCATTAAGAAAATACGCTTGCCGCGCTTTTTCAAAAAGCGATAGGCGTTTGAATAGCTGTTATACCAGTCGTCATGTGTGCATGTTTCCATTTCTTCCTGGTGCGTGCCGTGGCCTTTCAGTCTTGGAGCAACAACCGAAAATCCTTTTTGGTTTAATGCTTCGGCTACCTCCCGGACACTTTGCGGCGTACCAATAAATCCATGGGAAAGAACAATACCAATTTCATTTCCTTCTAAATAAAATGACTCAGCACCTGGGATTACAGTATATTCTCTGCTCATTATCCGGCCCTCCGTTTTAATTCCGATTATTTTTATAAGATATATACACTTTAACGGATTTTATCCGACAAGTCAAGTTGGAATTAACATAAAAAGAAAACCGTTCGATTGAAAAGACGGTGCTATTACATACAAAAATGGCGCGATTGGAGTTCAATCGCGCCATCCTGTCTGATCATTTATTATCTTTTTTGAATTTCTTCTACAAGCAGCTTATTGATCGCCTGCGGATTCGCCTGCCCTTTGGACGCTTTCATAATTTGTCCAACAAGGAAGCCGATCGCTTTTTTCTTGCCTTCTTTAAAGTCGGCAATAGACTGTGGGTTCGCATCTAAAGCGTCGTTTACGAATTTTAAAAGCGCTGATTCGTCAGAAATTTGCACAAGGCCTTTTTCTTTTACGATCGCTTCGGCATCGCCGCCGTTTTCAATAATTTCTTTAAACACGGTTTTAGCGATTTTAGAAGAGATGGTTCCTTCTTCAAGCAATTTAATCATACCCGCAAGGTTCTCTGGTGTCAGCTTTGTTTGAGCCAGTTCTTTGTTCTCTGCGTTCAAGTACGCCGGCACTTCACCCATCATCCAGTTAGAAGCAAGCTTTGCTGCAGCACCGGCTGCTACCGTTGCTTCAAAGAAATCGGCAATGTCTTTTGACATCGTCAAAATTTTCGCGTCATGCGCCGGCAGTCCAAGCTCTTCCATGTAACGCTTTTTGCGTGCATCCGGAAGCTCTGGAATTGACGCGCGAACACGCTCTTTCCATTCGTCATCAATGTAAACAGGAAGCAGATCCGGTTCCGGGAAATAACGGTAATCATCTGATCCTTCTTTTACACGCATCAAAACGGTTTTGCCTGTTGATTCATCAAAACGGCGTGTTTCCTGCTCCACTTTTCCGCCTGAAGATACAACTTCCGCCTGGCGTTTTTCTTCATATTCAAGCCCTTTACGCACGAAGTTAAAGGAGTTTAAGTTTTTTAATTCTGTTCTTATCCCAAATTCTTCCTGTCCAAATGGACGGATCGAAATGTTTGCGTCACAGCGAAGCGATCCTTCCTCCATTTTACAGTCGGATACTTCTGTATATTGAATAATCGCTTTTAATTTTTCTAAAAATGCATAGGCTTCTTCGGGCGTGCGAATATCTGGTTCGGATACAATTTCTACAAGCGGTGTTCCCTGGCGATTATAATCGCAAAGAGAATGCTTGCCGGCATGCGTCAGCTTGCCCGCATCTTCTTCTAAATGAAGACGAGTGATGCCGATGCGTTTTGTTTCACCGTTCACTTCGATTTCTACCCATCCGTGTTCGCCGATCGGTTTATCATTTTGTGATATTTGGTATGCTTTCGGGTTGTCTGGATAGAAATAATTTTTCCGGTCCCAAATGGATTCCTCGGCGATTTCGCAATTGATGGCCATGGCTGCTTTCATTGCGAATTCCACCGCTTTGTCATTCATCACCGGCAACACGCCTGGATATCCAAGGTCAATCACCGTTGTATTCGTATTTGGCTCCGCGCCGAAATGGGCCGGGGCCGACGAAAAGATTTTTGAGTTTGTTTTTAATTCAACGTGGACTTCAAGTCCAATCACCGTTTCAAATTGCACAGGTGGTCCCCTCCTTTACAGCTTCGGCTTTTCTTTATGGAAATCAGTTGCCTGCTCGTACGCATGCGCAACACGGTATACGTTCTTTTCATCGAAATGGCGTCCAATAATCTGCAGGCCAAGCGGCAGCCCGTTTTCTGCGAATCCGCATGGAACGGAAATACCCGGTACGCCAGCAAGGTTTACTGGAATCGTTAAAATGTCATTTGCGTACATTGTTAACGGATCGTCGATAATTTCGCCGATTTTAAACGCCGGTGTTGGTGTTGTAGGGCCGATGATCACGTCATAGCTTGCGAACACATCTTCAAAGTCTTTTTTAATCAGTGTGCGCACTTGCTGCGCTTTTTTATAATACGCGTCGTAGTAGCCTGAGCTTAGCGCAAACGTACCAAGCATAATCCGGCGTTTTACTTCGTCGCCGAAGCCTTCTGCACGTGTTTTTTTGTATAAATCGATTAAGTTTTCTGCGCCTTCTGCACGGTAGCCGTAGCGGATACCGTCAAAACGGGCCAGGTTGGATGACGCTTCAGATGACGCGAGCAGGTAGTACGTAGCCACGCCGTATTTTGAATGCGGAAGAGATACTTCTTCCCACGTAGCACCAAGCCCTTCCAATACTTTCAGCGCCGCAAGAACAGACTGTCTTACTTCTTCTGAAACACCTTCTCCAAGGTATTCTTTCGGTACAGCAATGCGCAAGCCTTTAATGTCGCCTGTCAATCCGGCAGCAAAGCTTTCAGCCGGCACATTCGCCGAAGTAGAATCGTACGGATCAACCCCGACAATCGCTTCTAAAAGATGCGCATTGTCTTCTACGTTGCGTGTAATAGGCCCAATCTGGTCAAGAGACGATGCAAAAGCAATCAAGCCAAAGCGGGATACGCGTCCGTATGTAGGTTTCATGCCGACTACGCCGCAGAAAGAAGCCGGCTGGCGAATCGATCCGCCTGTATCTGAGCCAAGTGAAAACGGTACTTCGCCTGCTGCAACAGCCGCAGCAGAGCCGCCTGATGAACCGCCTGGCACGTGAGCTAAATTCCATGGGTTACGTGTTTTTTGGAAGCTTGAGTTTTCCGTTGATGAGCCCATCGCAAATTCGTCCATGTTTAACTTGCCGACTGTAATTGTTCCGGCTTCACGAAGCTTATTTACCACGGTTGCATCATAAATCGGGTCAAAGTTGTGAAGGATTTGGCTGGCAGCAGTCGTGCGGAGTCCTTTTGTAACGATATTATCTTTTATGCCAATCGGAATCCCTGATAAAATACCGGTTTTCCCTGCACCTTGTGCTTCTTCCGCCTGCTTGCGGGCACGCTCTTCATCTAATGCAAGAAATGCTTTTACATCTCCGTCTACAGCGGCGATGCGTTTGAATGATTCATCCACAAGATCCGGAATCGATACTTCTTTTTTGTCGATCATCGATTGAATCTCGGTTAATTTGTGATCAAATAATGACACGGTCTCTCCTCCTTACTCGATAATGGACGGAACTCGAATTTGGCCGTCCTGCTGATCCGGTGCATTTTTCAATACTTCTTCCCGGTCTAGTCCTGGTGCCGATTCGTCTTTCCGCAATACATTCTTCATATTTAAAACGTGTGATGTCGGCTGCACGTTTGATGTATCCAGTTCATTCAGCTGCTCGGCAAATGTAATGATCGCATCGAGCTGTTCTGTAAATGTATGCACTTCTTCGTCCGTAACCGCAAGGCGCGCCAAATGGGCCACGTGCCGGACTTGTTCTTCTGAAATTCGCGTCAATGGAATCCACCTCCGTAAAAAATTTGTACGCTAATAATTGCACAAAGTCTATTTTACCATGATTTCAGCCCGCGTGAACAAAAAGAAGAACCGCCCTCCAAAATGAAGGCGGTTCTTATCTATTTTACATCCCCCAATGCAAGACAAATCCCTTTGTTCGTGGCTGATCAGTTTGTTTGAAATTGTTCTTCTTCTGTTGACCCTTTCAATGCTGTTGTAGAAGACTGGCCTCCCGTTACCGTCATCGACACGGCATCAAAATAGCCAGTCCCTACTTCACGCTGGTGCCGGGTCGCTGTGTATCCATCTTTTTCCGCTGCAAACTCCGCCTGCTGAAGTTCCGAGTAAGCACTCATTCCTCGGTCTTTATATCCGTTTGCAAGCTGGAACATGCTGTAATTCAACGTATGGAAGCCGGCAAGTGTAACAAACTGGAATTTGTAACCCATTTTCCCAAGTTCCATTTGGTATTTCTCAATGGTTTCATCATCGAGTTTCGCTTTCCAGTTAAAGGAAGGCGAGCAGTTGTACGCAAGCAATTTGTCCGGGAATTTTTCATGAATGGCATCCGCAAAGCGCTGTGCATCCTCCAGATTCGGTTCGGATGTTTCGCACCAGATCATATCTGCATATGGCGCATAGGCAAGACCGCGTGCAATGGCTTGATCAAGGCCCGCTTTCGTCTGGAAAAAGCCTTCAGATGTGCGTTCACCTGTAATAAACGGAGCATCAGCCGGATCGATGTCACTGGTGATCAGGTCCGCTGCATCTGCATCTGTACGTGCGATTAAAACCGTTGGCGTCCCCATTACATCTGCTGCAAGGCGTGCCGCAATTAAGTTTCGTACAGCCGTTTGTGTCGGCAGGAGTACTTTCCCCCCCAGATGCCCGCATTTTTTCTCTGAAGAAAGCTGATCCTCAAAGTGGACACCTGCTGCACCCGCTTCAATCATCCCTTTCATCAATTCAAATACATTAAGCTGTCCCCCAAAGCCAGCTTCAGCATCGGCTACAATTGGAGCGAAATAATCAGTGGAATGATTACCTTCCATATGCGCGATCTGGTCAGCACGCTGAAGCGCCTGGTTGATTCGCTTTACAACATTTGGCACGCTGTTTGCCGGATACAAGCTTTGATCGGGATACATATGGCCTGAAAGATTGGCATCGGCAGCGACTTGCCAGCCGCTTAAATAAATCGCTTTCAAACCTGCTTTTACCTGCTGTACAGCCTGGTTTCCCGTCAGGGCACCGAGTGCATTCACGAAGCCTTCTCCTGTTACCAGACTCCATAGTTTGTCAGCGCCGCGCTGAGCCAATGTATGCTCGATATCGATGGAGCCGCGAAGCTTGATCACTTCTTCTGCCGAATAAGGCCGTTTAATCCCTTTCCATCTAGCATCGTTTTCCCATGATTGTTGAAGCTGATTCACCCGTGCTTGATCCGTATTCCCCATTTTAAAACATCCCCTTTGTTATAAAACAGATTGTTTATTACAATTTGTATTATATAACAGTATACTTTGCTTGCCAACCCATTTTTTAAAAAATTCAAAAAAATAAAGCCGGAAGAATAAATTCTTCCGGCTTTTCATTTTATAAAAGAAGCAATAAACTGAGCGCCATAACAGCCATCCCGGAGACAATCCCGTAAATGGCGAGATGTGTCTGGTCGTACTTTTGGGCAGCCGGGAGCAGTTCATCAAGTGAAATAAACACCATAATGCCGGCAACACCAGCGAAAATCATGCCAAACATCGTATCTGTTAAATAAGGCATTAAAACGATCCAGGCTACAAGCGCTCCTACCGGCTCTGAAAGGCCCGACAAAAAGGACCATTTAAATGCTTTTTTACGGCTTCCTGTCGCAAAATACAGAGGTACAGCCACTGCAATGCCTTCTGGAATATTATGAATGGCAACTGCTACTGCAATCGCGATACCGAGAGCTGGATCCTGAATGGCCGATGCAAAAGTTGCAATGCCCTCCGGAAAATTGTGAATGGCAATGGCGATCGCAGTGAAAACCCCCATTTTTTTGAGCTTGGCGTATTCATCCCGCTCCGGCTCTTTATGAAATTCTTCTACTGTTTTCGTTTCGTGCGGATTTTCGGTTGACGGAATAAACTTGTCGATCACAGCGATCACAGCAATGCCGGCAAAAAAGCCGATGACGGTCAGCCAATAGCCCGTTTTCTCCCCGTGCTCTAAAACAAGCGCATCCTTCGCTTTTACAAAAATTTCGATCATCGAGACGTAAATCATCACACCCGCTGAAAAACCAAGCGCCCAGGCGAGAAACTTTGTGTTTGTACGTGAGGTGAAAAATGCCAGCGCACTGCCGATACCTGTTGCAAGACCAGCGAATAATGTTAAACCGATTGCCAGCAGTACATTCTCATCCATATGCGCCCTCCTCCATCTTTTTTTATTAGTGTATGCCATGTGTTGCTTATGCGCAACTTTTTTTGTTGAGGCAAATAAAAAAACCTGATCTCATCCAGCTGGATGAAATCAGGTTCTTCCTTATTCGTAAATATGAACATACGGTTCTTTCGCGTTTGCTTCCTTCACAATAAGCGCTTCCGGGCCGCCTGTTGACGTAATACTTACTTCAACCGGAATGTATGCCGGAAAATGCTCCATCACAAGGCCGGTTACATACTGCGAAAAGCCAATCGCTTCCGCTTTTCCGTAAAACTGAATTGGAATCTCAATTTTCAAGCTTGTCAGTTCTTCCCCGCTGTAAAGTCCACGCCCAATTACACCGTTTGTGCCATCAAAATAAGATTCAATATCCTGCTTAAAGTTAGCGAAATACGTAGAGTCTTCCCGGTGGTCTTCTTCTGCAGAGCCGGATGGGAACAATACGTATTTTTCATTGATCGCTTTCCAGTCGGATGTATCCGCATCACCTGAATCAAGATGGGTATAAGCAATAAAATTCCCTGCTGTTACCGAGTTTTGCGGCGCCTGCTTAAATAAAGCAATTGTGATTGGAATGTTTTTTGTTTTGTCCATCGCACGGAGGCGCGAAGCTACTTCCGCAGCAATTTTCTTGCCTTCTCTTTCAACCGTTTCGTCATCCATTTTAAATTCGTACTGTGCGCCGTATTCTTCCTTTTGATAATAATGAACGGAATTAAGCGCAAGCCCGATCACCATACCGTCGAGCTGCAAAGAGTTATCCTCTTTTTTCGTTAAATAGTCCTGCTCCATAATATGAGCCAAGTAAATCGGTGCTCTTTCGTTTCTTTCATCAACGGACCCTTCCCCTGTATCTATTGGATTCAGCCCAAGATTCTCTTTTGCTGTCAGCTCGTTTTCTTTCAACTGTGCATCTGTATACTTTCTGCTCAGCCAGGACCGGATCACATCTTCATCCAGCACCTGTCCTTCCTGAAAGAAAAATTGCTCTGGGGAAAAATTCTCCTGTGCAATCCGCATTAAGCCCGTTTCAAATTCAGCAATATCATAGCGTGTGTTTAAATTGGAAACGACAAGGCCACGCGCTTTGCCCGGTTCAAACGGTACAATCGTGCGGTAATAACTGTCCGAGATTTGGTAGGTTGGAATAACAGATGTTTTTTCCTCTCCATCTCCCTGTGTTACTTCATCATTGTTTTGCAGCGCCGGCGCGCATCCACCCATAAGCAGCATGGCGGATACTGCCGCCAGGACCCATTTCTTTTTCAAAAAAGCCACCTCTTATTTTGTAAGTTCATCCATAAACCGTTGTTCATCCCAAACTTCAATGCTGAGCTTTTCCGCTTTTTCAAGCTTCGAACCCGCTTCCTCTCCCGCAATCACAAGATCTGTTTTTTTACTGACACTGCCGGTTACGTTCCCGCCGAGCGCTTCAATTCGTTCCTTGGCTTCATTACGCGTAAGCTGGATCAGCTTTCCTGTCAGCACAACCGTCTTGCCGGCAAAAGGAGATTCTCCTTCTGCAACTGCCAGGCGAATCGGTCCTTCATAGGACATATTGACGCCTGCTGCTTTCAGCTTTTCAATCAGCTCGGCTACTTCCGGCTGCTGGAAATACGTCACAACTGCATCCGCCATCTTGCCGCCAATTTCATGAATAGCCGTCAGTTCTTCTTCTGTCACTTCTCTTAAGCGGTCCATTGTGCCAAACTCCATCGCCAGTATTTTTGCTGCTTTTGCGCCAACATGACGGATGCCAAGGCCGAACAAAAGCCGTTCCAGCGAGTTATTTTTGGACGCTTCAATAGCGGATAACAAATTATCTACCGATTTTTCTCCCATCCGCTCAAGCTTCAGCAAATCCTCCCGTTGAAGCGTATATAAATCCGCTACATCTTTAATCAGTTCTTCACGGTACAGCTGTGCAATTACTTTTTCGCCGAGCCCTTCAATATTCATCGCATTACGCGACACAAAGTGCGTCAGACCCTCGCGGATTTGAGCCGGGCACTGCGGGTTTATACAGCGAAGCGCCACTTCTTCTTCCAGGCGGACCAGTTCACTGCCGCAATCCGGACACACTTCCGGCATGCGGAATTCTTTTTCTTCACCGGTGCGGCGGTCGGCCAGTACACTGACTACTTCCGGAATAATATCACCGGCTTTTTTCACCACAACCATATCACCGATCCGGATGTCTTTTTCACGGATTAAATCTTCATTATGAAGTGAAGCACGGCTGACGGTTGTGCCTGCAACACGAACCGGCTGTAAAATGGCCGTTGGCGTAACCACTCCTGTGCGTCCTACACTCAGCTCAATGTCTACAAGCTTTGTGACAACCTCTTCTGCCGGAAATTTAAAAGCAGTAGCCCAGCGCGGGCTTTTCGCGGTAAATCCAAGCTCGTCCTGCTGGTCAAGCGAATTTACCTTAATGACGATTCCATCAATTTCATACGGCAGCTTCGCCCGCTTTTCGGACTGTTCTTCGACATAGGTGATCACATCTTCAATCGTTTGGCATACGCGCCGCTCTTTGTTCGTTTTAAAACCAAGCGTATCAAGCAGATCCAGCCCTTCGCTATGCGTGCTGATTCCAAGCGGTCCCGGGTTCGCAATGCCGTACAAGAAAATATCAAGGTTTCGCGAAGCGGCAATGCGAGGGTCCAGCTGGCGAAGGGACCCTGCTGCTGCATTCCGCGGATTGGCAAACGGCTCTTCTCCTTTTTCGTCACGAATCGCATTTAAGGCGATAAATGACTGCTTTGGCATAAAAGCTTCGCCGCGCACTTCCATTGTAAGCGGCTCGGACAGCCGAAGTGGAATGGAGTGAATCGTTTTTAAGTTTGCCGTAATGTCTTCTCCCGTTGTACCATCACCGCGTGTAGCGCCCTGCACAAACATTCCATTCTCGTATTTAAGCGCAACAGCAAGCCCGTCAATCTTCAGTTCGCATACGTAAGAGTAATTGGCGTGGCCGACAAGTTGATGGACGCGGCGGTCAAAATCCCGCAGGTCTTCTTCGTTAAAGGCATTGCCAAGACTAAGCATCGGCGTATCGTGGCGCACTTTTTGAAAAGCATCCAGAACCGCTCCGCCGACACGCTGCGTCGGTGAGTCCGGTGTTTGCAGCTGTGGAAATTGCGCTTCAATGTCATTCAGCTCTTTTAACAGCCGGTCGTATTCTGAATCTGGCACCGAAGGCTGATCCATTACATAATATTCATAGCTGTATTTATTCAGCGTGTCATGCAGTTCCTTCACACGCTGTTCGGCTGTTTTTATATCCATATACAATCTCCTTTTCCGGTGTTCACATCACGTGGGTTACAAAGGCGCTGCCGCAGGACGCGGCGTGTACGGCCTTCGATTCTTTAAATCGGTTTTTATATCTTTTCAATCGGTGCGAATTGTGCAAGAAGCCGCTTAATGCCGGTTGGACTCGGAAACGCAATGTCCAGCTCTGTGCTGTCGCCGTTTCCTTTTACCGCCACAACGGTTCCTGTTCCCCATTTTTTATGCGCCGCTTTATCGCCAACCCTCCACTCCAGCCCTGCCGCCGCACTCGTTTGCGGGCGTGTTACAGCCGGACGTGTTTTTTGGCCAAACGGCATCGCTTTTCGCGGCTGTCGTTTCGGATTCTCTGATTCAAGCAGATCCTCTGGAATTTCGCTGATAAAGCGCGACACAGGATTCATGTTTGTTTTTCCGTATAGTGTCCGCATCTCTGCATTGGTCATATACAGCTCTTCTTCCGCACGGGTAATCCCGACATACGCAAGACGGCGTTCTTCTTCCATTTCTTCATCATCCATAAGCGAGCGGCTGTGAGGAAAGACGCCTTCTTCCAGTCCAATCAGGAATACAACGGGGAATTCAAGCCCTTTAGCGGAATGAAGCGTCATAAGAACGACGGATTCTGCCGGCCCTTCTTCTTTGCCGAGCTGGTCGATATCCGCAACAAGCGCCAGATCTGTTAAAAAAGCAATAAGCGTTTTGTCTTCGTTTGATTCTTCAAAAGACTTTGTGACAGATAAAAACTCTTCGATATTTTCGATCCGTGTCTGCGCTTCAATTGTTTTTTCCGCTGCAAGCATGTCCACGTACCCGGTCCGGTCAATCACTTCTTCTACAAGCTCGGAGACAGATAAGTATTCCTGCTGCTGCGTATAAGCATGAATCAGATCACGAAAATCAGCTGCTGCATTCGCCGCTTTACCGCTTAAACCAATAAAATCGACTTCTGCAAGAGCCCTAAACATGGAAATGTCGTTCTCCTGCGCGTAGCGGGCAATTTTATCAAGTGACGTGGAACCAAGGCCCCTCTTCGGCACATTAATGACACGCGACAAGCTGATATCATCATCCGGATTTGCAATCAAGCGCAAATACGCGAGCAGGTCTTTAATTTCCTTCCGATCATAGAATTTAATACCGCCGACGATCGTATAGTCAATGTTTGACTTCATCAGTGTTTCCTCAATCAAACGCGACTGGGCATTTGTGCGGTACAAAACAGCAAAATCAGACGGCTTTCTTCCCGTGGCGGAAAGCTCTTTTATTTTACCGGCCACAAATTCAGCTTCTGTCCGTTCGCTGTCAGCCCGGAAATAAGCGATTTTTTTCCCATCCACATTTTCAGTCCAAAGCTTTTTCGGCTTTCGGTTGGAATTGTTTTCAATCACTTCATTCGCTGCCTGTAGAATCCGTCCTGTTGACCGGTAGTTTTGTTCAAGAATAATCGCTTTTGCATGCGGATAATCTTTTTCGAAAGATAAAATATTCGCAATATCCGCACCGCGCCAGCGATAAATGCTCTGATCACTGTCGCCGACTACGCACAAATTTTGAAAACGGCTCGCCAGCTGCTTCACAAGGGTGTACTGCGATTTATTCGTATCCTGATACTCATCCACGTGAATATACTGAAATTTGCGCTGATAAAACTCCAATACTTCCGGCACCCGCTCAAACAGGCGGATCGTCAGCATAATCAAATCGTCAAAATCAAGCGCATTGTTTTTCTTTAAGCGCTTTTCATATTCCGTGTACACATCAGACGTGACTTTATCCATATAGCCGCCCTGCTGGCGCGCAAACGCCGCCGCATCCACTAAAATGTTTTTAGACGAGCTGATCGCGCCAAGCAGCGCCCGCGGATCAAACTTTTTTGGATCAATGTTTAAATCTTTTAAAATGCTTTTAATGACCGAAAGCTGATCTGCTGTATCTAAAATTGTAAAATTCCGGCTGTAGCCAATCCGGTCAATATCCCGGCGTAAAATACGCACACACATGGAGTGGAATGTCGACATCCAGATTTCTTCAGCTGCACCGCCGAGCAGTGCACCAATTCGGTCTTTCATTTCGCGCGCCGCTTTATTGGTAAACGTAAGCGCCAAAATGTTATAGGGATTGATTTCTTTTTCAACAATTAAATAGGCAATCCGGTGTGTCAGCACCCGGGTTTTGCCTGAGCCCGCTCCAGCCATAATCAGGAGCGGCCCTTCTGTTGTTTTAACGGCTTCCTGCTGCTGCGGATTCAAGCCATTTAATAATCGATCTGTTAAAAATTGCATCCTGCCACCACCATTTAGAACGTTTGTTCTTTATTATACACTATTTTTGAACCGCCGTGACGGTTTTTAATGCTTCTTCCGGCTTTTCATAAACCGCATTTCCGACAACGACTACATCCGCATACTGCCCGATTTCTTTTGCCTGCCGGGCTGTTTGAATACCGCCTCCGTAGAAAAACACGGTTTCGGTTTCTTTTAACACTTCGGCTGCTTGCTGCACGGCTTCAACATCACCATACGTGCCGCTGTATTCCAAATAAAAAACAGGCAGCTTCCATAAGTGGCCGGCCAGACGTGCATATGCAATGATATCCTCCGTATCCGGCTTCTCGGAAACACCAGTCAGTTTCGCTGCCTTGCAATCAGGGTTCGCAATACAATAGCCCTCTACAATTAATTCACCCGGGTCCATTAAATCGCCGTATTCTTTCATCGCTTCCACGTGCAGTCCGGTAATCCATTCGGCCTGGCTCGTATTTAAAACGGTTGGAATCAAATACAAATCAAAGCCCGGCGTTACGATTTCAAGTGACGATACTTCCAGTACGCACGGAAGCGGAAAGCGGCGCACCCGTACCATTAAGTCCAGTACATTATCCAGCGTAACGCCATCTGAACCGCCTACTACAATAGCATCCGTTCCAGATTCGCATACACGTTCGAGCAATTCATCATCTATCGGTTTATTCGGATCTAATTTAAACACATGCCGCCATTCGCGAACATCATACATGTGCACTGCCTCCATTCATTCAACTACAACTTCGTATTATATCATGAAACAGCGCCCGCTTCATTCGTTCAACGAAACGGTTTCGTTTTGCTTCCTTAATTTATACTCTTTAAAAAAAGCCTTCTCTGTATACAGAAAAAAGCAGCTCTTAAAAGAGCTGCTTTTTTGTTTTATTCTTTATCATATACGCGCTTCAATACGAATTCATAGCCGTCATTTCCATAGTTTAAGCATCGTTTCACACGGGAAATAGTAGCGGTTGATGCACCGGTTTCCGTTTCAATTTTATGATAGGTTTTGCCTTCTTGAAGCATCCTTGCTACTTCAAGACGCTGGGCCAGTGACTGGATTTCATTTACTGTGCACAGATCATCGAAAAATCGATAGCATTCTTCCAGATCCTTCAGCGAGAGGACAGCTTGAAACAGCTGGTCCAGCTCCCTCCCCCGCAACTTATCTATCTGCATAATCAACTTCCATTCCCTTCACCATCTATTTCTACCTTTACTGCTTTATTTAATCCTCTTGAGGCCGGTACTATATGAATCCACGTTTTTCCTGTTACAAAAGCAGGACCGCTTTCTGTATTAGGCACGATACGTCCATCCTGATTGCGCCATTTCACCAGGTTCATGACACCTTCTTGAAAAAGAAACGCATCTCCACCAGAGGTTAAATCAATATCCAGACGCCCTTTTGCATCGACAACACGATGGTCCGCTTCGATGACGAAAACATTATCTGCTTTGATCTCTGCCCCATCTATCGTCCGGCGGTATTGATCGCCATCATACTCATATCTTGATTCGAATAAATCATTTGATGACGGCCGAATAGAAAACGCTTCTGCCGGGTCACCGGTCAGCGACGCTGCTTCCTTCTTCGATAAAAAAGCCAGCCGCGACGGCGCGTCATTTAAGCTGTAGCCTTTTTCTTCCGCAACATGGAACGCTTCCTTCATATCTACGTATGAATTATGCGGTGCTTTCCGGGACGGGTCCCGCTTAAACACATCGCCATCATGCTGGATACCATTAACCTGATCTACTTCACCGGACAGCAGCATCTCCTGTGCTTCTGGACTATAGCCGTGGGCTAAAAACAGTGCATCGTACCCTTTAGAAAGCTCGACAAGATAATCGCGTGCGCTCCGTACAGGCCCCGCTTTATCTGGATATTCGCTTTGATAGATGGCTAAAAAACGAGTGATGCCGCCTTCTGTCAAAATTTCATATACAATATCCGCTTTCTCAAGAGCCGTCTGTGGACGGGCTGACGGATGATTGCTAATCACGACCGCTACAGCCCGGTGTGCATTATCTGATGATTGAATGCCTGTTAAAGGATTGAGCTCACTTTTTTCATTCTTGCTGGCAGGCTCGGCACTTGAACATCCGCTGATTAAAACGGCTGCTGCAGCCATTGCCATCCATTTTTTTCTCATATCGACACTCCGAAAATAGTTTTACTTTACTATTTTAACGCATTATCGTTGGAAAGAGTATCGTTTTCTTCATAACGTCATATATCCCCTGCGAGGTAAGGCGAATATAAGGCAGGTGAGTGGACGTTAAAAACAGCAGTGAATAGATGGGATCTTCATATGGATAGCCGCGCGCTGACAGCAGTTCCCGCAGCTTGGCTTCTTGTTCCATTACCGTTTCAAACGGCTGATCCGACATGATGCCGGACAGTGTAAGCGGGATTTCATGAATGATTTTTCCGTTCTCTGCAAGCACAATGCCTCCGCCCAGTTCTTTCACCCGGTCAAATGCCCGCTTCATTTCCTCTTTGGATGAACCAATCAAAACAATATCCTCCGTGCTGGAAAACGAGGAGGCAAATCCCTGCACGTTTGTAGCAAACCCTTTGATAGTTGTGTTTACCCGCCACTTTCCTTCATAATCGAGGAGAACGAGGTAATTTTGGTCATGCTCCATATAAAAATGCTCTCCAGCCACATCTTTCACGACACTGCATGGCTTGGTGATGACATTGTTGACCATTTCTATACCAAACGGCATCGAAAATTGCAAATCATCCTCCCGTAGTTCCCAATCGAGCCGCATTTTCGTATGCCCGAACCGCTGCCAGGCAACAGGCGGGAATGGACTCGCTTCCTGGCCGCTTTTTTTCACCCACATGCCTCTTGACAGCACTGCTTCCGGTGTTGGGTCAAATTCACTTGTTAAAATGTTTACACTTGCCAGGCGTCCAGGTGCAATCATGCCATGTATATGTTCCATGCGATAATAACGAGCAGCGTTATATGACGCCATATGATATGCATCGATAGGCGGCACCCCATTTTCGATGGCGATGCGGATTAATTTATCGGTCAGCCCGTCCCTACAAAAAACAGGCGATGGACCGTCTGTTGTCAGCATCATCATGTCGTACTGATCGAGGTCAAGCTCTTTCATCTCTGTCAGCAGGTTTTCAAGATCCGGACGGATGGATGAATGACGGAGTGTGACCATCATGCCATTCATCAGGCGCTTTCTTACGTCTTCTCCGGTCATCGATTCATGATCGCCGTCCGCTCCAAACAAGGTCATCTTCGTCAATGTTTTTTCCGAGGCACCAGGGAAATGCCCTTCGATCCGCTTATTAGCTGCTTTTGTTTCCTGCATCCAATACAGCATCATATCGTCTCCATCTAAAAGCTTGGGCCAGCCGGTCAATTCACCGCCTTGAATGACACATTCATTTTTCAGCCAGGCACTTACCGTGCCGTTTGCAAAAACGTCATCTTCATTTTCAATTTCGGTTTGGGCATCATACCGGCACCACCAGTACATCGAAACCGGCTGCTTATTCAGCTCTTCAATTAAAGAAAACGCTTTCTTTTTTGTAAGGGCCAGCATCATCATCAAGTTGTCATTGATAAGAGTGGTCGTTCCGCGCTTTGCCGCATATTCAGAAAAGGTTTTTGGATTGTAAATTAAAAAGGGGTGAACGTGCGGTTCAATATAGCCGGGCACGATCGTTTTTCCGGTGCAGTCAACGATCTCATCCGCATGGTCCGGAAGGTCGTCTCCGATGTAGACAATACGGTTTTCATAGATCCAGATGTTTCCCTGCAGCCAGCGCTTCATAGCTGAATGAAGATAACGCGCATTCTTCAAAACAAGCGTCGGCGCTTTTTTACGGTCTACTACGGCAACCTGTTCACGTATTTTTTTGTTTCTCCATCTATGTGTTAAATCAGACATACCAATCGTTCCTTTCAAAATGAGATCGCTTTCAAATGTGCGATTGAACTCCATCGTAACATAGATCACACAGTAAAGCATTAAAGAATCATCGATTTTGTGAAAAAAGTTCGAACTTTTGGCAAGAAACTTGCATTAGTCTGATTTTCGGGACAAATCAGGTAAATTGCCTTCTTTTTTTGTCCCGATTTAACGCAAAAAAGCAGGGGAAACTCCCCCTGCTTTCTTTTTATAAACGGGCTTTCGCAATAGCGCGGCTGCCGATATCCTTACGGAAAAAGAAATGTTCCGTATCGATATGCTGCATTTTTTCATACGCGTTTTGCTGAGCTTCAACCGGGTTTGCTCCACTTCCTGCAACAAGAAGCACACGGCCGCCATTCGCGCGGATAACATCTCCATCTGCATACGTGCCAGCGTGGATAACAGATCCGGCATCAATAGCCTGGAGCCCTTTGAGCTCATTGCCTTTCTCGTATGCTTCCGGGTAGCCTTTTGCTGCCAGAACAATACCGAGAACGGATTCTTCTTTCCAAGCGAGTTCAGGGTCTCTGCCATCAAGCACATCAAGCATCACCTGAACAAGATCATTTTCAAGACGCGGCAGTACAACCTGCGTTTCCGGATCACCAAAACGAGCATTAAATTCAATCGTTTTCGGTCCTTCTTCTGTAAGCATTAAACCTGCAAAAATAATGCCCGTAAACGAACGGCCTTCCGCAACCATGCCTTTTGCGATCGGACGGATAATTTCTTCTACAGACTGATCATTAATAGCCTGTGAGATGTGCGGAACTGGCGAATAAGCACCCATTCCGCCTGTGTTTGGGCCTTCATCGTTATCAAATGCGCGCTTATGATCCTGTGCAGCTTCCATCGGATACACATTTTCGCCATGAACAAAAGCCATAAGAGAATATTCTTCTCCCTGCAAAAATTGCTCTACGACAACGCGCGCAGAAGCATCACCGAATTTTTTATCGAGCATCATGTCATCTAATGACGCAAGTGCTTCATCCATCGTCATTGCAACGGTTACGCCTTTTCCTGCTGCCAAGCCATCTGCTTTCAGCACGATTGGCGCACCTTCTTTTTCAATATATGCTTTCGCTGCATCATAGTCTTCAAATGACTGATAGCGTGCCGTTGGAATGTTGTACTTTTCCATCATCATTTTTGAAAAAGATTTGCTGCCTTCTAAAATAGCCGCGTTTTGTTTCGGACCAAATACTTTCAGCCCCTCGCCTTCTAAATAATCCGTAATACCAGCAGAAAGCGGATTTTCAGGGCCGACAATCACAAGGGCCACGCCTTGCTCCTTCGCAAAAGCAGCAAGGTCAGCAAAGTTCATTTCGTCGATATTCACAATGCTTGCATCCTGTGCGATCCCGGCATTTCCTGGCGCGCAGAAAACGGTTTCGACAAGCGGGCTCTCCGCCACTTTTTTACAAATGGCGTGCTCGCGTCCGCCACGTCCTACAACGAGTACGTTCATGAGAAAAGCCCCCTCTTAATGTTTGAAATGGCGAATACCTGTCATTACCATTGTAATGCCGTATTCATCCGCTTTTTTAATGGAATCTTCATCCCGGATTGATCCACCCGGCTGAATAATAGCTGTAATACCCGCTTTGGCAGCCGCTTCAACAGTGTCATCCATTGGGAAGAATGCATCTGAGGCAAGAGCGGCTCCTTTTGCTTTTTCACCAGCCTGCTCAAGCGCAATTTTCGCTGCACCAACACGGTTCATTTGTCCCGCACCAACACCAAGTGTCATTTTGTCGTCGGACACAACAATTGCGTTTGACTTAACATGCTTCACAACTTTCCAGCCCAGTTTCATGGCTTTCCATTCTTCTTCTGTTGGCTGGCGTTTCGTCGCAACTTTTACGTCTGCATCCGCAAGAGACAGTTCATCCAAATCTTGCGAAAGCAAGCCGCCTTCAACAGATGTGAGTACTTTTTCGCCTTTTTTGCCGTTTGCGAAATCAAGTGTTAGGAGGCGGATGTTTTTCTTTTGAGACAGTATGTCAATCGCTTCTGCATCAAAAGACGGCGCCACAATGATCTCAAGGAAAATCTCATGCAGCTTTTGGGCAAGCTCTTTTGATACAGGGCGGTTCAATGCCACAATACCGCCGAAAATAGAAGTTGGATCTGCTTCATATGCACGGGCATATGCTTCTTCAATCGTTTCTCCTGCTCCAACACCGCAAGGATTCATGTGCTTCACGGCTACCGCAGCCGGCTCGTCGAATTCTTTTACGATTTGAAGGGCAGCGTCTGTATCACGGATATTATTATATGAAAGCTCTTTTCCATGCAGCTGATCAGCTTGTGCCACAGAGAAAGAAGAGCCAAGCGGCTGTGAATAAAACGCTGCTTTTTGATGCGGGTTCTCGCCGTAGCGGAGCGATTGCTTTAATTCATACGTAACAGTCAGCTTTTCAGGGTTTTCTTCCCCGGCAAGATCCGTCATAAAGCCGGCAATCATCGCATCATACGCAGCTGTATGGCGGAACACTTTTGCAGCAAGCTTCCGGCGCGTTTCAAGCGTTGTTTTACCTTCGCCTTTCAGTTCAGACAGCACTTGATCGTAATCACTTGAATCCACAATTACAGTCACATATTCGTGGTTTTTCGCAGACGCACGAAGCATGGCCGGGCCGCCGATGTCGATGTTTTCAATCGCATCTTCTGTTGTGACATCCGGCTTTGCGATCGTTTGCTGGAATGGGTACAAGTTCACGCAGACGATATCGATTGGCTGAATATTGTGCTCTTCAAGCTGCTTTTGATGATCCGGCTCGCCGTGTTTCGCAAGCAGGCCGCCGTGAATGAACGGGTTCAGCGTTTTAACGCGGCCTTCTAGAATTTCCGGAAACCCGGTTACATCTGTTACGCCTTTTACCGGTACACCTGCTTCTGCAAGCATTTTTTTCGTGCCGCCTGTTGAAACAATTTCATAGCCAAGCGCCGCAATTTCTCTCGCAAATTCAGTTACGCCGCTTTTATCTGATACGCTGATTAATGCGCGTTTCGTCATTGTGTTTGTTCCTCCCTATGTTGGTTCAAAAGTTTGGTGATTACATTCGGATAAAGGCTGTGTTCAATCCGTTGAATGGCAGTCTGTACATCGCTGCGCGTCATGCCGGAATCAATTCGTACACATTCCTGATCAATGATCGGGCCGGTGTCCATCCCTTCATCAACAAAGTGAACGGTAACGCCGGATATTTTCACCCCTGCGTCAAACGCCTGGCCGATCGCATCTTTTCCGGGAAAAGCCGGCAGAAGAGACGGGTGAATGTTTACGATCCGGTTCCGGTATGCATTCAGTAAAACAGGGCCGATCAAACGCATATAGCCGGCTAGAAAAATAAATTCAACTCCTGCCTCCTGCAAGCGGTCCACAATTTCACTCTCAAACGCTGCTTTTGATTCGTATTGTTTCGGCTGAAATGAAAACGCCGGGATGTCGAGTGCTTTTGCACGTTCAAGTACATATGCATCCGGTTTATCGCAGACGAGCAAGGCGATTTCAGCAGGAACCTTTCCTGCTGCCACCGCCTCGGCAATTGCCTGCACGTTGCTTCCGCTGCCGGATGCAAACAAGGCAATTTTCGTCATTGAACGGTAACTCCTTCGCCGCTCACAACACGTCCGATTGTATAAGCTGTTTCACCAGCTGCTTCGAGTGCTGCTTTTACGTTTGCTTCTTCTTCTTTCGATACAATCAATACAAATCCAATACCCATATTGAAAATATTGTACATTTCCTGGCGGTCAAGCTCTCCATACGTCTCCAGTACATTAAAAATGTCCGGTACCGGCCATGAACCAGCTTCAATTGAAGCGCCAAGGCCTTTTGGCAGAGCACGCGGAATGTTTTCCACAAATCCGCCGCCTGTAATGTGCGCCATCCCGTTTACA
Source organism: Domibacillus sp. DTU_2020_1001157_1_SI_ALB_TIR_016 (assembly GCF_032341995.1). Lineage (NCBI taxonomy): Bacteria > Bacillati > Bacillota > Bacilli > Caryophanales > Bacillaceae > Domibacillus > Domibacillus sp. DTU_2020_1001157_1_SI_ALB_TIR_016. Next base: position 2,900,914 of record NZ_CP135439.1, read on the forward strand.
GCCGCTTGCTTTAGTGCGGATAGAACCGGCTTCACATAAATACGTGTTGGTTCAAGAAGCGCTTCTCCAAGCGGAACTGAAAGACCTTCTACCTGCGCGTTTACATCAAGGTTATGTGTTTCAAAGAAAATTTTGCGAACGAGTGAATAACCGTTGCTGTGAATCCCGCTCGATGCGAGACCGATCAGCACGTCGCCTTCTTTTACGTTTTCACCTGTTACAACGCTGCTCTTTTCAACAGCGCCAACCGTAAATCCGGCCATATCGTATTCTTCCTCATCATAAAGTCCCGGCATTTCTGCTGTTTCTCCGCCAATAAGGGCACAGCCCGCCTGCTCACAGCCGTCCGCTACTCCTTTAACGATTTGTTCGATTTTTTCCGGCACTGCTTTGCCGCATGCAATATAATCAAGGAAAAACAAGGGCTCTGCTCCCTGTACGACAACATCGTTGACACACATGGCTACACAGTCGATGCCAATCGTATCATGCTTATCCATCATAAACGCAAGCTTTAGTTTTGTGCCGACGCCATCTGTTCCGGAAACAAGAACCGGCTCCTTTAACTGCAGTGATGACAGATCAAACATGCCCCCGAAACTGCCGAGCGCTCCCATTACACCGGCGCGCTTCGTCCGCTCTACATGTTTTTTCATCCGTTCTACCGCTTCGTACCCTGCCTCGATGTTTACACCGGCTGCTTCATACGATTTTGCCATTTTTGTTCCTCCTGTTAGCACATGACTTCTTTATCATGCGGATGCTGTGTATCTGGGAAAATCTCCGTCGGGTATTCCCCTGTAAAGCAGGCCATGCACTGGCCGCATTCGCCAAGCTCGCTTTTGCGATGGCCGATTGCTTCAATCGTGCCCTCTACGCTTAAATACGTAAGAGAATCTGCTCCGATCAGTTCACGTAATTCTTCATTTGTATAGTGTGCAGCGATCAATTCGCCTTTTTCAGATGTATCAATTCCATAAAAGCATGGATGCTTAATGGCTGGCGAGCTGATTACGACGTGTACTTCTTTTGCGCCGGCTTCTTTGAGCATTGTAACGATCCGTCTGCTCGTTGTGCCGCGGACAATCGAGTCATCTACCATAACCACTTTTTTGCCTTCTACAACCCCGCGTACAGGAGAAAGCTTCATTTTAACCCCCTGCTCACGAAGAGACTGGGACGGCTGAATAAATGTCCGGCCAACGTAACGATTTTTAATTAAACCAAGCTCATATGGAATACCTGTTGCTTCTGCAAAACCGATAGCAGCAGAAATACTCGAATCTGGTACTCCCGTGACAACATCGGCTTCCAGTACCGCTGGATCTACTTCTTGTGCCAGCATCTTACCGAGGCGTTTACGGGCACTATGAACATTCACGCCATGAATATTACTGTCCGGACGGGAGAAATAAACATATTCCATTGTGCACATTGCGTCACTGATCGCTGCGGCAAACTGTTCAGAATGAAGACCGTCTTCATTAATGGTAATTAATTCACCCGGCTCCACATCACGTAAAAACTCAGCACCAATAATATCAAAGGCGCACGTTTCAGAGGCAACCACATAAGCATCGCCAAGTTTGCCGATTGAAAGCGGGCGCAGCCCTTGTGGATCAAGTGCTACATGCATTTCGTTTTCCGTCATGACAAGAAACGCATAAGCTCCTTTTACCATGGAAAGAGCTGTCTTCAAACGGTCTTTGATCGTGCCATATGTGCTGCGGCGGATTAAGTGTGCCAGTACTTCAGTGTCAGACGTTGTCTGGAAAATGCTTCCCTGAGCTTCCAGTTCACGCTTCAGCGATGTAGCATTGACAAGGTTTCCGTTATGCGCAAGCGCCAGGCTGCCTGTTTGAAAGTGGAACAGGAGCGGCTGTACATTTTGGTAGCCGCCGCCTCCTGCTGTTTGGTAACGAACATGCCCAATGGCTGCTGTTCCTGTTAAACCGTTGATAATATCCTGGTTGAAAATTTCTGTAACAAGCCCTTCACCTTTATGGCCGCGAAGGCGTTCTCCGTCGCTCATCACGACGCCGGCGCCTTCTTGTCCGCGGTGCTGTAAGCTTTGCAGGCCGTAATATGTGATTTGTGATGCATTTTCGTGTCCAAAAACCCCGAAGACGCCACACTCTTCATTTAAGCCTCTGAGTTCAGCAAGCATGGAATAGCTCCTTTCCAGGCATCCTCCAGTTCACTAACCGGTGCCTGTACCACTTCTTCTCCGTTAATTGAAATTGATGCCAATGGCTGAGCTGTTACTTCACCAATTTGTTTTGCATCCTGTACGGCTGCTTCAAACGCTTCTTTGTTTTCTGGCTTCACTGTAATGACAAAGCGTGACTGTGTTTCTGCAAATAGGGCAGCCGTTGCTTCACCTTGAAGAGAAACGCGGGCACCAAGACCTGTGCCGAATAATTTTTCAACAAGTGCTACGGCAAATCCACCTTCTGAAATATCATGAGCTGATTGAACAAGGCCCGACTGAATAGCCACAAGAAGTGCATCCTGGCGTGCTTTTTCCACTGTCAAATCAATCGCTGGTGATTTACCGAAAATTTCGCCGCCGTTCGTCATTTTTTGCAGCTCGCTGCCGCCAAATTCGTTCGCAGCGTCTCCAATTACGTATACAAGGTCACCAGCCTGCTTCGCTGCTTGTGTCGTAATATGATTCACGTCTTCAATCAATCCGACCATGCCGATAATTGGTGTCGGGTAAATAGCTGTACCGTTTGTTTCATTATAAAGAGATACGTTTCCGCCGATAACCGGTGATTGAAGCGCAAGACACGCTTCACTAATTCCGTCTGCTGACTGCTCAAGCTGCCAGAATACGCCTGGATTCTCAGGGCTTCCGTAGTTTAAGCCGTCTGTAATCGCAAGTGGACGGGCACCAGAAGCTACGATATTACGAGCCGCTTCTGCCACGGCAATTTTACCGCCTGTTTTTGGATCAAGGTAAATGTAACGTGCGTTACAGTCTGTTGTCATCGCAAGTGCTTTGTTTGTGCCGCGCAGACGGATTACCGCTGCGTCTGATCCTGGTGCTACCACTGTATTTGTACGAACTTGGTAATCGTATTGGTCATACACCCACTCTTTGCTTGCAATCGTCGGCTGCTGAAGCAATTTCACAAGTGTTTCTTTGTAATCTGTAACGTCCGGTGTTACGTCTTCCATTGCCTGGAATGTACGGAAGTATTCTGGCTCTGCAGATGGCTTGTGGTACACTGGTGCATCTTCTGCCAGCGCATCAACCGGTACTTCTGCTGCTACTTCGCCTTTATGAATCAAACGAAGCATTTTGTCGTCTGTTACAACACCAACTGATGCCGCTTCAAGACCGTATTTCGCAAAAAGATCTTCGATTTCTTTTTCATGTCCTTTTTTCACAACGATCAGCATGCGCTCCTGTGATTCAGACAGCATCATTTCATATGGTGTCATGCCTGTTTCGCGCTGCGGAATCAAATCAAGGTTCATTTGGATACCTGATCCGGATTTTGACGCCATTTCTGCTGACGAGCTTGTTAAGCCGGCAGCACCCATATCTTGAATGCCGACAAGAACGTCTTGATGGTTGTAAATAAGCTCAAGGCATGCTTCTAAAAGCAATTTTTCCATGAACGGGTCGCCAACCTGTACCGCTGGGCGTTTTTCATCTGAGCTTTCGCTTAGTTCTTCTGAAGCGAATGTTGCACCGTGAATACCATCGCGGCCTGTTTTCGCTCCTACATACATTACGGTGTTGCCAACGCCTTTTGCCTGACCTTTTTGAATATCTTTATGATCAATGAGTCCCACACACATTGCGTTCACAAGCGGATTGCCGTCATAAGACGGATCAAAGCCGATTTCACCGCCGACTGTTGGGATCCCGATGCAGTTTCCGTAACCGGCAATACCGGCAACAACTTCTTCAAACAAATACTTTACACGTGCTGTTTCAAGTTCACCGAAACGAAGTGAGTTTAAAACCGCAACCGGACGGGCACCCATTGAGAATACATCACGGATGATACCGCCGACACCTGTTGCTGCGCCCTGGTATGGCTCAATAGCAGATGGGTGGTTATGACTTTCAATTTTAAACGCAACGGCCTGACCGTCACCGATATCAACGATACCAGCGCCTTCACCCGGTCCCTGCAAAACGTGCTCGCCTTTTGTCGGGAAACGGCTTAAAACAGGTTTGGAATTTTTATAGCTGCAATGCTCTGACCACATAACCGAGAAAAGACCTGTTTCTGCGTAGTTTGGCAGACGGCCAAGAATTTTTTCTACTTTCGCAAATTCTTCATCCGTTAAGCCCATTGTGCTGTATAGTTTTTCGTCTTTAATTTGCTGTGGATTTGGTTCAAGCATTAACGACATGAGAATTCCTCCAGTGCTTTACAATTGATTGGAAAAGTTTAAGGCCATCCGCGCTGCCAAGAAGTTCATCAACAGCCCGCTCCGGATGCGGCATCATGCCAAGTACGTTGCCTTTTTCGTTTGTGATACCTGCAATATCAGAAAGGCTTCCGTTTACATCGCTCGCATATGTGAAGGCAATTTGATTGTTTTCCTTCAGTTTTGCCAGTGTTGCTTCGTCACAGTAGTAGTTTCCTTCACCGTGTGCAACTGGAATGCTGATTTTTTCGCCTTTTTCGTATAAAGAAGTAAACATCGTTTCATTATTTTCAACAGACAGCTCTACCGTCCGGCAAATAAACTTTAAATTTTTGTTGCGAAGCATAGCTCCTGGAAGAAGGCCTGATTCAAGCAAAATTTGAAACCCGTTGCAGACGCCAAGAACCGGCTTGCCCGCTTCCGCAGCACGTTTAACTGCGGCCATTACGTTTGACATGTGAGCGATCGCGCCTGAACGCAGGTAGTCTCCGTATGAAAAGCCTCCTGGAAGCAAAATACCGTCATATTCATCAAGGTTGTCCGCATCATGCCAGACAAGATCAACCTGCTCGCCTAATTCGTCTTTTACTGCATGGTACATGTCTACATCACAGTTGGATCCTGGAAATACGATGACTGCAAATTTCACTGTTTCGCACTCTCCTCGATTTCATATCGGTAATCTTCAATAACCGGGTTTGACAAAAGTTTTTCACATACTTCTTTTACTGTGCCCTCTACGTCACGAACAGAATCATCGAATTGAAGCTCCATGTATTTGCCGATGCGCACTTCTTCTACTCCTTGGTAGCCAAGGTTTGACAGAGATTGCTGTACTGCTTTTCCTTGCGGGTCTAATACACTTTCACGAAGTGTTACATAAACTTTCACTTTATACATTATAGAGTTCCTCCAAGTCGATTGTAGATTTCGGTATATGCTTCTGTCAGTCCGCCAAGATCCCGGCGGAACAAGTCTTTATCGAGTTTGCGATTTGTGCCTTTTTCCCATAAGCGGCATGTATCCGGCGAAATTTCATCGGCCAGCAGAATGCTTCCATCCTTTTGACGGCCAAATTCGATTTTAAAGTCAATGAGGTCAACACCCATTTCGCTAAACAATGGAATGAGTACATCGTTTACACGAAGAGCTTCTTTTTTCAAAATTTGCACTTCTTCAGGTACTGCCACGTCAAGCAGACGGATATGATCTTCTGTTAAGAGCGGATCACCGAGGTCATCGTTTTTGTAATAAAACTCAACGATTGGCTCTTTAAACCGCACACCTTCTTCAAAGCCGAGGCGCTTGGCAATGCTGCCAGCAGCAACATTGCGCACCACAACTTCAAGCGGAATAATGTCAACATGCTTCACAAGCTGCTCGTTTTCAGACAGCTGCTCAACAAAGTGAGACTGAATACCCTGCTCGGCGAGCTTCTCAAACAATAGCCCTGTGATTAAATTATTTAAGCGGCCTTTACCGTCGATTTCTGCTTTTTTCTCACCATTAAAAGCAGTCGCTGAGTTTTTATATTCGATCCAGACGATCTCTTCCTGGTCTGTTGCATAAATGCGTTTTGCTTTTCCTTCGTAGAGCTGCTTGCCTTTTTGCATGATGTGATCCTCCCAGGTTCCGGTTTAATTAAAGACCAATGCGGTCAAAAATCGTGTCGACATGTTTGATGTGGTAGTTATAGTCAAAGCAGTCAGCAATTTCTTCCGGTGTTAATTTCGATGTGATCGTTTCATCCGCTTCTACAAGTGAACGGAACTGAACTTGCTTGTCCCATGCTTCCATCGCCCGCGGCTGTACAGTGTCATAAGCTGCTTCACGCGCCATGCCTTTGTCGATCAGAGCAAGAAGAATACGCTGTGAGTAAATAAGACCAAGCGTACGGTCCATATTGCGCTTCATGTTTTCCGGGAATACCGTCAAGTTCTTCACAATGTTGCCGAAACGGTTCAGCATGTAATTCAAGGCAATCGTTGCATCCGGCAGAATCACGCGCTCTGCAGATGAGTGGGAGATATCGCGCTCATGCCAAAGCGATACATTCTCGTAGGCTGTAACCATGTGGCCGCGAATCACACGCGCAAGGCCAACCATGTTTTCAGATCCGATTGGATTACGTTTATGCGGCATCGCTGATGAGCCTTTTTGTCCTTTTGCAAATGCTTCTTCTACTTCGCGTGTTTCCGACTTTTGCAGGCCGCGAATTTCCGTTGCGAATTTTTCGATAGATGCAGCAACGAGTGCAAGAGTAGCCATATAATGTGCATGGCGGTCACGCTGAAGAGTCTGTGTTGAAACCGGTGCTGGTTTCGTACCCAGCTTTTCGCAAACATATTGCTCAACGAACGGATCGATGTTTGCGTATGTGCCGACTGCACCAGAGATTTTTCCGTACTGAACGCCGTCAGCTGCGTCGTTAAAGCGCTCAAGGTTACGTTTCATTTCTTCATACCAAAGGGCCATCTTCAAGCCAAAAGTTGTCGGTTCTGCATGAACACCGTGTGTACGGCCCATCATTACCGTATGTTTATGTTCAATCGCTTTGTCGCGAAGGATGTCGATAAAGTTCTCAATGTCTTTACGCAAAATGTCGTTCGCCTGCTTTAATAGATAAGAAAGGGCTGTGTCGACTACATCTGTTGACGTTAATCCGTAATGCACCCATTTGCGTTCTTCTCCAAGTGTTTCGGATACAGCGCGGGTAAATGCCACTACGTCATGGCGTGTTTCTAGTTCAATTTCGCTAATGCGGTCGATGTCAAAGCTTGCATTTTCACGAAGTTTTTGAACATCTTCTTTCGGGATTTCACCAAGCTCAGACCATGCCTCGCAAGCTAAGATTTCTACTTCAAGCCATGCTTTGAATTTGTTTTCTTCTGTCCAGATGCTGCCCATTTCAGGTCGTGTATAGCGTTCGATCATTAGTTGTCATCCTCCGATTAATCGTCGTTTATTTTGTCCAAATCCGGCTTTCCTGGATTTCGGTTAAGGTTTCATCAATATTGTCCGTCAAAATGGTTACATGCCCCATTTTCCGTTTTTCTTTTGCTTCGTCTTTTCCGTATAAGTGAATGGACCATTCAGGCTTGTCTACAATGGCGCTCACAATACCCTCTACATGTTCACCGAGCACATTAACCATGACAGCTGGCTTTAAAAGCGCTGTGCTTTTAAGCGGCCAGTTGCAAACAGCGCGGATGTGCTGGCCAAACTGGGAGATTCCGCACGCTTCGATCGTATAATGCCCGGAGTTGTGCGGCCGCGGTGCCAATTCATTAATGTAAATGCCGCCTTCTTCTGTTACAAACATCTCAACAGCCAGGGTGCCGACAAGGGACAGCGCCGATGCAATGCTCTCTGCTGCCTCATGTGCAGCTCGCTCGGTTTCTTTCGAAATACGGGCCGGTACAATTGATTCGTGCAGAATGTTATCTACGTGAATGTTTTCTGCCACTGGGAAAAATGTCGTTTCCCCTTCTGGATTTCGTGTCACAATGACGGATATTTCTTTTTGGAATGGAATCCATTGTTCAAGTACACAGTCACCGTGCGTAAGCAGCTTGGCTGCTTCTGATGCCTGGTTCACTTCTCTTAACACAAACTGCCCTTTGCCGTCATATCCGCCAGTTGCCGTTTTCAGTACAGCCGGCAAGCCGAGCGCCTCGATTCCTTCCAGCAGATCAGACTCGGTCCGAATCACCCGATAAGGGGCGACCGGCACCCCTGCATTCGAGATCGCTTCTTTTTCGTAAACGCGGTTTTGCGTAATACGGATCAGCTCTGCTCCCTGCGGAATATGGGCCGTGTTCATCAGCTCTTTTAAGCCTTCATAATCGATATTTTCAAATTCGTAGGTGATCACGTCACTTACCTGTGCCAGGCGCTGAAGTGCGTCCTGGTCATTGTAAGGCGCTTGGATGACGATATCCGCTGTCTGCGTGCATGGGGCTCCTTCTGCCGGTTCAAGAACTGCGATACGAAAGCCCGCTTCTTTAGCGGCCAGTGCCATCATACGTCCTAATTGTCCGCCGCCGATGATGCCAATCGTTTTTCCCGGTTCAATGATTTTTCTAGCCAAGCTGATCACTGCTTTCGAGGACCGTTTTTTCTGTTTCCTTCCGGCGCTTGTCCAACCGCGCCGCTACACCTGTGTCTGCGATCGACAAAATTTGCGCCGCCAGCAAACCGGCATTGGTTGCACCGGCTTTGCCAATCGCTGTTGTAGCAACAGGCACGCCGCCCGGCATTTGAACGATAGAAAGAAGAGAATCAAGTCCATTTAACGCTTTTGACTGAACAGGGACGCCGATAACCGGCAAAGTCGTTTTTGCTGCCGTCATGCCTGGCAGATGAGCAGCCCCTCCTGCTCCCGCAATGATTACTTTAATTCCTCGCTCCCGTGCCGCTTCGGCATATTCAAACATCAAATCAGGGGTGCGGTGTGCGGACACTACTTTCTTTTCATAGGGAATGTCAAGTTCATCGAGTACGTCACATGCATGCTTCATTGTTTCCCAATCTGATGTGCTTCCCATAATAACGCCAACTTCAATCGTCATCTTGATCCTCCATTGTGAGATTTTTTTACATAAAAAAACGGGCAGACCGCTTCTCCGGTAAAAAGGAGAAAGCGATTCGCCCGTAGTCGATCGAGAGTACGAATGCTTTCCCCATAGTCGGCTCGTTTACGGCGGCCGGTAGAAACTCGCGGGCCATATTCCCGCTATTATATGAGGTGCTTTATTTGTCCTCTACATATTAACAACCGATCGAAGGGGTTGTCAACAAAAAATCGAACGATATTTATCACTTATATTTTAATGTTCGTATTTAAGTCATTATTTTTCCTTCAAAGACGATTTCACGACCAATCGGCACATGAATTGTTTCCCCGTTTTCCTTCCGTTCTTCAAAAAGGGGCTTTTCCATCCGCCGCACCGGCATATAGCCTTCACGCTTCATTCGTTCGAGGCACTCATCAATCGTTTCGTTTTCCTGCACGTAAAAATTCTTTTTTTTGCTCATTGCATCAATTTTCCCCTTCTCACTTGTTTTACCCAGAAGCCGCCATGGATAGTTTTCGGTTCAAAAGCAATAATAAATGCTTTTGGGTCAAGGTCTTTAATTTTCTCATACAGCTTCAGCTCATATTTACGCGGCGTCAAAATCTGCATTGCCATCCGTTCGCCTTCAAGCCCGTTCGCTGCCCAGCTGGTCACTCCGTAGCCTTCCTGGCGCAATTGCTTCGGCAGGTCTTTATCATATTCCTTTGTGATCACATTCACCGTAATATATCCAAGCGCCAGCTTTTCCTCGATCTTCATGCCAACGATCACTCCGACACCGTAGCCAACCGCATAAGCAATCAAGTTTTGAATTTCGTTTAAGTTATCGAGCACCAGCCCAAGACCTACAACATAAATAACAACCTCAATCGTACTGACAAAAGCGGCTGTGTAGCGATAGCCCTTTAGAGTCAAAATCATGCGGATCGTAAAAAATGAAACGTATACAATATTGATCAGCAAAATAATGACAACCATTAGTAACGCATTATCCATCATCGTGATTCACTCCTCTTTCCCGGCAGTTTACCATATTGCCGCTCATTAAAAAAGCCTCAGCCAAATGATTGGCTGAGGCAGATTGCTTCTTATTTAATAGTGATGATGTTCTCGTCGCCATTTTTCACTGTTCCCGGCTTTTCAACCGTTACGGATTGACCTTCTGCAAGGTTTGTGAAAATAATCGGCGTGATCGTCGATGTGGCATTTTTCGCAATGTAGTCCAGGTCCACTTTAAGAAGCGGCTGGCCTGCTTTGACTTCATCACCTTCTGATACAAGGGCTTCAAAACCTTCCCCGTTCAGCTTTACTGTATCGATACCGAAGTGAATCAAGATTTCGCGCCCACTGTCCGCAGTAATACCAATCGCATGCTTTGTCGGGAAGACGTTAATGATTTTACCGTTTACCGGAGATACGACTGTACCATCGTTTGGCTTGATCGCAAAGCCGTCACCCATCATTTTTCCAGCGAAAACAGGGTCCGGTACTTCTGTAATTGGCAGAAGTTCACCTGAAATAGGTGCTACAAACTTATCTTCTATATCATTGCGGATTGCAGCTGGCGCCGCGTTTTCCACTTCTTTTTGCACTTCCTGGTCCGGTTTTACGGTTGCTGTTGGACGAGGCTTGTTGCCTTTCATAATGTCCGCCATTTGGTGGCGAAGACCGTCTGATTTCGGTCCAAAGATAGCCTGAATGTTGTTGCCCACTTCAAGGACACCTGCTGCTCCAAGCTGTTTCAAACGTTTTTTATCAACGTTGCCAATATCATTTACAGATACACGAAGACGTGTGATACAAGCGTCAAGGTTCACAATGTTTTCATTTCCGCCCATTGCATCCAGAATCTCATATGGAAGGTCGCCTGCTACAACAGCTGGTCCCTCTTCATTATCTTCGTCTTCTGTCTCACGTCCTGGTGTTGCCAGGTTAAACTTGCGGATCGCAAAACGGAAACCGAAGTAGTAAATAACCGCAAATACAAGACCTACTGGAATAACAATCCATGCATTTGTTTGCGGGTTTAAAAGACCGAATAGTGTATAGTCAATCAAACCGCCTGAGAATGTCATACCAATTTTTACATCCAGCAAGTTCATTGTCATAAATGACAGACCCGCAAAAATCGCGTGAACTCCGAACAAAACAGGTGCTACGAACAAGAATGAGAACTCAAGCGGCTCTGTAATCCCTGTTAAGAAAGATGTTAATGCAGCAGAACCCATAAGGCCGGCTACTACTTTTTTACGCTCCGGACGCGCTTCATGATAAATTGCAAGCGCTGCTGCCGGAAGACCGAACATCATGAATGGATATTTACCAGTCATAAATGTACCAGCTGTTAAGTTTTCAACACCGTCACGAATCTGCGCCATAAACATTGGCTGGTCACCACGAACGATTTCACCCGCCGCAGTTGTGTACTGGCCAAATTCATACCAGAACGGTGAATAGAAAATGTGATGAAGGCCAAATGGAATTAAGCTTCGTTCAATTACACCGAAAATAAAAGCAGATAGGGCAAGATTACCTTCTAACAGTACGTGTGAAAAGGCATTTAAGCCACTTTGAATTGGCGGCCAGATCACAATCATAAGAAGACCGAGAATTACTGCTGAAGCCGCTGTTGCAATCGGAACGAACCGTTTGCCTGCAAAGAATCCTAAGTATGATGGTAATTCAATGTTAAAGAATTTGTTGTACATGAAAGCGGCAATCGCTCCCACGATAATCCCTCCGAATACACCGGTTTGCAGGGATGGAATTCCAAGAATAAGCGCATAAGCAGGGTTGCCGCCTTCTAGAACAGCGATTTTCTCCAAGCCTAGTGCTGTCCCCATTGTGGCGTTCATAATTAAATATCCGACGATCGCCGCAAGACCGGCAACACCGTCACCGCCTGCAAGACCAATTGCTACACCGACTGCAAAGAGTATCGGCAAGTTTCCGAAAACAATGTCACCTGAGTTTTCCATAACAGACGCGACTGTAACAATCCAGTCAGCTGTTAAAAACGGTGCTAAATCAGTTAAAGCTGGGTTTTGCAGCGCATTACCAAACGCAAGCAAAAGTCCGGCAGCCGGCAAAATCGCAACAGGCAGCATAAGTGCTTTACCGATTTTCTGAAGCACACCGAAAAGCTTTTTAAACATGTGTGTTTCCTCCTCTATATTGAATAGTATGTGCATTTCAAAGATGAATCAGACAGACAAGCACGAAAAAAGGCATGAGAAAAGAAGACATCAGAAAATAGAAGTCCTAATAAACCCCTATTTCCCTGTATCTCCTTTACTCATGCCTGATCGTATCAGTAACACGTAAAGAACAATGTAATTATTTCATTTTTGTCTGTATCCGCTGCAGATGCATCGTTAAATAAACCGCTTCCGCATCATACACGGGATGTTTTAATGTCTGCTGCATCACCTTGATCAGCTTCCACGACAAATTATAACACACAGGATATTCCGCTTTCAATAGGTTTGCGATTTTTTCCGGTTCCTCGACTTTTTCCCCGCGGACTACCCGTTCAATCGTATATCGTATATGGCGTACAAGGCGCATATAATCAATGCTTTCTTTGTCGAGCTCCACTTCAAGCTGAGATTCGATCATTCCAACTAATGTCGCCATCAGCTCAGAATGGCGGCTTAAATCCTTCACATCTTTATTGGCAACCGCACTATGAATATGAAGGGCAATAAAGCCGGTTTCCCCTTCTGGCAGTTTAATCGTCAGCTTGCTGTTAATCAGCTTTGTAACCTCTTCTGCTATTTCATACTCAAACGGATAGAGCGCTTTCGTTTCCAGCAAAAACGGGTTGCTAATGCCCATGCCGCGCATCATGCGATTTACCGCAAACAACAGGTGATCTGTCAGGCCGACGTGAATGTGCTCGTTCAGCGTTTCCCCTACCCGCTCACGAATAAGTTCCACTGCCGCGATAATGACTTTCAACGTTTCATCATCCAAGTGAGGCAGCAGCTTTTTATACTGCTCCTGCTCGCTCCGGTCCTTTAATACAAACAGCTTTTCCACCGAGCTACGCACAATGCTGTCTCCCTGCTGCCTGCCAAAACCGATCCCTCTGCCGATCAGCACAACCTCTGTCTCATCAGTGGTGGCTGCAATGAGCACATTATTGTTTAGTGCTTTTTTCACAAAAAATTTTTCCATAGCACATCCTCGTTGTTCTTCTTTTTTTACAGTATAGCATGAGGGCGACGTAAAAAAACACCTCTCTGTTTGGCAGAGAGGTGTTTTGGGACTATTTTAAAAATACAAAATAAAGCACAAATACCACAAATAAGAAATACATAATTGGATGGATTTCTTTTCCGCGCCCTTTCATGAGCATCGTGATCGGATAGAACACAAAGCCCATTGCAATTCCGGTTGCAATACTGTAAGAAAGCGGCATTGCAATAATTGTGAAGAAAGCAGGAACGGCAATTTCAAATTTTGTCCAATCAATTTTACCAAGTACGGATACCATCAGCACCCCAACAATAATAATAGCCGGAGCTGTTACATGAGTTGTAATGACGGACAAAAGCGGGAAGAAAAACAACGAAAGCAAGAAAAGAATTCCTGTTACCACTGCTGCAAGTCCGCTTCGTGCGCCTACCGCTACACCGGCAGAAGATTCAATATATGCTGTTGTCGTAGACGTACCGAGCAGTGAACCCACTGTTGTGGCAGAGGCATCTGCCATTAACGCTCTGCCTGCACGAGGCAGTTTATTGTCTTTCATTAATCCTGCCTGGTTTGCAACGGCTACAAGAGTGCCGGCCGTGTCAAAGAAGTCTACAAATAAAAACGTTAAAACAATAATAAGCATTTGAAGCGTGAAAATTTCATCTGGTTTTTGGAAAATATTTTCAAGCGCCACACCAAATGTCGGTGCAATGCTTGGAGCGGCAGAAACAATCTTGGCCGGCAGTTCTACCAGGCCGAAAATCATGCCAACTACTGCTGTAATGAGCATCCCATAAAAGATGCTTCCGTTAATGCCCTTGGTCATCATAATAATGGTAATGATTAAACCAAAAATCGTTAACAAAGTCGGCGCAGAATGGATATCTCCTAGGCCAACTAAAACAGCATCATCATTCACAATAATCCCGGCATTTTGAAAACCAACAAATGTAATAAATAAGCCAATCCCTGCCCCAACAGCATATTTCAATTCAATTGGAATGGCATTAATGATGGTTTCCCTGAGCCCGGTCAGTGTAAGGGCAATGAAAATAAGTCCGGAAAACAAAACACCTGTCAGTGCTGTCTGCCATGGAATTTCATATGTCAGCATAACGGTATAAGCAAAAAATGCGTTAAGTCCCATCCCTGGCGCAAGACCAATCGGATACTTCGCTAAAAGCCCCATAATCAGTGATCCAACTGCAGCCGCAATAGCCGTAGCTGCAAAAACGGATCCGTGGTCCATGCGCATCGCATCCGGTAAATCCGGTATGGATTGCAGCGACAGCGTCATCGGATTAACGACCAAAATATACGCCATAGACAAAAATGTTGTCAATCCGCCAATAATTTCACGGCGGTACGTAGTGCCAAGTTCATCCAATTGGAAAAACTTTCTCATTCTTTTTTCTCCCTTCGATCTTATATACGAACGAAAAATACCCGGAGCAGTGGATGCTCCGGGTACGACTAACAAAGGAATATAGAAAGAGACATTCTCTTTCCATTCATTCGTAGTCGGACCATTTACGGCAGTCCGGTAGAAACTGTCAAGCCTTATTCTCGACGATATACGATGCATGTAAAAGTAATAATGTACTCTTTCATTTTACTGATATACCATTCGTTCGTCAATACAAAACACGAACGAAAAATATTTTTTTATGTTTTTTGTTCGTTTATTCCCACTCGATTGTTGCAGGCGGCTTGCTCGTAATGTCATACACAACGCGGTTTACGTGTGCGACCTCGTTGACAATACGTGTAGAAATCACTTCAAGCACATCCCATGGAATACGCGCCCAATCCGATGTCATACCGTCAATGGATGTTACGGCACGGATACCTACCGTGTAATCATATGTGCGCGCATCTCCCATAACCCCTACGCTGCGGATGTCTGGAAGTACAGTGAAGTACTGCCAAATTTCACGCTCAAGACCATGATTGGCGATTTCTTCGCGCAAAATCGCATCAGATTCACGAACAATTTCCAATTTTTCTTCTGAAATCGCTCCAAGCACACGGATACCCAGTCCAGGACCTGGGAACGGCTGGCGCCAAACGATGTGTTCTGGAATACCAAGCTCTGTTCCAAGCGCGCGCACTTCATCTTTAAACAGCGTGCTAAGCGGCTCAATCAGCTTAAACTGCATATCTTCCGGCAGTCCGCCTACGTTGTGGTGCGATTTAATTGTCTGCGCCGTAGCTGTACCACTTTCGATAATATCTGTGTAAAGTGTTCCCTGCGCCAGGAATTCAATACCTTGAAGTTTTGATGCTTCATCATCAAAAACGTAAATAAACTCGTTACCGATAATTTTCCGTTTTTGTTCTGGATCTGATACGCCTGCCAGCTTGTTCATAAAGCGCTCTTTCGCATCAACTTTAATAATATTAATGTTAAAGCCATTAGCAAATGTATCCATAACCTGCTCAGCTTCCCCTTTACGAAGAAGGCCGTGGTCAACAAAAATACATGTTAACTGATCGCCGATTGCTTTATGGATCAAAACCGCTACAACAGATGAATCTACACCGCCGGACATCGCGCAAAGCACTTTTTTATCGCCCACGATTTGGCGGATTTTTTCCACTTCGATTTCAACGTAGTTTTCCATAGACCAGTCGCCTGTGCAGCCACATACACCAAATACAAAGTTCTTTAAAAGATCGTTTCCGTATACGGAATGCTTTACTTCCGGATGGAATTGAACTGCGTATAGGTTTTCAGCTTTATTGCTCATTGCAGCAATTGGGCATGATGGACTTACTGCATCAACTGTAAAACCAGCTGGTGCTTCTGTTACAAGGTCGCTATGGCTCATCCAGACAACCTGTTCGTTCGGAAGATCTGTAAATAGAGCAGACTCATTTTGAACGGTAATAGCGGCTTTTCCGTATTCACGGTGCGACGCTTTTGAAACTGTACCGCCAAAGTGTTTTGTCATCAGCTGCATACCGTAGCAAATACCGAAAATCGGCACATTCAAGTCAAAAATGCGCTCATCGCAGTGAAAGGCGTCATCTGCGTATACACTGTTTGGGCCGCCTGAGAAAATAATCCCTGTCGGATTGATCTCTTTGATTTCTTCAACTGTAATAGTGTGCGGATGAAGCTCGCTGTATACACCAAATTCACGAATACGACGTGTGATCAACTGGTTGTACTGGCTTCCAAAGTCAAGTACAAGAATCATTTCCTGGTGCTGCAATTCTGATTTCCCTGTCATAATTTTACTCTCTTCCCTTCAATTCCGTATTATCGGAAACATTTATCTATTTTTTGTTCGTGTTCACACATTTTGACCTCATTTTATATGGTTCAATGGAGCCGGTCAAGGTATTGTTCTGTTTATTGAAAATTCAAAAAGTAAAAACACGCCCCGCTCTGCGGCGGATACCGTTTACATCATTTTTTGTTCACATAAAAAAACTTTCCGGCGTCAGCCGGAAAGTTTTAGTTTTTCCAGAAATCATCAAATACCGTAATCGGAAGATGGCGTTTATGGCGTGTTTTTGTAAAATGCGCCTCGATTTTTTCAGCTGCCTCAGCTGGAATTTCTTTTCCTTCAAGGTAGTCATCAATTTGTTCATACGTTACACCGAGCGCCACTTCATCTGGGATCAGCGGTTTATTGTCTTCAAGGTCAGCAGTCGGTACTTTCATATACAAATGCTCCGGTGCACCGAGCTCCTTCAGCATAGAACGGCCCTGGCGCTTATTTAAACGGAACAACGGAACAACGTCGGCTGCCCCGTCACCAAACTTTGTATAAAAGCCGGTAACAGCTTCCGCCGAATGGTCCGTTCCGATCACTACCGCTCCTTTTGCTGCAGCGATCGCATACTGCACTTTCATTCGCTCACGCGCTTTATCATTTCCTTTTATGAAATCAGAAATCTCAATGCCGGCGGCTTCAACGGCCGCTTCGCTGGCGTCCACCGCTCCTTTAATATTAACCGTCAGGCGCTCATCCGCTCCAATAAAGTCCATAGCAGCCTGTGCATCCGGCTCGTCTTTTTGAACTCCATATGGAAGGCGGACGGCATAAAAGGTATAATCCTTGCCAGTTTCTTCACGAAGCTCTTCCACTGCGAGCTGCGCAAGGCGCCCGGCAAGCGTGGAATCTTGCCCCCCAGAAATTCCGAGCACGTATCCTTTCAGGAAAGGATACTGGCGGAGATAGTCTTTAAGAAAATCAATGCTTCGGCGAATCTCTTTTTGTGGATCGATTTGCGGCTGTACTTGCAGCTCTTCAATGATTTCTTTTTGTAATTCACGCATGATACAAGAAGTCCCCTTTCATTTCTAGTTCTTTCTAGTATCATACCACTTCCGCATGTGAATCAACCAACAAAAGCAAAAGTTTATGCCTCTCCTCCAAATCGGCATTTAAAAAAATAATGTACATCTATGTATGAAAAGAAAGCAATTATCAATACTAAAAAAGAGGACAGCCAGATGGCTGCCCCTCCATTTTTACACTTCTGGTACGAATGTTTTACAATCAGTTTCTTCCTGGTTGGAGGCCTGCTTGCCTTTATGACTCACTACGTAAATGGCCTCTGCTCTACATTTGTTTCCAGAACCCCAGTATTTGCAGTTGTTTACTTCACAAAGAACATCTTTCGCCATTTGCTTACACCTCCTGGTCCTTAGTATGACCAAAGCGGATGGTATCATACTTCATTTTAACGTTTGGCCCCGCGTTGTTCAGGGAACAGGCGAAACGATAATACGACATTAAACGGAGGCCAAAATCATGGACAATGAACAAGTAGACGTTGTCATTGCAGGCGGCGGACCGGGCGGTTTAAATGCGGCACTCGTTTTGGGCAGGTCTTTGAAAAAAGTGCTTGTGATTGATGAAGACAGGCCAAGAAACAGTGCCACACTAAGATCGCACGGTTTTTTAACAAGGGACGGAGCCAGCCCGGATGAAATTCGCGAAATTGCCAGAGAACAACTAAAAACGTATCCAAATGTTACTTTTATAAAGGATGTCGTGGAAGATGTTGAACGAAAAAATGGCCTCTTTATAGTAAAAACCAAAAATGGAAAAATGGCTTCCGGCAGAAAAATGATTTTCGCAACCGGTATGAAGGACCACCTGCCCGATATTCCGGGGCTTGATAAAGTATATGGAAAAACGGTTTTTCATTGCCCATACTGTGACGGCTGGGAACGGCAGCACGATCCGATTGCTCTTTTTGCAGACGGAAAAGCTCTTCTACCGTTCGTTAAACTCATTTTCAACTGGAGTAAAGACTTAATCGTTTTTTCGAACGGGCCGGCTGGAATAACAGCAGAAGAAAAGAAACAGCTCATGCATTACAATATTCAGCTGATTGAAACACCTATCGCTAACCTGCAGTCGACGGATGGACAATTGGAAAATGTGGTTTTGCAAAATGGGGACAGCATCCGCCGCACCGGTGGCTTTATGGCTTCTACCGGAGAACAACAAGGCTCCTCTCTTCCCGCCCGGCTTGGCATTCGGCTCAATGATCAACATGAATATGTGACCGGCCAGCACGGACAAACAGAGATCAAGGATTTGTTTATTATTGGCGATGCTAAAAACACCTTTACGAGCCTGGTCGGTGCAGCAAGCCAGGGCTATGAGGCAGCTGTGAAAATAAATGGGGACTTTGCGGCAGAAAACTGGGCCGACGGCTTAAAAACAACTTCTCATTAAGCTCATTCGATAAGCATCACCAGCGGATTTTGCGTTTAAATTTTCCGAACTGCGGCAAGCTATACAGGCATGCCATACAACAGGAGGATCGATACATGGATTTAAAAGATAAAATGACTTTTCATGTAACCGGTACGACGGAAAAATTAAAAACGACAATTCAATCAAAGCAGCATACGATCATATTGGATGAGCCGCCGGCAGTCGGCGGAGGCGACAAAGGCTCCGATCCCCTTTCTTATCTTCTCGCTTCTTTAGCTGGATGCGAAAATATTATCGCGTATATGGTGGCACAGGAAATGAATTTTGACCTTCAATCCATGGAGATGGATGTAAAAGGCGTACTTGATCCGCTCGGTATGCGGGGAGAGCCAGGAGTTCAAGTGTTTTTCGAAAAAGTTTCCTTTAAAGCAAAGGTTTCCACAAGCGAATCGGAAGAACGCCTTGCGGAATTAAAAGAAAAAACCGACGCCCGGTGCCCGGTGCTGACGATGATGAAGGCAGCCGGCATTGAATTAGAAACCGAATGGGTAAAAGCGTAAATGATATCCAAGTCAGCCCAATTGAATCATTTGGGCTGACTTTTTTATTCGATTAACTGTATAAGATGCGCGGCTGCTTTTTCAATATCTACTCTTTTGCTGCCCGATGCCATATCATGAACGGCTCTTATCCGGCCATCCGCGTCTACCATGTACATGGAAGTTGAATGCGTAATGACACCCTCCCCGCTTTTTTCATATATCATGTTAAATTGCTCAGCGTATTCTCTCGTTTGCTGTTCAGTGCCGCGCAGAAACAGCCAGTTTGATGATTGAATATCAAAGGCTTCCTTATATTGCAAAATGACTGGGACGGTATCAAACGCCGGATCAAGCGTAACAGATAAGATACTATACTGCTCTTCTTCTATTCCTTTTTCCGCCAATGCCCGCTGAAGCTTTTTTAAATCCTGTATCGTAAAAGGGCAGACGTCCGGGCATTTTGTATAAAAAAACGACACAAGCATCGGCTTGCCGCTTACCGAAAAGTCATTTCCGCTTACCTCCTGCATTGAAAAATCATCCACTTCACCGAGCTTGGGCAGTGCTGACAAGGAAGTCCATACATAATAAAAGAAAAAACACCCTATAACAACAGCAGCGGCGAGTGCAGCTTTCTTCATCGCATCTACCCTCCTTTCTACATGCGAAGTGAATAGCGAATAGATAACAGGATGCAGGCATGAAAGCAGGCAGCTGCAAATGGAATGGTGTACAGATCAATGGCGGCGGCTGATTCGACCGGTATTCTGCATAAAGCCGGATTTTGTAAAACAGCGCCCAGCATGGTGCCCATTGCCCCTCCCATTAACCCATTAAACACCCCATTTAATGGAGCTGGATGTTTTAACAGAGTGCCGAACCTCCAGCCAATCCATAGGCCGATCAGCAGGGAAGCTGCGTAAAAACCAGGAAAAAGCAAAATAAGGCACATGCTGAAGAAAAAAGAAGCGAGCATCGTAATCGTCATACAAAGAACCATTGTAAAATGGTCGTCAAAAAGCATCCGCTTCCTCTTTAATAGGTGATATATCCGATACAGTTCTATTCCGTTCCAGCTGCTTAATAGAAGAATAAAAGCCAAGTTTGTCACGACCTTTGAATTGAGATCATCACTAAAAGAAGACAGGCAAAAAAGACGGCGTGAATAAACCAAATCAACTGTCCGGGCATATCTATGACAGATCCGAGCATAGGGGCCATTAAGCCGGTAATAAATCCATTTATCACTCCCGCTAAAAAGGCCTGGTAATCAAAAAGCAATCCAAACAGAGCTCCTAAAAGAATCCCTAGGGCCGCAGCAGTGATCGTAACGAGTGTAAAATGAAAAGGAAAAGCAATAACAAGCATAAGCCCGGCAAGCAGGGCCGAAAAACCGCCCGCTGCTTGACTAATATTCATTCCAAGCTGAATACCAATTCGTTTTTTTCGGCGGAATATGTACATAAATAGGGCGGTGTACACGAATAAGTCCACACATAAAAAAGAGAATAAAGTAAGTGTGTTCACCTTTACACCTCACCTTCGCAGGCTGAATGCGTTAGAAACAGCTGTCCGACATGTTACGCTTATAGCTATGCAAACATGCCAGTGAATATCTCTGTTCCATACTAATAAGACCTCCATCTCAGCTGGAGGCCTTATGAAATACTTTCGAAAATATTATTCTGCTTCGATCATAACAAAGTCTTTAAATGAAAAGACAACCGTTGTTACGGCTGTGCCTGCTGCCGGCTCTTCTTCTTCCTCTTCAAGCCCCAGCACATCCAGTTCATCTACTACTGGTTCCGCTGCTTCTGCGCTGTAGGCAACCGCGTTGAACAGCACCTTTGCATCAAGGTCCTCGCACATAACCGTGACACGGATTTCAAAGGAAAGAACAGGTGTCGCTAAAGGGCCGCCTGTTAATAAGTCTGCGAAAAAGTGCTGCGTCTGGCAGCTAGTTACTTTCACTTTTTCCGCTGGCATAACCGGCACAACCATTGCTTTCATTGGAACGGCCATACCAGGAGGTGTCGTTGTAAGTCCAGCGGAAACAGCCGGATCACCCCAGTTTAAAACTTCTACTTTCACAAGACAATTATCAAAACCTGTGGCAGATACCCATAGCTCCTGAGCAGCTTGAGCACCTCCAGCTGTTGAATTCGAAATAGGTCCTGACGTATACACCTTTTTATGCATTTTCTTTTTGCATTCCATATATTCATCCTCCTCTTCGTCATAATAAGCACCGCAGTGCTCGCAGCGTTCTTCATCATAATCGTTTTCTTTTTTACAGTAATCACATTTCCAGCTATCCATCTATTGCTTTCCTCCCTTCTTTTTGAATGCCAGCTTTTCTCTTGGCTCTATATCGTATGAACACTCTTATAATCACGTATAATGCGTGCAACCAATTTTTACACTTTTACGTGTAAATAATTTTTCTCTTTCAAAAGACCGAACGGACTTCAAAGCTGATTTCTGTTTCACCTAATTTTTTGTAAGAATATTTGTCCTGCATTCGCACATATAAATTTGCTGTAGTTTTGCAGAAGGAGGAGATCAATGAAAACACGCATGAGATTTGATCAATACCTTTCCACCCTGCTCGAAAAAAGAAAACTTGAAATAACAGAAAAACATGAATCCCTTGAGGAAAAAGAAGGATTCAGTTCTCCCGCCGGAGCAGCTCCCACAGAAGAAATAAGGCTATTTAACGAATACAAGGAACAAGCCAATCTTCTTCAAATTGCAAATGCCGTTCCCGAAAGAAGAAAGTTTTTAATGCTGAAAAAATTTTTAAAGATGCGGCGGAACCAGCAAGTGATTGTGCGTCTGAAAAAAGGTAATCAAATCTTTGAAAAAACAGGAAAAGTAAACACGGTTGGCCGTGATTTTGTGATGCTGACCAATGCAAAGGAGCGGATTTGGATGCCGTTTCGCACGATTGAGTCCGCTAATATTCCGACGGGAGTCCCTCTGTATTCCACCTCTCATCAAAATTTGATTTACGATAATCAATTAAAGGAGCGGCTGCTTTACCGCTTCGGTGAGACAGTTGCTTCGAGGGATGTATTAGTCCAGCAATTTTACGAAGAAACACTTTTAACCAATTTAAATTCCTGGAAGTCCTTATGGGTAAAGGTCGAAACTGAACAAAAAGTTTCATTCGGAAAAATAGAGGATACGGACAGCGAAACCCTCCGACTGTCTTTTTGGAAAGAAAAACATGAAATGGATGCTGCGCATATTGTCTCCGTTCAAAGCATACGTTACATAAGTCTGCTTCCATTAATTGTAACAAGGCTGTACAAAAGAGTTTTCAGGTGAATGTGTTCCCGTTTTTCCTGCCTCACCCATCACACGTCTCGCTCTTGAATTCTTTTAGTAAAGGAGAGATAGCATGCGCAACAAAAAAGACGAAAAAGAAAAACAAGACGAAAACCTGATTGCCGAGGAAATTGAAACGGCAGCGTTGAAGAACGAAAACACCGAGGAAGAGCTGGAGATAGCAAAGGAAAACACCGAACAAAAGGAACATGCAGAAGATCAAGAAAACGAGGAAAAAGACAAGCCGGATAATGAAGACGAGGACGAAGAGGATAAAGACGAAGATGGTGATGAAGACGAAGATGATGAAGACGAATTTTTTGAAGAATTGACCGGTTTGTTAGGCCAAAGTGTGTTGATTATTACTGAAGCGTCTCAATTAAATTTGCTAGGCCAGACATTCAGGCCTATTTTTTGCGGCCCTATTGTTGAAGTGGAGCGAGGCCACCTGACGATTGATCCGGTCACCATTAAAATTTTAAATGCGCCATTTTTCCAGTTCCCAACGCCGCTGTCCATTCCTTTTGAAAGGATTGCCCAGCTGACGCCTTGTTTTGATTGTAGCGAGCGGTTCCCGCTTATTTAAAGCCAGGAAGAAAGGAAGTGTAAGAAAATGACGTCAAGACGTTCTGCTTCAAATTCCGATAACGTTATGCATGATATGGCGCTTGTGGATTATTTTAGAGCCTCTATTGGACAGAGGGCTTTTATAATGACTCCTTCTTATCCCTTTATGTTTATCGGTGAAATTGTTTCCTTAATAGGAGACCAGGTGGAGCTTGCAGTCGAAACCACCCATTTTGCCCAGCTGGAAAACCGAAACTGGCTCATTCACATTCACAATATCGAAGTGTTTTATATCGAGTTTCCCGGCGATCCGCGCATCCCAGAGTTAAATGACATGCTGTAACGAGGAGGAAAACAATGATACGTCGTTATCATGTAGTCGCGATTCCCATCCGGATGGTGGTCAACAATTTCGGTGACCATAATCCGGATGGGCAGATGTATGTGTTAAAGGAAAATGAAGCAAAAGTAAAAGAGCTGATTCGCAAAAATCCCTTTACACCGGTAGAGCTCGTACAGCCGCTTACGATCAGAGCGAACGAAGGTGATGTTGTTGAAATTCTTTTTGAAAACCAGCTTCCTTTTGCAGCGGGCATGCATTTTCAAGATCTCGATTATAACGTGTTAACGTCAGACGGAGCTAACGTCGGCTTTAATCCGAGCTCGCTCGCTGAATGCGGCGAACAGCTTCTTTACAGGCTGGATGCCACGTTTGAAGGAATTTGTTTTTTCACCGATGTCGGCAATGTATCGAGTACGGAGGATGGCTCCAGCATCCAGGGTCTTTTCGGTACATTGCTCGTTGAAAAAAGAGGTTCCTGGTGGACCGATCCGGTAACAGGCGGACCGATCAACAGCGGCGCGTTTGCGGATATTCATCATCCTTTCCTTCCCTCCTTCCGTGAGTATGCATGGTTTTTCCATGATGAAATGGAAGTGAATGATTTAACGGGCAACCGGCCGCTGAACCCGATGACCAATCAGGAAGCCGAATCGTTTCACGGTGTGAACTACCGATATGAACCGCTTCATAACCGCTTGAAACTTGTAGAAGAAGGTGTTGTGTCTCCCGAGGTTGAAGGAGAAGAAGTGCATCATGACTCCTGGATGTTTGGCGACCCTGCAACACCGATTCTGCGCGGGTACAAAGGCGACCCTGCTGTGATCCGCTTAATTCATGCAGCATCCAAAGAAACACATGTTTTTCATTATCATGTGCACCAGTGGCTGAGAGACCCAGGAAATGTTAACTCTGAAATTGTGGATGCACAGGCGATCAGTCCTCAGTCCCACTATAGCATCCGGCCTTTATATGGACTTGGCAGTCTGCAGGGCGCGATTGGAGATGCGATTATTCACTGCCACTTGTATCCCCATTTCGAAGCTGGAATGTGGGGAATGAACCGTGTTTTTGATACATTGCAGGATGGAAGCCAGTGCTATCCAAATGGCGAGCCCATTGCACCGCTTCAGCCGCTTCCTGATTGTCCTTGCCCGCCGCGCCCCACAAAAGAAAGGCCGGGATTCCCGAACTTCATTCCCGGAAAAGTCGGCTGCAAGGCGCCAAGGCCTCCTCTCGGCATTGTCGGCGGCCGGGAAATGACAGAGCTTGAAAGAAATGCCGCTGTCCCAAACGCCAGACCGGGAGCTGTTTTTGCGGATCCGTGTATGAAAAATCCGGTCGTTGAAGAGTTCAATATATCGGTGATTGAACTGCCGATTGTTTATAACAAACAGGGCTGGTACGACCCAAAAGGAAGAATATATGTGCGGGATGAAGATCTGGATGATGTGCTGTCCGGAAAAAAGGAGCCTGAACCGCTTGTGCTGCATGTAGCGGCCGGTACGTGCATTCGAATTAATTACACCAATCGGCTGCCTCATATTTTGGATGGCGACGCGTTTCAGCTGGTGACCCGAACGTATGAGACCGGTTTTCATATTCATTTCGTTAAATTTGATGTTCTTGTAGGCGACGGCGCTAACGTAGGCTGGAATTACGACAGCTCCGTTTTACCAAATGAAACGATACGATATGAATATTTTGCCGATACAGAATTGAAAGCCTTTTTTGTTCATGATCATTTGTATCCTGTTTCTCACCAGCAGCATGGCATTTTTGGAACGGTTGTTGTGCAGCCGCGCTTTTCTCAATTTTTGGATTCTAAAACAGGTGAAGAAACAGATAAGGGAGCCGAAATTACTGTCCGCCACCCATTGATCGCTGATTATCGTGATTTTACACTGTTTGTCCAGGATTTCGCCATGTTATTTGATAAAGACGGCTGTCCGATTCAGCCGCCACAGTTCCCCGGCTCACAGGATGATCCCGGTATTTTTGCAGTCAATTACAGAAATGAGCCGCTGCAGTTCCGGCTTGGGAAAGACTGTGACCCTGCCTACTCTTTCAGCTCTTATGTAAATGGAGATCCCTTCACCCCCGTTTTCCGGGCTTATGAAGGAGATTCCATCCGCATTCGGCTGCTGCAGGGTGCCCAGGAAGAATCGCACAGCTTTAACTTACACGGCTTAAGATGGAAATCAGAACGGCCCAGCAATGATTCCCAGATCCGGTCACAGCAGCATATTGGCATTTCAGAGTCTTTTACGTTTGAAATGGATATTCCAAGAGCCGGCGATTATTTATGGGCTTTTGAAACAGAAGAAGATGTGTGGAATGGTACGTGGGGGCTTATTCGTGCATACGATCAGGAAGTAGATCATCTCATATCGCTGTCAGACCGGCCTTTGCCGGAACCACGAACAAGGCCGCTGCCTGAAGTAACCGGAAAGCCGCCGGCTCCCGCTGATCCGCAGTCTACCCTTCCGCCTGAAGTAGCGCACAATGCGCCGATTCGCCGATACAGTGTTGTTGCTTTTCAAACGCCGATTTTATACAACTCGTTTGGGGACCATGATCCATTTGGCATCGTGTTTGCTTTAGAAGAAGACGTAGATGATATTCTGTCAGGCAGAAAAAATCCGGAGCCGCTTGTGCTTAGAGGTAATTCTGGTGAGTTAGTCGAAGTTACCTTAACCAGCCAGCTCAAGTTTGACTTGTTCCCATTCCCGGATGGCATTCATCCTTACCCACCAGTAAAAGAGCAGGCTTTTTATCCGCCGTCTCTTCGGATTTCCCTGCACGTCAATATGCTTGATTACGATGTTACGACTTCAAGCGGCGGCACGGTCGGTTTTAATCCTGACCAGACAGTGGGGCCTGGTGAAACGATTACGTACCGCTGGCATGTGCAGGACAGCATGGGCACCTGCGCCATGTGGGATATGGCTGACCTGCGTAATCACCGCTCCTTTGGAACATTTGGGGCTTTTATAGCGGAACCGCGCTTTACCACTTATCTTGATCCTTATACGCTGGAGCCTGTGCAAACAGGCACAAATGTGCTGCTTCAACACCCACTCAACGACAGGTATAGAGAATTTGTTTTAGTGATGCATGACGGTGTTCGTTTAGAAGATAAGCATGGTAAAGTGATTATCGATCCACTTGACGGTGTCATTCCAAAACCGGACCCTGAAGACGATGAAGTAGACACATATGATTTTGGTTCGCGCGGTTTTAATTACCGGACGGAACGGCTGATTAACCGCTTTAGAAAACACCCTGTTTTAGGTGACTTATTTAGTTCAGAAATTCACGGTGATCCAGCCACACCTGTTTTTGAAGCGTATCCCGGTGACCCTGTTGTTGTCCGGCTCACTACCCCTTCGGAACGCAGAAGAAGCCATACATTCCACATTCACGGACACAACTGGAAATTCGATCCGAGAGATATAGACTCCCGGATTGATTCATTCACAGGCCATATGGTTGTAGGTGTAACAGAAGATTTGCTTTTAATTGGCGGTGCCGGAGGAACGTATAACTATCCGGGGGATTATATGTACCGGGCCGGCAATATTCGCTGGGATATCGAACAGGGAATGTGGGGAATCATCCGGGTTCACAGCAAAGTACAGCCCCATTTGCCGCCTTTATCTCATTGACATTGATAAGAGTAAACGATTTGTTTCCTTTTTACATGGAAAAGCGGTATTCCATAGGGGATACCGCTTTTTTTCATACAGCTTGTCAGCGGAATTTATCAATCCGTTCTACCCATTTGATTTGATCAAATTGAACAAGAAACACTTTTTTCTTGACTTCATGCTTATGCTTTTCTTTTTTCACTTTCACAACAATCTCAATAAAATCATTGCCTACAAAAGTAATTCTTCCTTGAACAATCTTTTCTCCTTCAAGGGCAACCTTCACATGCTCACCGATCAGCTGCCGAAAGCGAAACGCCATGCTGCTTCTTAATCCGCTCAAGCGGATGCGAAAGCGATCGTCGCACAAACATCTATCCATAAAATGACGGTTACCATCTCCATGTCCACAGCGGCTGCATGAACACTGATGACGGAAATCGTGGTGCTGGTGTTGGTTGTGCGAATGAAACCGGCTGAAGGAATCGCCTTTATTGCAGCCGCAGGAATGTTGATGGTGTTTTCCAAAATCTTGACAATCGCAGTTTAGTATACTCATATTTTTCCTCCTTTCCCATTAAAGTGAAGTGTTCGGACTGAGAAAAGCGCAGGCTGTAAACCGTTTCTCTCTTTTATCTGCTTCTCACAGCCTACTATTATCCTATGCTTAACTAGTAAATCCGAATAAACTACCGCCCCCTCTTTTCAGAAAAAAATAGAATTATTTTCCAAGTCACCAGTGAAAAACGATCACATACGATATGAAGAAAGCATAACGTTGTTTTTTTACATGTGATAAAAAGGAAAGCTTGAGCAAAAGGAAGTGATCCTATGCAGGAACATTCTGATTTTGATGATTCTTTTGATCATGAAGAGTGCTGTTCAAAAAGCGAAAACAGGCCGGCTTTTCCGTCACCTCCCTCTTGTCTCCCTGAGAGACAGCAGGCGAAGCTTGAAGCTAAAATCGAGGAAGCCAATACCCTGCTGCTGAATCTTGCTTTGTCGAACGAACAGTCAGAAGAAGGACGAAGAGTATCATTTGAAGGACTAGTCGGCCAATGGGCAGAAGTTGTGCTTACGCGTGAAGGAGAAGCAGGACTGCCTGCTGTTAAAAAAGGGAATCGAATAAAAATAAAAAACAGTAAAGAAAGTTTATTTAAGAAAAAGCTGGCAGCGAGAAAGCGCAGAAAAAGACGGGCTGTCCGGCCGAAAGCGCATGCCGGCAAAAAAAAGCTGCCGCAAGTAACGCTGCCTAAAAGCAGCGTGCTTCTTTACAAGCAATCCGGCCGTGTTCAGCTGGCTGGACGTAATTTCGTGCTCCTCAAGAAAAAAGAGCAGGAAATGATCATTCCTTTTTCAAAAATACAATCGATCAAGTCCTTTACACGCCATCGCGGACTCGATAAAGATCCAGCTTTGCTTGATATTGACCCGGCACTTCGACGTGCACTTATGTTTAAATTCGGAGAAACGGTTGCTTCTTCTCCCGAATTGATTCACCTTTTCTTTAAAATGACACTCCCTATTTTCTTATTGGGTTATATCGACAAAAAGGTAAATATTGTATTAGCCAGAAATAACATAGCCGGCCATATTCATGAAGTGGATGAAGAAACAGTTACGATCGTCACAGCTAAAAGAAAGCAACGTGTAATTCCTTTGGATTCCATTTATTTGATTGTTTCATCATCCCTCTAATAAAGCAGTTGTTATCTTTTCGTAATTTTTCTTCTCCAGATCCGTTTTATACTGACTGCTCCGACTCTTCAGTGATAAAAAAAGGCCGGCCCCTTTCAAACGAAGGGGCCGGCCTTTTTTTATTGCCCAAACTCCTGAATCCTTAAAAAGCAAAAAACAAAATAAATTTAAATATTTTCACCGCCAACTCCACATCCTACGTAAAGGCATGACCAATCAGTGATGGTCCATCCGCTCATTGTTTACCCGGTATTGCGCTCTTATTGTATGCAGGAAAGCATAACGGCCACGATTTTAAAGATGGAGGAGGAACGAACACGATGAAATATGTATCAGCATTGTTAATAAAATTTGTCATGGTAACGCTCGTTCTTTGGATTATTCTAGGCGGATTCTTTAATATTTCCTTGGGTGACATCTTCACAATAAGCGTTGTGCTCACTGCTGCCGGATTTCTGATTGGGGATTTATTTATTTTACCGAAATTCGGAAATCCTACAGCATCTGCTGCTGATTTCGTCTTAACACTTATCGTTGTTTGGCTGCTGGGAGCCCTTTTATTTGAACCGCGTATTTCATTATGGGCAGCCGCTCTTTTATGTGCCGTTGTCATTGCGATTGGCGAGTATTTTTTCCATATGTATATGCTCAAGCAGGGACCCGCTGGACAATCTCAGCAAAACAAGAAAAAGGCCGGCGGCCAAAATGCTGGCAAAAACGCCAACCAGGCTGTATCCACTTTCAAATATCAAACCGAAGCTGGCTCCGATATGGCGGTTCGACCGAATGTCAACAAAGCCAATATTGAGCAACAAGGCGCCGTCATTCAAGATCAAAAAAAGAAAACCATTTCAGTGGACCGATATCAAACCGAAGCCGGCTCCGATATCTCTGTAAAACCGGCTGACGAGCAAAATAAAAAGAACAAACAAGGCGAAGCGGCAAAGTCTGAGAAAAAACAAAAAGACTCAACCAGCCAATACGGGACAGAAGCTGGCCTTGATATGTCCTTCGCTTCCCGTATTCAAAAAACCGGGAAGAACAGCAAGAAGGGCGTGTCAGCACAATCTGAGAAAAACCAGCAGAATTCGTCTGATCAGTATGGCACAGAAGCCGGTTCCGATATGTCCGTTACTTCCGGCAATAAAAAAGCCGGGCAAAGCAACAAGCAGGGCGGCTCGGCACAATCTGGGAAAAATCAGCAGAATTCATCCGATCAGTATAGTACAGAAGCCGGCTCGGATACATCCTTTACTTTCGGTAATCAAAAACCTGGACGGAGCAACAAACAGGGCAGCTCGGCACAAACTGGAAAAAGCCAGCAAAATGCATCGGGTCAATATAGTACAGAAGCTGGCTCGGATACGTCTTTTACTTTCGGCAATCAAAAACCCGGACGGAGCAACAAACAGGGCAGCTCGGCACAAACTGGAAAAAGCCAGCAAAATGCATCGGATCAATATAGTACAGAAGCCGGTTCCGATACATCCTTCACGTTCGGCAATCAAAAACCGGGACGAAGCAACAAACAGGGCAGCTCGGCACAAACTGGAAAAAGCCAGCAAAATGCATCGGATCCGTATGGCACAGAAGCTGGGTCTGATATGTCTGTTGCCTCTTCTAACCAAAAAACCGGTATGAGCAATAAACAAGGGCAGCCGTCACAGTCCGGAAAAGCGGATCAAGGCTCAAGCGATCCATACGGTACAGAAGCCGGCTGTGAGCTGACTATTATAGATGTACCAAGAAAACGCAAGAAGATGAACCTGAAACGAAAATAAAGCAGGACCACATAAAGCCAATCCTTTATTAAAAAGGATTGGCTTTATGTTTTGGCACCTGTTTTAAAAATCAAATATACGTTTATACATATTCTTCTTTCCTTTATCCCTGCATATAAAAGCTGGCTCCATCCACTTGTTCAATTCCTGCTTTTTTCAATTCCCTCACCAAGGCAAAAAGGGCATTATCTTTTTGTTTCGCTTCAATCATGACATCGATTTGCGGCACGCTTCCTTTCACACGATGAAGAAAATGCAGAAATTCCTTTTCATCAATAAAATCCGCATGGGCTCTGAAATCTTCTTCTGACTTTGGACTCGACATATGCATTTTCACTGGCAGCGCAGAGGATTGCCATGTAGCGGTGACGCGCTCCCATGCCGCCTCCCATTCTGCTTCCTTTTCATGGTTGGCTGCATGGTGATGATAATCGAACACCGCCGGAACACCAAGCTTTTCACATAAGTACAGCGTTTCATTGATCGTGAAGGTTTTATCATCATTTTCAAGCATTATCATGCGCTGCAAAGGAGCGGGAAGAAGCCCCCAATTTTCCACAAACTGCTCGAGTGCCGCTTCTTTGTCACGATAGCCGCCGCCTACGTGTACGACACATCGATGTTCAGGGGCAATCCCCATTCCTTTTAACAGCAGCCGGTGCATACGGAGTGTTTGAACAGCCGTTTTTAAAATATCAGGTTTTGGCGAGTTTAACACAACAAAATGATCCGGATGAAAGTCAATCCGCATGTCCTGATGCTCTTTTAAATACGAGCGAATCGCCTTCAAGCTTTCTCCGAGCGGCTTTATGTAATTCCAATCCGAAAGTTCCGGGTGATTCGCCATTGGAATCAGTTTGGAACTAAGCCGAAAAAAGTGGATATCATGCGCTGCATTGTGCCGAAGCAGCCGCAGACAATTGTGGAGATTTGACATCGCAATGCGTTCTAGTTTATGAATGGCCGCTTCCCTGTTCCCAATTTTTGAAAACTGGGCATGGGTCATTGTTTGAGAAGGAGAACCATTTTGAACATTCATGCTCATAGCTGCGTAACCGAGACGGACCAGCGTCATTCTTTCACCCCTTTTCTTTCTATTTTATCCAAAATAAAAGACGGCATACCCGTCAGAAAGAAAGAACACTTTTCAATATTTTTTGCCCTTTGTCCTCATACTACGTTTTGAGGTGAAAAATATGTACAAACTGTTATCTCATAATGACCTGGACGGTGTTTCATGCGGGATTTTAGCAAAGCTTGCCTTTGGCTCTGATGTGAGTGTCCGCTACAATTCCATTTCCGGACTAAACCAGGAAGTCGAATGGTTTTTAGAAAATGGAGATCCGGACACGTTTCTGTTTATTACCGATTTATCCGTGAACGAAGAAAACGAAGAAAAGCTGAACCAGTTTTATCAAAACGGCGGAAAAGTTCAGCTGCTCGATCACCATCAAACAGCACTGCACCTGAACAACTATAAATGGGGACAGGTCGTTATAGAGGAAAAAGAAGGCCGTCCGGCTTCAGCGACTTCTTTGTTCTACGAGTACCTGCTGAAATATGAGCACCTTACACACTCGGCAGCGGTAGCTGAATTTGTGGAGCTCGTCCGGCAATATGATACGTGGGATTGGGAAAAGCTCAACAATCGAAAAGCCCAGCGGCTGAACGCCCTTTTCTTTTTAGTCTCTATCGATGAATTTGAAGAAGCAATGCTGAACCGGTTGAACACAGGCGACCACTTTTTCTTTAATGACTTTGAAGAGAAAATTCTGGATATGGAAGAAAGAAAAACAGAGCGATACATCCGCCGGAAAAAGCGCGAGGTTATACAGGCCTATGTCCACGACCAATGGGCCGGTGTTGTCCATGCGGAATCGTACCATTCTGAGCTGGGCAATGAACTAAGCAAAGAGTTTTCCCATCTCGATTACATCGCCATCATCAGTGTGGGCAGCAGGCGGATCAGTCTCCGGACTATTCACGATGACGTTGATGTTTCGCGCACTGCCGGGCTTTTTGGCGGGGGCGGCCATGCAAAAGCCTCGGGCTGCTCTTTATCAGCAGAAGCGTTTGAGCTGTTTGTAACAGCTGTATTCGGCCACGAGCCGCTCAAAGAAGATGCGAAACGTAACCGCTACAACCTGCCAGACAGTTCTTTTGGCGCCCTGTACACAAATAGGCAGAATGATGGCTTTTTACTGCATCCTCTGTCTTCTGAACAATGGGGTATTGAACAAAATCATGAACAGCGGCCGGAAACGTTCACCAGCTTCGAAGAAGGAGAACGTTTTTTAAAACGGCAGGAAGCCGTCTGGCTGGCTCGTGACGAAGTATTTGTTCAGTATTTAATGAATGCGAAAAAACGCCACTCTACTCATTAAAAAAACCGTCCATCCTTTTACAGCAGGGATGGACGGCTTTATTTACACTAAAACAAGACCTTCATTCGTCTCTTGATACCCTCTAACGGCCGGCTTACCACATAGCCTATGTACAAAAACACTTCCCGGCAGAGAAACGGCATTTGGCTGTTGATCGTTTGATAAGCGGACGTTTGGGCAGGTGACGAATAAGCATTTATTCCGATTGTTTCCGCCAAAAGCATAGCACGCTTCATATGCAGCGGATCACTTACAAGCGCAAAAGTTTTCAGCTTTTTTTCTTTCGCCAGCTCGTAAGCATATTGAAGGTTTTCTTCCGTAATGGCGGATTCTGTTTCAATCAAAATGTCATCCGCCTGTACGTCTTTCTTCATCGCATAGTCTCTTGCCGCCTCCGATTCCGCTGTTTTCTCTCCACTGCCTCTTCCGCCCGTAAAAATCAGCTTTTCCACATATCCATTCTTATACAGCCAAAGGGCATGATCGACTCTTTCACGCAAAACAGGCGATGGCTTGCCGTTCCAGACCGCAGCGCCGAGTACAATAGCGGCATCTGCCTTTTGATATTCCACCTGGCTGCCGAAAGACCAGATGCGGAATGCTGTGAAGGCTGTTATCAGCAGACCGGCCGCCCCAAAAATGATCACAAGCTTCATCCATAATTTGTTGAACAAAAGTCTCCATCCTTTTTTGTGAGGCAAATATTCCCCACATCCAATATTTACTATTTTAATGTATATTCTCATCATTGAAAACCGCTCATTTTAATAAAAAAAAAACGATCATCCTCTTTCATTAATAAAGGATGATCGTTTTTTCAATTATTTGACTGCTGCTTTTTTGTTATGAATAGGCGCTACTGTAATACCTGTTGTTTCTTCAAAATCATACAAGCTGGTTGGCACATCGGTAAAACGCTCCAACTCGTTGTAAGCCGGAATCCCATGAAAAGACATATCCAGCCCTTCCTCTTCTTCCCGTTCACTTACACGCAAACCAACTGTTTTCTCACAAATGACCGCCATCATATTTCCGGCAGCCAGACCCCAGACAACCACTACCGCCGCTCCCAGCACTTGAACACCGAGCAGCTTGGCATCTCCTGTTGTAAAAAGACCTTGAGAAGAATCAAACAAACCAACAGCGATTGTACCAAACACCCCGTTGAACCCGTGGACCGCTACTGCTCCAACAGGATCATCTACTTTTAAGCGGTCAACAAGCAGTGTTGCATAAATGACAATGATGCCGCTGACCGCCCCAATGACGATGGCGCTCCAGCTTTCCACAAATGCACAGCCGGCTGTTACGGCTACAAGACCGGCAAGTACTCCGTTCATCGTCATACTCGGATCTGCTTTACCAAATTTGCTCATTGTCAGTAAAAGAGCTGTCGTTCCACCGCTCGCTCCCGCCAGCATAGTGTGCAGGGCAATCGCTGCTAAGGAAGCATTGGTTGCATCAAGTGTACTCCCCGCGTTAAACGCAAACCAGCCGAACCATAAAATAAAAGCGCCGGCAGACGCTAACGGAATATTACTTGGTGCAAATACGTTGACGCTGCCATCTGAATTAAACCGGCCTTTTCTTGCTCCTAAGCGCTTTGCCATTGCAAATGCCGCAAAGCCGCCAAGTGCATGAATTGCCGCAGAACCGGCAAAGTCCTTCATACCGAGCTGTGCCAGCCAGCCGTCGCTGTTCCAAATCCAATGGCCGGACAGCGGATAAACAAGGACACAAATCATCGC
Organism: Domibacillus sp. DTU_2020_1001157_1_SI_ALB_TIR_016; assembly: GCF_032341995.1. NCBI lineage: Bacteria > Bacillati > Bacillota > Bacilli > Caryophanales > Bacillaceae > Domibacillus > Domibacillus sp. DTU_2020_1001157_1_SI_ALB_TIR_016. The sequence continues at coordinate 2,935,813 of NZ_CP135439.1, forward strand.
TGCTGTTAACATGTATGCTTTAAAGCTCATTCGTTCTGCTACTGCGCCGGATACAATAGATACGCAGGCAACCGCGAAGCCCATTTGAAACAACACAAATGCCGCACTAGGCAGGTCGATGGATAGAGCAATATTTTCCGGGCTGCCAAACAAGCTTGTCCCAATCAAACCAAATGCATCTTTTCCATACATAATGCCAAATCCGACCATCCAAAACGCCAGTGCGCCAATTGTTAAATCGACAAAAATTTTCATCGTCACATTGACCGCGTTTTTTGTCCGCACAAAACCTGCTTCCAGTAAACTAAAGCCGCCTTCCATAAACAGCACCATAGCGGCTGCGATGACGACCCAGATTGTATTCAAATGGATGACTTCCATCAGCTTCGTCCTCCCTGCTTCACATCATCAATTTCAACGTCCGGCTGGCCTGTACGAATATTATAAGCTTCTAGAATTGGGTACACATAAATTTTTCCGTCTCCGTCTTCCCCTGTTTGAGCAGACTTGATAATCGTATCGATCGTCGGCTCTACCATATAATCAGATAAAATGATTTCCAGCTTTACTTTCGGATGCAGTGTGACTTTGTAGCTTTTCCCCCGATACACTCCTTGTGTATCTTTTTGTTTCCCCCTGCCTACTACTTGCGAGACTGTAAAACCCGTAACACCAATATGTTTTAACCCCTTGATTGTTTCCGTGATTTTTTCTGGCCGAATAATCGCTTCGATTTTTTTCATGTCCCTCACCCTTTGTTAGATTTCCTAACATAGATTTGTTCATAATTATAACAAGATATTTCATAGAGTCAATGGTTTCATCTGGAAGTCCCTTGAAAAAGATCATCTTGAATCAACATATTGAAGAGAAAAACATGCTAATCTACTTCCCCCTTACGTTTGTTCTTTTTTAAAAAAGGAAAAACAGTGAAGAAGAATAAAAACGCAGTTTATAACAGCGAAAAGGAGTGACGTGTTATGGCAGACAAAAAAGAGCCGGAGGTTCATACTGTTCCAAATTCAAACGGCGGCTGGGATAACAAACAAGGAGGAGAAACGATCAGCCATCATTCAACCAAAGCGGAAGCGGAAAAGGACGGGCGTGAAAAAGCGAAAAAAGATAAAACAGAACATAGAATTCATAAAAAAAATGGACAAATCGGAGAATCAAACAGCTACGGACATGATCCCTATCCCCCGAAAGGATAACCGTTTCTTTTATAATAGGAGAGCCACTCAAGCAGGCGGCTCTCCTTTTCTCTATGCATTCGCAGCTGTTACCCTCTGTTTTCTTTGAGTATGAAAAGTGCGTTGAAGAGGGAGAAAGAAGGTGGCATACTGAAGCTACGTCATCTCTTAAAAAAGTGAGGAAATCCGAACGTGAAATCAGCACAAAACGAAGCAGGAATATGGGACCTGACTGCCTTTAAACTGCTTCCTTCCGCCAAGCCCCCTCCTTTCCACGGCCATACGGTTCGCCAAACGGTCTCGCCTTTCTTTTGGCGGACGAAGCTGCGTCCATTTGTACTGGAACAGCAAGGAAAACAATGCGGCATTTGCGGATGGAAACCCGAGCAGGAGCAGGATATGCGGCACCTTCACCTTCATGAAGTGGAGGAATACGACTTTACGAACAAGGTGTGCCACCTGCTCGACATCCAGCTTATTTGCCGAAAATGCCACGCTTTTCATCACATTATCCGGACGGAAATGGTTTCGACGAAAGAGCAATGGCACGATTTAATGCAGCATTTTGTTTATGTAAATGACTGTTCTCCGGATGTTGTCGAAAAATTTGACCGGATCACCGCCAAAGCCCTTCTGTCAGAAGGATTCGACTCCGAAGAATGGCACCCACGATCGGCTGAAGAAGCAGCTGAGCTGGAAGCAAAGCCGGCCCGATATACGATTCATCCCAAGATTCCATTTGCAGAAGAGCTGAAAGGGCAAATCCGTAAAAAAGGATTGCTTTATCAAACCGAATCATAAAAGCAGATGCCGGCCGGCATCTGCTGTTTTTTTCGGCAGAAAAGCCAGCTAGTCTTCTATTACTTTCGTAAACCGGCACTCTGGAAAATGGCTGCAGCCCTTGAAGGCTCCATACCTTCCAGTCCGCTTTACCAATGCCCCGCCGCATCTAGGACAGACTCCCTCACTTTTGTTTCGTTCCCTTTGCCGTTTTCCGCTTTTAATAGCCCGTACGTGCTTTTTTTCGATCGCCCGTTTTTTTCTCCTTCCCGCTTCATTAAAAGGCTCAAGCTTCTCGGTGAGCTCTCGCACAAGTACAGCATTCATGCGCTGGTTTCGGTGAGCACAGAGTGCTTCCACCAGCTGATCTGCATACAAAACACTTGCTTCCTTGAAAGGCTCTTCAAGCTCAAGCTGGGACTTTCTTGTAAAAGCGATGAATGAATAATATTTCGTTCCATTCGAATGGCCAAAAAACTCTTTTAATGCACGAATATGGCCTGCATTTTGCCAAACCGGATTGTAAAAGGTCTCTCTTCGTTTCAAGGTCTTTTGGATCCAATACTTTTCTGACTCATCACCGAAAATTCGACCGCTGAAGTTTTTGGTTTCAATTACGAAAATACCGTGCGTTGACAAAACCAGGTGGTCAATTTGCGCCGTTCGGCCATTGCTTCTTGGAATATAAAGATCATGAAAAACCGTGTATACCGATTGGTCGAGTTTGTCCAGCTCCTCTTGAACGGTTCTTTCACCAAGCACCCCCTTTTTACGTCTGGAACTGGCGGAAAACCTGGCGGCCGATATCATTATCGCGCCTAATAGAAGTAAAACAATAAAACTCATAAATCAATTCCTTTCTACCAAAATAGAACATCTGTTTTTATATCGACCGAAAAGTACAAATATAAAGCTGGTGCAAAAAAGAAAGCCTCGTTTTAACCATAAAAAAATCCACCCTAAAAGGGATTACCTTCTAGGGTGGACGTTCAATTGATTATTGTTCTTTAATCCGTGCCCGTTTCACAAAAAATACAAGAATGAGGGCGAGCACAGAAAGCCCTGTCGCGACCATAAAAGCATCATTAATGCCGTCAATGGTCGATTGCTGTACGGCCTGGGCGTAAAGAAGCTGAGTTGTAAGCTGGTTTCCTGCCGCCCCCGGCAGGTGAGCCATAGCAGACAAGCTTTGGCCAAGCTGCTCAAACTGATTGGAAAGAAAAGAGTTAGAGCTTGTAACCGTATTTTGATAAGCACCGTAATGCGCCCCTTGTCTTGTGGTCATTACCGTGACAAGAAATGCGGTTCCAATACTGCCGGCAACCTGTCTCGCCGTATTGGAAGCGGCTGTTCCATGCGAACCAAGATGGCGGGGCAGCTGGTTGAGCCCTTCTGTCATTATGGTCATCATAATAAAGGACATACCGAACATCCGCAGTACGTATAAAACCAGCAGATGACTATAACTTGTTGTCATGCTGAGCATCGTGAACTGCCATGTTGTTAAAACGGTAATCGTTAAACCGATCACGCCGAGCCATCTGGCACCTATTTTATCAAACAGCGCTCCGGCAATTGGAGACATGATCCCCATCACAATCGCACCCGGAAGCATAAGCAGTCCGGATTCGAGCGCGGTAAAGCCGCGAATGTTCTGCAGATAAATCGGAAGCAGAATCATCGCACCAAACATCGCCATATTCACGATCATGCTGACGACCGTTGTCAGTGCAAAAATATCATATTTAAATACACGCAAATCAAGCATTGGCTTATCTGTAGTCAATTCCCGCCAAACAAAAGCGATCAATGACACAATCCCGATCACGAGCGAAAGAACGACTACCGCGCTTTCCCACCCATTATTTCCAGCTTCACTGAATCCATACAGCAGGAATCCAAAACCAATTGTGGAAAACAGGAACCCGGGTAAATCAAACTTTGGATTGGTTACTTTCGTAACATCTCTCATCCACAAAAAGCTTAAAATCAATACAAGCACGCCAATTGGAATAACGATGTCAAACAGCAGTCTCCAGGAATAATGGCCGATCAGCCATCCGGATAAGGTCGGGCCGATTGCAGGCGCAAAAATCATAACAACGCCCATAAGCCCCATGGCCTTCCCGCGTTTTTCCGGCGGGAACAGCACGAAAAATACCGTCATGAGAAGCGGCATAATAATCCCTGCTCCGCTCGCCTGAATCACCCGTCCAATCATCAGCATGGTGAAGTTCACCGATAACGAACAAACGAGTGAACCGACCGTAAACAGGAGGATCGCCGTAATATACAGCTTTCTCGTCCCGAACTTGTCAATAAGAAACGCCGTAACCGGGATTAAAATTCCGTTTACGAGCATATAGCCTGTTGTCAGCCATTGAACGGTATTGGCTGAAACACCCAGATCATTCATAATATGCGGAATCGCTACATTCAGCAGCGTTTGGTTTAAAATGGCGACAAAGGCACCAAGCATTAAAGCCGTTAGAATTCTTCCCGTGTGGAAGTTTTTTGGCGCTTCCGAAGCCGTTTGTTTCGGCTCCTCGATTACTTCTTCTTTCGGCTGAACGTTTGCTTCTACATATTCTAGTGCCGGCTCTGATACAGCGGAATTTTGAAGCACCTCTGCTGTTTCTTCCGATAAATCCTGTGGAGAAGCGGCGGCCTCGTCCTCTTCTTCTTTCCGGTCCAGACGGGCTTCTGCAGGGCTTCTTCCACTCTCTTCACGCATCATAACCGTTTGATTCACGTTCTGTTTTCTTCGTTTCACCGCTCTAAAATTAAAGAGCAGCAGCACTAAAGCGCATAAAAGAACATAGACTGCTCCATATATTAACATGTGATCACCTACTTATGGATTCGCACGGTTACGTTCATACCAGGAACGATGGCTACGCCCTTGCTGTCGTCAATCGATACTTCTACAGGAACGACCTGCGTGACTTTCGTGAAGTTTCCTGTATTGTTTGAACTTGGCAGTAAAGAAAATGTTCCAGCTGTTGCCGAGCCGATTTGCGTCACTTTTCCTTTTAACGTTGAATTCGGAAAAGCGTCTACATAGATGTCCACGTCCTGCCCTACATCTACTTGATCCACTTCTGTTTCTTCAATATTAGCCGTAACCCATAAATTATTTAAATCGTACGCTTTCGCAAGCGGTGTTCCAGCAGCAACAAATGAATTTTGAATGGCTGTGCTTTGAACAATCGTTCCAGCTGTTGGAAGTGTAAGGTTCATCTGTGATGCTTGTCCATCTGTACCTGTGACAGAAAGCGTGCCAACTTTCGCGTCTTTAGAGAACTCTTCACCGACACTGCCTTTCCATTCTGTTAATTTTCCGTTTGCAGGTGCAGAAATAGTTACTTGCTGACCGGCGATTTGAGCATTGTCTGTCGTTAAGTAATTGACAGCTTTATTGTAGTAAGCATAGCCGCCTACGCCGCCGCCTACTAAAACCAATAGGATAATAATGTTAATCAAAATTAAACGCTTTGCGTTCATGACTCCTGTTCCTCCTCTGATGAGAGCTTTGTTAAAACAATTTGATGCAGGCGCAGAAGATGGGAAATTTCCTCTTCTGGCAGCTCAAGAATGTTATTTAATTTTTTTACGAGCTTCGATTCAGACGAAACGATTTGCTCGAACACAGCTTTTCCTTCTTCTGTTAAATCAATAAACACACTTCTTCGATCCTCCTGCGGAATGATCCTTTCAGCCAGCCCGCTGTGAACAAGCCGCTCAATCACACCGCTGACTGTACTGTTTGTCAGCATCAGCCTTTCAGCCAATTCTCCCAGGCTTATGTTCGGATTTAACTGAATGATATAAATGGCTTTCAGCTGCACAACCGTAATACCAAGCCGATCCGCGTCTTGCTTTATTAATTTATTGATCGCTTTATTGATCCTCCAAAAGGAAGCCAAAATTTCGTTGTTCAACACGCTGCTTATTCCTCCTTTCTTCTGTCTCTTTTATTTTCTATCGAAACATTTCGTATACGAAATGTTTCCTCACGAAGAAAAATTATAATCCCCTGCAACGGCATTGTCAACTTAAAATGCTTGAAAAAACGGCTTCCTCTTATCCTTTGCTCTTCGGCTGTTTTTAGCCGTTTTTTGCTGATGGCAATAAAAAAGCCCGGCGCAAGTGAGTTTACTTGCGCCGGACCTTGGATCATGTTTTCTAAAAAATAGAAATCAGCTCTTTTGTATAAGAATGGCGTTCTTCCGCCCATAGTTGCTCCCGACAGAACTCGTCGACCAGTTTCCCTTCCTTCATGACTATGATGCGCTGGCTCATTTTTTGCACAGCGGCCAGGTCATGGGAGATAAATAAATAAGAAAGACCGAGTGTGCGCTGCAGCTCTGTTAATAAATCAAGGACAGCTCCCTGGGAAAGTACATCAAGGCTCGCCGTAGGCTCGTCTAACACAATCAGCTCTGGTTCAATGCTGATCGCCCGGGCGATTGTAACCCGCTGTTTTTGTCCGCCGCTTAATTCATGAGGATACCGGTTTGCCAAATCCTCTGGCAATTCAACCGCCTCTAAAAGCTGTTTAACAAACGCTTTTTTGGACGTATACGAAAAGTGGGCAAGCTTCAGCTCTTTTCTGTACTGTTCATACGGGTCAATGAGAGAATCCTTTATTTTCAGCTTTGGATTCAAAGCAGCCGACGGATTTTGAAACACGATTTGCATTTGTTTTCGGTAAGGATACAATTGGCGTTCGGTGTGCCTTTCAATTGCTTCGCCTTTAAAACGAATAGAGCCGCTGTCAATCGACTCTATTCTCAGCAGGCACCTAGCCAATGTACTTTTGCCACAGCCGCTTTCCCCTACAAGCCCAAGACATTCGCCTTTATCTAATTCAAAAGACACGTTATTTACAGCCGTTTTTCCTCCGCTGTATGATTTCATCAATTTCTGTACGGCAAGAAGCTTCATGCTTTCCCCTCCTCCTGTAAACCGGATGGCAGGCGGTGGTCAAGCACAGGCGCCGCCTTGATTAACTGCTTTGTATAAAGGTGCTGCGGATGATCAAGAATACGGTGCTTTCCTCCTGATTCAATGATTTCGCCTTCTTTCATGACGGCAATCCGGTCCGCATAACGTCTTACATGGCGCCAGTCATGTGTAATAAACAAAATGGCACAGCCAGTTTCCTGCTGCCTCCTGGCAAGCAGCTCTAAAATCTGATTCCCGGATACGCTGTCGAGCGCGGTGGTGATTTCATCGGCAATCACCAAATCGGGAGCCAGCAAAAGAGCCGTCGCAATCGATACGCGCTGCAGCTGGCCGCCGCTCAGCTCAAACGGATAGCGTCCGGCCAGCTCCTCACTTAAACCGACGGATTGAAGTGCTTCCCTCACTCCAGCCATACGGGCTTGCGGCGAATGAATGCCATGGGCTTTTTGGTATTCATCGAGGTGCTGGCCAATCGTGCGAAATGGTGTGAAGGAGCCCTGGTAATCTTGAAAAATATAAGACAGCTTCCGGCCGCGGACTGTCCGCATTTCTTTTTTGGACAGCTCCAATACATTTTGTCCGTTAAAAAAAATGTTTCCTTCTACATTCAAGCCAGGGGCAAGCATTTGCCCAACAGCTTGTGACAGGATGCTTTTTCCGCTGCCGCTCTGCCCAACAAGAGCAAACCATTCTCCTTTTTGAATCGCGAGGGAAACGTTTTGCACGAGCTTTTTCTGCCTGCTGCCAATCGTTACCTGCTCAACGGATAAAATCATGACTGCCCCTCCTTTTTTACATCAAAGCGATCACGCAAATAATCACCCAGCATATTCGCCAGCAGTACAACAAGGACAATCGCAAGGCCCGGATAGATCATTAAAGCCGGCATCGATTGAAAATACGGGCGTGCATCATTCAGCATAGCTCCCCATTCCGGCGTTGGCGGCTGGGCACCAAGACCGATATAAGATAAGGAAGAAATCAGCAAAATAATTTTGCCAAGGTCGAGGCTGGCCAGTACAAGCACGTTTCCTGCTATGTGCGGAAACAAATGTTTACACATAATTTTTCGTGCGGACAGCCCATTAATCCGGGCAATGAGTACGTATTCCTTTTGTGATTCAGATAAAACCGTGCTTCGAACAAGCCGGGCATAGCTGACCCATTTCACCATCACAATGGCGAGCACAAGGTTGCCGATTCCCGGTCCAAGCAGCCCGCTCAACACGATCGCCACGATCGTGTCCGGAAAAGCTAAAAAACCATCGGCAATCCGCATAAAGACGCGGTCAACCCAGCCCCGCTTGAAGCCCGCAATCAATCCGAATGGAATCCCGATGGCGAGAGCGGCAATCAGAGCTAAAAAGCTGGAGCCGATTGTTTGCTGCCCTCCTAAAAAAAGCCTTGTTAATACATCACGGCCAAGGTGGTCGGTGCCGAGCGGATGCTCCAGGCTCATTCCCTGCAGCCGGCCGCTCATATTTGTCAAAGTCGGATCATGCCGCAAATGAAAGAAAGCATACAGGGTACCTGCCAGCACAGCGGCCAGGATCAAAACAGCAGCAGCTCCCTGCCAATTGTGCTTTTTTCCTTTTGGCAGTTGTATAGAAAAACCTCTCATCATGGTGTGTTCCTTTCTTTTAATTTCATTTCCGGATTCAAATACCGATACGAGACATCCACGCATGTATTCACCACAAACACGATGACGGCCATGACCAAAATGTATCCTTGTATAAGCGGATAATCACGCTGGCGTATCGCATCAACGACCATTTTTCCAACACCGGGATACGCAAACAACACTTCAATCACCACAACACCGCCAATTAAGCTGCCTAAACTAACGCCAAACACCGTAATAACAGGCGGAAGGGTGTGTCGCAGCGCATGAACGAAGAAAATGCGCCCTTCTGACAGCCCCCTCGCTCTTGCGGCACGGATAAATTCCTGACTAATCGATTCAAGCAGGCTGGAGCGAAGCAGACGGACGTATACACTTGAAATCGCCAGCCCAAGTGTAACCGATGGCAAAACCAATGACATAAACCCGTCTCTCCCCATCGTGGGCAGCCAATTCAACTGAACACCAAACAAATGAATCAAAATCAAGCCAAGCCAAAAGCTCGGAATCGCCGCTCCGACAATAGATGTAACCCGGCTTACATGGTCGATCCAGCTATCCCGGTAAAGAGCTGACAGGGAGCCAAGCGGAATCGATACGATCAGCATCACGAACATGGATCCGGCTGCCAGCTCAAGAGTAGCAGGAAGGCTCATCGCAATCATGTCTGCCACCGGCTGGCCTGTCACATAAGACTGTCCAAAATCAAGCTGAATAAAACGAAAAAGCCAAAGCCCGTATTGAACGAGCAGCGGCTTATTAAACCCCATATCCTCCCGCAATGCTTCTACTTGTTCCTGGCTTACAGAAAGCTCATCCACATTCAAGATCGTTAACACGGGATCACCCGGCGCCAGACGAACAAACAGAAAACTGATAAAAGTAATAAACAGCAGGAAAAGAGTTACTTCAAGAAATTTACGGACAAGAATCTGAAGCATTTATTTCACATCCAATTGGTTCGTTATCATATAATATTCGCTCCGAGTTGTGACCCAGTTTTTCACTTTATCATCGTTATACGCGACAATCGTGGACGGGTGCAGCACAAAAGAATTGATCACATTCTCATGCACATAATCCGCCGCCTGCTCTGCCAGCACTGCACGTTTCTTCTGGCCGACTGTTTGATTAAGCTTGTCAATAATTTTTGTCAGTTCCGGTTCTTCTGCACCGCTGAAATTCAAAGCACCTTTCGGATGATACGTTGCGTTTAAATAATAGCCGGCATCGCCACGCGGCGCTGTTAAATTACTGTATGTCGCCAAATCCCAGTCACGGTTAGACGCCATATATTCTTCCGGAATTTCAATTTGCTTAATTTTTACGTCGATGCCAATTTGTTTCGCATCAGATTGAAATACCTGTGCAATAAGCGGCAGGTCAGCCCTGGCGCTGTATGTGAGCAGCTCAAATTGAAGCGGCTTCCCACCCTTCTGCATCTTTCCATCCTTCAGTATGTAGCCTGCTTTCTGCAAATATTGCACAGCTGCATCCGGACCGGATGGCGGGCGTTTCTCATACGTTGGCGCAAATGGCAGAGATGGCAAAAACGGCCCTTCTGCCGCTTCTCCGTAGCCTAACAAAATCGTATCGACAATCTCCTGGCGGTCAATCAATGCATCAACCGCCCGGCGTACATTGACATCTTTTAAACTTTCACGCTGCATATTCATCGTCATTTGATGAACACGGAAGGTCTCCGTCGATTCTACTTTCATGCCAGGCTGTGCTTTCAATGCCTTCAGGCTCTCCACCTCCGGCCGGTAGACAATATCGACCTGCCCGGATTGCAGTGCCATGGAACGCGCATTGGCATCTTCGTTAAACGAGAATGTAACCGAGTTCAGCTTTGCAGCCCCGTCCCAGTAGCCATCATAGCGCTTAAGCTCAAGCCGGCTTCCCGGAACAAAGGACGTCAGAGCAAAAGGTCCCGTACCGACCGGTTTATTGACGATGTCTTTTTCCGACACATCAATGATGGATACATTTGGATTCACCAGTTCAGAAATAAATTCAGGAAATGGTTCTGTATTTGAAATGCGCAATGTATAGCCGTCTGCTTCCATTTTGTCGATCTTTAATGCATTTTGAACAGCTGTGCTTTCTGTCAGTGCCCGCTCCAGAGAAGCTTTTACTGCCTTCGCATCCATTTTCTTTCCGTTTTGAAAGGTGGCATCTTCGCGCAAGTGAATCGTCCAGTTTTGCCCGTCTGTACCTTCCCAGCTTTTTGCCAGCCATGGCGCGATCGTTAACTTCTCTTCATCAAGCCGGACAAGCGTTTCCGTTATACCGGCTCGCAGCGGAACGTAGCTTGAATCAACATGTGGATCTAAAGAATTGGTTGAGAAATTATAAAGAAAATGAATGTGCTTGTCTTCACTTGTTGACGCCGTCGTACTTGATGAAGACTGTCCGCAGGCTCCCAATAAGCCAAGACAAGCCGCTGCTATTCCTATCTTCAACAAGCCTTTCCATAAAACACTCTTTCTTCTCATCTTTACTGTCTGCACCCAACATCCCCCTTATTTCGTAATCATTACGTTTTAATATATCGTAATCATTACGTTTTATCAATAGCATTGGACAAAAAAGAAAAACAAATCTATACTCTCTCCCCTTCCGCCAAATGGAAAATAAAGTATAACTTTTTTAAAAATTTTGGGAATAAAGGAAATTTACTCATACAATGAATCTAGCATTTGCATAAAATAATGAGACAGGGACAAAGGAGGGATCAAGAACGATTCTACTATTTTATTGATATAAGCAGTAAGCAGAGAAATTTGATAGGTGGAAATATCATAAATATGTTTAAGGAGCTGATTCGTTTGTATGCAAACTATTATATTTTTAGGCAGTAATAAGTCCGGTTCCAGCCGTGAGGCCTTAAAAGCAGCGAAAAGCCTCGGTTATTTTATTGTTTTACTGACAGATAGAGAAAAATGGATCAAGCAGCAGCGGGAAGAATTTACGGACGTACATCAAATGATTTATATGAGCAGCTTAACGGACAAAAAAGCGATTCTGAAAAAAATTTCCTGCTTAAAAAAGCAGGGAAAACAAATCAAGGCCTTTATGAGCTTTATTGATCCACTGGTAAGCCTTGCAGCCGACATTTCCCGGGAATTAAATCTTGCCGAGCTTTCAGTAGAGGCACTTTTTAATATGGAAGATAAAACAAGGTTTCGGGAAGTATTAAAAGAAAACCAAGCCTCTCCTTTTTATGCCGTTTGTTCGATTGAGGAAGGCGAAGAAAAGTTAATCAGCACATACAGCCGCTATCTTCCTTTCATTATAAAATCCCCTGTGTCTAACGGCTCTAAAGATGTTCTTCTCATTTCTTCACAGGAACAATTCAAAAAAGCGATAAGACGTTTTCAAAAACGCTATCCCGGGGTTCCCGTTCTCATTGAAGAATACCTTGACGGCCCTCAATATTTAATTGAAGTTCTCGTCAAAAATTCGCATCTTCACATTGTGGCAGTTATTGAACAGGAAATTACCAAGTTCGATCGTTTTATTATTACAGGCTATAGCCTGCCAGCTCTATTGCCAAACCAGGCATGCAAAAAACTGCATGCGGCAGTAAAAAGCATTTTAGAAGATTTGAAGCTTTCAAACGGAACATGCCACCTGGAAATGCGGTTTGTAAAAGGAGAATGGAAATTAATCGAAATCAATCCCCGTATTTCAGGCGGACCCGTTAATCAGGCCATTTTCGCAGCCACTGGTATTAACCTTGTGAAAGAAACGATAAAACTGAACCTTGGTGAAGAACCGATGCTTATACCTCTTAAAAGAGAATTTGCTTTCGTTCAAATGGTAACCGTTCCTTCCAGCGGAAGATTGGTGAAAGTGACTGGCAAAAACAGAGCAAAAGATTATGAAGGAGTGAAAGAAGTGTATATCAAGCCTAGAAAAGGCATGTTTCTTACACCGCCTCTTTCGATGGGACACAGATATGCTTATGTTTTAGCCAGTGCGCGTCAATCAAAAAAAGCAAAACAAATAGCCCAAAAAGCAGCAAAAGAAATCACGTTCGTTTTAGAACCAGAAGAGGGTGATCAAACATGACACTCCTTGGAATGCTTCATCACCGTAAATCACCGCATCCTGTAAAAAGAGCCTATGAATATGCAGCCGTAGCGAAAATGGAAGGCATTGATTTTGTTTATTTTTCTTATCGCTCCGTTGATTTCGGCAGAAAAAAGATTACCGGATGGGTTTATCAAAACGGCAGCTGGCTTCAAAAAGAAGTAAGATTTCCCGATTGTATTATTAATATAAGTGCCCCTAGGACTGAAATGCAGTCTGAGGTTAGAGAAAAGCTAATCGAATATATTCCTTTTGTCAGCCACTCCATTGGGAGCAAAATGTATGTGTTTGAAAAAATTAAACAAGGAAAAGAGTTTTCCAGACACCTGATCCCTACATTAAAAATTTCCTCTGCTGAAGAGGTCTACTCCTTCCTCAGCCAGTGGAAAAAAGCCGTTATCAAACCGAGTTCAGGAAGCAAAGGAAGAAATATTTACTTTATTACTCTTTTAAACAACAAGCACGTTCAATGCCAGTATGGAACAGAGAAAGAAAGTCTGTCCCAGGAAGAATTTAATGCGCTGATCGAAAGCCTCGTCACGGAACAAATATATATCATTCAGCCATATATAGAATGTAAAACGAAAGCCGGTCTCGCTTATGATTTTCGCTTGCATGTCCAAAAAAACGGAGAAGGAAAATGGGTTATTAATCTTATCTATCCGCGGATCAGCGGAAACAGCAGGCTGACCAGCAACATTAGTGCCGGGGGATACTGGGGCGACTTTATCCCTTTTCTCAAAGAACAATTTGGCGATGATTATTTTGAAATGAAACAGCTGCTGGAGTATTTCGCCGTCTCCTTTGCCAGCCATTTTGAAAGCCTTTATGAAGGAATGTTGTTTGACGAACTTGGCATTGATGTAGGAGTCGACCAACACAAGCAATTATGGCTCTTTGAAGTAAACTGGCGCCCGGGAACGACCGGACGCGACTTCTCCGTCGCCCAGAACGCGATTCCTTACGCCCGCTACCTCGCCCATCAGCGTCATTAACTTTTTTCGACACGGTTAAAGCTGTTAAGGAGAGCAGGATTCGGTAAAACGAATCTCCCCTCCCTCAGCCATTTATTCTAAAAGCAGATCTTATTTTCTAATGACCGTTCAGCAGCTTATCAATTGAAGAAGGCCTCTCATCTGTTTAATAAACGGATGAGAGGCCTTCTTCAATTAAATCGTATAATCTTACCAAACAAATAAACCAACAAACATGGCACTCAAAAGTGAAACCGCAATTCCGCTCACTAAAAGCTTCCACACGTTTTTTCCGATGATCCGGGACTTTTCATCGCCCATGATTGAACTGATTGTTCCATAAATCATCCCGACCGTACTAAAGTTTGCAAAAGAAGTTAGAAATGTTGTCGCTACTGCAACCGTATGAGGCTGCAAAGAATGGAGATTTTTTTGCAGATCCATCATAGCCACAAATTCGTTTGTAGCAAGCTTGATTCCCATAAGCTGAGCAACGTACATCGCATCATGGCCGGACAGGCCGAGAAGAAAAGCAAACGGACTGAAAATAACAGAGAAAATCTTTTGGACAGTCAGCCCTTCTATCAAAAATCCTAAGATGCCATTTAAGCAGGCCGTTAACGCAACATAGCCGATTACCATTGCCAAAATGACGATCACCATTCGCATCCCGACAAGCATACTATTCGAAATGGTCGAGAAGAAATCGGTTCGTTCTTTTTTCGAAGGAACATAAACAATGTCTTCCTCTTTGCTCACTTCTATCGGATTTAAAACGCTCGCAAGCAGTAAAGCATTCAAGCAGTTTAAAGGAATCGCCGCAAAAACATATTCTCCCGGAACCATGCTTAAATAAGCTCCGATAATCGATCCGCTGATACTGCTCATGCTCATAATGCCAAAGGTAAGCAGGCGATTCTCGTTCAGTACAGCAAGCTGCTGCCGGATCACAGCCAGGGCTTCCGTATTTCCGAGAAACATCATCTGCAGTGAAAAAAAGCTTTCAAGCTTAGGCAGCCCTGACACCTTGGAAATTACCCAGCCTACTTTATCAATAATCCATGTCAGGATACCGAAGTAGCCAAGAATGTCGAAAAAGGCCACGATAAAAATAATGGGCATTAACGCACTAAAGAAAAAATCAACTGTAGGATTTGCCATCACAGACGGAAAAGCAAAAGAAATCCCCTCGTTTGCACAGTTTATGAGAAAAGTAAAAAACGAAGCAATTTTATCAATGACCCATGCTCCGATTTTCGTTCCAAGCATAAACCAGGTAATGAGCAGTTCCACAATGATTAAAGCAACAATGGAACGCCACTTTACCTGTTTCTTGTTGGGAGAACAAAGAAATACCAGGCCAAAAACCACTAGAATCCCAACAATATTTAATAAAAAAAACACACTAACAACTCCCTATATAGGATTCCCCGTACAAGTAAGCCTATCGTTTCACCCACAGCTACAGGCTGAAGCATGAAAAATAAGAGTTTCGGAAATCCCATTCAATACAGTGATCCACAAAGAACCCGTATGAAAGAAATAGTCTGCGTGCTTTCTCTTCGTTTGTTCATACTTCCCTGTAGTCCGGCATTTATGGCTGCCGGGTAGAAACTATCAGACCATTTCACTGATATTATACAAGGATCATTTTTTAGACTTGCTCATTTTATAACAAACGACAGAAAGCGACAATGTTTTCAGTAGAAGTTGCAATTATTTTACAACTATTAATACTTAGAACATTCAGTATAAAAAGAACGAATGAGAAGGCTGATGGAGAATGGTCCTTTCACAAGATTTTCAAATGTTAGAGGATATATCATTAAAAATGTTGTTTAAAACAAATGAGTCATGTAAAGGACGAAGGTTATTTGTTATTCTAATAGATATGCAAATCAGGCAGTTTAGGAGTGGATAAAACCATGAACAAAAAAGACATCGCACATATTCGGAAACAATTCAAAGCAGATAATGATTTACTTAAAATCTCTGACATTTTTAATGTGTATATTATGAAGGAATCAAGCGACATTTATCACCACCAAAGCCAGCTCTTTGAAATGCTTGACCAGGATCAGCAGGAGTTATTTATGAATAACTTCAAAAAACTACTCGCCGGCCAATTGGATGAGAAACTTTTTGAGTTAAAATTTCAACGGGAAGCAGAACATAACAGCCAGCTTATTTTACATCAAGGATTATTAAGCGCTGATGTAGAGAGCTGGAAAGAGCAAATGCTTCAAATCGTCGGCAAAATGCTTGCACTTCGGCAATATGAGAAGGATATTGTCGTCACATTTATTCGCGGAGAGTATTTCAAGCCAATGAAACGCCGTAATCAAGAAGCTGAAGAAAGCGAACGGGATACCGTTTATTCGCATCCATTTATTTTATGCAGCATCAATAACACACAAGAGCCGAAAAAAGAACTGCTTTTTGACTATGTTGAAAAAGAGTTCAAATATCATTTTGTCCTTGATCCTATTATTAATCTTAATACCCCCCTTTCAGGCTTTCTGTTTCCCTGCTTCACCGATAATGCAGCAGATGTTAATCATATTCTTTATTCAGCAGGCAAGGTCCATGAGCCCGATCACTCGTTCATTGAAGACGTATTAAACGGGGAAGAAACGATGACGGCAAAAGATGATAAAATCGTTTTTGAAGAAATCATTAAAGACGTAACCGGAGATCAGCTGAGCCCATCTACACTCTCTAATGTGTACGAAGAGATTAACCGCATGATCGAGGAAAATGAAGAGGAAGAACCGCCAAAATTAGATTCCAAGGACGTAGAACGGGTTTTAAAGATGAGCGGCCTTGAAGACATCAATTCGGAAAAAATTGAATCAGCCTACCAAAAAATAATCGATGACGACAAGTATGAAATCAAAGCCAGCAGTATCCTGCCAAAATATACGTCAAAATCCATTAAAATCAGCACGAAAGCAGCGAACATTTCAATCAGTCCACAGGATTTGGGCTATGTAAAACAAATTCTTTTTAACGGTAAACGCTACCTCATGATCGAAGTCGAAGAAGATACCGTGATTGAAGGCTTTACGATGATTCCAGAAGCTCTAGGCGGCGACATAGATCAATAATAGATAAATGTGCCAGGTACTGCAATGATGACGTTGGGTACCTGACAAGCATATAGGACGGGTCTAAGATTTCTTAAGAGTAAGAAGTTTCAAACCCGTCCTTCTTTCTCGTAATTTTATTGAACAAACCTGAATGAACATTTTAACTGATTTATCTTATTACAATTTGTTATATACAAACGGGTATACCCCGAATGAACATCAACTTTTCGAGTTATAATAAACTTCTAATTATGGCTCTTACTTTAATACTTTAGTCGGGGGTACTCTTTATATGGCTTACCAAAAAGATAATACAAATGACTACGAAGAAGCACCGTTTGCAGCTGGAATGAATTTCGGTCTTGAAGAAATAGAACCTTTTTTAAAAGGGTTATCTTCTTCAATACTGGATTCAGGTTTTAGTCAAGACGAAATCAATACTATTCAAGCTGAAATTAACGCTATAAAAGAAGACAACGAAGAAAAAGAAATCGGAACCTTTAATGTTATTTATAAAGGGCAACAGACAAAAATACGGATTCAAGCTGAAATTCATATTGAGGATGTTGAAAAAGAAGTTGTTCTATATATGTTTAGTATTCAAGAATTAGTTGATCTAATAGACGAGGAAATGCTGAAAACTGAAGACGAAAGAGATATATAAGCAAAAGCAGAAAGAAGCCGGGATGAAGGTTTTACCCTCCATCCCGGCTTCTTCTACTTACGGCTGGTCAAGGTGAAAAGGAGCTTGAAAGGTGTTTTAAATGCGTTTAACACGCCCATTAAAAACAGCAGCCCAATTGCTGCCTGGCGCCATACTAACAATTAGTACTCGACTATGTCTGAATGACCTTCTTGTTCTCTTTATAAATTTCAATACGGACTTCTACTTCAGGAAGACTAAGAAGTAATTTAATTTTTGACTATGAGTTTTTTTAAATAAAAAGAAAATAAAAAAGCGTCAAACCTTGATGTATCAAGGTTTGACGCTTTTTTCGGGGGATGATATTACATCATGCCGCCCATTCCACCCATGCCGCCCATGTCTGGCATGCCCATGCCGCCGCCTTCTTCTGGCTTGTCTGCTACAACTGCTTCTGTTGTTAGGAACAGAGCTGCTACAGACGCTGCGTTTTGAAGAGCATAGCGTGTTACTTTTGTTGGGTCTACGATACCTGTTTCGATCATGTTTACCCACTCGCCTGTTGCTGCGTTGAAGCCAACGCCGACTTCTTCGCGCTTCAAGCGGTCTACGATAACAGAACCTTCAAGGCCCGCGTTGCGTGCGATTTGACGAAGTGGCTCTTCTAGTGCACGAAGAACGATTCTTACACCTGTTGCTACGTCGCCTTCGCCTTCTACTTCAGCTACTTTGTTGTATACGTTGACAAGAGCTGTACCACCACCGGATACGATACCTTCTTCAACTGCTGCGCGCGTTGCGTTCAACGCATCTTCAATGCGAAGTTTGCGCTCTTTTAATTCTGTTTCAGTCGCAGCACCGACTTTGATTACGGCTACGCCACCCGCTAGTTTTGCAAGACGCTCCTGCAGTTTTTCACGGTCAAATTCAGAAGTTGTTTCTTCTAATTGCGCACGGATTTGGCTTACGCGGCCGCCGATGTTTTGAGAATCGCCAGCGCCTTCAACGATTGTTGTGTTTTCTTTTGTAACGACTACTTTCGCTGCGCGGCCAAGCTGTGTAATGTTTGTTGTTTTCAGATCAAGGCCAAGCTCTTCTGTGATCACTTCGCCGCCTGTCAGGATCGCAATATCTTCAAGCATAGCTTTACGGCGGTCACCGAAGCCTGGTGCTTTAACTGCTACTGCGTTGAATGTACCGCGAAGTTTGTTCACAACAAGTGTTGCAAGTGCTTCGCCTTCTACATCTTCAGAGATCAATAGAAGCGGCTTGCTTTGCTGTACAACCTGCTCAAGCACTGGAAGGATTTCCTGAATGCTTGTGATTTTTTTATCTGTGATTAAGATGTATGGATTGTCTAAAACAGCTTCCATTTTATCAGAATCTGTGATCATGTAAGGAGATGCGTAACCACGGTCAAACTGCATACCTTCTACTACATCAAGCTCTGTTGTAAAGCCTTTTGATTCTTCGATTGTGATAACGCCGTCGTTTCCAACGCGCTCCATCGCTTCTGCGATCAATTGGCCTACTTCTTCGTCAGCAGAAGAAATCGCTGCTACCTGTGCAATTGATTCTTTGCCTTCGATTTGTTTAGAGATGTTTTGAAGCTCTGTTACAGCTGCTGCTACCGCTTTGTCCATTCCTTTGCGGATGCCGACTGGGTTAGCGCCTGCTGTTACGTTTTTAAGACCTTCACGGATCATCGCTTGCGCTAGAACCGTTGCAGTTGTTGTACCGTCACCGGCTACATCATTTGTTTTGCTTGCTACTTCTGCTACAAGCTTCGCACCCATGTTTTCAAACGCGTCTTCAAGCTCGATTTCTTTAGCGATTGTTACACCGTCGTTTGTAATAAGTGGAGAACCGAATTTTTTCTCCAATACAACGTTGCGTCCTTTCGGTCCAAGCGTTACTTTTACCGCATCTGCAAGCTTGTCTACACCAGCAAGCATTGCGCGGCGCGCGTCTTCACTGAATTTAATATCTTTAGCCATGTTAAAAGTGCCTCCTTTAAATGATGGTTCTATTAGTCGTTCATTTTAAATGTTAAATTAAGCCGCTTTTTGCAGATTGTTAGCCAATTACAGCTAAAATGTCATTTTCGCGGAGCAATAAGTAGTCGTTTCCTTCAAACTTTACTTCTGTTCCTGCGTATTTTGAGAAGATGATGCGGTCGCCTTCAGCAACTTCAAGTGCTACACGCTCTCCGCTGTCAAGCACACGTCCTGTACCCACGGCCACAACTTTTCCTTCCTGTGGCTTTTCTTTTGCCGAATCTGGAAGTACAATTCCGCTGGCTGTTTTTTCTTCAGATTCTACTAGCTCAATTACTACGCGGTCACCTAGTGGTTTTAACAAGTGAAACCCTCCTCAAAAATGGTTGAATATATTTTTATTAGCACTCTACTCTAATGAGTGCTAACACAATTATTATAATAAAGGATGCCCTATCCTCTTTGCAAGCAGAAAGCGGAAAAATTTTCAGACTCCTTATTTGAAGCGGCTTTCTTTCAATAGTACAATAAAAAGAAGAACGCCGGACGTTGCGTTTTTTCTATCAGTAAAGGGGTTTTTTTGTGAAAAAAGAATACGGGTTCATTTTGATTACGTACATTGTCATGCAGCTTTCCGCTTTTGTCGGTCAGCCGCTTCTGTACGAGGCAGGACTCATTGCGGGAGTAGAGACCGACCGTCTGAAAGCGCTTGTCCCAGGTTCCTGGACGGTGATCGCATTTGCGCTGGCAACGGCGATTGTGCTGCTTATTTTATGGCGTTCTACGTATCGAAACTCCATTGAACGTCAGGCACCTGTTCCTCCTGGCTCTGCAATGGTTTGGGCTATACTTGGTGTATTTATGGCGTTTGCTGCCCAGTATGCGGCCATCATGGTTGAAACGTTTCTTCTCGGCATCGAGCCGGGATCGCAAAACACACAGGATATTATTGAGCTTGTCCAGGGAGTGCCGGTTGTGGTCCTGGCTGTAGCGGTATTTGGACCGATTTTAGAGGAAATTGTGTTTCGTAAAATCATTTTCGGCTCGCTTTATAACCGAATGCCGTTTTTCTTTGCGGCTTTAATCAGCTCGCTTATTTTCTCTGTCGCACATATGGAGCTGGAGCACACAATATTATATGCAGCAATGGGCTTTACATTCGCTTTTCTTTATGTAAAAACAAAACGAATTATCGTACCGATTGTCGCGCACGTGTCGATGAATACATTTGTTGTGCTGATGCAGTATGTGTTTGCGGATGACATTCAGAAAATGATCCGCAAAGCAGAGCAGATGGAGCAGCTGTCCCAATGGATCAAGTGGTGGTAAGGGGGAAATCGTGTGCAGTCTTATTTAACAAGAGGCATTTTTTTTAGTGTCCTTGGTGCTTTTTTTGTTCTTTTTGCCATTCAGGATGTAAATGCAAATGGGTTTGGTCCCTTTACATACCTGCTGATTCTGCTGGCTACTATGGATATTGGCACAGGCATCCGCCTTATCTTTACCCATATAAAACGGCAAAAAAGCCAAAAATAAAATCCGTCCAGGTTACTGGGCGGATTTTTCTTCGTTTTCTGCGGTGAAGGCTTCTGCCTGCTGCGCTTTTTTGAAGCCGATTCTTGAAATCCATACACTCACTTCATAAAGTACAAAAAGTGGTATGCTCACTATGGCAAACGACATAATATCAGGCGGAGTGATGAGCGCCGCGATAATCAGCAGAACAAAATAAGCGTAACGCCGAATCTGTCCTAACAGCTGTGGAGTGACAATGCCAAGCCTTGTTAAAAACAAAGTAATGACCGGCAGCTGAAAAAGGAATCCAAACGGAATCGTGGTTTGAAATAAAAAGTGAAAATATTCATTGATGCCGATTACCTGTTCAATATTCAAATCGCCAGACAGCTTCATCATAAAATGAATAATGTAGGGAAACAACACAAAATAGGAAAACCAAAGACCGCCAAGAAACAGCAGTATGGACGCCGGAATATAGCTGAGCGTAACCCGGCGCTCCCGTTCATGAAGGCCCGGACTGACAAATGCCCAGAGCTGATATAAAAGAACCGGCGAAGTTAACACAATTCCAATCACAAAAGCCATTTGAAAATAAACTTTCAGCGGATCGGTTACACGAAACGCATTCATCGTCAAGGCAGCCGCTTCATCTGCATGCTGCAAATACTGGATGATCGGCTTGGCCAAAAACAGCCCGCCGATTGCCGCAATAAAAAAGAAAACAATCACAATGATGAGGCGCTTGCGCACTTCTTCTAAATGTTCATATACCGTCATGTCCTGCTGACTCATTTGTCTATCATCCTAACATTACTTGGACTCTTTTTTGTCCTCTGTCCGTTCTTCATCATCGGCCAGTCCTTTTGTTGAGTTTTTAAACTCACGAAGTGTATCCCCTGCTGCCCGTCCGAGCTCCGGGAGCTTTTTCGGTCCGAAAATCAAAAGTGCTGCCGCGCCAATCACAACCATGCTTCCAATCCCTGGCATTGGCATCCGCCTCCTTTTTCCTAATCATAACTGATTTAAGAACGCAATACTATGATCATTTTTCGACAGATTCATCCGGATAGTTTTTCAGGAAATAAACGAGCGATTGCAGCTCAACCGCCAGGTCAATGTGATGCACCCGAATCTCAGGCGGCACATTTAGTCTTGCGGGTGTAAAGTTTAAAATCCCTTTAATATCTGCTTTTACCAGCCGGTCCGTAATGGACTGGGCCGCTGCCTGCGGAATCGTTAAAATCGCGACTGGCACTTCTAATTCAGATAATACCATTTCTAATTCATCCATATGATGAATGGGCACGTCTCCAATTTTTTGATTGACCTTACTCTCTTCAACGTCAAAAGCCACCAGAATCTTTGTATTGTTGTTTTTTAAAAAGTTATAATTTAAAAACGCTGTTCCTAAATTTCCGACACCAATAAGCGCTACATTGGTCACTTCATCCTGATCAAGGGTTTTGCGGAAAAAAGACAGCAGATAGCTCACATTGTATCCATATCCTTTTTTGCCAAGTGCGCCAAAGTATGAAAAATCGCGGCGGATTGTGGCCGAGTCTACTTTTACTGCTTCACTCAGCTCTGCCGATGACACCCGCTGTTTTCCGGAAGAATGCAGGTTTTGAATAAATCGATAATATAAAGGCAGACGCTTTGCCGTCGCCTGAGGTATTTTCATCGAATCGTTGTTCATTTTTTTCCCTCCAAGGTGATACCGCTTCCATGTTTGTTTTCTTTTCTTAATACAATCATAAATCTTTGTAGCGTTTTTCACAAGAACCGCTTCTTTTTCATTGCCCAAGGCGCTGAGCTCAAGTAAAGTGGAAGGTGAGGTGAAAAACAATGATTCTTCTACAAGTACAGCAGCTTTCGAAATATTATGGAGCTGAACTGATTTTATCTAATATTAAGCTTGAAGTGCAGACAGGCGACCGCATTGCTCTTGTTGGACGTAACGGAGCCGGCAAATCGACTCTGCTGAAAACGATTGCCGGACAGCTTTCTTATGAAGAAGGCGCCATTATGAAGCCAAAAGACGTAACCATCGGCTATCTGGCACAAGATACCGGGCTTGAATCGGACTTATCTATTTGGGATGAAATGAACAGTGTATTTGACGGCCTGCGCGAAATGGAACAAAAGCTGCGGGCACTTGAAGCCAGCATGGCCGATCCTGATGTGTATGAAAATTCTGCCCGCTACAACCAAGTCATGACTGCTTACGATAGTCTGCAAAATGAATTTAAGGAAGCAGGCGGCTATCAATACGAGGCTGATCTCCGGTCGGTCCTGCACGGATTTCGTTTTCATGATTATGACTATGATACTCGCATTTCCACGCTGAGCGGCGGACAAAAAACACGCCTCGCCCTTGCCAAGCTTCTTTTAACAAAACCGGATATTTTAATTCTCGATGAACCGACTAACCACCTTGATATCGAGACACTTTCCTGGCTTGAAAACTATCTGCAAAGCTATTCTGGTGCGATTTTAATTGTCTCGCATGACCGCTACTTCCTCGATAAAACCGTTAATCAGGTATATGAAGTATCCCGTCATAAAATCCGCCGTTTTACCGGTAACTACAGCAAATACTTAACCCAGAAAGCCGAGCAGTTTGAACGGGAAATGAAGCAATATGAAAAACAGCAGGAAGAAGCCGCAAAGCTGGAGGAGTTTATTCAGCGAAACATCGCACGTGCCTCTACTACAAAACGAGCGCAAAGCCGGCGCAAGCAGCTTGACCGCATGGAAATGATGGCTCGGCCGGACGGAGACGAAAAGCCGCCGGGCATGCTGTTTGATATCGATCGTCAGAGCGGCAGTGAAGTACTGCATGTAGACCATGCATCGATAGGCTACAATGGTGAAAAAATTGGCGCAGATCTGTCTTTTTCCGTTACACGCGGTGATAGCATCGCCCTTGTCGGACCAAATGGAGCCGGCAAGTCGACCCTGCTCAAATCCATTACCGGTGCTCTTCCGCTGATTGGCGGCGATATTCGTCATGGAGCTGGAGTGGAAATCGGCTACTACGATCAGGAGCAATCTCATTTGAACCGGGCTAAAACCGTGCTGTCTGAACTGTGGGATGACTATCCGGGCACACCGGAAAAAGAAATTCGTTCGATACTAGGCACGTTTCTGTTCTCAGGAGATGACGTCTTAAAGCCAGTAGCTGCTCTTAGCGGAGGCGAAAAAGCGCGCCTTGCGCTGGCCAAGCTGACGATGCAAAAGGCCAATTTCTTAATTCTCGATGAGCCGACGAACCATTTGGACCTCGATAGTAAAGAAGTTCTTGAAAACGCCTTGATCGATTATCCGGGTACTCTTTTATTCGTGTCTCATGACCGGTATTTTATTAACCGGATTGCTACAAAAGTGATTGAGCTCGACAAAGAAGGCGTAACCGTCTATTTGGGTGACTACGATTATTATGTAGAGAAAAAAAATGAGCTTGAGGAGCTCGCTGCGCTTGAAGCAGACGAAAAAACAGTCACAAAAGCCCAGCCGGCATCAGCGGATTCTTATAAAACAGATAAAGAACAGCGTAAAAAAGAACGGCAGCGAGCGCGGCGGATTGAAGAAATCGAAACAGAAATTGCCGCTCAAGAAGAAAAAGTAACAGAAGCAGAAGAATTGCTTTGTCTGCCTGAAGTATATGAAGATCACGAAAAATCGCTGGAGCTGCAGCAGCAGCTTGATCGGGCAAATGAAGCGATTGAACAGCTTATGACAGAATGGGAAGAATTGCAATCTGAGTAAATAAGAGGCTATCCACAGCCTCTTTTCTTTTTATCCACATAAAAACATCGAATACTCTGTTTATTGCAAAGGTTTCCACAGATTTATACACATTATCCACAGGTTGTGGAAGAATTTATCCCCTTTATACACAAAAAAGAGGCATTCCAGCCAGAATGCCTCTTTTTTAAAAAGCTTCAATATCTAAGCCGGGATGACCATTCATATCCATCCCATCTCGTTTTCCCTGCTCGAATAAAATCGTGCCTGCTGCTGCAATCATCGCCGCGTTATCTGTACATAAAGACAGTGGCGGAATCACAAGCTCGATGTTTTTAAAATCAGCAAAAGCATTTTCTAAAGAAGCACGAAGTCCTTTATTGGCCGCAACGCCTCCAGACAATAGCACTTGCTTTACTCCATACTCTTTAGCAGCACGGATCGTTTTTTCGGTTAATACATCGACAACACTTGCTTGAAAGCTTGCCGCCAGGTTTTCCGGCACAATCTCTTCCCCGCGCTGCTCTGCATTATGAACCGTATTAATAACCGCTGATTTTAAACCGCTGAAGCTGAAATCGTAAGAACCCTCTTCAAGCCGGACACGCGGAAGCTTGTACGTATCTTCTCCTTGAGCCGCAAGCCGATCAATATGCGGACCCCCTGGATAAGGCAGGTTTAGTGTACGTGCTACTTTATCGTATGCTTCACCTGCTGCATCATCGCGTGTTTCACCAATAACTTCAAATGATCCATGTTCCTTCATATAAACGAGCTCCGTATGTCCGCCTGAGACGACGAGAGACAAAAGCGGAAACGCCATTTCCTTCAGCAGACGATTTGCGTAAATATGTCCCGCAATATGATGGACACCAATAAGCGGCAGGTTGTGGGCAAAAGCGATTGCCTTTGCAGCATTTACGCCAATTAATAGAGCACCTACAAGGCCTGGACCTTTCGTCACAGCGATTGCATCCATATCTTTAAACGTCAGACCTGCCTGTTCAAGTGTTTCGTTCAGTACAGCAATAATTTGTTCTACATGATGGCGGGAAGCAATTTCAGGCACAACACCGCCAAACCGCTTGTGGCTTTCAATTTGAGAAGAAACAACATTCGCCACAATTTCTGTACCATTTTTTACAATGGCCGCCGCCGTTTCATCACAGCTCGTTTCAATTCCAAAAACATATGTGTTTTTTTCCATTATAAATTCACCCACATTACTAAAGCATCTTCCTGGTTGTCGGTATAATATTGCTTCCGGATTCCACCCGGCTGCAAACCGAATTGTTTATACAATGTCATTGCTGCTGTATTGCTGACGCGAACCTCAAGTGAAAGAACAGCTCCACCGTACTCCCTTGCTTTTTGGATCATAAAACCAAGCAGTTTTTTCCCATATCCTTTTCCACGGAATCGAGGCAAAATCGCGATATTGGTAATCTGCACTTGATCGTACACAACCCACATTCCGCAATAGCCGATAACATTGCCCTCTTGTTCGACCGTATAATAATGAGCATAATCATTTAATGCAATTTCTCTTTCAAAGGCTTCTTTTGGCCAAGGAAGGGAAAAGCTTGCCTGCTCTACTTCGAGCACAGCCGGAATATCTTCTATTACCATTGGGCGGATTACTGCCTCACTCACGGCCTGCCGCCTTCTTTTCATTTGCCTCAATCCACTTAGCTTCTGCTTCAGCAAGACGTGCATAATTTGGTACAACCTCTGTCGGGTTACTTTCCACTGCCGCCCCGAGCGCTAAAAGAGCAGCCGGGCGGGTATAAGGAACGGCTCTGCCAGCAAATACAGCCTGCTCACCCATTTGTTCAGCAATTACTTTCTCATGAATTTTACTTTCTTGCCCCACAAATAAAACCGGCTCCTTTTGAAGAAGCAGCTCTGTGCACCATTCCGCCACCGAAACATTCCGATCTTCCAAAACGGGCTGAACCGCGCCATTTGACAAGCGGTATAAACCCGTGAAAATGCGTCCACGCCGCGCATCAAAAACCGGGCAGACAAGTCCATCTACCACGGGAGCTGAAGCAGCCAGTGAAGCGAGACCAGAAACGGCAGCCAATGGAATATTTAATGTCCAGGCCAACGTTTTGGCGATTGTTACACCAATACGAACTCCTGTATATGAGCCCGGACCATTTGTTACAATAATCTTTTCCAAATCTTCCGGCTTTATGTCTGCTTCATTCATTAACGTTTGAATAGCCGGCATTACCCGGATAGAATGATTCTTTTTCACATTTGTTACCTGCTCTGCCAGAATGACGTCTCCATCTGCGAGACCGATCGACAGCGTATAAGTAGAGGTATCAATCGCTAATGTTTTCAAATGTATTCACCTTCTCAAGAATGCGGACATATCGATCCCCATTCAGTGTTAATTGTACTTTTCGCTGCCCTTCTACACCAGTGTGGAAGAGATTGATTTGTATGTACTCTTCCGGAAGCTGGTCTGCGATTAAATGGGCCCATTCCACGACCGTAATGCCATTACCGTAAAAGTATTCATCAAAGCCCAGATCTTCTGATTCTTCCCCTAGCCGGTAAACGTCCATATGGTAAAGAGGATAGGTGCCTTCATATTCTTTGATGATGGTAAATGTTGGACTGTTTACATTTTTCGTGACACCTAATGCTTTTGCCAAATGTTGGGTAAATGTTGTTTTTCCCGCTCCTAAGTCGCCTTCAAGCAGCAAGACGTCGCCTGGACGAAGCGTATCAGCCAGCGCACTGGCAAATGCGCTCATTTCTTCCAAATTGTTTAACGTCCATGTATAAGAAGATGTCATGTGTCCGCCTTCTTTCCTCGAAAAAAAACCTTAGGATAATGATGATCCTAAGGTTTCTGATTGTATCTTTATTATATCGAATAATTGCGTATTCTAAAAGAAAATGGCGGTCCGGACGGGACTCGAACCCGCGACCTCCTGCGTGACAGGCAGGCATTCTAACCAACTGAACTACCGGACCAACGATTGCGGGGGCAGGATTTGAACCTGCGACCTTCGGGTTATGAGCCCGACGAGCTACCGGGCTGCTCCACCCCGCGACGATAAAAAGAAAATATATAATTTTAATCCTTCACAGCCAGGCGGCGTCCTGCTCTCACAGGGGGAAACCCCCAACTACCATCGGCGCTGAAGAGCTTAACGGCCGTGTTCGGGATGGGAACGGGTGTGACCTCTTCGCTATTGCCACCTGACTATGAAGTTTGAAAGAAGTGTTCTTTCAAAACTGGATAGAAGCGTTATTGTATGGGCAAAAACCTTTCGGTTACACGCCAAGTGTACATTGATTAAGTCCTCGATCGATTAGTATTCGTCAGCTCCATGCGTCGCCGCACTTCCACCTCGAACCTATCTACCTCGTCATCTTCAAGGGATCTTACTTACTTGCGTAATGGGAAATCTCATCTTGAGGGGGGCTTCATGCTTAGATGCTTTCAGCACTTATCCCGTCCACACATAGCTACCCAGCGATGCCTCTGGCGAGACAACTGGTACACCAGCGGTGTGTCCATCCCGGTCCTCTCGTACTAAGGACAGCTCCTCTCAAATTTCCTGCGCCCGCGACGGATAGGGACCGAACTGTCTCACGACGTTCTGAACCCAGCTCGCGTACCGCTTTAATGGGCGAACAGCCCAACCCTTGGGACCGACTACAGCCCCAGGATGCGATGAGCCGACATCGAGGTGCCAAACCTCCCCGTCGATGTGGACTCTTGGGGGAGATAAGCCTGTTATCCCCGGGGTAGCTTTTATCCGTTGAGCGATGGCCCTTCCATGCGGAACCACCGGATCACTAAGCCCGACTTTCGTCCCTGCTCGACTTGTAGGTCTCGCAGTCAAGCTCCCTTGTGCCTTTACACTCTGCGAATGATTTCCAACCATTCTGAGGGAACCTTTGGGCGCCTCCGTTACATTTTAGGAGGCGACCGCCCCAGTCAAACTGCCCGCCTGACACTGTCTCCCACCCGGATCACGGGTGCGGGTTAGAATTTCAACACAGTCAGGGCAGTATCCCACCAGCGCCTCCACCGAAGCTGGCGCTCCGGCTTCCAAGGCTCCTGCCTATCCTGTGCAGACTGTGCCAAAATTCAATATCAGGCTGCAGTAAAGCTCCACGGGGTCTTTCCGTCCTGTCGCGGGTAACCTGCATCTTCACAGGTACTATAATTTCACCGAGTCTCTCGTTGAGACAGTGCCCAGATCGTTGCGCCTTTCGTGCGGGTCGGAACTTACCCGACAAGGAATTTCGCTACCTTAGGACCGTTATAGTTACGGCCGCCGTTTACTGGGGCTTCAATTCAGACCTTCGCTTGCGCTAAGCCCTCCTCTTAACCTTCCAGCACCGGGCAGGCGTCAGCCCCTATACGTCGCCTTGCGGCTTTGCAGAGACCTGTGTTTTTGCTAAACAGTCGCCTGGGCCTATTCACTGCGGCTCTCTCGGGCTTGCACCCTACCAGAGCACCCCTTCTCCCGAAGTTACGGGGTCATTTTGCCGAGTTCCTTAACGAGAGTTCACTCGCTCACCTTAGGATTCTCTCCTCGCCTACCTGTGTCGGTTTGCGGTACGGGCACCTTACATCTCGCTAGAGGCTTTTCTTGGCAGTGTGGAATCGAAGACTTCGGTACTAAAATTCCCTCGTCATCACAGCTCAGCCTTAATGGAAACGGGATTTGCCTCATTTCCAGCCTGACTGCTTAAACACGCGTATCCAGCTGCGTGATCTCCTATCCTCCTGCGTCCCCCCATCACTCAAACGATGCTTGGTGGTACAGGAATATCAACCTGTTATCCATCGCCTACGCCTTTCGGCCTCGGCTTAGGTCCCGACTAACCCTGAGAGGACGAGCCTTCCTCAGGAAACCTTAGGCATTCGGTGGAAGGGATTCTCACCCTTCTTTCGCTACTCATACCGGCATTCTCACTTCCAGACGCTCCACCAGTCCTTCCGGTCTGACTTCACAGCCTCTGGAACGCTCTCCTACCACTGACACCGAAAGGTGTCAATCCACAGCTTCGGTGATACGTTTAGCCCCGGTACATTTTCGGCGCAGAGTCACTCGACCAGTGAGCTATTACGCACTCTTTAAATGGTGGCTGCTTCTAAGCCAACATCCTGGTTGTCTGGGCAACTCCACATCCTTTTCCACTTAACGTATACTTTGGGACCTTAGCTGGTGGTCTGGGCTGTTTCCCTCTTGACTACGGATCTTATCACTCGCAGTCTGACTCCCAAACATAAGTATCTGGCATTCGGAGTTTGTCTGAATTCGGTAACCCGGGATGGGCCCCTAGTCCAAACAGTGCTCTACCTCCAGTACTCTTCGTTTGAGGCTAGCCCTAAAGCTATTTCGGAGAGAACCAGCTATCTCCAGGTTCGATTGGAATTTCACCGCTACCCACACCTCATCCCCGCACTTTTCAACGTGCGTGGGTTCGGACCTCCAGTGAGTGTTACCTCACCTTCATCCTGGACATGGGTAGATCACCTGGTTTCGGGTCTACGACCTCATACTCAAGCGCCCTATTCAGACTCGCTTTCGCTGCGGCTCCGCCTTATCAGCTTAACCTTGCATGAAATCGTAACTCGCCGGTTCATTCTACAAAAGGCACGCTATCACCCGTTAAAGGGCTCTAACTACTTGTAGGCACACGGTTTCAGGATCTCTTTCACTCCCCTTCCGGGGTGCTTTTCACCTTTCCCTCACGGTACTGGTTCACTATCGGTCACTAGGGAGTATTTAGCCTTGGGAGATGGTCCTCCCGGATTCCGACGGAATTCCTCGTGTTCCGCCGTACTCAGGATACACTCAAGAGAGAAGAGAATTTCGGCTACAGGGCTGTTACCTTGTACCGCGGATCTTTCCAGATCGCTTCACCTATCCTCTTCCTTTGTAACTCCGTATAGAGTGTCCTACAACCCCAAGAAGCAAGCTTCTTGGTTTGGGCTATGTCCCGTTTCGCTCGCCGCTACTCAGGGAATCGCGTTTGCTTTCTCTTCCTCCGGGTACTTAGATGTTTCAGTTCCCCGGGTATGCCTCCTCCTGCCCTATGTATTCAGGCAGGTGTGCCACCCCATTACGGATGGCGGGTTTCCCCATTCGGAAATCTCCGGATCAAAGCTTACTTACAGCTCCCCGGAGCATATCGGTGTTAGTCCCGTCCTTCTTCGGCTCCTAGTGCCAAGGCATCCACCGTGCGCCCTTTCTAACTTAACCTAAAATGGCGGTGTATCTTACTCGGTTTTTTGCTTTGGTCATACAATGTGTTGCTTCTATCCAGTTTTCAAAGAACATAATATGGTGGAGCCTAGCGGGATCGAACCGCTGACCTCCTGCGTGCAAAGCAGGCGCTCTCCCAGCTGAGCTAAGGCCCCATATAAAGAAGTAAGAATGGTGGGCCTAAATGGACTCGAACCATCGACCTCACGCTTATCAGGCGTGCGCTCTAACCAGCTGAGCTATAGGCCCCTACTTCCATTATGAAGTTTCAGATTGAACCTTCAAAACTGAACAAAATCAAACGTCAAACGTTTGCGAGAACCAAGTTCTCACTTCCGTAAATATCCTTAGAAAGGAGGTGATCCAGCCGCACCTTCCGATACGGCTACCTTGTTACGACTTCACCCCAATCATCTGCCCCACCTTCGGCGGCTGGCTCCCGTAAGGGTTACCCCACCGACTTCGGGTGTTGCAAACTCTCGTGGTGTGACGGGCGGTGTGTACAAGGCCCGGGAACGTATTCACCGCGGCATGCTGATCCGCGATTACTAGCGATTCCAGCTTCATGCAGGCGAGTTGCAGCCTGCAATCCGAACTGAGAATGGTTTTATGGGATTGGCTAAACCTCGCGGTCTTGCAGCCCTTTGTACCATCCATTGTAGCACGTGTGTAGCCCAGGTCATAAGGGGCATGATGATTTGACGTCATCCCCACCTTCCTCCGGTTTGTCACCGGCAGTCACCTTAGAGTGCCCAACTAAATGCTGGCAACTAAGATCAAGGGTTGCGCTCGTTGCGGGACTTAACCCAACATCTCACGACACGAGCTGACGACAACCATGCACCACCTGTCACCGCTGTCCCCGAAGGGAAAGCCCTGTCTCCAGGGAGGTCAGCGGGATGTCAAGACCTGGTAAGGTTCTTCGCGTTGCTTCGAATTAAACCACATGCTCCACCGCTTGTGCGGGCCCCCGTCAATTCCTTTGAGTTTCAGCCTTGCGGCCGTACTCCCCAGGCGGAGTGCTTAATGCGTTAGCTGCAGCACTGAGGGGCGGAAACCCCCCAACACTTAGCACTCATCGTTTACGGCGTGGACTACCAGGGTATCTAATCCTGTTCGCTCCCCACGCTTTCGCGCCTCAGCGTCAGTTACAGACCAAAGAGCCGCCTTCGCCACTGGTGTTCCTCCACATCTCTACGCATTTCACCGCTACACGTGGAATTCCGCTCTTCTCTTCTGCACTCAAGCCTTCCAGTTTCCAATGACCCTCCACGGTTGAGCCGTGGGCTTTCACATCAGACTTAAAAGGCCGCCTGCGCGCGCTTTACGCCCAATAATTCCGGACAACGCTTGCCACCTACGTATTACCGCGGCTGCTGGCACGTAGTTAGCCGTGGCTTTCTGGCCAGGTACCGTCAAGGTACGGGCAGTTACTCCCGTACTTGTTCTTCCCTGACAACAGAGTTTTACGATCCGAAAACCTTCTTCACTCACGCGGCGTTGCTCCGTCAGACTTTCGTCCATTGCGGAAGATTCCCTACTGCTGCCTCCCGTAGGAGTCTGGGCCGTGTCTCAGTCCCAGTGTGGCCGATCACCCTCTCAGGTCGGCTACGCATCGTCGCCTTGGTGAGCCGTTACCTCACCAACTAGCTAATGCGCCGCGGGTCCATCTGTAAGTGACAGCCGAAGCCGCCTTTCAATCAAGAACCATGCAGTTCTTGATGTTATCCGGTATTAGCCCCGGTTTCCCGGAGTTATCCCAGTCTTACAGGCAGGTTACCCACGTGTTACTCACCCGTCCGCCGCTGACTTGAACAGAGCAAGCTCTGTCAAGTCCGCTCGACTTGCATGTATTAGGCACGCCGCCAGCGTTCGTCCTGAGCCAGGATCAAACTCTCCAAAAAGTGTTTGACTTGCTCATTT
Source organism: Domibacillus sp. DTU_2020_1001157_1_SI_ALB_TIR_016 (assembly GCF_032341995.1). NCBI lineage: Bacteria > Bacillati > Bacillota > Bacilli > Caryophanales > Bacillaceae > Domibacillus > Domibacillus sp. DTU_2020_1001157_1_SI_ALB_TIR_016. The sequence goes on from NZ_CP135439.1 coordinate 2,968,615, forward strand.
GTTTCCATTAAAAACACGGGGTGTTTTTAATGGAAGATAAAAATTTAAAACGTTGACGTTTTTATTGATTTTGTTCAGTTTTCAATGTTCAATTTTCTGGAGCGGGTGATGGGAATCGAACCCACGACATCAGCTTGGAAGGCTGAGGTTTTACCATTAAACTACACCCGCATAAAAATGAAGATCGGGAAGACAGGATTCGAACCTGCGACCCCTTGGTCCCAAACCAAGTGCTCTACCAAGCTGAGCTACTTCCCGTTAAATAAGATAATAAAATGGCGCGCCCGAGAGGACTCGAACCTCTAACCGCTTGATTCGTAGTCAAGTACTCTATCCAATTGAGCTACGGGCGCTTATTTATTTGGTGCGGCCGAGAGGACTTGAACCTCCACGGGGTTGCCCCCACTAGGCCCTCAACCTAGCGCGTCTGCCATTCCGCCACGACCGCATAAAAGCGTTCCGCGCACCAAATTGTCGCTTGCCAACAAAATAATATTTTACATGAACTTCATTGCCTTGTCAACACTTTTTTAAAAGTTTTCGAAGGAATGGTGAGCCATGAAGGACTCGAACCTTCGACCCTCTGATTAAAAGTCAGATGCTCTACCGACTGAGCTAATGGCTCAAAAAAATGGCTGGGCTAGAAGGATTCGAACCTTCGCGTGACGGAGTCAAAGTCCGTTGCCTTACCGCTTGGCTATAGCCCAATACTTTCTTTGAAAATGGCGGTCCGGACGGGACTCGAACCCGCGACCTCCTGCGTGACAGGCAGGCATTCTAACCAACTGAACTACCGGACCATGGAATATTAAACATAAAGAAGGGAAACCGGTGAAGCCGGCTTCCCGACGATGACCCCTACGGGATTCGAACCCGTGTTACCGCCGTGAAAGGGCGGTGTCTTAACCGCTTGACCAAGGGGCCTTAAAAATAAAATCTGGCGGAGAAGGAGGGATTTGAACCCTCGCGCCGGTTACCCGACCTACACCCTTAGCAGGGGCGCCTCTTCAGCCTCTTGAGTACTTCCCCAGATTGGCTCCGCAGGCAAGACTCGAACTTGCGACCGATCGGTTAACAGCCGATTGCTCTACCACTGAGCTACTGCGGAATAACGAATGTTATCTTATCGACACTTAGTATTATAAACCAATTACTCATTTATAGTCAACAACTTTTTTAACTGTTTTTCAATATTTATTAATTGAACACCGTTATAAAAAAAGCTGCTCAATTAAAATATCAATTGAAGCAGCAATTGTCAACATCATTATTCGATAATTTCTTTTAAAACTCCCCGGCATGCCCCGCATACATATCTTGATGTGTTAATACGCCGGTATCTTTTATACTTTATTCCGCATGCTGAGCATTTATAAAAAACAATCTTTCTTTGTTTCTGCTTCCCTTCCTGTTCTGGAAGTGTCCTGCAGTGACGCGGCGATCCGGTTTGTTTCAGCAGCTCTTTAAAGTCCTCATCTCCATGCTTGTACCCTTTCCCTTGCAGGTGAAGATGGTAATGGCACAGCTCGTGCTTCAAAATACCAATGAGTTCTTCTTCTCCAAACGCTTCAATGTATTTTTCATTCACTTCAATATTGTGAGATACAAGCAGGTAGCGGCCTCCGGTTGTCCGAAGCCGCTTGTTAATATATGCCCGGTGCAGAAAAGGCCGATTAAAAAAACGTTCTGACAGCTCTTCTGTCAGCTTTTGAATCATTTTATCGCTCGTTTTCATTTGGATTCGTCTTTAACCATCGTCAATGAAATTCTTCCTTTTCCAGCTTCTACAGCCTCTACCCAGACGGTTACAATATCCCCAACCGACACAACGTTGAAAGGATTTTTCACAAATCCTTTTTTCAATTTTGAGATATGAACGAGTCCGTCCTGCTTTACGCCGATATCTACAAAAGCGCCGAAGTCTGTTACATTCCGAACGGTTCCCTGCAGCTCCATTCCCTTTTGAAGATCCTCCATTTTCAGTACATCTGTTTTTAAAAGCGGCGCCGGCATTTCGTCACGCGGGTCGCGTCCCGGCTTTTGAAGTGAGTCAATAATATCTTTTAATGTCAGCTCGCCAATGCCAAGCTCCTTTGCTATTTGCTCTGTATTCACCGCCTGAAGAGCAGCTCCCAGCTCTTCTGAACCAATATCCGCCGTTTTAAATCCAAGCGATTTCAACAGAGCGGTTGTTTCTTTATAGCTTTCCGGATGAATAGGTGTCCGGTCAAGCGGTTCTTCTCCATCTGTAATACGCAGAAAGCCAATGCACTGTTCAAAGGTTTTCCCGCCAAGACGCGGCACTTTTTTGATCACAGAACGCTTCGTGAATTTTCCGTTTTCTTCTCGATATTGAACAATATTTTTGGCTACTGTTTTATTTAATCCCGCTACGTGTTCAAGCAGCGAAGGAGAAGCTGTATTCACATCCACACCCACACGGTTTACGGCTGTTTCTACCACGAATGCAAGCGAGCTGGATAATTTCTTTTGGGATACATCGTGCTGGTACTGGCCTACGCCAATCGATTGCGGATCGATTTTTACCAGCTCCGCCAACGGGTCTTGAATGCGGCGCCCAATCGACACAGCACTTCTTTCCTCTACTTGAAGGTGAGGAAACTCCTCGCGTGCAATATCAGACGCGGAATACACGCTGGCCCCTGCTTCATTTACAATAATATAAGCGGCTTTTTTCTTGAGGCTCGGCAGCATTTCTACTACAAACTGTTCGGTTTCCCTTGAAGCCGTCCCGTTTCCAATGGCAATAATATCTGCTTCAAACTCCTCTGCAAGCTGTTTAAACAGCTCTCTCGCTTCTTTTCTTTTTCCTTCTCCTGTATGCGGATACATGACTTTAATCGCTAGAACTTTTCCTGTTTCATCTACAACCGCCATTTTACATCCTGTTCGGTATGCCGGATCAACTGCAAGCACCACTTTTCCTTTTAACGGCGGCTGGAGCAGAAGATTTTTTAAGTTCTCCGAAAAAATGTGGATAGCCCGTTCTTCTGCCGCTTCTGTCAGTTCATTCCGCACTTCTCTTTCTACAGAGGGGCGAATAAGACGCTTGTATGCATCCCGGGCCGCATCCAATAGAATCGGGGCTGCGGGGCTTTGTTCATCTCGAATGAATTTCTTTGCTAAATAGCCGATCACACGCTCTTCATCAAAAGAGACAGCTACCTTTAATACTCCTTCACTTTCGCCTCGGTTCACAGCAAGCGTGCGGTGGGGAGCAATTTTATTAATGGGCTCTTCATACTCGTAATACATTTTAAAGACTTCTTTTTCATCTTCACCTTTTAACTCTGTTTTTATTTTTCCATATTTCGTCATATCAAGCCGGATACGCTCCCGAACTGCTGCATCATCTGCAATAGTCTCTGCAACGATATCCGCTGCGCCTTGAAGAGCGGCTTCTGTGTTTTCTACTTGTTCATTTATATATTGTTGAGCTTCCTGATCGATTTGTGCGTCTTTAGGACAGGATAGAAGCCACTTGGCCAAAGGCTCTAAACCTTTTTCTTTTGCAACGGACGCTTTCGTACGCTTTTTTTGCTTAAACGGACGGTAGATGTCCTCTACAGCCCGCAATGTTGCTGCTGCCTCAATCGCTGCTGCGATATCAGGAGTCATTTTTTGCTGTTCGGTAATCGAACGGGCAACCTCTTCTTTCCGCTGCTCAAGATTTTTACGATATGTATATTGCTCTAAGATTGTTCGAATTTCGACTTCATCCAGTGATCCGGTCATTTCTTTTCGATACCGGGCAATAAAGGGGATTGTATTCCCTTCTTCTGTTAGCTGAATAACAGCTTTTACTTGTTTCACACTGGTTTTTGTATCTGCTGCCGCTGCTTTAATTAATTGTTCCTCCATACATGTGCCTCCGCTTCTTTCTTGAATATTCATATTGTAGCAAAAAAAGAAAAAACCCGCTGATTCACAGCAGGTTGCCAACTAAAAAGGTTGCATCGTCATTTGATTTTAAAGCGACAGCGTCCAGTTCTGCCGCAATTTGTTCTGTACTCCGGTAGCGCATCAGCTCTTTTGTGTTAAGCAAATTAACGCCATCTGAATGAACAAGAAATTTACTGCCCGGCTCATATGTAAAGCGTTCCATTCTATACCTTTGCGGACGGCCGGATAAATAACCGGTGACAGGCAGAGGGTACGTAAGTTTTCCATCTTTAGCATATAAGTAAAAACGAATATTGCCAACGCACGTATATTCGAAACTTCGTGCTTTAAAATCAATTTTAAACAGTGCAACCGCCGCTCCACGTTTTTGAAACATGGCGGTGTTAATTAAATTCATCATTCCTTCGACCGATTCTTCCTGCCAATCCCGTTTCACAATTTCCGCCGCTGCTTGTGATGACTCATAGGCATAGCGGCCGCTTCCAAGGCCGTCTGCAAGCAAACAAACAAACGAGTTTCCCTCCTGCGCAAAATAATAGGTATCCCCGCAAAAAGAATTTCCGTATTTTGAATGTGTACCTGCTATTAATTCCAGCTGTTCATTTTGTATTTTTTCCATCAAGAAAGGTGCTCCGTTGAATAGGCCTCAGCATGAATCGCTTCTTTCAACTTTTTAATAGCCCTTCTTTGCAGCCGGGAAACATGCATTTGGGAAATGCCAAGCTTGTCCCCTGCGTCTTTTTGACTCAGGTTTTCAAGATAGGTAAATTGTATAATCTGCTTTTCCCGGTCGGATAACACATGTAATACTTTTTCAAGAACAAGGCGCTGGTCGACACGCTCATATCCTTCTTCACGGTTCCCAACAATATCAAGAAGCGTTACCGTGCTTCCATCCGAATCGGCTTCAATGGAATGATCCACTGATAACGCCTGATAGCTTTTGCCCATCTCCATTGCTTCCAATACTTCTTCCTCTGAAATATCAAGATAATGGGCGATCTCATCAACGCGGGGTGACCGCTGAAGAGAAGTGGTTAATTCTTCATTCGCTGATTTAATTTTTGGGCCTAGTTCTTTTATGCGCCTCGGTACATGTACACTCCATGTTTTATCGCGCAAAAATCGCTTGATTTCCCCTACAATAGTCGGAATGGCAAATGCTTCAAAGCTTTTCCCAAAAGAATCGTCATAGCGGCGGATTGCTCCCAGCAGTCCCATCATCCCTACTTGCACGATGTCTTCATGGTGGGAACGCCCTTTTGAATATTTTCTGGCAATAGACTCCACCAATCCATGATAATGTTTCACAAGCTTATCTTGAGCGTCCCGGTCTCCGTTTTCCTGAAAAGCCTTGATCCATTCGATTGCCTGAAGCTTTGCAGCTTGGTTAGGTCGAGATGGTTTCTGCATCCCTCTCCACCTGCTCTCCTTCGAGATACTTTGTCATAAACAAAGTAATCCCTTCATTTTGATGTACTTTCACTTCATCCATCAGTGTTTCGATCAAATAAAGGCCCAGCCCTCCTTCACGAAGGAATTCAACTGACTTTTCTGTATAGGGCCCCAGTGCCTCTTTTGTTTCTTTAAAATCAAAACTATTCCCGTTATCCGATACAATCACTTCCAGGTGATCCTCATAAAGGCGAAAGCCGATCAGCACTTCTCCTTCTTCCCCTTTATAAGCGTGCTGGACAGCATTCGTAATGGCTTCACTTGTTGCAATTTTCAAATCCTCAATCGTGTCATATGAAAAACCCATCCGGCTGGCAATACCGGAGAGCGTCAATCTTGTAATACCGACAAATTCTGGCTTGGCCGGGATTTTCATTTCTACATAATCAGCATACGTCATTCTTACACGCCACCTTCTGATCCAGAATTAATGTTCATGATGTCCGCAAGGCCTGTAATATCGAAAAGACGCTTTAAGCGATCAGATAACCCAACTAGCTTCATGGTTCCATCATTCGCATTTAAGCTTTTAAAAAGGCCGACGAAAACGCCAAGACCTGTACTGTCCATATATGTAACACCAGACAGGTCAACGACAAGATCCGCTTCTTTTTTCTCTGTATAAGGAAACGCTGTTTCACGCAATTTTGGTGCCGTGTAGGCATCAATTTCACCTGCAAGTTTGATCGTTGTCTGTTGTTCCTGTTCTTGTACGTCAATTGAAATATTCATTTAGGATAAACCACCTTTAACATATTAATCGCTTCATTACTCAATATCCCTTTTATACCCTTGGTGCATAAGGATTAAACCCATTAAGAAGTTCTTTTTAAAATAATGAGCGTAAAATCGTCACGAAGCTGAAAATCCTGTAAATACTCCAGCTCTTTGTACACTTTGTCGGCGATATCCTGCGCGTCAAGATGTATGTATTTTTTAATATACCCAATAAGTGTGTCTACCTCTAAAAAACCTTCTTCTGTTCGGCATTCTGTTACACCATCTGACATGAGCAGAATAATATCCCCAACTTCTACTTTCCGTTCGTACTCTTTGTACTTTGTTTTCTTATCTACGCCGAGCAGCAGACCTTTTGCCTGCATCTCATCAAACTCTCCCGTATCGGCATGATAAAAAAAGCCTGGTTCGTGGCCGGCAGATGAGTAAGAAAAAACATGTGTTTCCGGATTATACAAACCACTGAACATGGTAATAAACATTGTCGGGTCTACATTCTGTTCTACAACGCGGTTCAGGCGCTCAAGTACATCGCCCGGGGCCTGGCTGTCCTCCGGCATACTATCCATCGAATATTTAATCATCGACATACAAAGGGCTGCAGGAATTCCTTTGCCAATAATATCAGCAATCGCTACACTAATCGCGCCATTTTCATGTGATACAAAATGGTAATAGTCTCCGCTCATTTGCTTGGCCGGCACACTGATTGCCCCGATGTCCATAGATGGAATGCGGGGAATCTGTGTGCCAAGAAGTGTCTGCTGCATGCTCGCAGCTACTTCGATTTCATTGATCAGTTCTCGCTGGATCGTACGCAAGCTTTGATGCTCACGATACGCCAAGCCATAACTCATCATCACCTCAAGCAGAATATCAAGCGACAGAAGAAGCGATTCCGGAAGATCCGGTTCAAGATCCATAATGGATGTTTTATGAAGGCTGATCATTTCCTCCGGCGATATTTTATACTCGATTGACTTCCGGCTGAATTTTTGGCTCATGTATAAAGCCTGTTCAGTTTGGTCATTAATATACGTCTTTAGTATTTCTTTGTATTCATCGAGCATCGTATCTCTGAAATTCATCCTCGTCCTCCTAACGGAGCCACTTCACCGACTTAATAAGCGTCCCTTCACCCGGCGTAGATTCAATGGAAAATTCATCCATAAGCCTTTTTACACCGGGAAGTCCAGCTCCAAGTCCACCCGAAGTTGAAAAACCGTCTTCCATGACTTTTCGAAGATCCGGAATACCCGGCCCCTCATCACGGGAAACAATGGTCATTCCTTTTTTCGCTCCATTCTCTACTTTCTCTATCGTTATTTCTCCCTGGCCTGCGTACAAGTAAATATTACGAGCCAGTTCACTGATCGCAGTCGTAATACGAGCCTGGTCAACCGTACCGAAACCAAGTTCTTTCGCTACATTCCGGCCAAGTTGTCTCGCCGCTACGATATCCCATTCATTTATAATTTTCACACTAGAGTCCATCGTGTCAGTCCCCCAGTTCCCGTTGAAGTTTCTCCAAACCTTTTTCGAGATCCAGTGCGGTCATCACTTCCTCCAGACGAATACCAAGCTCGATCAGCGTAATCGCAACGGCAGGCTGAATACCTGTAATTACTACTTTAGCTCCCATTAGCTTAGACATGCTGATTACATCGCCCAGTACTTTTGCAATGAATGAATCGATGAAATCAATGGATGTAAAATCAATGACGACTCCTCTTGCACTTGTTTCATGGATTTTATGAAGAAGATCTTCTTGAAATTGGAGGGCTGTTTGATCATCAAGCTCCCATTGGATCGAAATGAGTAAACAATCGTGCAGTTTTAAAATCGGAATTCTCATGTTCATTCTTGTACCTCCACAATTTGTCTTGACGTCGATGCAAGTGCCTGCTCTACGCCTTTTTTCATTGTGCTCGTCGTTGTTACATCTTCAAGATTAATACCTAAATTTACAATCGTTTGAGCAATTTCTGGACGAATGCCGACAATGGTGCACTTTGCTCCAACAAGACGGACCGCTTCCGCTGCTTGGATAATATGGTGGGCAACCATTGTATCTACAACCGGTACACCGGTAATATCAATTAATACCACTTCGGCTCGATGGCTGACGACCCCTTCAAGCAAGTTTTCCATAATTTGCTTTGCCCGCTCCGTATCAATTGTGCCGACAAGCGGCATAACAGAGATTTTGTCAAAAACCGGAATCAGTGGTGCAGATAGTTCCTGAAGGGCAATTTTTTGAAGAGAAATCGTCCGTTCCCAAGATGTGGTGTACGCTTCTGTGATGGTTTTATACATCGGAAAAATCCAGTTGTTGATTTCTGCTGTAAAATCAATATAAGTTTGTTGATTAATTTCACCTGAGCGCTGCATGCCGTTTTCAACAATCTTCCCAAAAACACGAAGACCATCTGTAATCATTGTCAACGGCCATCCAAGACGGACAATCTTTTCTGAGAAGTCAACAGCACGCTCTTGGAATTTTTCCTCGGAATCTGAAAAGTTCGACATAACGAGCTGGATAAACTCTGAACTTGTTTTTACAAACATATGGTCAGACATAGCCAGAACAGCGCGCTCGTCAGCTTCTGTGCGCATCAATTCAATCCACTCGTTTAATATGTCATCATTGTGAGACTGTACATATTGAAAAATCTTTTTCCGCATTCGGTTCTCTCCAATCGTCGTTCCGCTCCAAATCTGCGGTTTTCGTCAAAAACGTTCATTATTTTTATTATAAAGGTTATTTGAATAATTAAAAAGCCGTATCATCTGACAGGCGTGAAAAATTATGGTTTAAAGAAAAAAGCACCTCCGTTTAAACGAGAGGTGCTTTGTTAAAATTGTATAAGACCTAAACTAATTTGCAAAGCGTCGTCCACTTTCTCCATCATTCCGTCGTCAAGCTGCGTGATCTTATCTGTAAGCCGCTGCTTGTCGATCGTTCGAATCTGTTCGAGTAAAATAACGGAGTCTCTTTCAAATCCATACCGCTCCGCATTAATTTCCACATGCGTCGGCAGTTTGGCTTTTTGGATCTGAGCTGTAATGGCTGCGACGATAATAGTGGGACTGAACCGATTCCCGATGTCGTTTTGAACGACAAGAACAGGCCGGACGCCGCCTTGTTCGGAGCCGACAACAGGGGACAGGTCTGCAAAATATACGTCACCACGTTTTACGATCACACGGTTTATCCTCCACTTACTAAACGTTCGACTGTGTTTCCTGCCTCAAATTCGGCTTGCATCGCTTCTGATGCAATAGCAAGGTTGATCTTGGCCATTTCCATATAACCACGCCGCATCGATTCTTGAATATGACGCTTTTTTCGCTCGCGTAAATACATTTTTGTTGCGCGGTAAATGAATTCACTGCGGCTAATTTCTTCCTGTTCCGCAAAACAGTCAAGTTCATTTACAAACTGCTTTGGCAAGTTTACTAACACATCTGTCGTCGTACCGGATTCAGACAAGAACTACACCTCCACCAATCACTGCACACATCTCTTTGCTTATTACTGTCCCACTTATCATACCATTCACTGAAAGGGTTTGGAAAGACATTTTCAAAAAATGTTACACAACAGGACCTTTGACGGTCAAATCTATTACAACAGAGAATTGGTCACAGATACTTTTTTTCCGTTTTCTACATACACTCTTGGCACACGTGACGTAATCACACATGGAATTTCATAATTAATGGTTTCTCTTTTCTCGGCGATTTCTTCCATTGAAATTTCTTCATTTTGCTGCTGTCCAATGAGTGTTGCCAATGTTCCGGTTTTATATTCCTCTGGAAGCCTTACCATGCACTGATCCATGCAAATCCTGCCTACAATTGGCATCCTCCGGCCGTCGATTAACACATCCTGCCCGCCTAACTTGCGAATCCAGCCGTCTGCATAACCAATGGGAAGGGTGCCGATCCATTCATGCTCAGCAGCTTCGTAAGTGGCTCCATAACTTACTTTTTCACCAGGCTTAAGCTTTTTTACATGAACAAGCTTTGACTTCAACGAAAAAGCCGGCTTAAGCGGAAAAGGCAGCTGCGCGGATATTTCAGTCGAAGGCGTCAACCCGTACATAGCAATACCAAGCCGGACCGCGTTAAAGCCAGCTCCTTTAAACCGAAGCGTGGCTGCGCTATTTGAGCAATGAATAAACTGAGGCTTTTCTTTCAATGCGTCAAGCATTTCCTGAAAGCGTATAAGCTGTTCCTCCATGTAGCTTGTTTCTTCTTCGTCTGCTGTTGCGAAATGAGTGAAGATCCCTTCAAAAACAAGCCGGTCTGACGCTTCAATCCGACTGATCGCTTGAAGCAGCTCAAATTCATCCCTAAAACCGATACGCCCCATTCCAGTATCGCATTTTAAATGTATATTCAACTGCTGCCCTTTATGTACAGCAGCTTTTTCAAACCACTCTTCATTATGCACCGTAAGTGAGATTTCTTGGGCTGCTGCTAAATGAGCATCCTCCGGCCGGCTTGCACCTAACACAAGAATAGGACCTTTAATCCCTGATGCTCTCAGCTTTAATGCTTCATCTAAAAAAGCGACTGCCAGCCCTTTTGCGCCAGCTTGAACAGCTGCCCGGGCGACCTGCACATCTCCATGTCCATATGCGTTTGCTTTTACAACTGCATATAAAAATACGGAAGAATCAAGCTGTTCTAATGTTTTTTTCACGTTCCATTTTATTGCATCCAAATCAATTTCTGCCCAGGTGTCCCGGTAGAATTCCATTGATGTCACTTCCCAGTTCATTTATCGTCTTGCTTTTTACTCCCTAGTCCTCAGCCCATGGTTCTTCTTATCCAAACCGGAGCGCTCCAGACCATACAGCGCTAAACGGGATTCTTACGCATTTCCTATTTTCCAGCTCCAGTATCCCACCGCTTTCTGTTCTTCACCCTCCTCCCAGCGATAAGTCAACATCGAATCGCTGGCGCTCTTCGTGTTTCCTTTATCTTCGTCAGAGTGCTCCAGACCATACAGCGCTAAACGGGATTCTTACGCATTTCCTATTTTCCAGCTCCAGTATCCCACCGCTTTCTGTTCTTCACCCTCCTCCCAGCGATAAGTCAACATCGAATCGCTGGCGCTCTTCGTGTTTCCTTTATCTTCGTCAGAGTGCTCCAGACCATACAGCGCTAAACGGGATTCTTACGCATTTCCTATTTTAAACAAAAAAAAAGCGGCGGTAAACTGCACCGCTGCCTCTTATTTAACTGATTCCGGTGAGATCGAAGCGGCAATGCGCGCCATCTCGCCCTGGGAGAGTTTATCTGACGCCAGCATAAATTCCACACCATTATATACCCAATGAAGTGACCCGTCTTCTGCCTCCCCGGCCGCAAAGCCCATATCGGACAAGTCGCCGGACGCACGGGCGATTCCTTCTTCACTAGGAACGGCAGGCTGCTCAATCAATGTGAATGGCTTGCTGCCTTCATAAGTTAAGATCACACGGTTATCAATCCGGGTTTCATCTGCCAGCTCTGCTTCTCCGGTCTCTGTTGGATAATGAATCATGAATTCCGAAGGTGATGCGCCAGCTGTTTCTTTAGCGGCGGCTTTCTTTTCACTAAAATCATCTTTTGCAAATTTCGGCTTTAAGTCCATCTTTTTAAATACAACCGAAATAACAACCTTCCCCTTCGTATCCATTACTTTCACAAGCGCTGGGGTAAAATTTTTCTTGTGAAATGAAATCTCTTGCTTTGGAAGCATTTGACTGTTTGTGTAGCGCGTTTTTGTTTGGAATACGTAGTAATCCTCTGTTTCTTTAAATACGGCTTCTCCATCAGCTTGGATATCGGCAGCCAGCGATTCAAACAAGTAGGACTGGCTGCTGTTTTCCGGCCAATTATTTTCATAGCGGAAGCTTTTGCCGAGTGATGGAGTCATCACATAAATCCCTGTTTTGTTTTTAACAATCGTCTGGCTGTGCTTATTGGTTACCGATGCAAGATGAACGCGGTAATTCGTATGACGCTGATTCCAAATGTCTACGTTATACGTTTGCTTTTCTTCACCTGCCTGCACTTCTAAGATAGCTTTCGCTTTATAACCGGCGGCATTTCTCGCTTTGTCGGAAATTTCCTTTACAACATCTTCTTGTGACGGCGATCCTCCGCACGCAGATAAAAGAAGCACCATCAACAGCAATCCGATCCACTTTTTCATCCCCGCACCCCTTCCTCACTAGCACTATATGAGGAGGCCTGTACAATTATGATTCAATGATCACAACTGCTGCGGCATAATGCTGGCTATGGGTAATCGTGACATGAACGCCTTCACTGTACGGCTGGATGAGAATCGGCTTACCTTTCTCATCTGCACCTACTTCAATATCCTGAAACGACAGCTCCCCGCCAATGCCTGTCCCTGCCGCTTTTGAGAATGCTTCTTTAACCGCAAAGCGCCCGGCTGCATATTCAAAGCGGCGCGTGCCCTTTTTTTGGAGATAGGAATTGAGCTCCGCCGGTGTCAGCACCCTCTCTAAAAATTTCGGCTGTCGATCAATCAGCCGTTTGATCCGGTCAATTTCAACAATATCCATCCCAATGCCCTTAATCATAACAGCCATCCTTTCTTAAAAAAAAGCCGTTCCGGGCTTCCGGAACGGCTTTCGTCGATCATTGATTAGTTAGATGAATATTTACGGCGCCCGCTGCCTGATCCGCCTTTGCGGTCACGGTTTCCGTAAGAGCGTCCGCCGCCCTGGCGTCCACCTCCGCCAGATTTGCGGTATCCGCCTGAGTTTTTGCTGCGGAACTTGTCACGTTTTTGTGGAAGTGCCGCTTCATTTGTAATATGAACTGGTGTACGGTCCGGCTCTTTTGTGATAAGTTTTAATGCCGCCGCTACAACATCTTCTGCACCGTACTGGTCAAGCATTTCCTTTGCGAATGAGCGATATTCTGCCCATTCATTTTTAGCAATCGCTTCTTCAAGCTCTGTAACAGCCGCTTGCTGCAGACCGCTAAGCGCATCATCCCAAGATGGAGCTTCCATTGGGTTCATGCGTTTTTTCGTTGTACGTTCCACTTCACGAAGATAGCTCATTTCACGCGGGTCAACCAGCGTAATCGCCATACCTTCTTTACCAGCACGTCCTGTACGGCCGATACGGTGAACATAGCTTTCAGGGTCCTGTGGAATATCATAGTTATAAACGTGTGTAACGCCAGAAATATCAAGACCGCGCGCCGCAACGTCTGTTGCTACCAGCACATCGATTTTTCCTGCTTTAAAACGGTTTAATACCGTTAAACGCTTTGCTTGTGTCAAGTCACCATGAATACCTTCCGCCTGGTAGCCGCGCAGGCTAAGTGCATTTGCCAACTCATCAACACGGCGCTTTGTACGGCCAAAGATGATTGCAAGCTCAGGTGAATGAGAATCCATCAAACGGGCAAGAACGTCGAATTTTTCACGCTGCGGTACTTTCACGTAATACTGATCAATGTTAGAAACTGTCATTTCCTTCGCTTTTACTTTGATCATTTCTGGATCTTTCATAAAGCGTTCAGCGATCGCCCGGATTGGTCCCGGCATTGTTGCTGAGAAAAGAAGTGTCTGGCGCTCTGCAGGAACATTTGAAAGAATTGATTCAATGTCCTGAATAAAGCCCATGTTCAACATTTCATCTGCTTCATCAAGCACAAGCGTTTCAAGATTTTCAAGTTTTAATGTACGGCGGTTAATATGGTCTAGAATACGTCCCGGTGTTCCAACGATAATATGCGGGCGTTGTTTAAGCGCGCGAATTTGGCGTTGAATGTCCTGTCCGCCATAAACAGCCAGCACGCGGACACGTTTGCCGCTGCCGATTCGATAAAGTTCTTCTGAAACCTGAATCGCAAGCTCGCGTGTCGGTGCAATAATCAACCCTTGGATTGCTTCATTTTTCGTGTCAATTTTTTCCACCATCGGGATACCAAATGCTGTTGTTTTACCCGTTCCTGTTTGTGCCTGTCCGATGATGTCTTTTCCAGTTAAGCCTAAAGGAATCGTTTCAGACTGAATTGGCGTCGCCTCTTCAAAGCCCATTTTGTCAATTGCTTTCAGCGTTGCTTCGCTTAAATTTAAATCTTTAAATTTTGTCAATAGTTTCTTCTCCTTCTATGTTAAACTGCCATCCGCACAAAAAAATACCCTTCTACATTTATGCGAAGAGCAACATGTCTTTTCCATCTTATCATTTCACGTCCGAATTTTCAATGCGCATTTGTATAACTTTACGTTATCCGGAAAGAAAAGTAAAGACTTTCTTGAAAAGCTCTTCTGTATTTCCTGTATGGCAAATTAAATGCTTTGCGCCAGGTGAGTAGTACAAATGCCGTTCAGCCGAGGAAAGACGGCGGTAAATATACGCAGCACTTTTAACAGGCACAATTCCATCTGCTGTTCCCTGCGCGATAAATACCGGAATATTAATTTTCCTTAAGGACGGCCTCGCAAGCCCGACTACCTTTTGAAACTGACGTGCTGCACTTGGCGGAGTCATTAACAGCTTCTCCCGGTATCTTAAAAACAATTCATTTTCATGGAGTTTTTTCTCTCGTAAATCCTGGAACATCACCCGGATATCCTGCTTAGCCTGGGACGGATTCAAATATTTAGCCGCTGCACTCAGCATCACCAGCTTCCGCACCGGATAACGGGCCGCTAAGTAAGCAGCGATCAGCCCTCCCATCGAAAAACCGATCAGGTAAACCGTCTCGCATTCCTCTAGAAGCTCAAGCAGTGCTGCTTCTGCACAGTCAAGCCACTCATTACAGGAAACTTTTTTCAAGGATAGTGTTTCGCCGTGCCCCGGCAAAACGGGCACGGCAATTTTCCAATCCGTATGGGTACGCAAATAATCAGCAAGCGGCTGTACTTCATATGGGGAACCAGTGAAGCCATGAATGCATAAGCATCCGTTCATGATGATCCACCGCCTTTTTTAATGTGAAAGACTTTCCACAACCTCTTCAAGCTTTATGCCTCTTGACGCTTTTACAAGAATCAGCTCACCGCCTTGGAGCATTCCTTGAAGGGACTGCACCAATTCGTCTTTGTCCTGGAAAGAAAAAACACGCTCAGAGCCAAACGAACCTTTTGCACCTGAGGCAATAAACTGCCCGAGTGTTCCGTATGTGAATACGTAATCAATTTTGTCCGCATCGATTGCCTGCCCTGTCTGATAGTGAAACAGCTCTTCATCCAAACCGAGCTCCAGCATATCGCCAAGCACCACAATTTTTTTAGATGTTGACGGTAAATCCGCCACAAGAGAAACGGCCGCTTTCACAGATGTAGGACTGGCATTGTAAGCATCATTAATGATTTTTACGCCATTTTTGCCTTCTACCCACTCCATGCGCATTTTAGTCAGCTCGACTTTTTTCAAGCCTTCGACAGCCGCTTCAAATGGTACATCAAACAAAGATGCTGCCGAAACAGCCGCAAGCGCATTGGTTACATTGTGCTGGCCAAGAACAGGAAGCTCAAACGAAAGAGCAGGTGCTTGATTCATGGCAAAGCGGCTGCCCCTTTCTGTTTGCTCAATAGAGATTGGGTGCATATCATTGCCTTTATCCATACCGAATGTTTTTGTCTGGAAATCTACCTCTTCCGTTACGCGTTCTGAAAGAAGCGACTCATCTCCTAAATAAACAAGCGTACCGTCATCAGACATTCCTGCCGTTATTTCCAGCTTCGCATCTGCAATCGCTTCACGTGAGCCCAAGTCCTGCAAATGCGCTTCACCGATATTGGTAATAATCGCAGCATCAGGGGAAGCGAGCTTGGAGAGAAGTTCAATTTCTCCTCTGCCGCTCATCCCCATTTCTAAAATCGCAATTTCAGTGTCCTCACGGAGAGAAAGCATCGTAAGCGGCAGGCCGATATGATTATTGTAATTGCCTTCTGTTTTTTGCACGCGGTACTTTTCTCCAAAAACGGAAGCTGTCATATCCTTGACTGTCGTTTTTCCGTTGCTTCCAGTGACTCCTATCACTTTCACTTCCAGGGAATCACGATAAGATTTTGACAGCTGCTGCAGAGCAAGCAGCGTATCTTCTACTACTAGTACAGGCAAATCCTCCGGCATTCCAGGTACGTCTTTTTGCCAAAGCGCTGCACCTGCCCCGCTTTCAATCGCCTGGCGTACGTACTGATGCCCATCTGTATTTTCTCCGGAAAACGGGATAAACAGGCGGCCGCCGTCCACTTTGCGGGAGTCGATCGAAACACCTTTAATTTTCTGGTTGTACCATTTTGTTACATCATTTTCGACATTGATCATGTCTGTTATTTGCTCGACTGTTTTTTCAATCATGAGCGCCCACCTTTAAACCGTGTATTTAATCGATTGTTTTTCTTTATGTCGTTCAATACCAAGATCAATCATTTTCTCAATCAGCTGCGGATAGTCTACACCTGCTTCCTTCCAAAGAAGCGGGAACATGCTGAATGGTGTAAAGCCCGGCATTGTATTCACTTCATTAATAAGGAAATCACCCGTTTTGGTTAAGAAGAAATCCGCCCGCACAAGGCCTGAACAGTCAAGTGACTGGTATGCCCGGATGGCCAGTTCCTTCATTTCTTTTTGCTGTGCCTCGATAAGGTCCGCCGGAATAATCAACCCGGTATCACCGTCTTCATACTTTGCTTTATAATCGTAGAAATCCTTCTTCGGTACAATTTCTCCGATTACCGAGCATTCCGGCTCGTCATTGCCAAGGATGCCGACTTCGATTTCACGTGCCGTTACCCCTTCTTCAATGATCACTTTCCGGTCAAATTGAAAAGCTTCTTCCATCGCGGCCATTAGCTCATCCTGGCTTTGACATTTGCTGATCCCGACGCTTGAACCGAGGTTAGCCGGCTTAACAAAGCACGGCCAGCCAAGCTTTTCTTCAATGCGGCGGCATGCCTCTTCCTTGTCTTGTTCCCATTTCACTTTCGTTATATGTGTATAATCCACCTGCTTTAAGCCGGCTTGAGCAAATACATTTTTCATCATAATTTTGTCCATGCCCGCCGATGAAGCAAGCACACCGTTTCCTACATAAGGAACATTTAATACTTCCAGAAGGCCCTGCACCGTTCCGTCTTCTCCATTTGGCCCATGCAAAAGAGGGAAGACAACATCATATTTATTTTGTGCAAGCATGGATAAAACATGCTCCGTTCCACCGTTACCAGTCAGTTTCAGTTCTTCTACTGTTTCAGCAGGCCCTTGAAGCTTTTCTCCTTCTGTCCAGGTACCATCTATTGAAATGTAAATCGGGTATACATCAAATTTATTTAAATTGATCGCGGCTGTAACAGCTTTTGCTGTTTGCAGTGACACGTTATGTTCTGCTGATTTTCCTCCATAAAGCAATCCAAGTTTTGTTTTCATAGTCATCCTCCAAAAAAGTCGGTCTCTCTTATTCTACCATGCTTTCATTTAATAAGCAGAATCTTTCCATCCGACTTCATACTCAATTTATGTATATGCTTAACGTTCAAAAGAAATAACTCTCTTTTGCCTGTTGCTTTAGGCACTTGCATCTGTAACAAGCTTTTGCATAATAATGAAGCGGATTCTCAAAAAGAGAATCCGCTTTTCAAGAGAAAATACTCCATTCGTGTGTTTTCTTATCGAATATAAGCCGGGCATTCGGTGGTGTTCGGAAGCTCGTCACGTAATCATCAAAGACATCGTCCATGCTTGTGTGGTCTCCAACAATCCACATCGGCACCTCCACTTTCAAACGGCTTTGCTCTGCTTTAGAAAGAGAAATAACAATCCCTTCCTTCATTCCGCTGCTGAGTCTCGCAATCATATCAGGTGGTATCGGCGGAAAAGCAGATCCCTTTTTTAATGCAAAAAATGACCGCTCACTTCGAAAAAGTCCGAGCTTTAAGGCAATGAGCTTGCCGAGCATTCCGTAAAAGTCCTGCATATTTCGATAATAGGTTTTATTAAACCATTCATCATCGTGTGATAAGTATGCATAGCGATTATTCAGCTTGCTGTAAAAGGGGCGGCGCAGATGTTCTTTACTGTGCGCCAAATAAAGAAGTTCGGCAATTTCGGGCCCTTCCATTTCGTTTAATCCATCCGAATCTTCAAAATCGACCCAGCAGAAATCGCCGTACTCACCGACATCTTCTTTTAACAGCCGCGGAAGTTCTTCTGCTTCGATATAATCAAAACGAGTATGCATATTAAAGTCGCTGCCTTCAAACTTATGTTTTAACAAAAGCAGATGAGGCGGCGTTGCCGGAAGAGACCTCAAAAATTCCTGGAATTCGATTCCATATGAAATCACATACTGATTAATAGGATGTAAATGTATATAAATGAGCTCTTTCACGTTTCCGGGATTTTTCAATCGCCTTACCTCCACATCATGACAAAGTGCATAGCTGAAACCAGCTTTTTTTGCTATACTGTTATCTTATCAAAATTCGCCTCGCTGCGTATGTAAATTTTAAGGAACTTTACAAAACAGTACTACTTTTTAAATAGTTTCACTTTATACTGAAGAAGCAGCTCAAATTTCACGTTAAAGGAGGGGATGCCTGTGATTTCGAACTTAACCGAGGATCAGCTGACCCTGCTTGTTATCAAGCATTTAAAAGAAGGTAAGAAAACAGATTTGCAGCAGCTGATCGATGAACTCCATCCTTATGATATGGCGGCTATTTATCGGAACCTTCCGAACAAGCACCAGACACGTTTTTTGCTTCATTTAACGATTCCAATCTTAACCGATATGATTCAGGAGCTTGAGCACGATGAGCAGATGGCCGTCCTGAAAAAAGTCGGAAAAGAACGCTCTCGTAAAGTACTCGATGATATGGACAATGATGACTTGGCGTCTCTCCTTGATGATATGTCTCCAGAAAATATGGAGCAGTTTTTATCTGGTATGAAAGAAGAAGAGTCAACCATCATTCACAATATGATGAGCTATCCACCGGAAACAGCCGGACGGCTTATGACAAACCGATTTGTCTGGATTAAACATTCTTATACCGTACGGGAAGCGGTGGAAAAATTAAAAACGTTCGCTGAGTTTGCTGAGACGATCAATTACCTCTATGTGATTGACGGCGAAAAAAAACTCGTTGGCGTTGTTTCCTACCGGGACATGCTTCTTGCAGATACACATGAGAAAATTGCCGATATCATGTATGGGCGGGTGATTTCCGTTGATGTATATATCGACCAGGAGGAAATTGCCCGCTTGATTGAACGGTATGACTTTCTCGCAATCCCGGTTGTGGACGAAGCCGGCATTTTAATTGGCATTGTTACATTTGATGATATTATTGATGTCGTCATTCAAGAAGCAAATGAAGACATCGAAAAGCTTTCTGCTTCCGGGAAGTCGATTGATTTTGATACAAAAGCAGGCATCGCAGCTTTCAGGCGTCTGCCGTGGCTTGTACTGCTCCTGTTTATCGGGCTTGTGTCCGGCAGCATTATTTCCGGCTTTGAAAATACAATCAATCAAGTAGTAGCACTCACCTATTTTATGCCCATGATCTCAGGCATGACCGGAAATACCGGTACGCAGTCGTTGGCCGTTGTCGTGCGCGGACTTGCCTCACGGGACATCGATATGAGGACTGTTCTTGCCTTGGTCGGCCGCGAATTTGGCGTTGGCTTGATTATCGGCGCGGTATGCAGTATTTTGATTTTTTTTATTGCGTTTTTCTGGCAGGGCAGCGCCGTTCTTGGATTTGTAGTAGCATCGTCTCTTTTGCTGACCCTGATCATTGGAACCCTGTCAGGCACGATTATCCCGCTCGTGCTGTATAAACTAAACATTGATCCGGCTGTTGCATCCGGTCCGCTTATCACAACCATTAATGATATTTTTTCACTTATTACGTATTTTACGATTGCATCTTGGTTTTTAACACATCTTTTGTAAAAATGCCGTTGTTTGACCGAATTATCTGTTCTTATTATAATAATATTAATAAAAAGGATGATAGAAAGAGGGTGATCAAATGGGACATTGACAGCAGCTCGCTTTTTCTATACTGCCGGTTTTTCGAATTTGATCATCATATTAAATAGGAGGTGACTTCTTCTTTCGCCGCTTGCGGGAGAAGAAATCTGATTGGACATATGGATTGGGCTGATTGCTGTTATCCTTTTGGCTTTGTCATTTACAGCCATTCGTTACGTAAAACGGAAAGAAACAAATGAAACAGGAGAACCCCCCTCGAGAAAGCATTCTTCCGCTCTTCTCGCTGAATTAACGGGGACCGATCCTGAAAATCACCTGTCGCAGTTGAATGACCGGGCAGCAACAGAGGTGATGGTGCCTCGAACAGAGATGGTGTATTTTGATAAGGAAGATGCAGTTCGGGATTGTGTAAAGATTTTCCGTGAAACAAAGCATACCCGCTATCCTGTAGCGGACGGTGATAAGGACCGTATCATTGGCTTTGTCAACTTTAAAGAAGTCATTGCTGAGTATGTGTCAGACCCGGTTGTCGGTTCAAAAAGCATTAAACATTTTGTCCGGCCCATTACACGGGTAATTGACTCTACTCCCGTTCATGAACTGCTTACGAAAATGCAGGCAGAGCGGACACAAATGGTGATACTGTTGAACGAATACGGCGGCACATCAGGTATCGTAACAGCGGAAGATATCGTTGAGGTCATTGTCGGCGAACTCTATGACGAATTTGATGTGGCTGAACCACCCGTTATTCAGCAAATTGGAGACTTACACTTTATCGCGAGCAGCAAAATGCACGTTTCTGAAACGGCTCAATTGCTCGGCATTTATATGAATGACGAGGATGTTGACACGCTTGGCGGCTGGATGTTAACGGAGAAGTATGATATTCAGCCCGGTGAATCAATCGAGCACAGTGGATTTTTATTTACTGTTTTACAAATGGAAGATCAGCAGATCCGTCACGTTGAAATTCAGCGTGTACCGGACCGGGAAGCCGTACAAACCAAGGATGAGCCTTCATCCATTGCGGTTATAGAACCATATAACGCCTAATGTAAAAACCCGCCCTCCCGGCGGGTTTTTGTGTTTTCCCACAAGGGCTATTATAATGAGAAAGAAATGATATTCGGAAATGGAGTTTTCGCATGAAAAAGCTTTTAGCTGCAGGTCTTCTGCTTGCCGCTTCGTGGACAGTGCTCCCAACGGTATACGGTCGGTCATATGCCAAAAGGGTGAAGAAACAAGGACCTGACCGTCGAGAAATCGCCCTGACTTTTGATGACGGTCCAAACCCCGTTTATACACCTCTTCTATTAGACCTGCTCAAACAATATAATGTAAAAGCTACATTTTTTGTTATTGGGGAAAAAGCGAAACTTTATCCCGAGTTGATTCGTAGAATGGAAAAAGAAGGCCACGAGGTTGGGATCCATAATAACCGCCATATATCCAGCTGGCTGCTTTCACCAGCGGCGCTGGAACGGGAACTTGTACAAGCCGCCAGCCATATTACAGCGATTACAGGGAACCGCGCTGAGCTGTATCGGCCGCCCTGGGGGCATTTTAACCCGTTCACGCTGCAAAAAGCACAGCCTTTTCAGACGGTTATGTGGACAGCTATTCCGGGAGACTGGAAGAAAAAAATGACTCCCGAGAAGCTGGCCCAAAAATTGCGCCTTGCCCGTTCCAATGGCGCCGTTATTACCCTGCATGACAGTGGACATACCTTTGGTGCCTATGAAAAAGCTCCTGCAGTTATGGTGGAAGCCCTGCGCCTTTTTTTAATGGATCAAGAATCGGCTGCTTTTTCATTTGTAACAGTTAGCACTTTGTACCGCTCCAAGTCGTAAAGTAAGCTGCTTCGTGTTAAAGTGAGGGATTAAATGGAATCATTAGTCATTGCCTATTTATCGAAATATGGATACGCTATTTTATTTTTAGCTGGTATTTTCGGCATTGTCGGCATCCCAGTGCCGGAAGAAAGTTTATACGTCTATGTAGGAATGCTTGCCAAGAACGGCTCGCTTTCTTTTTCTAAAGCTTTTGCGTCCCTTCTCGCGGGTACATTGGTCGGAATGGCTGTCAGCTATTCGCTGGGGCGGATTGTCGGCCAGCCGCTTTTAGACCGTTATGGAAAATACCTGGGTGTTACAAAAAAAAGGCTTCGAAAAACCATTATGCATTGGGATTTATCACGCTCGCTTTTAGCTGGCTTTTTTATCCCAGGTGTTCGGCAGTTTAATCCATATTTCGCCGGAATCGCTAAGTTTTCCATTTCTGGTTTTCTTGCGCTCTCTGTTTTAGGCGGTTCTGTATGGGTACTTATGTATATGTCAGCTGGTTTCTTAATCAGCTCTTATATTCAAATTAAACCAGAATATCTGGCCATTGCCGGTGCTGTCTTTTTTGTTTTGTTTGTTATTCACTTTATTATAAAATGGAAAAAATCGTCACATTCCCGCCGTTAAAGGAGTCAAGTTAAGATGAAAATTATTGTGCTTCCTTTATTTCGTCTGTCATCGGGCCATCATAAAGCAGCGGAAGCGGTTATTGAACATATTAGTATGGTTTGTCCGGAGGCGAACATTCAAACTGTAGATATTCTCAGTTATTGCCACGAATCACTGGAATCTGTTGTATCTAAAATGTACATGCAGTGGATCAGCAAAAAACCCGAATCCTACAGCAAGTTCTACAAATCTTTTATTTACACACCTGATGGCAGAAGAAGCAATCAAATGCCCCTCCATGTGTGGGATAAATATTTCGAGTTCCGTCTTGCCCGGCTCATTGAAAAAGAGCGTCCCGACTATATTATCTGTACACACAGCTATCCATCAAAGCTGCTTAACCACTTGAAACGCCAACAGAAAATTACGGTTCCGGTGATCAACGTATATACAGACTTCTTTGTCAGCGACGTATGGGGAAAACGCGGCATTGATTATCATTTTGTGCCTCACCTCGAAGCAAAAAAATGGCTTATCCGGCTCGGCGTTTCTGCAAGCCGCATTTACGTAACGGGCATTCCGATTCATCCTTCTTTTGCAACGGGACACGCTCGAACTAAACACCGGTCTATTCTTATTGCAGGCGGTAACAGCGGTTTGGGACAGCTTGAAAAATTGCTGCAGCATTTAAACGAACGAAAGCTTTCTTACACGTATAAAGTGCTGTGCGGCCATAACGAAAAGCTGCGCACGCAAATTGAGCTGCTGAAAAATCCACGTATTAAAGCTCTGCCTTATATGAGCAGCCGTGAAGAAATGAATCGGTTTTATGAAGAAGCATCTGCCATTATTACAAAACCGGGCGGCATTACTGTCAGTGAAGTGCTTGAAAAAGAGCTGCCTGTTTTTATTTCAGGCGCCCTGCCCGGCCAGGAAGAGTTTAATGCCGACTATTTAAAAAAGCGCGAACTTATTTATGAACTGACGGATGATCTTCCCATTGAACAGCAGATTACTGCCATTATCGACAGTGATATTGAACGAGGCAAATGGAAAAAAAGACTTCATCAATACAGTCTTGAAAAAGAGCAGAATTTAACTACGACATTGCTGTCTATTTTCGGGAAAAATTCTTCTTCTGTCCCGCTGTAAAAGCAGGCGTCCTGTTTTTATTGGTGAATGCATAAAGGTGCATGCTATAATGTCAACCGAGACGAAAAAATTTCTTCATGGAAAGGGTTATTATGGAAAACTGGATTATTTCGATGATGGAGCAGTATGGACTCTGGGGCATTTTTTTCTTGATTGCACTTGAAAATATATTCCCTCCGATTCCGTCTGAAGTTATTCTTACTTTTGGCGGTGTAATGACCGGCCAGACAGATTTGACTGTTACGGGAGTTATACTCGTTTCAACAGCCGGATCGGTTGTAGGGGCTATTATTCTATACGGTGTCGGATTGATATTGGATGTGCAAACAATGGAGAAAGTCGTGGCCCGTTACGGCAAATTTCTTCGTGTGAAAAACGAGGATATTCACCGGGCGGATGCCTGGTTTGATAAATATGGAGTTTGGACGGTTTTTCTCTGCCGCATGGTTCCTCTTATCCGAAGCTTAATTTCTATCCCTGCCGGCATGTCCAATATGAATTTTCTTTTATTTGTTTTGTTTACGACTGCTGGAACGTTAATATGGAATACTGTTCTTGTAAACTTGGGTGCCGCTTTCTCCGATTCATGGCATACCATCGTTGACTATATGGATGTGTACTCAAATATCGTTTATGCGATTTTGGCCATTATTTTTATCGCGGCAGTTATTTGGTTTGTCCGCAAGTTCCGCAGCCGCTCTGCTTAAAACAGAATGTTCGGCTCTTTTTAAATAAGCGCCCTGCCTTTCTTTGGCGGGGCGCTTTTATGCGGAACAAAGACAGTCAATATGCCCTTTTTTAACGTTGCAGACAGCCGGCGTCACAGCATACACTTCTCCATCCATGTCGATAAGCATCGGATGATCGGTTTGAATTGTGAATGATTGAACATGGTAGTGTTCAAGATTTGCGGCATGTTCTCCTGTTGCTTTAATTTTCTTTGTTTGAATCACTTCTTTTATAAGCGGAAAGCCCGAATCTTTTACGATGATAAGTTCTAAGTAACCGTCTTCATGATTCGCTTGAAAAGGAAGGTCAACTGTCCCGATATAATTTCCATTCAACGCAACAACCATTGCCGCTTCCCCTTCAAGTTTCCTTCCGTCCGCTTCAATCATATAATGAAAAAAAGATGGATGACGGACCGTTTCAAGGGCACTTAAATAATAACTCATTTTGCCGATCATCGATTTTTTGTTTTCATCGATATTTTCGGAAGTATCGGTAATCATGCCGATCCCCCAAAAGTTTGCAAAAAAACGATCGTTCATGGCACAGACGTCCACTTTACGGACAACACCTGTTTTTAAGAGTCGGCAGGCCGCGTCCAAGTCTTCCGGAACTCCAATTGCACGGCTGAAATCATTACAGGTTCCACCCGGCAGTACAGCGACAATAGGCCTTTTTTCCAATCGGGCGATTCCATTAATGCATTCATGAACCGTTCCGTCACCACCATAAATGATGACAATATCATAATCCTGAACGGTCTCATAGCACAGTTTTTCTCCTTCTCCGGGTTCGGTAATCACTTTCCGCTCAACGTGCCCGACCGCTTCCTTCAAAACGGATATTACTTGTTCAATAACCGGTTCTCTTTGACTTCCAGCATGCTCGTTGTGTATAAAAAGCCCTTTTGTAAAACGCACCGTTGCCACGCTCCCTTCTTATCCAGAGTGGCAGGAGGTAACCGCCTTCAACTGGCTCTGCGCTTCCCTGCATTGCAAAGCGTTCCATAGCGCTGTCCTTGATTTGGTTACGGTTGCTTTTACACCCAGCCTGGTAAGATTATCGACAATTTTTCTCGTCCGATCCGCACTCTTCATGGTCATCCATCCTTTTCACGTTTAATGGTTTATACGTTCTTTATACAAAAGCGTTTCATTTTTTTATAATCCTTCTTTATGTTCCCCTTTTTTCCTTTTTCAATCCGGATATTTATGACTTTTTCGTGTATAGTGAGAGTGACTATTTAAATTGAACGGAATGGTGATGAACGTGATCATTGAATTGTATTTTTTCCCGTGGGCTGCTTACGTGCTTTTCACATTGAACATCGTGCTCGCTTCAGCCATTATTTTTATGGAGCGGCGCGATGCAGGCGCAACATGGGCGTGGCTGATGGTCTTGTTTTTCCTTCCGCTTCTTGGTTTTGTTCTTTATCTTATATTCGGACAGAATTTAAGCAGAAAGCGGTTATTTGATTGGGAAGACAAGAAAAAAATAGGACTTGAAGAACAAATCAGCCATCAAAAAAGAGCTATAAAACGCGGCATTTATCCGTTTGCCAACCCTCATACAAAAGAAAATACGAAACTTATTTCTATGCTGCTAAGCTATAATGACGCAGTTTTATCGGAAGATAATCAAGTTTATATCTACACAGATGGCGCTGAAAAATTTGATTCTCTGATGAACGATATGCGCAGAGCCAAAAACCATATTCATGTTCAGTACTATATTTTCCGAAATGACCGGCTTGGCAAAGAGATTATTACTCTTTTAACGGAAAAAGCACTGACAGGTGTGGAGGTACGCGTATTATATGATGATATGGGTTCAAGAACACTTCGGCGTAAACATTTTCGGAAGCTTATTGAAGCCGGCGGTGTGGTAGAGACCTTTTTCCCTTCCCGCATTCCCTTAATTAATCTACGGCTGAATTACCGAAATCATAGAAAAATTGTTGTCATCGATGGACAGATCGGCTATGTAGGCGGCTTTAACGTTGGTGATGAATACTTAGGAAAGGACCCGGCCTTCGGCTATTGGAGAGATACTCACCTGCGTGTTGAAGGCAGCGCCGTTCATGCACTGCAGACCCGGTTTATTCTAGACTGGAACCAAGCATCTAAACGGCATGATTTTATGTACGATGAACGACTGTTCCCCGTGCCGGCCACAACCGCTGATACCGCCATGCAAATTGTGACTAGCGGGCCGGATTCAGAATGGGATCAAATTAAAAGCGGCTACCTTCAGCTTATCTCAACAGCAAAAAAGTCTATTTATATCCAGACTCCTTATTTTATTCCAGATGCGAGTATTTTAGACGCACTTCGTATTGCCGCTTTGTCTGGAATCGATGTAAAAATTATGGTGCCCAATAAACCGGATCACCCTTTTGTCTACTGGGCTACCTATTCTTATGCCGGAGAACTATTAAAAGCGGGAGCAAAAATTTATATTTACGATGACGGCTTTATTCATGCTAAAACCATTGTCGTAGATGAAAAGCTGAGCTCGGTCGGCACTGCAAATATTGACGTCCGCAGCTTCCGTTTAAACTTTGAAGTGAACGCCTTTATGTATGATTATGAAACAGGCCGCCAGCTGGCAAAAATTTTCCGTCATGACATGACGGTCTGTTTTGAATTAACACCTGAGCTGTATCAGCAGCGCTCTCCTGCTATTAAATTCAAGGAATCTATTTCTCGGCTCCTATCGCCGATCCTTTAAAGAAGCGAAACTCGCTTCTTTTCTTTTTGTTGAAATTTCGTAAATAAGTTTTGAACATTCTGTGAACATATGATATAGTATATTTACAAAATAATTACGAGGTGATTGATATGGATCAAGTACTTATGCGGCAGTTAAATAAACACGGGCTCGTTTTCGCGGTGGTCCATACGGCGTTTTTCTTAAACCTCGCTGTTGAATTTATGGTTTCCCGCTAAATATTAAAAGCTG
The DNA here is from genome assembly GCF_032341995.1 of Domibacillus sp. DTU_2020_1001157_1_SI_ALB_TIR_016. NCBI lineage: Bacteria > Bacillati > Bacillota > Bacilli > Caryophanales > Bacillaceae > Domibacillus > Domibacillus sp. DTU_2020_1001157_1_SI_ALB_TIR_016. Next base: position 2,996,025 of record NZ_CP135439.1, read on the forward strand.
CCTGCTCTATGCAGGCAGCTTTTTCATTTGGTAAACTAAAAGAAAAAAGGCGGTTTATCCATGAACAAGTCACAAATTGAATATAAGATTCGAGAATTAAAAATGGACTATATGCGTGTACAAGGCGACATCGAAAAATTAGAATCTACCGGACACGGCGTATCAAAAGCAGAAGAAAGACTCGTTGAAATGGAAAAAGAGTTAAAAGAATTAAATAAACTGCTTTTAAAAGCGGAAAAGTAAAATGGTCTTCCCTTTGTTTGATGATCCACACAGTTAAGGGATGGATCACAATACAACAAAAGCCGGCTCCTAAATAGGAACCGGCTTTTTCTTTATTAATAATAGCGCCAAGATTTTTCATAAACTTCAATTAAATTTGGACGAATAAGGGTGTTCGGCTCAATTTGGGCCCCGCCTTCCATTTCTGCATCTTCGTCCTTCCCAAATTTCGTTAAAGCCGGCAGCAGGTCAGCTGTTAAATAGCGCGTATCTTTTATTAAGGACAGCCCTTCTACATCCATGCCCTCTCTTGATGCCAGCACATATCCCCACCCGCCAAAGCTTGGAATGTCCGCGTGCAGGTTTTCCGTTTTCAATCCGGCTGCCTGGATGGTCCGGTCAATGGTCCAATAAACTTGTGGTGCAAATACGGGACTTGTTGCCTGGACAATCATCGCACCGTCTACCTGCAAGTGATTGCGGGCGAGAGAGTAAAACTCCTGGGTATATAATTTGTTCAGTGATTCATTGTTTGGATCCGGCAAATCGATAATGATGACATCATAAAACCCCTCTGCTTTTTCTAAAAACTGAAAAGCATCCTGATTGACGATATCTACACGCGGATCATCAAGTGATCTCTTATTTAAATCGGTTAACAAGTGATTCGTACGTGCGGTTTCTGTCATGGCAGGATCAAGGTCCACAAGTGTAACACGACCAAGATCCTGATATTTCAGCAGCTCTCTTACTGCCAGTCCATCACCTCCGCCAAGCACTAAAACACGGTCGTGGCGGGCAGCTGCTGCCATTGTTGGATGGACGAGAATTTCATGATACCGGTGCTCATCGGACGAACTGAATTGAAGCTGCCCATCCAAGTATAAACGGGTATCTCCCTGTTCCCTCGTTAAAACAATTTTTTGGTAAGCCGTTTGTTCCGAAAACACGACTGGATCTTTGTATAATTTCTGCTCAAAGTGAAATGCCGCTTCCTCACCAAAAAGAGCCCCGGCTGTTAAAATTCCTAAAAACGCAATGCCGCACGCCGCATGAAGCTTAAATCGCTTTAATTCAGAACGAAATTGAAAAACAATCCACAGTGCGACCGCGATGTTGATTAAAGCGACAAGAAAAGACGTTTTTACAAGCCCAAAGTATGGCCGAAGCAGAAATAAAAACAACAGACCGCCAATTAAACCGCCGGCGTAATCGGAAAACAGCACTTTAGCTGCACTTTTTTGAAGCGACACACCGATTTCATTTGCTTTCCGGATTAAAATGGGCAGCTCCACGCCCGTTAACGTTCCGACAAGCAGCGTTACACTGTATAAAAATAAAGCTTCTGTTCCTTCCGGCAAATAAGCCGTTACGCCAAATAGAAGAAGAGCTGAAAATCCGCCAACGATACCAATGCCGTATTCAATCCAAATAAACGAAGCAATTAAGCGGCGGGTTACTTTCTCGCTTATGTATGCGCCGATGCCCATTCCGGTTAAAAAAAGGGAGATGGTGAGTGTATACTGCTTCACTCCATCTCCTAAAATGTACGAACCGAGTGCGCCGAACAGTACTTCAAAGATAATACCGCATATCGAGACAATGCCCGATGCATAATAAATCGACCGGCTTTGCCGGATGGAATGCTGTTCAGTCATCAAAACACCGCCTTATGAAATCGAAGCGCCAATAACAAACGCCAGTCCGACTGAAACAGAAAAGGAAACAATTCCTACCGCAAGATTGCCTGATTTCAGCTGTTCTTCTACAGAAAAGCTTCTTGTCATCAGTTCAAACAAGATATACGCTGCAAGCTGCAGTACCATACCGAATAAACCCCATATAATCGTTTCTGTAATTGTATCGTTGTGAAAAATAGAAAAAGTAATAATAATACAGATGCCAATAATTTTCCCGCCGATTGACAGGGCAACGGCTGTATTGTTTCCTCTTATTTCATCCCAGTCTTTATACTTTCTTGTAATTTGTTCAAAAACAATTAGTCCAACCACAACCACTGCAATGGCTACGATAAAATACAAAAATGTCAGTAAAAATGGATTCACAGCTTCATTCCCTCATTTCGTTTCATTATTTTCCTTCTCCCGGTCCGCCGCCGCGGAATGTCGAGCCACGGCCATAAGAGCCGTTAGAAAACGTCCCGCCTCCGTAATAACCGCCGCCTGAATAGCAGCCGCCATCGTTATACCGGCACCGGTTCGTTTGTGTCCGCTCCCAATTTGAACCAAAACGCCCATTCAGCAATGAACCGAGCAGCATACCTGAGAAAAAGCCGGGATTATAATGCGTACGAACAAATTCATCTTCTGCTACTTCCACAAGCGTGGAGCCCGGGTTATCGGGATCTTGCGTTAAAATAATAAATTCATTATTGTATACAAGCACCTGGCGGCCGTCCACTTCCTGGCCGATTTTTTCTGGCTGCTCTACATCAATCAGCTCAGCGGCCGTTTCCTGCAGGCTTTGATTCGTGCGGTAAAGCATCGCTTGATCGTTTGTGTTTGTATTGTTTTGCACAGCATCAACAAATGTATAATTTTCATCAACATAGTCATCTGCTTCCTGCAGGCCGCAGGCAGCAAAAAGAAAAACCGATGCAGTGGTGACAATCATCCATTTTTTTATTTTCATATGAAAACACTCCAAATGAACAGAAACGGCCCGCCGCAACAGGCGGACCGCGGTTCCTTATTCTTTTCCGAGCTTTTGCTTAAGTGCGGCGAGTTCGTCATCTACTGCGCTGTTTTTCTTTAAAGCAGCAAGTTCGTCATCAAGGCTACGCGAACCTGCACGCAAATCCTCTGACGTTTCAGCTTCTGCTTCATACTGCATCACTTTTTCTTCCATACGCTCAAAGCCGCGTCTTGATTCATCCCCGCCGATAGAAGACATGGCGCGGTTCATCTTTGTGCGCGTTTTGGCCGATTCAGCGCGCGCTTTTAATGAATCTTTTTTCAGCTGCATTTCTTCATATTCACGCTTCATTTCTGCCAGCTTCTCACGAAGAACAGCCACATCCTCTGCCGCCTGCTTATGTGCTTCTTTCATGGACTCCGCTTGCTTCGCATGATTGTTTTTATCCTCAAGCGCCCGGCGTGCCAGATCCTCATTTCCTGCTTCAAGAGCGTCAATGGCCTGCTGCTGGCGCTTTTCCACCATGCTGTTTGCGTCGTCATATTTTTTTTTCAGCATTTTTTCGTTGGCAAGCTGCTTGGCAACGGCTGTTTCCGCGTCACGAATATCTGCTGACATTTCCCGCATAAACTGATCGAGCATTTTCACCGGGTCTTCCGCTTTATCAAGTGCCGCATTCAGCTCGGAACCTACGTATGTTTGTACACGTTTAAAAAATTGAAACATATTCTCTCCTCCAATGTTGGTTAGCTTCCCGCTAAAATAGTGATTTCATATTCTTCAATTTCGTATCCATAGCTGACTTCGACATCGCCGCCCCATACTTCCACAGACAAAAAGTGTTCTTCCGAATCATCTGTATAATCGTAGTAATCAACGTTTCTGCCGTGGACGTTTTCACTTCGGCCTTCTGCTTTTACATAAGCACGTCCGCTTTCTTCAAGGTAGTATGTGCGCCCATCATGCGTTACTTTTTGCGCTCCCGGCTCTAATCCGGGGATCCGTACCTTTTTATACATGCCAACTTCCAGCTCATCATCGAGCTCCACGCTCAGCCAAAGGGTTTTACCGGATGCAGCAAGCTGATAAGCATCCCACGTATAACCGCTGTCATTGTAATGGATTTTTCCTGTTACTTCATAATCGGCTAAGTCATACGTGACAAAATCGCCAACCTGTAAATTCAACAGAGTCCGCTCTTTTGTTTCCGGTACGGTTTCTGCAGTGCTTCCAAAAAGCTTCTTCCAAAACCCCATCTTTACTCACCTCACTTTTATGTACGGACTGATGGCAGAATTGTTTCACTTTTTTAACTATAACGAAGAAAAAGTCATTTTTAGCCATAAACAGGAACAGGCGTTTTTTGTTAAAAGACATCGCTTATGGAATGAACACCTTAATATGGCCCTGCAGTACTTCGAGGCTCAGCGGAACAGCACCCCCCATATCGCCGTCTACATTTGCTTTTAATTCCGTTGTAGAGCGGACATTCAATTTTTGGGAACGGAAATATAAAACATCCGGGTCTTCTCCCAGGTCTCCTTTTAATAAATTCGCACCGATACGTATCAATTTTGGCAGTGCTACATCTTTAACGATAAAGCAATGAAAAAAACCATCTGCCGATTTTGCCTCAGGCGCAAGCTTTTCAAATCCGCCCACTGAATTTGTAAGAGCGGCCAGAAAAATAAGGGCTTCTTCTTCAAATGTCCGGTCCTGCGTTTCAATTGTCAATGGAAATGGTGTTTTATCTCGCAGGGTTTTAAAGCCTTCTACGAAATAAGCGAGCGCGCCCAGCGTCGTTTTTTGAGCCGACGTTACTTCACCGGCTGCTTCTGCAATCCCGCCAATGGCTAAAATATTTAAAAAATAACGGCCATTTACTTTGCCAATATCAGCAGGCTTTGTTCTGCCTCCTAATACCCGAATAGCCTCCTCCGGCTCGAGCGGAATATGCAGCGCACGCGCAAAATCATTTACGGTACCGAGCGGAACAACCCCCATAACAGGGCGGTGCGGCTGTTCAGACAGACCGTTTACAGTTTCGTTCATCGTTCCATCTCCGCCCATTGCAATCACTGCATCCAAATGCCGTTCGCAGGCTTCTTTTGCAAAAAGCATGGCGTCTCCTTCCCCTCTGGTTAAACGGGTTTCCACCTCATATCCTGACACCTGGAGTTGTTTATAAATAGAGTCAATGTATTCCTCCGCCTGTTCTTTTCCAGAAGAAGGATTCGCAATAATCATGGCTCTTTTCATGCTTCCTTTGCCTCCTTGTTTACTTGATCGGCGATTCCGGTAAAACTGTCCGGTTCCAAGTTCATCGTTCAACAGCAGCTCCATCCTCTCCAAATCCTGCTTACGAACCGGCGGATCCTGCTCCGACCAGTTCACAATATAAATAAAATAATATTTGTTTATAAGCCGGAAAATCACATTCGATTGCGGAAACCGATCAAATACGGCTTTCACGTTATACCGCTTTGTATACGTCCAGCTGATTAATTTCATAATAAGTCACCTACCGCTTGTATACCCGGATTTTGACGAAAAGAACATAGCTGGCTGCCCTTTTTCGCCAAAACTAGTGAAAGGAAATCAGCGTCCGGTGAAGAATGAGTTTAAATAGAACAAAGGAGGGATTTTCTGTGCATACTACAAAAGAAGCGGCCGCTGCTTTAAACATCAGTCCAACAACCTTAAGCAAATATGTAATCGCTCTTGAGGGAGCTGGCTTCCGGTTCGAGTCTGGAAAACGAAATGTCCGGATGTTTGATGAAAAAGAAATGGCTACGCTGCGCCAGATGATCGAAACCGCCGCCTCCGAAGACCTTCCTCCCGGCCAGGCAGCCAATATGATCGGACAAACCGCCTATCTGTCTTTGATTGAAGACCGCTTGTCTGCCATCGAACAACGTCAGGAGCATTTAATTCATTTATACGATAACCTTTCTTCCCAGCTCGCACGCCTGCCTGCCCACCACATTCCTGATTATTCACCGCCTTCTTTTTTTCTTTTGCCGCGCCGAAAAGCAGGATTTTTGAATTTTTTGTCGAAATAGGTGAAGAACTATGCTAAAAAGAAGGAGAACGTTACGTTGAAAAAAGCTGTTTTTTTTGATCTTGATGATACACTGCTGGATGATAGAAAAAGCATCCAAACTGCATTTGATGTGACTTGCGGCGAGCTGTCGGAAAAATATGAAAAGGATGCAGCCGAGATAGAAAAACACGTCCGCACGGCTGCCCATGCGCAATATCAAACATATGACTTTTACCCGGTCACTCTTTCCATTGGAATCAATCCGTTTGAAGGTCTTTGGGGTAATTTCGGCGACGTGCACCATAACGGCTTCCGGTCTATGGGAGATCAAATTGCCGATTATCAATTAAAAGCCTGGGAAAATGGCTTGGAACAAGCCGGGATCCCTGCGTCCGAAGCAGAATGGGCACGCGAGCGTTTCCGTAACGTCCGCCGCAAATCTGCTTTTGTGTACGAAGAAACCTTTGATGTTTTAAACACATTGCGCGATAAAGGCATCCGCCTCCTGCTTTTAACCAATGGAGCTCCTTCGCTTCAATTGGAAAAGCTGACGATGACGCCGGAACTTGTCCCGTATTTTGAGCACGTGCTTATCTCCGGACATTTTGGTTTTGGAAAGCCGGAAAAAGCAATTTTTGACCACGCCCTCCGCTTAATGGACCTGGAGCCGGGTGATGTGTTAATGGTAGGCGATAATCAAGGCACGGACATTTTAGGTGCGACCCGCACCGGCATCGAATCAGCCTGGATTAACCATGGCGGAGAAGGAAAAATCGTTGAAGGAGCAAATCCTGTACACACACTCAGCCGGTTAAAAGATATTCTTTCACTGATCGAATAGGTTTATCCTGACGAAAAACGGGTAAATAATGTTGAAAAGAAACAGTTACCTGTTAAGAGGAGAGACTTAAATGGAAAAGCATCTTGAACCATCCAAGCTGGATATTAAAATTTTTGATAAAAAAAACAGCCGCCCGTTCGCGGAGGCTTCGTTAGACAATAAAGAAGTGTATGAGCTTCGGGACGATACGATGCGCACACCGCTTGAAAAAGCAGATGTATTTGAACAGCTTCTTCAAACGGAAAACGCATGTGAATTATGGATTGTTCCCGTAATAGAGTCCACTTCCTCTTTTACTCAGTCCCTGTCGGAAGAAAAAGCATCTGCCCTGTTTGGTATGCTGTCGTCTTTTCGCAAAAACGTACAGCGTGACCGGACGTTTCTTGTGCTCGGGCCAGATTGCTCTGCCAGCATGAAAGAGAAAGTGAAAGAGCTCGGCTATACCATTCTTCCGTGTGAAGAAGCTGACCTGCAAAATGTGACTGTAGAATATTAAAGAGAGTATAGACAAAGTAAGAAAGCAGGCTGATTGAAAACGTCTGCTCTTCCAGGAACGCTGCCGGCTGGGAAGCGGAGTGACCTTTTTGGGGGTCATGAGCATTCACAGACGGCAAGTGACGCCGAAAGCGGGCGTTTGTCAACAGCCTGTATTAAAAAATACCCCGCCGGTAACCGGCGGGGTATTTTTTAATTGTTGATATATTTTTCAAATACGGCACCGAAGTCTTTTACCCGGTACGTATCACTCGATTTTTTCAGCCAGTCAAAAGCGTATGCATTCACTTTTTCAAACTCGGCAGCCAAATCAATTTGTGTTTTTGTAATGTTTTTAATAGAATTGGCGGACATTTCTAAGCTTTGCTGCGCATAGCCAAAATTTACTTCGTTTTCCTGCTGCATTTCAGCAATTTTCAATAGCGCTTTGTATAAATCCTTTAGCTCTTCCAGGTGCTTTTTATGCACATCAATCGAATACGTCTGGGTTCCAAGCGTAAACTTGATTTCCACATCCAGATCGACAGTACCTGCTGTTTCGAGGTACACACTTGAAACACGGTTTGCCACATAGTTATACCGGCGAAGCAGGCGCTTTTTGCTGACTGCGTTCGCTCCATCTACGTGAACAAGCCCAAGATTGGTAAAGCAATATTCATCTGCTTTTGATTTGATCAGAAAATAAATTTTCTCATCGTCTTCATGCATAATGTAATCGTCTGCATCGACCTTGTCATAATCTGCAGGCTTAATCACCGCTCCGACATCACTCAATCCTAATACATCTGCTGCTACTTTTCCAAACACGATATACCAGCTCCTTTTATAACAAAGTATATGAATGCATACGCTATTCTCTCGCTAAAGGTTTCACTTTTTTGGAGGCCTCTTTCACGACAAACTATTTTTACTCAAGAAAGAGTTCAATTATTCACCAGCAGGGCATTTTAACGGTTAAAAATAATTCATGACAATAAGCGGTCCATTTCGATTTGGGATTATCTATCCCAGGCTTCCATATGTTTGGTGTTCTAGGCCGGTGTCTAACATCATTTATCCGCAACTATTTCGTTCAGTCCTGCTTATGCATGAATATGTTTTTTCACATTCAGAAAACAGTCCTAAATTGTAATAGCGGTGCTGACTGCTAAAGAAAAAGCATACCCCTGTTTGAGGGGTATGCCTTCAGATTGTAGACAAATTATATGGATGACCGTGCACATGAATAGGATGGATCGGCGGCGTCCAGGCAGTCCAGGCAGCTCCGCTTTCCATAGGGCAGGCGCTGAGCCCATAGGAGTCTGCGCCCCCCTCCCGCCGCCAAGTGGCTTACGATAGCTAATAAGGTCGTATTTTTCTGTTTAAAAAAGAGAAAATGTCTATTCAGCCCTTGTTATTGATCTGCAATACCACTTATCGGCTCTTTTTTAAAAGCGAAAGATTTTGTCTACACACTGAAAGCAAGCCCTTGCTTGAAGGGCTTGCTTTTTCTTTTTACTCACCAACGACAAATTCAAAATTCGCACTGAATTTTACGTCTTTTCCTACAAGAACGCCACCTGTTTCAAGCGGAGCATTCCATGTTAAACCGTATGCTTCTCGGTTTATTTTGCCTTCTGCATCAAAACCGGCAATTGTGCTGCCATCCAGTGGGCTTTTTGATGTTCCGTTGTATTCAACGGTAAATGTCTCTGTATTTGTAATACCTTTTAATGTGAGCTGGCCAGTTACCTCGTATTCATTTTCGGATACCTTTTGGATCGTATCGCTGATAAATGTGATTTTCGGATGCTGTTCCGCATTAAAGAAATCACCTGAACGAAGGTGGTTGTCCCGATCTTCGTTATTTGTATCAATCGATGCCGTATCAATCGATACAGCCCATTTTGCAGCTTCTAATTGATTGATATCACCGTCAAATTGCACATTAAAGCTTGTAAATTCACCTTTTGTTTTCGATACCATCATATGTTTTACTTGAAACGCAATCCCGCTGTGTACCTGGTCAAATGTTAATACTGCCATTTTGCATACCCCCATTAGTTCATAAAAGTAACTTTGTAACTTTAATACAAACTATATATATTTAGAATTCAAGATAATAGTACGATTTTTTTCCATAAAAAAAGCCTCGGCATTGACCGAAGCCTTTGGCTTAGTGAATATCTTTTTTCTTAAAGCGTCCGCCTCGCACTTCCGCAATATCTGCCACTGCAAGAAATGCTCCTTCATCCAAATCTTCTACAATGGATTTTAATTTCGCCTCTTCAAGCCTGGTAATGACACAGAAAATGACTTTTTTGTCTTCGCCAGTATAAGCACCTTCTCCATCTAAATACGTAACACCGCGGCCAAGGCGAGCGATAATCGCTTCACCGATTTCTTTGTACTGATCAGAGATAATCCAGGCTGATTTCGACTCATCCAGCCCTTGAATTACTACGTCAATTGTTTTAAAAGCTACAAAGTACGCGAGCACAGAATACATAGCCCGATCCCAGCCGAATACGAAGCCGCCCCATAAGAAAATAAATACGTTAAAAAACATGACAATTTCACCAACTGAAAATGGCAGCTTCTTGTTGATCAAAATCGCTAAAATTTCCGTGCCGTCGAGAGAGCCCCCATACCGGATGACTGTTCCTACTCCCGCCCCAAGCGCAATGCCGCCAAACACAGAAGCCAACAGAATATCGCTTGTAAAAGCGGCTACCGGATGCAGGAACGTGGAGAATATCGCTAACACGGTAATCCCAAAAATCGTTGAAAGCGCAAAGGTTTTGCCGATTTGTTTATAGCCGAGGAAAAAGAACGGAATATTCAGTAAAAATAAAAAAAGACCTATCTTGACACCAGTGATACTAGATAAAATAATCGAAATCCCTACAATGCCACCATCCATAATCGAGTTGGGTACCAGGAAAATTTCAATGCCAATAGCCATTAATATAGCGCCGATAAAAATAAATAATGTCCGTTTCAATAAGCGCCTCGGCCCTGCTTTTTGATGCTGCCTTTGACGATTCGGTTCTTGTGGTGCTGCTTGCAGCTGTTCCATCCGCTCACCCCTTTATTCCTATATTTATTCTTTCTATTATAGCAAGTTCCCAAAAGCAAAAAAAGCATCTCTTGACAAGAGACCCTTTTCTCATTAATAAACGATGTTTTCATACAAGTGTGCCGGCAGCCTTCACTCCTTCTTTCTCATGCTTCTTTTTTTGAATGCATTTCTTTTGTGACAATGGCCGGGATTTTAATTTTAACCGTAAAAGTCTCCTCTTTATGAATAAAATCGAGATAGCCGCATGCTGCCCGGACAGCCTCGCGGATGATTTTTGTGCCAAGGCCGGCATGCTCTTCCCCTTTTGTAGAAATACCGGATTTCGTAAACAAATGGTCTACCACTTCATTTGGAATCGGCAGACAATTATTTTGGCAGGAAAGCAAAAATAAGCCGCTTCTTTTAGAAAGCTGCAACACAACACTGCCATGGCGCCCCCTTTTTTTCTGCCACTCGTCACTCGCTTCAATGCTGTTAGCCACTAAATTGCCAGCCAGCCGGACAATCTCTTGATCAGGCAGCGGTAAAGAAGAAAGCGGAACATCCAAGTCATATACAACCTCCACTCCTGCCTGCTTAGCACGCCGGTACATGTCATGCAAAATCCCGGCTACTGCCCCCGACTCTCCTTTAATAGACAAATTCGTTTCCTCATAGCCGCCAATCAGTTCATCCATATACTTTTTTGCTTCATCATGCTGACTTTGGTCAAACATATATTGAAGAGCCGCAATATGCTTTAAAAAATCATGCCGTTCACTTCGCACCTTTAAAAACGTTTTATTCATTTTTTCCCGTTCCTGTTCAAGCTGCATGACCTGGCGCCGGTAATTCATCGTTCTCCTGCGCCAGTAAACACTTGCCACTCCGGTGAATGTGAAGAGTATAAAAAACAAAAAAGACATTTTATCCCTCCCTATTAAAAGTAATTCTTTTGCAGAAATTCCACTTTCTCTTTTGTAATAATGGCTTTTTCATTTAATCCTTCAAAGGTAACGGTATATGAGTTTTTCGCATACAAGGAAAAATTTTTCACGTAATGAATGTTAATGATAAATGAACGGTGTGACCGGAGAAAATCCCGTTCGCGCAGCTCTCCTTCCAATTCATTTAACGTCATATATGTTTTAATTGGACCTGATTTTGTATGAATGGTCGTTGAGCGCCCGGATCGCTCAATAAGTACGATATCTTTTTTTTGAACAATATGAATATCATTTTTTTGTTTTATGTAAAGCCGGCCTGTCATTTCCGATGACTTTGACTTTTCAATTAGCCGCTCGATTGACTGGCTGAGCCGCTCTTTTGTATAAGGCTTCATAATGTAATCATGCACATTCAGCTCGAATGCATGAACCGCATAGCCACTTGTTCCTGTTACAAAGATAACGGCAATGTCGAGCGCATGCGAATGAATAATGTCTGCAAGTTCATAGCCCGATAAATTCGGCATTTCAATATCGGCAATCAGCACATCAATCGTTTGTTTTTTGATATGGCCGTATGCTTCCTCCGCGGACTGCGTCGCAAATATAACTTCTACTCCTGCAACTGCAGACACAATGGCCTCGAGCTTGTCCAAATCAATCGCACGGTCATCTACTAATCCAACTTTCATTGTGCTCCTCCGCTACGTTATATTGGTTTTAGTTTATCACTTTTTTGCCATCTATTGGTTCTTTTCACGACAGGAAACGGACAATTCGCGACAGAAAGGAAGATTTCACCTTCTGTTTTTTATATGCTAAAAGCAAGAAATCAAACAGAGCGGAGGAAACTCAGTATGATTAACATTCATAAAGTGACGAAAAAATTCCAGGACAAGAAAAAATCCGTAACGGCTTTAAAGCATGTATCATTTACAGTTAAACAGGGAGAGGTGGTCGGTCTGCTTGGCGAAAACGGGGCAGGAAAAACAACATTACTTCGCTCTATCGCCACGCTTTTAACACCGACGGAGGGGTCAATCGAAGTGGCCGGCTTTGATACGGTCCGCACGCCAGATGAAATCAAAAAACGAATCGGTGTCCTGTTTGGCGGTGAAACCGGCTTGTATGACCGGCTTACGGCACGGGAGAATTTAGTGTATTTTGCTTCTTTATATGGCTTGAGCAAGCACGAAACAAAGGTGCGTATTGATGATCTGGCATTAAAATTTGGCATGCGGGATTACCTTGACCGGAAAGTGAACGGGTTTTCTAAAGGGATGCGCCAAAAAGTCGCCATTGCCCGCACCTTAATTCATAACCCGGAAATTATCTTATTTGATGAACCAACCACCGGGCTTGATATTACCTCATCGAATGTATTTCGACAGCTTGTTCATCAGCTGAAACGTGACGGCAAAACGATCGTTTTCTCAAGTCATATTATGGAGGAAGTATCCATGCTGTGTGATTCTGTTGCCATGATGCATAAAGGGGAGCTCGTCTGCCATGAAGATCTAGAGATGCTGTATGCACTTGAAGGCAGCCGGGATTTAAACTATATTTTCATGTCCAAACTTGTTCGGGGAGGAAATTCTTATGCTTCTTAATATTTATTTAAAAGAATTAAAGGACTGTTTTCGGGATCGGCGCACATTGCTTCTAACGGTATTTTTGCCGATTGTGATGATGACAGGCCTGACGCTTTTTTATGACAGCATGCTTTCAAATGATGAAGATACAACCTATACATTAGCTGTTGAACAATCCTTTTATTCAGAAGCGGAGCAGCTGTTTTTAAAAACACCTAATATCGACATTCATGCAGCGGCTGATCCTGAGCAGGCTGTTGCAGATGGCGAAGCCCAGGCGGCATTGTTAACGGATGGACCGTTTATAGCAAACATTCAAAAGGGTGTGCCTGCTTCCATTTCCATTATCGGCAACTCATTTAGTGAAAATTCAGCTTATGTGATGAGTGCAGCCTCTACTGCCCTGTCTGCTTTTGAAAACACTATTATCGCAGAACGGCTCCAGTCACAAGGCATTGATCAGTCACTTATACAGCCCTTTACGGTAGAACAAAAAGAAATTTCATCCGAAGGCGGCGCAATGATGATGCTGTCACTGCTGATCCCTCTTATTTTAGCCCTGGCCATTGGCGTTGGTGCCGGACCGGCCGCCGCTGATTTGTTTGCCGGAGAAAAAGAGCGTAAAACGATGGAGGCACTTTTGATGACGCCGGTAAATCGGATGACGATGCTTATAGCAAAGTGGCTTGTCATCTCCACGCTTGGCATCGTCATCGGTTTGGTCACACTGTTGGTTGTCTCACTTGAAGTGGCTTTTTTAACTGAAAACCTGCGGGAAGCTATCCATTTTGGCAATCAATTTCCTCAGATTATCGGTTTTGCTCTTCTTGTAACCGCTGTGTACTCCATGTTTAATGGTGCTCTCTTGATGCTGACAAGCATCGTCGCTAAAACGGTTAAAGAATCTCAAAGCTACAGCGCGCCTGTTATGATGCTGTCTGTTTTTCCAACGATGTTTGTTACGAACCTCGGCGTCAACGAATTAACTTTGAAACATTTTGCCATTCCTATCTTAAACTTGTTTAGTATTTTAAAGGAATTAATAGCAGGAGTCGTTAACTACGAGCATTTAGCACTGATGGTTGGCACTAACCTTCTCGTCATCGCGGCATTCATTACAATTGGCCGCCTGTTATTTTTAAAAGATAAATGGGTTATGAATTAAAAAAACCGTCTCTTCACTCAGAAGAGGCGGCTTTTTTCATTTTAACGATTCTGAAGAATTTCCGTTAATACAGGAACGATTTGTTTTTTACGGGATACAACGCCTTTTAGAAGCGCCTGGTTGTCGTCAAGTTTTACATTGAACGCCTCTTCCACAGCTGAAGTTTCTGCACCAATCGCGATAGCTACAGAGTCGCTGTTTAAGATATCCGTAATGACTACAAGGAATAGATCAAGTGTTTTTTCTACAATCGCATCTGTTACCGCTTGCTCAAGCTCCGCTTTCAGCGCTAACACATCAGCCGGATCAATAGCGTTAATTTGTGCGATTTCTACTTTTTTGCTGCCCATCGGGAATACTTTCGCATCGATACCGATAAGCTCTTCTGCTGTTTTGCCGCTTAAATCTGCGCCCGCTTTCAGCATATTAAGGCCGTATTCATTCGCATCTATCCCAGCAATTTGGGCCAGTTCCTGCGCAGCTTTTACGTCCTGCTCTGTGCATGTTGGTGATTTAAACAAAAGAGAATCAGAAATGATCGCTGACAGCATCAAGCCGGCAATCTCTTTTTCGATTTCCACACCATGCTCTTTGTAAAGCTTGTTTAGGATAGTCGTGGTGCAGCCAACTGGCTCCGCACGGTAGTAAAGTGGATCTGTTGTTTCAAAGTTAGCAATCCGGTGGTGGTCGATAACTTCAAGAACATGTACGTCATCAATGTCATCTACACTTTGCTGACGCTCATTGTGGTCCACTAAAATAACAGAGTCTACTTCTGGTGACGCTTTTTCAATTAAACGCGGCGCTTCCGCATTAAATGTTTTTAACGCAAAAGCCGTTTCATCGTTGATATCACCAAGGCGAACCGCTTCCACGTCAAAGCCAAGCTTCGTTTTCAAATCAGCATAAACGATTGCTGAGCAGATTGAATCCGTATCCGGGTTTTTGTGGCCAAAAATAAATGTTTTTCCCAATTGTTTTCCCTCGCTTTATGTAGAGTATTCCGTTTCATTTTAACGTAAAACGAAAAAAGTGTCCCGCTTTAATTACAGTATAGCGGAAATGATTTTAAAAACCTATAAGATTAATTGGTTTAAACGTTAAATTATTGTAAAGAGCAGGAATGAAAGAATGCAGATTGGAATTATATTACTATGGAGGTGTTTCTATGCGAAACAAAGGGGGCTGGAAATGGTTTTTTACCATGCCCATTCTTTCCTGGGCTTTGTATGATTTCGCTAACACGATTTTTTCATCGAATATTACAACGATTTTCTTCCCTTTTTATGTACAGGAAATCGCGGGCGGAAGCGAACGGCTTGATCAGATTGCCAGTACCTTCTTGTCTTATGCCAATGCTGTTTCAAGTTTTTTCCTCGTTGTTTTCTCTCCTTTATTCGGTGTATGGATTGACCAAAGCGGACGTAAAAAGCGCTGCGTCATGTTTTTTGCTTTTGCTGCCATTTTGTCCACTGCTCTTATGGGGCTGGCCGCCCCACAGAACTTTGGAAACTGGCACGGGCTGCCGGCAGCTTTTATGGTGGTTGTTGTATTGTTTGTGGCGGCCAAGTTTTTCTACCAGTCCAGCTTAATTTTTTATGATGCGATGCTGCCTGACATCAGTACAAAAGAAACGATGCCGCTTCTGTCAGGGTTCGGAGTGGCCATCGGTTATATGGGTACACTTGTCGGCCTGGCTGTTTATCCGCTCGCCAGCGGCGGTACGTATGCGGATGCTTTTTTACCGACTGCGGGCTTGTTTTTACTTTTCACTCTGCCGCTTGTTCTGTTTTACAAAGAAACGCCGCGCCCTGCGCAGGCAAAACGGCCTTTTTTCGCCGGTTACCGGGATGTGTGGGAAACATTTAAAGATATGAAAAGATACCGCCCAATCTTTTTGTTTATGATCGTTTACTTCTTCCTCAATGACGCCATTGCCACTGCCATCGCCATGATGGCCGTGTATGCAAAAGCCATTGTCGGTTTTTCATCGGGCGAATTTATTTTACTTTACCTTGTTTCAACCATTTCGAGCATCATCGGTTCATTTATCTTCGGCTATGTTACGCGGTCAGCCGGTGCAAGACAAGCTGTTTTTTATGTCGGAATCATTTTGTTCGCCGCTCTTTTGCTCGGGACCTTTGCCATCAATCAGCTGATGTTTTGGATAACAGGCAGCTTATTCGGCGTGGCACTCGGCGCAGTTTGGGTCACGTCCCGCGTGCTGATTATCGAGCTTTCTCCTGAAAACAAGCGAGGTCAGTTTTTTGGGCTGTTTGCTTTTTCCGGCAAGCTGTCCGCTATTGTTGGCCCGCTTATGTATGGCACAATCACACTCTTGCTCGCTGACCATGGTGACATTGCCAGCCGGGCAGCTCTTTCATCATTGATGCTGTTTGTGTTAATTGGCTTAATCGTACATCGAAAAATCCCGGCGTAGCAGGCGAAGCTTTTCCATGTCTTCATGAATAAGCTCAAGCAGGCGGCGATTATAAAAGATGGACGCTGGATGAAAAGTGGGAAAAATCCGATAGTGCTTTTCTGTCCATTCAAACTGTTCTTCCTTTAGCTGCAGTACTGGCTGTACGAGCAGTTCACCATGAAGATCGGATACTTTTTTGTCGTTTCCGACCAGCCGTTTTAAGCCGATATTGCCCAGTGTGACAATAATCGGCGCCTTTACATGCTCAATCTCATAATCAAGCAGCGGTGCGTGCGCAAGAATTTCACGGCTGGTCGGGGCGCGGTTGTATTTTCTTTTCACGGCCGCACCTTCCGGTCCCCTTTTTTCACCCCATTTGTACGGGCGGCTCCGTACGGCACTTGTAATATACACCTCTTCCCGGCCAACCCCTGCCATCGCTAAAAATTTCATTAACTCTTTTCCTGCCCGGCCGCTGAACGGAATACCGTTTCCAATTTCGGTTTCACCGGGTGCTTCTCCAACAAGCATAAGCTTTGGGTGCTCCGGCCCGCTTCCGTAGACAAATCCTTCGACCGGATACGGCTCGATTCTTTTTTTGCCGAGCTCAGCAAGCTCTTCAGGAATTCTCATACGATCGCTTCTTTCTTTTTTCACTCATTTTCCCCTTTTCTCCAAAAGAAAAACCCGCCTTTGAGGGCGGGATTTCTTTTACATCGGTATTTCCTGTGCGTTTTTCACAATATCTTCCGGCACAGTGATCGCTTTTACTTTGTTGTAGTTGCTGTAGTCCGCGTTCATCACTTGATTAACTTTCATTGACTCTCCTTCTATTTCCATTGTCATATCCATGATCATATCAACCGCTGTAGTCTGAAAGGTTTCTTTGTCTACATTGATTGTGTAGTCCACTTTTTCAATGTTCATGCCTTTCATCATTTCGTCAATGGCCGCCTGATCTTCCTCTCCTTCAAGCTGCGGGACAAACTGCTTCATTTGGTCTTGGATGAGCTTATTAAATTTGTCACCGGAAGCCGACAGCTTCAGGACGTAAGCATCCTCTGTCTGTTCAAAAGTAAAATCATCTTTAAATGCTTCAAGCTGCTTCAGCTGCTGGGACGGGTCGGACTGCTGTTCGGTCATTTGCGCAATTTGACCATACATTTCAGATGGCATTTTCATCCACTGTCCGCTTGCTGAATCCTTCATAAAAAAGCCCTGCTCTGTCATGTACATCTCCATATCCATCTTCTGGCTCTCTTCTGTGCCATCCATATTCATATTCGTTGTTCCTTTTTGATAAATAGCGAGCGGATCGGTCGTAATATTCATATCCATAACAGAATCGGTTTTCATTTTTAAATCTTGGGACGGCTGCTCTAATTGCTGGGTCATATCCACTTTAGCACTTAAGCTTTTCGTTTCGTTTGAAACCTCCATCGACTTATCGAAGACTTCGCCAAGCGTCATATCACTTGTTTGTTCCTTCGTTGTTTCCGGTGTTGGTTCCGCTGTCTGGCCGCATGCTGCAAGACCCATTGTCAGAAAACCCGCTGCGGTCAGCTGAGCCCACTTTTTCATTTTTTTCTCTCCTTTTCATCGTTTCTCACCCTATATACGGATAAGAAAGAAAAAAGTTCCAGAAAAATGCCTAATAAGGAAAAAAGGACCATAAAAAAAGAAAAACCAGCTTGCATCGGTTTTTCTTTTTTATAAAAATATGACTGAAGTCCTTTATAGAAGCGATTCAACCCCATCAACATACACAACAGATCCTGTTACATGACTGGCCGCGTCACTAGCCAGATAATGAACAAGGTCTGCGACCTGCTCCGGCTGTCCGGACCCCCCGGCAAGCGGCTGATTGCCTTCTGGGTATTCAATCGGAATCGTAATTTCTTTCAGTTTTTCTTCTTCTTTGTTTGTGCTGGCGTCAATGTTCGTATCAATGGCTCCCGGGCAGACGATATTAACACGGATTTTAAACTGCGCAAGCTCGACGGCAGCCATTTTACCAAGCCCCACCTGTCCTGCTTTCGTAGTCGCATAAGCTGAAAATCCAAAGTTTTTAAACGTGCGCGTCCCGTTGATGGACGACGTGATAATAATGCTGCCACCCTGCTGTTTCAAATAAGGAATGGTATATTTCAATGTTAAAAAGGTGCCGGTTAAATTGGTCATCATCACGGAATTCCAATCGTCCGGCTCTAAATGCTCAAGCGGCGTAAAAGTGCCATTTTGCCCTGCATTGGCAAAAACAATATCGATTCCGCCAAATCTTTCTGCGCCTTCCAGAATGGCTTTTTCCATCTGATCCGCTTTTGATACATCAGCTGTTACGTGAAAGGCGCGATCTTCGCCGATTTCACGAACAAGCTTGTCTGAATCTTCTGGGCTGCGGTCGAGCAGGATAACATTCGCGCCAGCTTCCGCCATTTTGATCACGGCCGCTCTGCCAATTCCTGATCCTGCTCCTGTGATAAGTGCTGTTTTACCTGATAAGGACGTATTCATCTTACCTCTCTCCTCTCTTAATAACACAAACTGGCTTTGTGACAGCGGCTCTTCCCTCTGTCAACACAGGCAGGCCATTTGGCTGAATTTTAAACAAGCAGATTTCATCCGAATCTTGGAAAGCCACCACTAGAAAAGGCTCATCCGGCAATGCATAAAAACTGCGGGGCGTTTTTCCATCCACTTTTACATGACGCGGTTCAGATAAGGTGCCGTCTGGGCCGATGTCAAAAACCGCCAGCCCATCCCAGCCCCGGATGGCTCCATATAAAAATCGGCGGTCGGAGCTTATTTGCACATCCGCTCCTGTATGTTCGCCATTGTAACCGGCCGGAAGCCCGGCAAGTGTATCGAGATGCGTAATGGTGCCCCCATCTCCGACTTTATAAACAGAAACCGTAGAATCCAGCTCATTCATCACATAAACGACGGGCTGCTCTGGATGAAAAAAAGCCATGCGCGGTCCTGCTCCGGGTGCCGCTTTAACTTCTTTTATAATCTCCAGTTTATGTTTGTCATAAACCACAAGCGTATCTGTTCCAAGATCGCAGACAAGCAAGTGACGCCCGTCTGGAAAAGGTGTAACTGAATGAACGTGCGGCGCATCCTGTCTTTCTTCGTTTGGACCGCTTCCTTCATGTTTTGACAAAGCGGTTTTTTGAAGGGTATCACCGTTGCGTTCGTATTTCGTTACAGATCCCCCGTAATTCGCTGTCCATGCGTATGTATCTTCTGCATAAATATGGCAGGGAGCCATTTCTCCTGCGTCAGCTTCTGCTTTCAAAATGAGATCATCAGGCTCAATACTAAAAAGAACCGCTTTTCCGTCCATTGATTCAGACGCTGCATATAAAAAACCATCTGCTTCTGCCAGGAAAGACGGATTTTCTACGCCACTGAAACGGTTTGTGATCGTCAGCGTTTCCGATTGCGTATCTACGATTACTTTGTAAATACCCGGCTCTTCTTTTTTGGCATAACTGCCTGCCCAGAGTGTGTGGTTCACCAGCTAATCCCTCCATTTATGGTTTCATTCTATTTCTTCTTATTACCCCGTCTTTTTCTTTTTCATACCTGGCCGCCATGATTTTGTTGCAGATATTTTTCTGCAAATGTTTTAAACTGGCGGGCAGCCGGTGATAAGGCTCCACGCTTTTTTACGCCGATCGCTATTTTTCGAACAAGAGAATAATCGCTGATCTCGATAAAAGCAAGCGGCTCGTGAGCAATTTCCGGTTTTTTTGGGAGTACACAAAGGCCCAGCCCTGCCGCAACAAAGCCGGCAATGGTCGGGACCTCCTCTCCTTCAAATGTGATCTGTGGCTCGATTCCCAGCTTTTCACACATCTCATCAAACATAAATCGGAGACCAAACCCCTTTTTAAAGGTCACGAAAGGTTCAGCCGCTGCTTCACGAAATGAAAGATACGGCCGTTTTGCAAATGGATGACTCGCGGGAACGGTTATATACAACTGCTCTTCCCGAACAACCGTCCACTCGATATCATGGCGTTTATAAGGCGGTGCGGTAATGCATAAATCTGCTTCTTCTTCCTGTACTTTTTTCATATTGACTTCTCCTGCTCCCTGAGAAAGCTGAAAAGTTACGTTCGGGTAGATCCGCTTGTACTCTGCAATTAAATTTGGCAGCACATGCGGCCCAAACGTCGGCAAAAAAGCAATCGATACATGGCCTTTATCGGGAGATACAATTTCTTGAATGTCTTCCTTTGCTTCTTTCATAAGTTGAAGTGCCTGCTGCGCTTTCTGAACAAAAATGACACCTGCCTGCGTCAGCTGAACCTCTTTTTTTCCGCGTAAAAAAAGAGGTGCACCAAGCTCTTCTTCTAATTTCATGATCGACCGGCTGAGGGCGGGCTGGGAAATTGCCTGCTTTTTCGCTGCTCTTGTAAAGTTACGTGTATGCGCAACGGCTGCGGCATTTTCAATTTGATGCCATTCCATCGAATCCCTCCATAACTAAAACGCATTGTTCCTATGTTAATTATAAATTGGAACTATCATTTTCAGAAGCGTATAGTAAAAATATAGGATGATGAGGAAAGAAGGATGCACATGTCATTTATTGAAAAAGGAACCGCCGAACAAAAAAAAGCGAGCTTTGCTTTGTTTTTAGGAGGCTTCGTTACCTTTGCGACGCTGTATACCACACAGCCGCTCATGCCGTTGTTTTCGGAGAAATTTGGTGTTTCTGCTTCAACTGCCAGTCTCGCTCTGTCCCTGTCTACCGGTGTTTTGGCACTTTCCATGATTGGAGCAGGCGCGCTTTCTGATGCCTACGGCAAAAAAAAGCTGATGGCTGTTTCGATGTTTGCAGCCTCTATCATCGGGATCTTGACAGCTTTGAGTCCAAACTTTTGGACGCTGCTGGCTTTCCGGGCACTGCTCGGTCTTTTTTTAGCGGGTGTACCGGCTATTGCAATGGCATATGTAGCGGAAGAATTCAATCCGAAAGCTGTTGGATCAGCTATGGGGCTTTATATTAGCGGCACAACCATTGGCGGAATGTCGGGACGTATCTTAACGGGGCTTTTAACCGATTTCTTCAGCTGGCGAATCGCTTTGCTATTGATTGGACTAACGGCGCTGTCAGCCAGTGTTCTCTTTTTAACTTCACTGCCAAACCCGCGCCATTCCGTAAAGAAGCAGCCTTCTTTCAAAGAAATGGCCTTCACATACCGAATTCATTTGTATAACCGCCCCTTGTTGGCTGTTGTCTCGCTTGGTTTCTTGTTAATGGGCGGCTTCGTTACACTGTATAACTATATTGGTTTTTTACTGATTACTCCTCCCTATTCGCTTAGCCAGACGTTGATCGGATTTATTTTCGTTGTTTTTTTAACAGGAACATTCAGTGCGGTTTATATGGGAAAAAAAGCAGACAAGTACGGAATTCCGCTTTTGCTGAAATGGTCGATTGGCATCATGGCATCCGGTGCCGTACTGACGCTTTTTCCTTCTCTTTTCATGAAAATTATCGGCATTGCTGTTTTTACGTTCGGTTTTTTTGCCGCTCATTCGATCGCAAGCACATGGGTAGGAGAATATGCAGGATTTAACAAAACACAGGCGTCTTCTATGTATTTACTTCTTTATTATCTTGGCTCCAGCGTTGTTGGATCATTCGGCGGCTGGTTTTGGACACATTTCAATTGGAGTGGTGTCATTGGATTTATTCTTTCCCTTCTGGCTGGGTCAATCCCTCTTATTTTCTATGCTGAAAACAAGCAGCCCGGTGTTTATTGCATCTGGAAAAACAAAACCGCTCAAGCGCACGGAAACGCTTGAACGGTTTTTAATTATCTATTGATTCACTTTGGTCGCTTAAATGCATTAATTCTTCCGTTGATAATTCATAAAGCTGACGGTCGCCATACTTGAAAATTCCTTGAGCCATCAGCTTTTCAATCCAGATCATCTGTTCATTTTCTGTCGTGTGCATGGTGTTCTTCCCCTTTTTTCTTGTTGCCTTTATTTTATTCCCCCGAAATAAACTTTATGAAACATACTTTGCGACAAATAAGGACAAGAAAAAGAGAGCGCTTTTTTAGTTTACGAATTTATCGTGACACCTGTTTTCATTTGTGCTATTCTAAAAAAAACTGAATATTCTTCCACTGGAGGTGCCTTTTAAAAAGGCTGAGATCAAAGTGAGTGACTTTGGGATTCCTGGAACCTGATCCAGTTCATACTGGCGTAGGAAAGTGGCGAAAACCTTTTTAACCGTTCATCTTTGTGTATTCAGCGCTGCTTTCTTTTGAAGAAAGCAGCGCTTTTTATTTTGTTTTAGGAGGTGAGGCAGCTGATTCATGCTGTAACTGATGGAGCCGGCCTGCCGGATCATATACAAACAAAGCTGCTTTCTCTTTTTCCCGAAATCGATGCTGTTTGTATCCGGGAAAAAGGATTGTCTGCACAACAGCTTTTCACTCGCCTGACCGGCTTGATTGAGCGGGGAATGCCGCCCGAAAAACTGATTCTTCACTCATCCCCCGATCTGGTACCCTTTCTGCCGGTATTAGGCGTTCACTTTTCTGAATATGATGAACGGCTGACACCTTTTAAACAGAAGCATCCTGACAAGCTTGCCGGCCGGTCCGTTCATTCTGTTTCTTCTGCCCAAAAAGCGGAAGCCGACGGAGCTGATTACCTTTACTTTGGACACGTATTTGCCACAAGCTCCAAAAAAAACCTGCCTGGACGAGGACTCGACGCTCTTCGCAAAGTAACCGAGTCTGTTGCCATTCCGGTCATTGCTATTGGCGGAATTGATCAAAGCAATATTCCAGCAGTCCGGGAAGCAGGTGCTTCTGGTGTTGCAATGATTTCGGCTTTTTTCAACAGAAAGGTGTGAAACTGTATATGAACAAATACGAGTATATTTTAATCGGCGGCGGTGTCATTGGCTGTTCTATTGCCTACCGTCTTGCCAAAGCAGGTCATTCAGTTGCACTGTTTGATTCGGGCGCTGCCGGGAAAGCGTCGATGGCCGCCGGCGGTATGCTTGGAGCGCAAAATGAATTTGAGTGTGAAAACCCGCTTATGGAAATCGCTCTTGAGAGCAGGGATTTGTTCCCCGACCTGCGGGATGAGCTTTTTGAAGAGTCCGGTGTTGACATCGAGCTCAGAAAAGCCGGCCTGCTGAAAGTAGCCGCATCCGAAGAAGATCGGGACGCTTTAGCCCATCAATACCGTTTTTTGTCGGAAAAAGATCCGACGGTTTCCTGGCTTGAGCCTGAAGAGATTCCCAAAATAGAATCTCAGTTAACGGGCCATACCGCCGGTGCGATTTATTTAGAAAAAGACAATCAAATTAAAGCGCCGCTGCTTGCGCTCGCATTGCTTCGTTCAGCAGCCAATGCAGGCGTTCACGTTTATGAGCACACCGCCGTTCAAAAGCTGCTTATCAAAAATGGACAAGTTCTTGGCGTCCAAACAAAATTGGGTGACGTGTGTGCGAATCGTGTCATTAACGCAGCGGGTGCGTGGAGTTCTTCTCTTCTTTCAGACACTGGCTTCTCTCTGCCCGTTATTCCTGTGAAAGGCGAATGTGTCTCCGTGAAGCTGACAGAAGAAGCGCCTGTTAAAACGGTATTTGCAGTTGATGGCTGCTACATCGTGCCAAAAAGAAACAATGAAATGCTGATCGGTGCGACCTCCACGCCAAATACGTTTGATCCATCTGTTACAGCCGGCGGCATTCGCTCGCTGTTAAACCGCGCAGCCCGCCTGCTCCCGGTTTTAGATACGGGCATGATCGAACGCACCTGGTCCGGAGTCCGGCCCCAAGCGGCAGACCATCTTCCTGTTATCGGTGCGCACCCTTTTATTGACGGCTTATACATATGCACCGGGCATTACCGAAACGGCATCCTGCTGAGCCCTGCCACCGGGCTGTTAATGGAAAAATATTTGAGCGGCTGTTCAAGAACGGCGGCGCGCCTTGCGCCGTTTTCTCCAGCGCGCTTTTTATCCCAAAAGGAGGCGGCACCTGTATGAAAATGACTGTAAACGGACGCGAAGTAGATGTACCGGAAAATGTAAGGACGGTACGTGACCTGCTGGATCACTTTGGTTTAAATAAAGATCTTGCCATTGTGGAATTGAATCAGTCTATTTTAGATAAAACAACGCGGGACGATCAAAAGCTGGCAAATGGCGACCGTGTGGAAATTGTACAATTTGTAGGAGGCGGATAAACATGTTAAAGATTGGACCTTACTCATTTGAATCCCGGCTGCTGCTCGGCACGGGCAAATTCCCTGATTTTGATATACAAAAAGCGGCGGTTGAAGCGTCTGAAACAGAAATTTTAACGTTTGCGGTGCGGCGGATGAATATTTTCGAGCCGAATCAGCCGAACTTTTTAGAAAAAATTGACGTTAAAAAATATACCCTTCTGCCAAATACAGCGGGCGCCAAAACGGCGGAAGAAGCAGTACGGATCGCCAAGCTCGCGAAAGCATCCGGTTTATGCGACATGATTAAAGTGGAAGTCATTGGCTGCGACAAAACATTGCTGCCTGACCCTGTTGAAACCCTGCGTGCATCCGAAATGCTTTTAGAAGAAGGATTTATTGTTCTTCCGTATACATCAGATGACGTACTTTTGGCCAAGCGGCTCGAAGACCTTGGCTGCCATGCGATTATGCCGGGCGCATCCCCCATTGGCACCGGCCTTGGAATTGTCAATCCGCTCAATATTCATTACATTATTGAGCAAGCGAATGTACCCGTTATTGTGGATGCGGGCATCGGCACACCATCAGACGCAGCCAAAGCGATGGAGCTTGGGGCGGATGGTGTACTGCTTAACACAGCGGTTTCCGGCGCAGCGGACCCGGTTCAAATGGCCGAAGCAATGAAATATGCGGTGCTTGCCGGACGAGGTGGATTCCAGGCGGGACGGATTCCAAAAAAACTTCATGCGAACGCTTCAAGCCCGCTTGAAGGAATGAGCGTGCTTTGACAGACCGGTACTCAAGACAGGTTTTGTTTCCTGGCATTGGACGAAGCGGTCAGGAATCGCTGCAGACAAAACATGTGCTGATCATTGGCGCTGGGGCTCTTGGTGCGGCTAATGCAGAAATGATTGTCCGTGCTGGTGTCGGGCAGGTAACGATTGTAGACCGGGATTACGTAGATTTTTCTAATTTACAGCGGCAGAACTTGTACACTGAGCAAGATGCTGTAGACCGGATGCCAAAAGCAGAAGCAGCGCGAAAAAGACTGGCCGCAGTTAATTCTGACGTTCACATCACCGCCCTTACCCAGGATGCCGACTCGGCCTTTTTAGAGCAGATCACGGCCCGAAACCATATCGATTTGATTGTGGATGGCACCGATAATTTTGATGTGCGTTTTATCTTAAACGATGTCGCCCAAAAAAAGCGCATTCCCTGGGTGTATGGAGCTTGTGTAGCATCAGGCGGCTTATCCATGCTCATCGTGCCGGGCAAAACACCCTGCCTCCACTGCTTGATGGATACGATGCCGGGAACAGGAGCCACCTGTGACACCGCCGGCATTATTTCGCCCGCTGTGCAAATGACTGCGTCTGTTCAAACGGCGGAAGCGCTCAAATGGCTTTCAGGAAACACGGAGGCACTGCGCGGGACCATTTTTTCTTTTGATTTATGGAAAAACCAATTTTCATCGGTTGATGTGCAGCGTATGAAAAAACGAGACTGTCCTTCCTGCGGCACAAAGCCTGTTTATCCGTTTTTATCGTACGAGCGGACAACCAAGTTTGCGGTTTTGTGCGGACGTGACACGGTACAAATCCGGCCAGCTGATGTAACGAAACGAAACCTGGCCAAGCTGGCGGATCATATTAAACAAACAACCACGATTACGCACCAAAATGGCTTTTTACTTTCTTTTCAGCAAACACCTTATACGGTTACGGCTTTCCGCGACGGCCGCGTTTTGATTCAAGGGGTATCTTCTGTTGAAGAAAGCAAGCGGGTTTATTATCAATATTTCCAATAAAAAAACGATCCGGAAGCCCCGGATCGTTTTTTATCTTCAATAAACAATCCTTAACCTGCCAAGGATGAAAAGCCTGCTCTCTCATTTTTCAGCTGTTCCAATAGCTAGCCTCTTTTCTCAGCCAAAGCGCGTTTTTCTTTTAACAAAAACGACAGCGGCAATGCTACTACAAGCGGAACGAGCGAGTATACAAACACATCCCCTGCTGCTATCGCAGAAGAAGCGTGAGCCTCTGTTCCTTCTCCTGCATAAATCGAAGAACGAAAAGCAAGCAGAGCTGAAAACAAAGCGATAGACAAAGAAGCAATCGACTGGCGTGCCCAGTTGTTGAGTGCAGAGGCATACCCGGCAATCTCCACTGGGATAGCGGACATGCCCGCATTGGTGATAGGCATATTACAAAGAGCGATTCCAAGATAGCGCACTGATGTCCAGATGATGACATAAGCGATCGTTGTCTCGATATCCAAATTCCCCATCATATAACTGCCAATAATCATAATGACGAGGCCTGATAATATAAGAGGAGCCGGGCCTGTTTTGTCATACAGCCTGCCGGTTACCGGTGTAAACAGCGCCATCACAAGCGCACCGGGCATCATAATTAGTCCTGTTTCCAGGGCGCCAAATCCAAGTGAGCTTTGCAGAAAAACCGGCACGAGAAATGCCCCTGCGTACAGCCCAATAGACAGAACGGCACTAAGCAAAAGACTGTAAGCATAACGGCGGTGCGTCAGCACTTCAAAGTTCAGCAGCGGAAACTGGATACGGAGCTCGCGCCGCACAAATAAAAACAGCAAAACGAGTGCGATTCCGGCAACGCCGAGCGTTTTTGCACTCGTGAACCCCCATGACTCCCCTTCAGCAAAAGCGGTTAAAAGAAGAATACTGCCGATAAAAGACAGAAGGAGCCCTGGCAGATCAAACGGCATTTTCGCTCCTGCATCAGTCCCGGGAATAAATACCGCAGCTGCCCAGATAGCTGCCGCTGCAATCGGAAGGTTTACATAAAACAGCGCCGGCCAGCCCGCGGCATCGATAAAAAAGCCGGCCAGTACCGGGCCAAGAGCCGGAGCAAGTACGGCAGATAAACTCCATAAGCTGATCCCGTATGCCTGTTTTTTTCTTTCAATCGTTTTATAAACAAGTGTCATCGTTGACGGCATAATCATTCCGCTGAATATCCCCTGTAGAATACGCAGCACAATCAAGCTTTCAATACTCCAGGCAAATACACTGATCAGTGAACAAACAAAAAAGCCAATGAGCGCAGCCAAATACACACGCTTAAAGCCAAAGCGCGCACCGAACCAGCCTGCTGCCGGCGCTACTGCTCCGGCTGCCAGCATAAATCCTGTTACCGTCCATTGTGCTGCCGGCAGATCCGCATGAAATTGATTCATAAACGCCGGGACAGCTACATTTACGGTAGAAGTATTCATCACAGCTAAAAAATTGCCGAAGAAAACCGCAAAAATAATCGACCAAAAGGCCGTCTCTTTTTTTCCTTCCACGTTTTTACACCCAATTTCTATTTATTCTGTTCCACTATTATAACAAAAAACTTCGTGTCACGAAATGTTAGGCGGGCTTTTCCTTCTCTGCATTAGCTCAGCGCGGCCCGCTTTTTGGAAAAGAATGTGCTACACTAAGAAAAAAGCGGAAAGGACGCGGCCAGAATGCTGAAGCGATTTGTTTTTGTCGTTCCTGTTATGGTGATTGTTTTTTCCATTGCCACCTGGATGTTAAACAAGGATTATACGATGATTGCACGTGATACCCGCCTGCTTATTTCAGCGGGAGCGGCCCTTTTCTCCGGTATGATTTCATTTTGCTTACTAAAAGGTGATGCAGAAGAGCTAGCTGCTGCCCACCGGGATCGCCAAAACAGAAGGAAAAAGTAAAAAACGCTTGTCTCGATTGAGACAAGCGTTTTTCTTTTCTTAACCAAACATTTTCATTAGCAATGTCGCTAAAATAACCGTAGAGGCGCCGCCTAAGCGTGTTGCTACCTGCGCGAACGGCATCAGTGACATACGATTTGAAGCTGAGAGAATCGCGACGTCACCCGTTCCGCCAAGACCGCTGTGGCAGCCTGTTACGATTGCTGCATCAATTGGATGCATTTTCATGAACTTTCCGACAAAGTAGCCTGTCGCAACCATTGAAATGACAACGGCTGCACATACGATCACGTAAGCCGGTGTTACAATTTTCACTACATCCTCAAGCGGAATGTACAGCATGCCAAGACCGACCATTAAAGGCCATGTTAAGCTTGTTGAAACGAATTTGTACAAGTGATAAGCGCCTTGTTCCATTCGTGCCGGCATAACCTGAAAGATTTTTACTAACGTTGCCCCGACAATCATCAATACAGGTCCCGGAATACCAAGGAACAAGTGGGCAAAGCTTCCGAAGATAAAGAAACTGCAGGCAATTAACAGTCCCGCACCCATTAACGAGAAATCAACTGGTTTGTTAATCGTTGTTTCTGAGGAGATCTGGTCCCCTTCTTTTGATTTAACAAGGACACCGTTTCCTGTTAATTCAGGTTTTTTCTCTCCAAGACGCATCATAAGACCGGCACATACAACGGCGACGATATTTCCGATTACTGCTGCAGGGATCATTTGAGAAACAAATGATTCAGCTGCACCGCCAGAAATTTGCGCGTAAGCAAGCGACAACGGCAGAATACCTTCGCCAATACCACCGCCAATAATTGGCACAACAATGTAAAAGAACGTATGCTTAATGCTGTAGCCAAACAGCATGCCGACAAGGCAGCCTGCCACAACAGATGCCAGCGTCCCTAATACAAGCGGGATAAACATGCGTGTAAACCCTTGGATCAATACTTTGCGGTTCATCCCAAGAATACTTCCGGCAACAAGCACCGAAATATATAAATATAAAAAGTTCGATGTTTTCATAAGCGTTGTAACAGCTTCTGTTGCGCTAGGGTTAATTAAATCAAAGAAAACTAAAATAGATGGAACAAGAAGTGCTAAAATGGCTGGACCGCCAATGTCTTTTAAAATGGGAATTTTCATTCCAAGATCGCCCATCAGCATACCCATAATCATAATAACGGCAAACCCGCCAATCATGTCCGGCGGCAGCTGATTGTATACAGACGCTGCATAAATCACAGTAGCCAGCACCACATAAAGCGGCAGTGGAACTGGTCCTACAGTAATACTATTTAATTTTTGAAAAAAAGATGGCTTTTGCTCGTTTGAAGGAAACGTTTCCAATTTTCGTTCTGCTCCCATGGTGATAACCTCCTGTTTGTTTCTTGCTTCATCTTATCCGGAATTAAAGCGTTATCATATATTATTTATTTTTTTAAATTGTTTTTTAATTAAAAAAAGTAAGCAGTTTCAAACTGCTTACAGAAAGTTTTTCATTATATACTCCTTGGAAAGGTTGCGTGTATGCTGATAAACCGGGCGTCCTACCGTGCCATAAACCACCCTTACATCAAGCACTTCGATATCTGCGAGAAACTTTAAATACTTGCGTGCAGACACACCGGAAATGCCAACTCTTTTAACAATGTCTTCTGTTGAAAAAGCATCCTCTATTTTTTGAATCTCTTCCCACACTTGATTGAGTGTAGCTTTCGTCAGCCCTTTTGGAATATCCTTCGGCATATCCTGTTCTCCCCTGCCAAGCAGCTGGCGGTCCAATTCTTCCTGGCTGACCTGGCGGGATTGTGTCATAAATGCTCGTTTATCACGATATTCTTTTAATGCTTCTTCAAACCGGTCAAATTGAAACGGCTTAATTAAATAATCGACTGCGCCATAGCGAATCGCTTTTTGTACCCGTTCCATATCGGAAGCAGCAGATATGACGATTACATCTATTTCTTTTTCCTTTTCCCTTACATACGTAAGCAATGATAATCCGTGTGGACCCGGCATGAAAATATCGAGCAGAATAAGATCAATTTCCTGGTTTTCTATAACCGAAATAGCTTCTTCCACGGTTCCAGCCGATGCGGCCAGTGAAAACCCGCTGATGCTTTCTACATACTTTGCGTGCAGAGCAGCCACCCGCTGTTCGTCTTCTACTAATAAAACGCGTATCATGCTTTCCTTTCCTCTCCTTTCTCCTGGAATGGTATATAAACGGTTAATTTTGTTCCTTTGCCTGATTCTGATAACAAATCAAACTCACCGTCCCGCTGGGCAAGAATATCTTGCACTAGTGACAGCCCAATCCCACGGCCGGTTCCTTTCGTCGAAAACCCTTTTTGAAATAAGAGATGCTGTTTTTCTTCTTCAATGCCGGTACCGGAGTCGGCGACTTCGACTGTTAGAATATCATCTCCATAGCTGAACGCAACATGAATGATTTTTTTCCGGCTTTTTTGTACCGCGTCGATCGCATTATCAATTAAATTGCCAACGACCGTAATCAAATCATGTGTAAGCGCTGGATCTTCCGGCTGCGGAATCGGAAAATCGCTTTTCAGGTGCAAAGAAGCACCTGATTCACGCGCATAGCTTAGCTTGCCGACGAGAAAGCCGGCCAGTACCGGATCTTTTATTTTTTCTGTCATCATTTGAATCTCATTGCTTTTAAAATCAACCGTCTCTTGAATAAACAAGGCAAGCTCCTCATACGACTTCATTTGAACCATTCCCAGGATTACATGAAGCTTGTTCATGAATTCATGTGTCTGCGCCCGAAGTGCGTCTGCGTATAAACGAACCCCTGTCAGCTGCTCAGCCAGCAGTTTCACTTCTGTTTTATCACGGTATGTAGCAACTGCTCCGGCAAGCATTCCATCCACGTGAATCGGTACGCTGTTTACGAGAAGCTCAACCCCGTCGATCCGCTGCTCCTTGTCAATTTCCTGCTGCTCTGTTTCCATTACGCGCTGCAGAGAATGAAGAGGAATCGATTCTGTTTTCCCCTCTTTAAAAAGGGACATGGCTGCCCTGTTCATGAGCGTAATCGTCGAATCGCGGTCCACTGCGATAATGCCTTCATGCACGGATTGAAGGATGGCATCACGTTCTTCAACGAGCCGGGCAATCGCAAAAGGCTCCAGGCCAAGCAGCACTTTTTTGATGTAACGAGCCAGCAGTACAGCGCCGAGAACACCAGCCAAAATACCAGCAGCTGTTCCTGCCAGAATATTGTTTCGGCTGCTGGCAACCGCATTTTGAACACTTTCCAATGAAATACCGACGGCCACTGCCCCAACTTGTTTTCCACCTGGATCGAAGACAGGGGTAAAAGAGCGGACAGAGGGTCCCAGTGTCCCTTCAGCTATAGACACATATTCCTCACCAGCGAGTACATGTTCCTCATCGCCGCCAGTAAAGGGCTGGCCGATTTTGTCAGGGTTTGGATGCGACTTGCGTACCCCATTCATATCCATGACAACAACAAACTGAACACCGGTTTCCCTGCGGATATCGCTAGCAAAGTCCTGAATGTCCTCTTCGCTTCGTGCGCCTGTAAGCGCCTGAGCAACAAGCGGCGTATGCGCCACCATGCGCGATGCACTTTGCGCTTTTTCTGCTTGTCCTGCTTCAACGGAATCGGTAACGGTTTTTGTAACTAAAATATCTGTGACAAGCAGAGAAAAAGCAACGACTGCACAAACAAAAGCAATAATAACGGTCTGCAGCTTCCATCTCCCTTTTCTCATGCCCTGACCTCCCTAGGGTACACTCTTTTAAGCAGAAACCCATGAAATGCCGCGAGCATTTGCTGAAAGAGCATGCATACTACAACCGGCACTGCTGCCTGCGGCGGAAAAAAGTTAACGGCGATGACGGCACCTGCGCTGATGTTGCGCATACCGCCTGTGTAAATAAGCGTCACAACGGTTTCATGCGGCTGTCTGCACGCCACGGCAAGGGCCCAGGAAAGCAGATAGCCGCACAACACGACAAATAAAATAGCCGTGAGAATCTGAACAAATTTCAAATCAATATCACGTAAATAAGGGGCGACCACAGCACTGTTAATCGCAATAACGAGTGGAAGCGACAACTTTGAAAAAGGCGACAGCGTCTGGCTGATCCGGCTTGCTTTTTCTGATTTTACCCACTCGTTCACGAGCATGCCAAGCAAAGACGGCAGTACAATCATCCAAAACAGCCCGCTCATCATCTCGAAAACATCCATTTCCACTTTACTCCCGGCCAGCACAGACATGCTGAACGGCACGACAATGGGTGACAGAATCGTATCAAGTAAAATAATCACAAGCGCAAGCGGTACGCTGCCCCGGTACATCGTTACCCAGATCACACTTGTAATTCCAGTCGGAATCACAAGCGCCAGTGTAAAGCCTGTAACAATCAGCGGATCATCAGGAAATAAAAGATGTCCAGCCGTCCAGGCAAACAGCGGCGTAATCATGTGAAGAATCACAAGCGCAAGAAAAACAGGAAACGGATGAGTCATCGTATGATGCAGCATCCGAAAATTTGAATTTAAACTGCCGGTAAACGTCATAAAAGCAAAGACCCATGGCACAATAAAAACCCATGAGTGAATCCATTCCGCTAATAAAACGCCGGCAAGAACACTCACAGGTGTTAAAAGCGGCATCCACCGCGTTAAAAATATGTTCACTGCTCGAAGCATACAAAGGAACTCCATTCTTTTTGTTTGCTTCTATTGTATCATTATGAAAAGAATTCGGCGCATCCGGTTATGCCAGCTTATAACGGTTGATAGGCCGGCCAATCACGCCGTATTGAATATCAATTTTTACCTTTCCGCTTTTCTCTAAATAATCTAAGTAGCGGCGCACGGTAACCCGGGCAGCACCGACTCCTTCCGCGACTTCTTCCGCTGACAAAGGCTTGTCCGTTTTCTGCAGGTGCGAAACAATTTTTTGCAATGTAACAGCATTCAGCCCTTTCGGAAGCTGCTCCGCTTCATCCGGTCCGCCTGCTTTTTGAAACAAAAGGCTGTCAAGCTCTTCCTGGCTGATTCTTCCTTTTTCACTTAATCGATTTTGAACAGATTGATAATGTTCAAGCGCCTGCTTCATCCGCTCAAATTTAAACGGCTTCATAATATAATCAAACGCGCCATGCTGGATCACCTGGCGGACGGTATCTATATCACTTGCGGCCGTGATCACGATTACGTCTACTTGAATGCTTTCCTGCCGCAGTAAATGAAGCGTCTCAAGCCCGCCCATTAACGGCATATATAAATCAATAATAATAAGATCTGGAGACAAGCGGCGGATCAGCTCCATTCCTTCTCTCCCGTTGCCCGCAATGCCGATTACCTCAAATCCGTCTACTTTGTTGATAAACTCCTTGTTTACTTCTTGAACCATTAAATCATCTTCAATAAGCAGCACCTTGATCAAATTTCATTCCCCCTATCCTTTTTTGGCTTCATTGGAAATACAAGAGAAAAGGTTGTTCCTTCACCCGGCGCAGACTCAATATGAATGCGCCCACTTCCTTTGGCAATGATTTCGCTCACTAAATGCAGGCCAATCCCTCTTCCTGTATACGCTTTCGTTGAAAAGCCCTGTTTAAAGATGAATGGCTGATCTTCTTCCTTGATCCCCGACCCGTTGTCTTCAACTAAAAGCGAAACAATATCACTTGTTTGCTGAATACTTACATAAATTTCATTGTCTTCTTTAGGATCTTCAAACGAGTCAAAAGCATTTTCAATCAAATTGCCAAGTATGAGTACAAAATCATGATGATCCATGTGGGGCGGAAACGTATGCAGTGAGCTGTTTCGGTCAATGGTCACCTGAACCCCAAGTTCTTTTCCCCGGCTTACTTTGCTGAGCAGAAGCCCCGATACGCTGTCATCGCGGATGTTCTTTGTTAAAAAGCGGGTTAATTCTTCCTGCTCCTCCGATACTTGAAACACATATTCCAGCGCTTTTTCCCGGTTCCCGAGCTGAATCAAGCCGGCAATCGTGTGAAGCTTGTTCATATGCTCATGGTTTTGCACACGGAGGGCACTCACAAAAGCCTTCACTCCGGTCAGCTCTTCCGCAAGCTTTGTAACCTGTGTTCGATCCTGGAAGATGGCAATGGCCCCAACGGTAACGTTTTTTACCCGAATGGGAATCCGATTGGAGACAATGACTCTATCGTTTATATGCAGCTGCTTATTTAAAATGGGACGGTCCAACATAAGAATTTCCGGCAAGTAGGTATCTGGAAGCACGTCCCTGATCTTGCGGCCAATCACTTCTCCACTGATACCAAGCATTTCTTTTGCTTTGTGATTAAAGATGGTAATCTGTTCATCCCTGTCAATGGCGATGATTCCTTCATGCATCGCATTGAATGCTTCGGTTCTTTCTACAACGAGCTGCGCAATTTCATGCGGTTCAAGCTGAAACATTTGCCGCTTGATGTCCCTTGCCATCATATACGCTCCCCACAGGGCAATAAACAATGCGATACCAGTCGCAATGAATATCTCTTTTTTTACAGACAGCAGCATATCTACAATTTCCGGCAGTTTGTATCCTGCGATTACAACGCCAACTTGATTGTGTGATGCATCCATGATTGGCACAAAGGCCCGGATCATCGTACCCGTTTCACCTTTTCCTCTGGATACATATGCATGCTCGGCAAAAGCTGGCCCTTCATCTTCCCCTTCCGATACCTTACCAATCTGGCTGTTGATCGGATGAGTAAGCCTGATACGGTTCATGTTTAAAATAACGATATAATCCGCTCCATTAATTACCCGCAGTTCTTCCACTGCCTCCACCGCTTCTTCCGTGACACTGCCCGACGAAGCGAGTTCGCCCGGTACACCAGGCAGTTCAGCGACTGTGCGTGCCGTTAAAATGGCCCGGTCCCGCAGCTCGCTCTCTCTTGTCTGAAGATAATTGCCGGTTAGGGCAATGCCAAGTGCAAAAAAAGAGAAAAGGAGTATAAATATGATCAGCCCTGTTATTTTCCACTGAATTGGAATACGTACCATTCATAACGCCGCCATTCTAAAAGATTCTCGTGTATATGTATTTTACCATGTTAAAGAAAACAAGCCGGACGGTCAAAACGTGATATGATAAGAAAAAAGATGTTTAAAACAGGTGGTGCCTATGGCCAAATACATCAGCTTCTGCCTTTTTACTCTCCTTATACTGACCGGCTATTATTTTTACCAATACAATGAAGCTGCCAAAACACAATTGCTTTCATATGATGATGAACAGGAAAAGATCGAGACAAGCATTACGATTCGCTTTTCGCATGTAGTAGCGGAAAACACGCCAAAAGGATTGACAGTTCGGAAATTTGCCGATCTCGTAGAAGAAAAAACAAAAGGCCAGGTGAAAGTTGAAATTTATCCGAACGGTATTCTTTATTCGGATGATAATGAATATGAAGCACTGCAAAACGGAAAAGTAGAAATGATAGCGGCTTCATTTCCGAAGCTCATTGATACTGTTCCCCAATGGAAGGTACTCGATCTTCCGTTTATTTTCAAGCGTGAAAGCCAGGCGGAAGCGGTATTTACCGGACAAACGAGCAAAGAGCTTCTTTCGATGATCCAGGATCCGCAGGTGAAGGGGCTTGGCTTTTGGGTGAACGGATTTAAGCAGATGACCAGCAGCCAAAATGCGCTGCTTGAGCCGGATGATTTTCGCGGCCAGACATTTCGTGTAATGCCAGGTCCAATTATCGCGGAACAGTTTCGTCTTTTGAAAGCGGATACTGCCGTCATGCCGTTCAACGATGTGTATCAGGCGCTTGAATCCGGACAAATTGACGGGCAGGAAAACACGATTTCCAATATTTATTCTAAACGGCTTTATAAAGTACAAAGGCATTTGACGATCAGCAACCACGGCTATCTTGGTTACGCAGTCATGATTAATCAGGAATTCTGGGACGAGCTTCCAAAAGAAATTCAGGAAAAGATCACGGAAGCCATGAACGAAACGACCGAGTGGAACATGAAAAAAGCAGGCCAGATGAATGCGGAGCAGCTTGAAGCAATTAAGCGGACTTCTCCGATTACTATTCATTCCTTGAAAGCCGAACAGCAGAAAAAGTGGCTTCGCCTTTTCAACCCTTTGTATCAACAGGTTGAAAACGAAGTCGGCTCTGACTTAATCAAACGAATTCAATTTCCTCCTGATGAAGAACGCTGAATAAGCGTTCTTTTTTTGACCAAAAAGACCAAAAAAACCATTAAAACCAAAAATATTTATTCCTGTTGGAGTCTGATATGATTCTATCAAGGAAATGAAAACGCTATCAAATAATTAAAGGAGGTTTTCATATGAAGAAAGCGCTAAATAACTTAACGGTTCGTGTTATCATCGGTATTCTTCTAGGGATCGCGGTAGGCTTGGCTTTTCCTGCTTTCGGGGAGCAGCTGAAAGTACTGGCGGACATTTTTATTAAAATGATTAAAATGGTCATTGCACCGATTATCTTCCTCACAGTTGTCATTGGAATCGGCAGCATGGGTGATTTAAAGAAAGTCGGCCGGATTGGCGGAAAAGCCCTTTTATATTTTGAAATCGTCACCACTTTCGCTTTAGCAATCGGTATCTTAGTCGTCAACCTTCTTCAGCCGGGTTCAGGTTTTAATACTGGTTCTGTAGATGGCGGTGATATTTCTGAATATACAAAAGGAGCAGAAGAATCCAGTCACAGCTTTATGGATTTTGTTCTTGGAATCGTGCCTGACAACGCAATGGCTGCTCTTGCAGGCGGCGAATTGCTGCCAATCTTGTTCTTTGCGATTTTCTTCGGCCTTTCACTGGCCGCTCTTGGAGAGCGCGGCAAACCGGTTGTAGACTTGTTTGAACGCTTAACAGATATTTTCTTTGGAATCGTCAACATGATTATGAAGGTTTCTCCAATCGCTGCATTCGGAGCGATGGCTTACACAATTGGAAAATTTGGACTTGGCTCCCTCGTGTCACTTGGCCAGCTGATGCTGGGTGTATACATTACATGTGCTCTTTTCGTTATCGTCATCTTAGGCGGTATTGCCAAATTCTACGGATTCAACATTTTTAAATTTATCACGTATATTAAAGAGGAAATTTTACTTGTTCTTGGAACATCTTCTTCTGAATCTGCCCTGCCAAAGCTAATGAAAAAGCTTGAAGATTACGGCTGTTCAAAGCCAGTTGTCGGGCTGGTTGTGCCGACTGGCTACTCGTTTAACCTGGATGGCACTTCAATCTATCTTTCTATGGCCGCGATCTTCATCGCCCAGGCTTACGGAGTAGATTTAACGATTTGGCAGGAGCTGACACTGCTTGGCGTATTGATGCTGACTTCTAAAGGCGCGGCCGGCGTAACAGGCTCTGGATTTATTACACTAGCCGCTACACTGGCAGCTTTCCCAATGATTCCAGTGGAAGGAATCGCCCTTCTTCTTGGTGTAGACCGCTTTATGTCTGAAGCACGCGCTATTACAAACTTAATCGGAAATGGCGTAGCAACGGTTGTAGTATCTAAGATGGAAAATGAATTTCATCCGCCGGCTGACCTTACTGTAACACCGCCGCCAAATAAAATGATCAATTAAAAAAGCGGAGCCCTCTGGCTCCGCTTTTTATTTTTTATATTCTAACAGCCAGCAATTATGGTGTTTTCCTTCGTGCCATTCCTGCTCTGGCAGCAGTTTCACTTTCCGGAACCCGCATTTTTCATAGCAGCGGATCGCCCGCACATTCCATTCCTGCGGATCCATTACCACTTTTTGTGCCTGTTTCGTATGGATCAAATGCTCTACTAGTGCTTTAACAAGCACTTTGCCAACACCCTTGTTCCAATAATGTACTTCTCCGATCAGCTGGTCTGTTCCATAAACCACTTCATCTGCTTCATAGCCATATAACGCTCTTTCTTTTTCTCCAAGTGGATAGTATTGAATGTAACCGATCTCATTTTGATCAAATTCAATGATGCCGCGAACCAGTCCCTCTTCGTCTGTGTAAAATTCTTTCCGGACTTTTTCCGCATCAAACGGGTTGTCTCTGCCTTCGTAAAATTCCAGTACGACCGGATCTGATAACCATTTAACAAGCCGGCCTTCATCTCTGTCTTCCAGCTTTCGGACAGACAGCTTTCCTTTTCGAAACAGCATATTCTCACCCTCCCGCTTTCATGGATTATGTTCAAAATACCGGCAATTGGCCGAAATGTAAATCGGTTAATAGACCGAATTTGGAGGAATGCCCTCGATTATTGGCGAAATAAACGATTTATAGTATTCCGTCCTATTTCCACTCGTATCTTATACAGAAGATTTACTTTGAAAGGAGGAACCTGCAGATGATTTTTTTCCGAAGACTTTTCTTTAAAGCCATGCACATGAGCAGCTGGACACTTTTTCTCACCACCATGTCCCTTGTGCTGTTCAGCAGCTTTTTTATGTATTATATAGAACCTGAAACGTTCACCTCCCCTTTTGACGGACTATGGTGGACGATGACCACCGTTGCGACAGTCGGCTACGGTGACTTATCGCCAGTATCTGTTTCTGGAAAGATTTTTGCCATGCTGCTGTACGTATTCGGCATTGGCCTCATGACCGTATTGATCGGAAAAGCCATTGACACACTTAGTGCGCGAAAACGATTGAAGGAGGAAGGACGATTGACGATTACACGTGAACAGCACATTATTTTGATTAATTGGACGAACCGGGCACGGATTACTTTACTAGAACTGCTCGACACCTTTCCCGACATCTGCATCGTTATTATGGATGAAACAGAAGCGAAAACGCCTTTCCTCCATGAACGTGTCGATTTTGTTAAAGGGGCTCCAGCTTCTGAGCAAACGCTTCGGCAGGCAAACTTTTTAAAAGCTAAATCCATTATGATTTTTTCACCGGATCATGCGCCGAACGCCTCGACGGCAGACGGCCTGACTCTATTGATCGCTTCAAGTATTGAAGCTGCTGCTCAAAGACAGGAGCAAAATGTGTACACAATTTGCGAAGTGGCGGATTCAGCTAACCTGTCCGCTTTTTCACATGCAAATGTAGAAGAGTTTATTACACCAAATGATACAGCAGCTCATTTAGCTGCACGTTCCATTTTGTTTAACGGATCCAGTGAGATTATCCGTCAGTTAACATGCAGTGATGGATACGATCTTTACCGGATTGAAAATACATTTGGCTGGCAGACGTATCGTGAAGCTAAGCAGGCGTTAGATGAAAAAGGGATTCTTCTTGTCGCCAGCCGCCACGACCTCTCTATTATGGAAAAACTGGACGAGTATATTCCTCAACATGCTCCATTATTTATCATCTGCAATGAACAAGCGTATCACAGGCTTTAAGAAAAATATTTTCCCTAAACCCGTTTTCTCCTTCCCTCCTTTCGTATAGGCCTGTTTCGTTTATAATAGAAATAGATGGGAATACGAAGGAAAATAGCGAGGAGATAACAACAAATGAAGCAAAACAATATTTGTTTTGATACATTAAAAAAGGAATGTGCAGCAAGGGGACTTGATCCAAAGAGCATTCCTTCTTTTAACCATATATTAGATGCAGAGGCATTAGCGGCAAGACAGCGCCAACACGCTGAATTCATTCATGCGGTTACGTACTTTTTTGATAAATTTATTGCTTCGCTGCCTGGCATTCCTATTCTTGCCACAGCAACGGATAAGCATGGCTACGTTCTTCATATGATTGGGGACAGCAGCATTAAAGAAATGGTTATGAAACTAGGAATTCAAAACGGAGTTCAAATGACAAATGAATACAATGGTATTAATTCTGTCTGCCTGGCGCTGGATTACCAGCAGCCAGTCGGTATAGTCGGCTCGCAGCATTATCATTATTATCTGCATAATGCTGCGTGCTACAGCATCCCTATTTGGAACAGAAATCAAAATGAAGAAATCGGCACACTTTCATTTATGACGGCTGTTGATTTTGCCCACCCTCTCTTTCTATCATTGCTTATGACAATGAAGGAATCCATCGAGCGTGAACTTCAGTTAATGAAGCAAAACGAGAATCTGCGCCTTCTTAATGAGCTTATTATGGAGACTACCACGAGCGGCTTGATTGTCTCTGACAAGGAAGGCAATATTATTAACGTTAACAAGGCCGCAGAACGGATGGTGAAGCAAGATAAACAGTCACTGCTCTCCGAAACGGCTGCGAACTGCCCATTCGTTGGCGATTATCTTGAGCGGGCGCTGTCAAAAGGACTTCCTTCTACAGACATTGAAAGAACATTTAAAAGCACATCAGGCCGTGAAACAACGTACTTGCTGGATGCGCTGCCGATTTTCGATCAAACAGATACACTGGCCGGTGCCTTCGCGCAACTCCGTGACATTACCTCGCGAAAAGAAACGGAACAGATGCTGCTTAACACTGAAAAACTCGCTGCTGTCGGTCAAATGGCTGCCAGCGCTGCCCATGAAATCCGTAATCCTTTAACAACGATTCGGGGCTTTATTCAGCTGCTGAAGCCATCGTTTTTCGACCAGGAGCATTTCAATCTCGTTTTGGAGGAAATTGACCGAATTAACTTGATTATTAGCGAGTTTCTTATTCTATCAAAGCCGCAGGCCACTTGTTTCGGCGAACAAAACTTAATACAGATTCTTCATGATACGATTGCCCTGTCACAGCCGCAGGCGAGCATGAGCAATGTGCAGATTATAAAGTACTTTGATGATCCCTCTCCTATTTTTATACATGGAGATGGAAACCAGCTGAAACAGGTGTTTATTAACTTGTTTAAAAACAGCATGGACGCCATGCCGGGCGGCGGGACCCTTTCGGTTGACGTTCATATGAACGTACAGGGAGAAGCTGTAGCAGTGGTGTCTGATAAAGGCATCGGTATGACGAATGAACAGCTCGGGCAGCT
The DNA here is from genome assembly GCF_032341995.1 of Domibacillus sp. DTU_2020_1001157_1_SI_ALB_TIR_016. NCBI lineage: Bacteria > Bacillati > Bacillota > Bacilli > Caryophanales > Bacillaceae > Domibacillus > Domibacillus sp. DTU_2020_1001157_1_SI_ALB_TIR_016. The sequence goes on from NZ_CP135439.1 coordinate 3,037,333, forward strand.
GGGCACTCCTTTTTACACAACAAAAAAAGACGGAACAGGGCTTGGTCTTATGATTACACAGCGTATTTTAAAACAGCACGACGGCTCCCTTGATATACAAAGCACAAAAGGAAAAGGAACAACGATTACGCTTCGTTTTCCAGTCAAAAAAGAAGAAACGCTCAAGTAAAACGAATATTGAATGACAAAAGGCCTGCAGGACAGGTCTTTTATTTTTTCAAAAGAAAACACGCTTCCATCAAGAAAGCGTGCAAATTAAAGACTAATAAGATTGTGTCGAACTGCTTCAGTAACAGCTTGAGACGTTGTTTGTACCTGCATTTTGTTTAATAGCTTGGACAACCAGTACTCGATCGTCCGGCTGCTTGTAAAAAATTGTTCTGCCAGCTCCTTGGTTTTCTTTCCGACTGCCAGAGCCGTTAGCAGTTGAAGCTCTTGTTCTGTTAACGTATAAGAGGTATCCTGCTTTTGATTTGACCGGTTGCTGCTTTGTTTTAATGACAGCCGCTTCAACGCAGCAAGCGGCACGATGGCGTACCCGCTGAGCACAGCATGGATCGCCGTCATTAACTCTGCTGCGGGTGTATCTTTATTAATAATTGCGCCAACACCAGATGAAACGATTAAATCGATTCGGTTCGTATAATCAAATCCCGTATAAATAATAATCTTCGCTCCTGGCTGGTATTCACGAATGTTTTCGGCTACCTTTACACCACACACTTCTTCCGAAATATTCATATCGAGCAGGTACAGATCAAACGGCTCGCTTTCGCTCATCTCAATAGCTGTTTGATGATCGGATACACATGTGACTTGAAAATCCGAATATGCTTCAATCATGCTTTTCGTTTCCAGCCCGACAATTTGATGGTCATCCAGCAGCAAAATTCATGTCATTCTCTCCACCCCGGCAGTGTCATTTGAACCTGCACACCGCTGTTAGGCGATGTCATCCACTCTACATATCCTGAAAGCATGGCCACTCTCTCCTTTATCCCGGATATCCCCATCTGGTTTCCCTGCTCATCCATACAGCTCATGTCAAACCCAATTCCATTATCCAGATAATCCAAAAATAAGGTTTCGCTTTCCTCCCACACAGAAATAGACAGACGGGATGCTTTTGAATGCTTGCGGGCATTATGCAAAAGCTCCTGTACAATCCGATAGACAGCAAGTTCTTTGTCCTGGTCCGACCTGTAATGGGACGGCAGATCAATATCACATTGCAAATAAATATCGGATGTTAGCTTAAACCGTGAAAACAGCTCCTCTAATGTACCACGCAGTCCTTCCTCCTGAAGAAAAACCGGACGCAGCTCCTGGCACGTTTCCCGAATATGGCGAGTCACTTGTTTCATGTCCCTCTGAATCTCTTTTACATCTTTTAAAAGCGTGTCTTTCAGATGCTCTGACCGGGCAAGGCGCTCTAATTTCCGCTGTACAACAAACTGCTCCTGGAGCACTGAGTCGTGGAGATCAGCAGCGAGCCTCCGTCTTTCTTTTTCAGAAATCGCTAAAAGAAGTCGAATCGTGCCCGGTGAGTGATTCATCGCCTGCACCTCTAATTCCTCCATTTTCTTTTGGGCCACCTGTAGATTATCGGCTACGAGCCGGACATAGGGAACTCCAGCAAGCAGCCATGCTTTTTCACTGATATTCCACCTTAATCCGTTTTTTTTCGGACCAATCCATAGATAAATGTTTTGCTCTGACCGCTCAAACAGCTGAATGCCAAGCCACTGCTGATGAACCAGCAGCCCTTTTTCACGGTCTCTTGCCATTAACAGGCGCTGCGCTTCTGATGGTACAGCCGGAACCACTCCTTCCGCGTGCCGGATCAGCCACTCTCCGTTTCTTTTTTCGGTAATAAACAAGGCAGACGGATGCAGGGCATGAAGAACTTCCAGGGCAAACATGCGCTCCAGCTCATCCGTTTTCATGACAGCCGACAGCTTCCCTGCTAGAATCTCAATGCCCTGCACCATATTTTTCCGGTCTTGAAACAAGCTGTTTCGAATAAAAAAATCAAACTGCTCTTTCATTAAAAAAGAAAGAGCCATGATCAAGAGAGCAGCAGCAAAAGGAATGATAAACTTCCCCGCGATGCTGTATATGATCACCGCCAGTAAAAAAGCCGGAATAACGGATTGCACGCTATAGTAGAAAAAACGGCTAAGGACAAAATCGAAATCAAACAGCTGCCGGTTCATCAAAAGGCGTGTATAGCCATATGGAAGTGCAAAAAGAGAAAAGGCGGCGATTCGATCCAGCCCATCCACTCCTGCCGCCACATATGGAAGAACATAAATTACAATAAAAGGGACAAACGCAATAGCTGGCACAATCATCATCCACTTTAAAAAGCTTTTGTGCTCCGTGTTTTCTGTCCGATTGTATTGCCAGGCGATGATACCTAAAGCAGCAAAAACGGAAAAACTAAAGTGAACGAGCATACTGTTATTCACTACATAAGATGGGACCCACGATGCAAAATAATTGCCAACATTAAACCCGATAAACAAAAGTGTTACCCACATGAATACGGACAGCCACGCAGAGAGAGAACCGAGATCAAGCTGTTTTTCCTTTAAAATCGCTTCTACAAAGAGAAGAAAATAAAGAGCAGCCAGTTGAAAAGCAACCGTTAAGATGGTGACGGATACAGGATCTCCTTCGCCAGACTCTTTAGAAGCAAACAAGCTGAGAGACACTGCAAGCAGGAATAAAATAAACCGGCGGGCGGATGTCGTTTGCTTGCCAATAATCGGTGCAATTAAAATAATGGACAGCAGTGAAAACAAGCCAGGTACGTATAACTCGATCATATCCGATGAAAAGCTTTGTTTCTCTGCCGCCATTTTTATCATAAGATAAGCATGACTTACAATGTAAATGGCAAAAGCAACAACCAGCTGCCAATAATGCTTTAACATATGTTTTCTCCCCATATTGCTTAATAAGTGACGATTCTTTCAATTTTTTGTAATATATATCATTATACACCAATAAAGGAGATGAAAGAGAAATATGGCAATGAAACTAGTCGAGCTGCTGCTGGCAAAACCATCGCTTTCGGATTGGAGCGAAGAAGATCGCCGTCTGCTTGAAACCTATTCAGAGTCAGAGTTAGCCGTTATCTTTGAATCTATTGAACATCAGCCTATTCATCCTCAAGGATGGAGATAAGTTATGAAAATAAGCCCGCCATTAATTGCTTCTTTTGTTTTTCACTGATTGGCATTCGAGTGACAGAGGTTCGAATTTTATAAAGATACAGCTTTTCGATTACACTGCAATAGGAAAGGGCATCCCCTTCAACAAGCAGCGACTGCACCGCAGCCCTTTCTTCTTCTGTTGATGGCTCCTTTATCCCGTTCTCGTAATACCTTTTTACTGCTTCATATTTTGACTGTTCGCTATTTAAACAAAAAAGCACGGGCAATGTTTTTTTCTTATGATATAGATCACTTTTTTTCTCCGGCTGAAACAGATCGTACACATCATTTCGAAGCTGTTCGACAATGCCGAGATAATGGGCGTACACCTTCATTTCTTGTTCGATGGCAGGCTTTACCTCTCCCGCTCCGAGCAGGCAGGCTATTTCGATCAAAGAGCCGGATTTCATAGATACCATGTTCAAGTAGTCTTCTTCGGTTTCCAAGCAATTTTGCAAATCAGCTGCCTGGCCGTTGATCGCTTTGACTACATTGGCTTGAATCATATAAAGAACCCCACTCTTAACCGTTTCGTCCATCTGCAGACGGCTTACTTCTAAAAAGCAAATCATCAGCAGGCCCGTCAATATATTTAAATTTTGTGCGGTGTCCACCTCTCCCCATGGATGTTCATGTCCGTCTCCGTCTTGAATATCATCCATAATGTCGAGTGCTAAAAAAAGCAGCTCGACAATCACCATAAGCTGCTCTTTTTCTCCTGTCCTCTTTCTTTGCCAGAAAACGTCGTAATGAAGGCCGGACAGCTTCGCAAAAAAACCGGTTTTATTAAACGTGTATCTTACATACACAAGTGTTTTCTCCTGCAAAGCGGCTTCTTTAAAATAGGCACAAATATACTCACAAGCAATATTCATCAGGTTATTTGTCATATATCTTTACTCCTTTTCTATTAACCTTATCAGTTAATAGGTAAAAAAAAACACTCGTTGCCACAGGATACCAGCCAAACATTCACAATACGCACGCTGCCTCCTGCTTAAAATGTACTACTAAAAAAAGCCTGCTTAAGAGCAGGCTTTTTCTTAACGCGCAGACGGCGGCATCATTTCTTCAATTTTCTTCATTTTATGCTCCCAGCAGGCTGGACTTAAATCGACAGGGTACTGTTCTGGATTAATGGGACGCTTGTATTCATCCCATAAAACCGATAACCCCTTTTTCACATGTTCTCGTATATCGGCAAGCGATGGCTGATGGTACATAAACTTTCCGTTTACAAAAACATCATTATGCAGATCAACAGCGGTAAAATCAGTGACAAATTTGCTGATATACGTGTGAACAGGATGAAACATTTTCAGCTTTTTTTCTTCCTGCGGCTTTTCTTCCTGGAGCGCGATATAATCTCCTTCCGCTTTTCCATTTGCATTGTTAATGATGCGATAAACGTTCTTTTTCCCCGGTGTTGTCACTTTTTCCGGGTTGCCGGAGATTTTAATGGTATCCACCATTTCTCCTTGGTCGTTCTCAATTGCGACAAGCTTAAACACGGCGCCAAGAGCCGGCTGGTCAAAAGCGGTAATCAGCTTTGTGCCGATGCCCCACACATCAATTTTTGCACCCTGTGCATTCAAGCTCATGATCGTTTCTTCATCAAGATCATTGGAAGCGATAATTTTCGCATCCGGGAAGCCCGCTTCATCAAGCATCGTGCGGGCTTTTTTAGATAAATACGCAAGGTCGCCGCTGTCAAGACGGATACCAATAAAGTTGATATCATCACCAAACTCCTTGGCAACCCGGATCGCATTCGGTACGCCGGAACGCAGTGTGTCATATGTATCGACCAGAAATACACAATCCTCATGCGTCTCAGCGTATTTTGTGAATGCTGTATATTCATCCTGGTATGCCTGCACCATAGCATGGGCATGCGTTCCGGATACCGGAATGTCGAACAGTTTGCCTGCCCGCACATTGCTGGTGCCTGAAAAACCAGTTAGGTAAGCCGCCCGCGCTCCCCAGATAGCGGCATCGGTTTCCTGCGCCCGCCGTGTTCCGAATTCAAGTGCCGTTCCATCACCTACAACTTGCATCATGCGTGATGCTTTCGTCGCAATAAGGGTCTGGTAGTTCACTACATTTAAAAGCAGTGTTTCAAGCAGCTGCGCCTGCGCAAGCGGGGCTTCGATCCGCATAATAGGCTCGTTTCCAAAAACGATTTCTCCTTCCTGCATGGAACGGATCGTCCCCGTAAATGTCATATTCTTTAAAAAAGCTAAATAATCTTCTCCGTAGCCAAGTTTACTTAAATAGTCGATATCGCTGTCTGTGAAGCCGAATTTTTGGATAAACGAAATAATACGCTCAAGACCAGCGAAAACGCCATAGCCGTTCCCAAACGGAAGCCGGCGAAAATAAAGATCAAAAACCGCATTCCGGTCGTGAATGCCGTCTCTCCAATACGTTTCCGCCATATTAATTTGATACAAATCGGTATGCAGCATAAAGCTGTCATCTGGATGCTTCATCATAATTCTTTCCTCCTTTTGGCGCCAAGTGTATCTACAAAATGCCTAAGTGCCCATTCATGGCCTGCCTGGTTAAAAGACGCTACCGCGTGATCATACACAACAATTTTGTATCCTTTATTGTACGCATCCACTGCTGTATGCAAAATACATATGTCTGTACATACGCCGACAAGATGCACCTCTGTAATTCCTCGTGCTTTTAATTTCATATCAAGGTCTGTTCCGGCAAAAGCAGAGTAACGCGTTTTATCCATGTAATAGACGTTATTCCGGTCTTTGTTTTGATCGTACACGGATTGAAGAGAGCCGTACAGGTCGCGTCCTTTCGTACCGCGGATATTATGCGGCGGGAACAGCCCCGTTTCCGGGTGATAAGGGTCGCGCTCATCATGCACGTCAATCGCAAAAACAACATAGTCGCCGTTTTGGATAAATTGCTCTGTTATATCGACAATCACTCCTTCAAGGGCCTGGCCTGGCTTTCCACACGTTAATTTTCCATCATCTGCAACAAAATCATACGTATAATCAATATTCAGCAATGCTTTCATACACATCCGCCTTTCTTATCCGTAAATGGATTCAATTACATCTAAATCATTAAAAGTATACAATCGGGACGGCCGGTACGAGTGACGGGTTGTTTTTTTCGGCTGTCCGTCCTCATCCAGTGCTAGCTCTAAAAATGGAAGCTTCGGTGCACGAGCGAAGAAAACTGGATCAGAAGCGATTTTCGAATCATCCGTTACGGTCAGAAGCACCCGCTGCAATTCAGAAAGTGTAAATTCCTTTGGCAAAAAGTTTTTCGCCAGCGTTGTTCTCAGCATGTCTGACCGGATCAATGCAAGCGCGTCCTGAACAATCTGCCTGTGATCAAAAGCCAGGTCTAGATTCAGCACTTCTTCGATCGGAAACAGCTGTACGTCCGCCGCATCATCTGACGCTGACCGGTTTACAAGAGACGCTTCCGGCACAATGGCATAAAAGGCATTTGAAACGATCCAGCCGCGCGGATCGCGTCCTGGTGTATCGTATACACCAAAATGACGCATATGAAGACCGCTAACGCCTGTTTCTTCTAGCAGCTCCCGACGCGCAGCTTGGATGCCTGTTTCTTCCGGCTGGATAAACCCGCCAGGAACTGCCCACTTCAAAGCTTCGATATTGGGATTTCCTTCACTGTCTGTTGCCGCGCGCTGAATAAGCATCATGTAAAGCTTCATATCAGGAGGCGCTTTTTCTTCTCTTTTTTTCGATAAAATGGTAAAGATCGCGATGTCTGCTGTATAACCGTCTGGTGTCCGGTATTTGGAGGAGTCATAGCTTTTCATTGCTCCGCCTTCTTTCTAATTATTAATTCTATAATTACTAATTATATAAAAGGTATTTCCATTTAGCAAGAAAAATCCGGCTTTCAAAGCCGGATGCTTTTCATTAGTGATTTCCTTCCCTTCCCTTCGTTAATCAAAACCGTGTTATTCCCAATAAGAATGCTTTTCCCGTGCCTTTACTGCCGCACCCGCTAATAAAAGTTCTACTGTACACAAAAAGATCATGGATAAAATCCCCCACATCATTGCCACACCTTCCCTTCTTTTTTTACAATGTAAAGGATGAAACGCGTTTCAGAACAAGCACTTTTTTTGGAAGAGGGATAAAGATGGGCAATATTCATGATATCGCTCGAATGGCTGGTGTTTCTGCCGCTACGGTTTCAAGAGTGTTAAATAACCATCCCTACGTAAAAGAGGAAAAAAGAAGAGCTGTCGTTGAAGCAGCCGAGCAGCTTCGTTACGTGAAAAACATTAATGCTGTTCACCTTTCACTGGGGAAAACAAAGATCATCGGGGTGATTCTGCCATTTGTCAGCCATCCTTATTTCGGTGTAATTTTGGGCGGAATTGCTTCAGCTGCCGAAAAAAGCGGCTACAAGCTGATGATCACGCAAAGCAATTATCAGGTGAGCCAGGAGATAGAAGCGCTGGATATGCTGAAGAGAAAACAAGTTGACGGAGTGATTATCGTTTCACGTGAGTGTCCTATTGATATTGTGAAGGACTACAGTGAATACGGACAAATTGTTTTATGCGAGGCACTGGCTGACCCGTCTCTTTCCTCTGTATTTGTCGACCAGTACAAAGCATTCCAGGCCGCTCTGTCTTTCTTAAAGAAAAAAGGTCATCAGAAAGTTGGTTATACTCTTTTGCGGACGGAGGGAAAAAGCAGCCTGGCAAGAAAGCAGGCGTATGAAGAACAGTATGGCAAGGCAAAGCGCGGCTGGGTATTTAACCAGGCACTGACCATTGATGACGGCATCAGAATTGCCGGTGAATGGGCAGCACTTTCCGAACGGCCTGATGCCATGGTGATTACAAACGATTTCGTGGCAGCCGGTTTTTTGCTCGAATGCAGGCGGCTTGGCTTTTCTGTGCCGGAGGATGCGGCTCTTATTGGCTTTGATAATCATCCTATTGCCGGTGCACTCGGCATTACAACTGTTGAACTGCCGTTGCATCTGCTCGGGGAAATAGCATTTGAACAAGTTATTTCTTCAGACACTTCCCACAAAGAAGTGCCTTTTCGCTTAATTGAACGAGACAGTGTATAAACATAAAAAAACCGGCAGTTGAATCTGCCGGTCTTTTTTTATGTTCCTATACTCATTATTTACGGTTAAACTCTGCTGGGACCGGGCCTGTACGCTCACCACGGTCAAGAGCCGTAATTTGATCGATTTCCTCCTGTGTAAGTTCAAAGTCGAACACATTGAAGTTTTCTTCGATACGAGATGGTGTAACGGATTTTGGAATGACGATCGAATCATTCTGCAAATGCCAGCGCAAAATAACTTGTGCCGGAGTCTTGCCGTGCTTTTCCGCAATTTCTTTTACAATATTGTTTTCAAGCACAACACCGCCCTGCATAAGAGGACTCCACGCTTCCACGTAGATGTCATGCTTCTTACAGAACGCTTTAAGTTCTTTTTGAACGAGGTGCGGGTGGCATTCCACCTGGTTTACAACCGGTTTTACATCGCACTCATCCAGCAGGCGCTGCAGGTGGTCGATATCAAAGTTGCAGACACCGATTGCTTTTACACGCCCATCTGCATACAGCTTTTCAAGCGCTTTGTAGGTTTCCACATATGTGTCTTCCTGCGGCATCGGCCAATGGATTAAATATAAATCCACATAATCAAGGCCCAGCTTCTCAAGGCTCGTATCAAATGCTTTCAGCGTAGCATCATAACCTTGATCCGAGTTCCACACTTTTGTGGTGATAAACAACTCCTCACGAGGCACACCGCATTCCTTGATTGCTCTGCCAACGCCGCGTTCGTTTCCGTAGACAGCAGCTGTGTCAATAGAGTGGTAGCCTGTTTCGATCGCTTTTAAAACAGCCGGTGTTGCCTGTTCGTCTTCAACCTGCCATACACCATAGCCAAGCTGTGGCATTTTGAGTCCGTTGTTTAACGTTACAAATTGCATGTTTCCGCATCCCTTCATCAAATAAATTATTCACGTTGAAAGTATAGCATATCCTTTATATGGATTTCCCTTGAAACGACTTACAGGCCAAGCCATGCACCAAAAAAACCGGCCGCACATGTAAGGAAGATATAAAGAAAGGCTTTTTTCATTTTCATTTGCTCCGCTTCAAACAGCCATGTTGAAAAGGTAGTAAAGGCGCCAAGAAACCCCGTGCCAAACAGTAAACGATCGCTCTCTCCTGCCCCGCTGCCTATAAGCAGCCCAAGCAAAAAGGCGCCAAGTACATTGACGCTTAAAGTTCCAAACGGAAAAGCCGTGCTGTTGAACCGGCTGCTCAGCCAAAAACGGGCTATCGCCCCGAAAAAACCGCCAATCGCGACTAGTATCATACTGCTTTCGCTCCTTTACGGCCGAGGCGTACAAACAGAAGCCCGCCACCTATGCTTGAACCTATATATAAAAGAGCAGAAGCTGCCCTTCCTGCTTCGATGAGCGTTATCACTTCTACGCTAAAAGCAGAAAACGTTGTAAAGGAACCGATAACCCCGGCTGTAATAGCTTTTTGTATCGGTACCGGAATACGGCCTTTAACTTTTTCGGTTAAAAACGGAAGCAAAAAACAGCCAAGGCAATTTACGAAAAGAGTCGCAAATGGAAAGCCGCCAGCCGCTCCGTGGTCCATTACGACCGATACACTGTATCGCAGCAGTGCACCCATAACGCCCCCTATTCCAATCCATATATAAACCAAAAAAATCCTTCTCTCTATTTGCTTTTCTTTTATCTTTATTTTTGCTGGCGTATTTGTCAAGGCAGGGGGATAATGGAGAAAAAAGGAGGTATACATATGGGTATTTCAAAATTAGAACACGTCGGTATTCAAGTAAAGGATTTAGAAGCAACAATTGATTTTTATACAAAGGTTCTCGGGCTTGAGCTTCTTGAGAAGCAGGGTCATCCTGATCCAAATCTCCGTATTGCGTTTCTCGGCTTTAAACAGTCAGATGAAACGTTAATTGAAATTATCGAAGGCTATAATCCAAATCTGCCGGCAGAAGGAAAGGTGCACCATATCGCCTTTACGGTCGATAATATCGAAGAAGAAATCGCTCGTGTAAAGGAACATAACATTGTTTTTGTTGACGAAGCTGTTACAACACTTCCGAACGGAGCAAAATATGTCTTTTTCTACGGACCGGACGGCGAGTGGATTGAGCTGTTTGAGCGGTAATGGCAAACAGATCGATCGGGCTTCCCCTATTTATTGCGATTGTCGCTATCTCCTTTTCAGCGATTTTTGTTAAATGGTCAGACGCCCCTGCCTCTATTTTAAGTATGTACCGCATGATTCTGGCCAGCTTTTTCTTACTACCCATTGTATGGAGAAAAAGATCCGAATTTGAGCGTATTCAAAGAAAAGACTGGATGCTTTTAATTCTCTCCGGATTGTTTTTAGCTTTTCATTTTGTTCTGTGGTTCGGCTCGTTAAAGCTGACCACTGTTGCCAGCTCGACGATTATTTTAGCTCTGCAGCCACTCGTCTCGCTGGCGGGCGGCTTTTTACTGTTTCGGGAACGAACAAATGCCGCAGCTCTTGCTACGATGGGCATTGCTATTATTGGTGCAGTAATGATTGGCTGGGGCGACTTCGGATTAAGCAGAGAGGCTATTTTAGGGGACTTGCTTTCTTTTTTAAGCGTCATTGCCGTTGTCGGTTATCTGCTCATTGGGCAGCAGACCGTGCGCAAAGTATCTCATTGGATTTACAGCTTTTGTGTTTTTTCGTTTGCTGCCCTTTTTCTGTTTCTTTTTAACTTAGCAGCCAGTACGCAGATAACCGGTTACAGCAAACACGAATGGGGTATTTTTCTTCTTCTTGCGATTGTTCCGACGATTGCACATGTCATTAACAACTGGCTTATGAATTACGTGAATGCCACAACGATTTCAATGAGCATTCTCGGTGAACCAGTCGGCGCCACCCTGCTCGCTGTTCTCCTGCTGAACGAACGGCTGACGAGCTGGCAGATAACAGGCGGCATTTTTATTTTAGCAGGTGTTTTTTTCTTTCTATTAAAACAGCAGCCTGCGCATAGCAAAAAGAGCGGATCAGGATGATTCCGCTCTTTTTGCTGTTTTACGCCGAAACAGCCCTTCCACTTGATGGCCTGACGGCTTTTCGCGAAACATCACCCAGATAAGCAGACTAAGCATAAGTGCCAGCGCTTCAAGAGATACAATATACCACGGGTAAGGTCCAAGCAAATCCAGCAAACTGGCGCTTGACGGCTTGTGGCTTAAATAAAGATAATTTCCGCCCGTCCACTTATTAATCACCATTACAGGTGGTATGAGCAAATTTAAAAACAGCAATGTTTTTCCAACTGAATAAAGCGTCGGCCTGTATCCTTTTACCCAAGTAAAGTACAGAGGAACAATTAGCAGAAAAGCATGTACCGTGAAAAAATGAAGAAAACGAAAATGCGGAAAGTCAAAATTTAAATAAGGAGTTAATAACGCCTGCGAAGCTCCAAGTAAACCGGTAAATAATAAAATGTCATAAATGCCTTTTTGTTTCGTTACAAGGAGCAGAACCGCCAAAAATAAGCTGATGCTGCACAGCTCCAGCGGAATAGCGTGACTCAGCTTCCAGCTGTTTGTGGTAATCATCCAGACATGATAAACGGCTTCTATTAATAATAAGAAGAAAGCTGTACCTATTTCCATCTTTCTCCCGACCAACCTGCCCAGCTGCTGGCGAAAGACGTATAATCCGGCCAGTGCTGCACTAACGGCTGCCACAACAATAAAATGGCTTCCTGAAAACATCGTGAAGTCATAATTTTGATAGCTCCCGCCGAACCAGCCCATCGTTACGCCTCCTTTTTTAATGAGTGTATCATAAATCAGCTGTTAAATCCTTTTTTTGTCATTTATCTTTCTGTTTGTTTTATTTCTATGAAAGAAACTTCTTTATCATGCCCAAATATCTACTACCTATTGAAAATCTTATGAATCCGTACATCAAAACCAATTTTCCTATATATTATTCGTCTTGTTTGTGTAATGTTTTATTACACAAGAGAATAAAATCCTAAAAAATCTATTGACGAATCTTAATTTTCCGCATAAGATAGGTACATGTTATAAAAAGTAACATCATAAGTTAGTAAAAATAACGTTCGGGAGGGTTTTAACATGGAAGATATGTTGTACTTAATGAACAGCCTCTGGGTCATGGTTAGTGCTATTTTAGTTATTTTCATGATTGCCGGATTCATTATGCTTGAGGCTGGATCAACTCGTATGAAAAACGCTGGCCATATTGCCGGAAAGACAGCTTTCACATTTGGACTCGCTTCCCTCGTTTTCTGGGCTGTCGGATTTGCTTTCATTTTCGGTGATAACGCGAACTTCTTTGTAGGAATGTCGAACTTTTTCTACTCTGGCGCTGACTTAGATTTAGGGCTTTCATCTACTGTATTCTTTGTATTCCAGCTGGCATTCGCAGGGATCGCGATTACAATCGCTCTAGGCGGTTTCGCGGAACGTGCAAAGTTATCTGTATACGTTTTATTCACCATTCTTTTCTCAGCAATTGTTTATCCGGTTGTTGCACATTGGATTTGGGGCGGCGGCTGGCTTGCGGAGCATGGCAAGCAGGATTTTGCCGGCTCAACCGTTGTTCACTTAACAGGCGCTATGGCGGCTCTGGCAGCTACGATCCTTCTTAAACCTCGTATCGGCCGCTTTAATAAAGATGGTTCTGCTAATGCCATTCATGGGCATAACCAAGTGTTCACATCACTCGGCGTATTGATTTTATGGGTAGGCTGGTTTGGCTTTAACGCCGGCAGTACAGTATCCGTTGATGCCGGATTCTTCGGATTTGTAGCCCTTAATACACAGCTTGCAGCTGGCGCAGGTGCTGTTGCCGCATTGATTATCTCTTGGATAACCCTTGGGAAATCGGATATTCCGACTATTTTAAACGGCGCTCTCGCTGGTCTTGTAGCCATCACCGCATCTTGTGCTTTCGTTGACACATGGGCAGCCGTTGTAATCGGCTTAATTGCCGGCATCCTCGTATTCTATGGGGCAAAATGGATGGAAAAAATGGGGATTGATGATCCGATCTTTGCTCTTTCTGTTCACGGTATTCCTGGTATCTGGGGAACATTATCAACTGGTTTCTTCGCTACACCTGATCTTGCTACCGTTGGCCGTCCTGGTCTTTTCTACGGCGGCGGCTTCGAACAGCTTGGGGTGCAGGCGATGGGTGTATTTGTCTCCGGCGCATTTGCGTTTGTTGCTTCGTTTGTCATTCTTTTCGTCATCAAGAAGCTTCTTGGCGGGCTCCGCGTTTCAGAAGAAGAAGAAATTATGGGGCTTGATATCAGTGAACACGGCACATACGGCTATCCGGAAGTATTCGCTGACACAAAATCTAAAGCTGCAGGCGATAAATAAGATAAATAATACGCAAAGCGGCAGCGCTTTGCGTATTATTGTTTAAAAGGATGTGAAAAATCATGACAACACGGGAGCAAACGTACGCAAACATTCGCCAGGAAAAAGAAGCGAAAATGGATCGGCACCTTCACTCCACACAGCGCTTGAATACCTTTCACGATGAAATAATGAAGCAGGTTCTTACGATCGCTCTGCAAATTCACGAGCACGAGTATGGCCCTCCCCCCTGTTCTTATTCCCTTTTTTTGCTTGGCAGCGCCGGCCGTTCTGAACAAGGCACCATCAGCGACCAGGATCATGGCATCGTCTTCGAGGCCCATACCGATGAAGCCGCTGCTTATTTTTTAGATTTAGGCCAAACTTTTTCAGATGGATTACATGCAGCTGGGTACCCGTACTGTGAAGGAAAAGTCATGAGTTCTAATCCAGTCTGGTGCCAATCAGCAGAGGGTTGGAAGCAGCAAATTGCTTTATGGATTGAATCTGAAACACTGGACACGATGCGTTCTCTTCACATGATCTATGATGCCCGTGTGATTCACGGTGACAAAGAACCCGTTTCCGCTTTGAAACAACAAGTGGCTGCAAACATGAAAAAAAATCCGCACAAGCTGAAGCGCTTTTTTGAAAACATTCAATTTATGAAAAAATCGATTGGCCTTTTCGGACAAATTTTCACGGAACAAAACGGCCCGCATGCCGGGTCACTTAATTTAAAACAATCTGCTTTTCTTCCTTACGTAAATGCCATTCGCGTGCTTGCCGTTAAAGAAGGAATTAATGCTTCTTCTACTTTATTGCGTATGAAGGCTTTAACAGCTGTTCCTGCTCATAACGGTCGCATGCAGGAATATGAGGAAGCATTTCGGCTGCTGCTCGAATTCAGGCTGCGTGTCTTAAGAAATGCGCCCGATTATGATAGCTCTCACTATATAAACATTGATTCACTTGGACCGGTCCGCAAACGGGAACTGCGCCATATTTTAAAAACCGCAGAGTCCCTTCATCATTATGTACAGCGATTCATAGCAAAAGGATGATGCAGAATGGGCTTTAATGATTTTATGAAAAACTTAAGTGGAAACCGTTTCACAGGCCTTCAGGGCGGCCGTCATGATCTCGCTTTTATGCGGAGTCTTCAGCGGGATTTAAAAACAAAGGAGGCAACCTCGGTCCCGCTCGACAAATTGCAGGTAGTTGTGTTTGACTTGGAGACAACCGGATTTCATCCAGACAAAGGAGATCAAATTTTATCGATTGGCGCTGTAAAAGTATGTGGAAGACACGTTGAAGATGAATTCTATTCATTGGTCCGTTTTGCTGAACCACTCCCGCCTCTTGTAAAGGAATTAACAGGACTTGAGGAATTAGAATTAATAGAGGCTCCTGAGCCGGCTGAAGCGCTGGCACAATTTTTTAAATTTGCCGGGGCTTCTCCTCTCGTTGCCCATCACGCCAGCCACGAAAAAGCTTTTATGACGTATGCGAGCCGTAAATATTTTCGAACGCCATTTTCCCACCGGCTGATCGATACATCCTTTATGTACCGGATTGCAGAACCGAACAATCCTTATGTACGCCTGGAGGACTGCTGTGAACACAATCAAATTCCTATAACCGGCCGGCACCATGCTCTTGGTGATGCGCGTCTTACTGCGGCGCTTTGGGCGGTGTATGTTGAAAAACTTCAAGAAATGGGTATCACTACACTGTCACAAGTTTATGAAAGGCTCGCTGTTATTCGGTAAACAGACGACAGAGCCCTCTGCTTTGCCGTCTGTTTATTCTTTAGCTTTTCCCGAAATCGGTAGCATCGGTAAGAGCCTGCTCTTCTGCAGCGATGCGGACAGACAGCATCCATGCATTTAAGAGCGTGAAAATAATTGCTGTGTAGTAGGCTTGAAACAGCAGCGGTATTACAATAAATTCAAGTGTAACAATAATATAGTTTGGATGGCGAACCCAGCGATAAGGGCCTCTTTTAACAACTTTTGCACCGGGAAGCACGATAATTTTTGTATTCCAAAAAGGGCCGAGTGAGCGAAGTGTCCATACCCGCCCAAGCTGCGTAACCAAAAATAATGTCAGCCACATCGGCCAGTTTGAGCTGAGCGTTTTTTCCATCATGGTCACTTCAGCAATTAAGCTTATGAAAAAAAGCGTGTGAAGTGCCACAATCAATGGATAATGACGCGTCCCCGCTTCATAGGCTCCCTGACTGAGCATCCACTTTTCATTTCGTTTGGCAATAAAAAGCTCAGAAATTCGCTGTACACAAAGAAAAAGAATAAACAGCCAAAAAATGCCACTCATACTGTTCCCCCCCACTTCAGCAGCACTAATTCTCCAGAAAAGCCGGGTCCTAAAGCAGTCATCAGTCCGTAGTCTCCCTGCTTCACATTGCCAAGCATAAATTGTTCTAACACATACAAAACAGTTGGAGATGACATATTGCCAAACGATGAAAGAACGTTCCGGGCATGAAGTGTTTTTTCTGTTGAAAGCTTCAGTGTTTCTTCGTATGCATCCAGCACTTTTTTTCCGCCTGGATGTGCAACAAAGTGGGTGATTTCCTTCATAGATAATCCTTCCTTTTCTAAAAAAGCATCTACAAATCCTCCCAGCCAGTCTCGGACGATTACAGGAATATCCCGTGAAAAAACGACATGAAGACCGCTGTTTTTAACCTCCCAGCCCATTACATCTTCAGAATTGGGCATTAATTTGGATGCGGTTTTTAAAACAGACGGTACAGGCCGTTTTGTTTCTATCCCAGCTTCGTCCCCCGTCATAAGCACACAAGCCGTCCCATCCGCAAACAGCGACGTTCCAACCAAATTGCTTTTTGACCGGTCATTTCGCTGGAACGTTAAGCTGCATAATTCAATCGCTAACACGAGCACCTTTGCCTGTGGGAAGGCGAGGCAATATTCATAAGCACGGCTGATCCCAGCCGCTCCGCCTGCACACCCAAGCCCCCAGATCGGAATCCGCTTTGTTTCATCAGAAAACGGCAGACAGTTCATAATTCTCGCTTCAATGCTTGGCGTTGCCATGCCTGAGCTGGAAATAAAAAAAATGGCATCAATATCGCCTGCTGTCAGCGATTGCTGTAAAAAGCGTTCGTCATCCAGACACTGTTTAACAGCTTCGGTTCCATATTCAACGGCTTTTTCAATATATAAATCATTTCGTTCCTGTAAACTATGGTCGCGCTCAAACCAAGTTAACGGCATAGCAAAATGCCGCTTTTGAATTTGCCCATTTTGAAAAACGGTTAAAAGCCGCTCAATATCCCGGAAATCATCCTTGAATAATTCACGGGCAAAAGCGGCAGTTTGACCCTGCTCAACAATATGCGGAGGGTGGTACGTACTGGCAGAAACAATACTCGGCATATTTATCCCACTTTTCTTTTTTGTTTATCCTTCCCCCTCTTTCTTTTTTTAAACAATTAGCCGCAGATTGGAACAGCACAAAACAAAAGCAAAGCAAGGCTTGTTTAAACGGCTAGCAGCAGCGCGGAATAAATAATCAATCCGGCAGCAAATGCACCAAAGCTGCTTTCACTTTCTTTTGGCAGTTCCTCTTTTAAGACATTTAAAATAAGCGCACCTGACAAAAAAGCCACCATTGTCGACACTACCGCTTCTTTTAATTCTGTTAAAGCACCCAGGGCCCAGCCGACTAACACGGCAAAAATTAAAATCCAGCGGCCATATTGGTCATATACATCCTGGTGTGCTTCACGCATGCTTTGGTCGATCGTCATAAAATGAACGGACAGGGCAAGAAAATAAAAAAGCATTCCAAATACTTGATCAAATGTTTCTTGAATAAGCAAATAACCAATCAGCATGTTGTAAAAGAAGAAAACGCCCACATGAAGCCAGAATATACCTGAACTTGACTTTGTTTCCTTTTTCTTCGTGGACTGTGATACTACTTCTTCAAGTCCATAAAAAAGAGCCAGGCCCATAAGCGCCATCAAATAAGCATGGTTCTCAATAAAGCGAAGCAGACCATTTTGAGCTTTCTCCAGTACCTGCTGATGCGTGTTTAAATCCGGGAGAAGATGCACAAATACATATGAAACGGCAATACCGCCAGCAAAAGATAAAAACCGGCTTCTTGGAACACGTTTTAAAAAAACCATATACTTAGCTGAAAAGTGAAGAACAGCAAAGCCGATCGCCAATGCCAAGCTTAACATTTTCATGCCGCTCCCCCTTCCTTTCAGGAACCCTCTCCCTTTTTCATTGCCACTCCATACTTTTTTTATACAAAAAACGATCCGCTCTTTTAAGAAGCGGATCGTTTTGTCCGGTAAAATAAGAAAAGAACAAGAAAAAGAGTACAAGCCGATAAAGCGAGAAGCGAGAAAAAGAAAGGCGGATAATACACAAGCTCGACATTGTTTCGTCCCTCTTTTAGCTCAATGCCTGTAAATGCATAATTCGCTTTTTTGATCTCCTGCTTCTCACCATTTATCGTTAAACGCCAGCCATTTTCATAAGGAAGCGGTATAGCGGCATACTGATTATGGTTCGTATTGTTGTACGTAAAAGAAATGCGGTTCCCTTCCCAGCGAAGCCCTTCGACAGATGATTGACGGCTTTCAGCTTTTGCTTTCCGCAGCACATCATATGTTTCTTCGTACAGCTGCACATCCTTTAGTTCATAGGTTCCTTTTGGCACACGAAGGGAAATGCGGCTGTTCGCTTTTACTCTTATCACCAGCTGATCCACGTTCGTCTTATAGATAGAACGGGCCGCTTTTCGGGTTGTTTTATACTCATTGACTTGAAGTACGTACGAATCTTTATTATCGATTCCTCTTAAAGTAAAGGTAAGGTAGTAATCTTTAACAGACGGATTTGGCTGATTGACCACTACATCAATCCCGCCTTTTTCGGATACCTTGAGTATATCCTTCTCATAGGTGGCATGAATAGGTTCGACCGATGTACGTTTCATAATGGATGCACTCTCCGGTATAGGAGCTCCCGGCTCTTTACGATCGAGGATAATTCCCGAGAGCATAGCATGTTCTTTGGCCACGGGCGAAGCATTCTTTAATTCCCGCTCTGAAAATACGGTACTTGTCGTACGGACAAATGGAAGAAGGTTTTCATTTTGATATGCAACGTATTCGCCGGCAGAGACAGCTTCCTTGAACCCATACGGAACAGCTTCTTCTTCTTTCTTCTTGATATAATATTTGCCCATTAACAGACTTTCTAAATTAGCACGATCTCCAAGTGTCCCATAGCGGCTGACACTTTCCCAGCCCATATCTATATAGAGATCTTTTAAATAAAAGAATAAAAGATGCTCATTTAAAATACTTGAGTAAGCACTCATTCCTTTGAAGCCATGAATGATTGGGGTATTGTTCCGACGCTGAAGTGTCCAGTCAATCCGGGCAAGCGGGTCGGTTTCCTGCTCCTGAATCAAGGCAATCACCTTTTGCTGGTCAGCACCTCGGTATTGATCACTATTCATATACTCTTTGGACACTTTAAAAGATGTTCCTGAAACCGACAGGCGGTTTTCCTGATAAGCGTTCGCCACTCCTATACTTGTTAAAATAATCAGCAGCGCCATTACTGATTTTATGTGCCGGCTTTTCCGGATAACAAGAACAAAAAAGACAGCCACGATTATAAATGCAGAAACACCCATCCAGGCATCTTTTGCACGCTGGAACGTTATAACAGGGTCCAGCACATAAAAAAGAATATATAAAACAGCTGCGCAGGCAAAGGCAACCATGAGCTTTTTTCGTTTAATTTGAATCGGAATAGAGAGCGCAGCGGCTGCTGTACCACCCACTGTAAGAGACAAAAGATGCTCCCACCGATACTGCGGGGCTGAAAAACCATTAAAAACACTCGCCGCAAACGGGCTCATATGTAAAA
The DNA here is from genome assembly GCF_032341995.1 of Domibacillus sp. DTU_2020_1001157_1_SI_ALB_TIR_016. NCBI lineage: Bacteria > Bacillati > Bacillota > Bacilli > Caryophanales > Bacillaceae > Domibacillus > Domibacillus sp. DTU_2020_1001157_1_SI_ALB_TIR_016. The sequence continues at coordinate 3,056,934 of NZ_CP135439.1, forward strand.
GGACTAAAAAAATCGTCATAAAAGCAAAAAAACGGAACAACGGATTTTGGTACAAAGAAACAAGCAAGAGACTCAACACGACAAAAGCGGGTATATATACGATTAGGCCATTGATTAAAAAGTTATCAGTAAAACCAATAAGAGGAATTTGCTCCGTGTAAGGCGGCCGGTAATTATTCAAGAATCCATATACAGCAGGGATAAAAGAAAAAGCACTAATGCCAAATCCCGCAATACCGGTCAGCAAAAACAGCTTAATTTGTTTTTTTACTGATGTTTCTCCTTCTGAGAGCTTGAAAATCCACCGGAATAAAATATAAATGCCTGCAAGCAAGAAGTTAACATACGAAAAGTAAAAATTATCAAATAAGCTGATCGAAACAGCTGCAAGAAAAAACCATGGTTTTTCTTCCCGTATTACTTTTTCGACACCGATTAAAAGCAGTGGAAGCCAAATCATCGAATCCGAAAAAAATTCCCAGTAGGTCACATACCGAAAGTAAATAATGCTTGTACCATAAACAACCGCACCGACAAAAGCAGGCAGCTTTGAGAGAGTCATGTACCGAAAGTAAAACGTCGTTATCATCAAAATAACGGTTAGCCTAAGGACGCTGACAACTAAAATGGCATCCGCCCAATAAAAAAGATCCGGCTTTCCAATAAGTCCTATACTCTCCAGAACAAATGTTACACCTGCTGTAAGAAGAAAAACGATCGAATTAAAAAAATAATAACTAAGCTGTGTATACATACTCCCGCCCAGCCCAAAATCGGGAGAATAAAAAAACTCGCCTTTTTTAAATTCATTGTAAAGCAGTTCCTTAAAAGGCTGCATTTGTGACAAGCCATCATTCATGCCCGTCATGTAATGCCCATCAAACCATTGCATAATAAAAAACAAATGACTCAAAAGAGCCATAATTAAGCTCGATAAAAATAAAAAGAAAAAAGAAGCCTTTTTTCCTGAAGGGCTTATTTTATGTAAGAATGTAGATGTGTTTTCTCTTTTTCGCATGGCTTTTTTAAAATTCTCCCTGTCAGAATAAACGTAGCGGGCAGCGTAAAGAAAACGGCCACAAGCGGCGCGAAACTACTGTTCATACCAAACTGTTCAACAAACAGATATAATAACACAGCTGTCATCCCTGTATTAAACAGCTGCGTTAATGGAAACCGGATAAACGCGGACCAAGTCGGCTTTACTTTGTACGTATATAGCGTGTTTAAGAAAAAAGAGCCGATTAAACTGCTGATAAAACCGATCATATGCGCGGCAAAAAAATGTAATCCCAATCCATGCAGCATAAGTATGTATACCGCATAATAATGACCGGTGTTAATGACACCAACAATAATAAATTTCAAAAATTCATTAGGAATAGATAGCATGTTTTTCTCTCTTTTCTTTTGGTGCCCCAATACTCGTATGCTGAATTAAATAATGAGGCCTCTTTTTCGTTTCGTTATAAATTCTTCCAATGTATTCTCCGATAATACCCATACAAACAAGCTGAACCCCGCCTAAAAAAAGAACAGCAGAGATAAGAGTAAAGTATCCAGGCACGACTACTCCTGTCCGCATGATCTGAACAAAAGTAATGGCTATATAAACAAGCGACATAAATAACACAAGCGCTCCTGTGTAAAAGCAGGCACGAAGAGGCTTATGGTTGAACGAAACAATCCCATCAATGGCGTAATTCAGAAGTTTTGGGAAAGACCATTTTGTTTCGCCGCATTCTCTGGCTACATTTTCATAAGATATAGTTTTCTGTCCATATCCGATCCATGAATACAATCCCTTAGAAAATCGATTTCCTTCACTTAACGTTAACAAGGCATTCACTGCTCTGCGGCTTAAAAGACGGAAATCGCCTTCTCCATCTGTCAGTTTTACATCGACTGTATGGTTAACAAGTCGATAAAAGAACGAGGAAATAATAGAGCGAACAGGAGAATCACCAGTTCGATTCCGCTTGGCAATAACTTGGTCATACCCTTCTTCATATCCTTTTAACAGCTGGGAAATAAGAGAAGGCGGGTGCTGCAAATCGGCATCCATCAAAATAACCGCATCACCCTGGGCATGCTGAAGACCTGCCAGCATAGCAGACTCTTTTCCAAAATTGCGGGTAAAGGAGATATATTGAACTTCATTACAATGAAATGCCAGCTGCTTTATAACATCCAGTGTATCATCAGCGCTTCCGTCATCAACAAAAATAACTTCATATGCGTAGAATTGACCATTCATTTCTTGATTGATGGCCTGAAGTACTTTAGGGATATTTTCAGCTTCATTGTAGGCTGGAATAATATATGAAATTTTTACCGGTTTCATCCTGTCATCCTCCGTCTCTTTTACGTCTTAATTCATCATTCTTTTCAAGCAGGTGGATAGTCCACTCGCCCGCTTCATGATTTAGGTGACCTTATCCGATGTGAAGGTATAGGTATCAACTCCTTATATTATTAGCTAAAAATGCTTTGAACATTCTTTTTGAAAAGAAATCAAAAGGAAAATAAAAAAGAGGATTACTCCTATGCTTCATCCACCTCCACCTTTTATGCTTTTTACACCCCGATTAGACATAATAAAAGATAAACGAAATGATTCCTTTAAAGGAGTGGAATCTAGGAAGAAGGCAGTGTCACTTTCACACGTATTCAAATTTACTCTACCCTGCCCTTATTAGGTTAAAACGTTTATCCCTTTGAAATCACACCCAGTATCTTACAAACAAAACAAAAAAACACGCTCATTCAAATTTTACATTTGAATGAGCGTGTTTTCAATACAGATCACATTATTCTGCCAGGCGGCGTCCTGCTCTCACAGGGGGAAACCCCCAACTACCATCGGCGCTGAAGAGCTTAACGGCCGTGTTCGGGATGGGAACGGGTGTGACCTCTTCGCTATTGCCACCTGACTATGAAGTTTGAAAGAAGTGTTCTTTCAAAACTGGATAGAAGCGTTATTGTATGGGTAAAAAACCTTTCTGTTACACGCCAAGTGTACATTGATTAAGTCCTCGATCGATTAGTATTCGTCAGCTCCATGCGTCGCCGCACTTCCACCTCGAACCTATCTACCTCGTCATCTTCAAGGGATCTTACTTACTTGCGTAATGGGAAATCTCATCTTGAGGGGGGCTTCATGCTTAGATGCTTTCAGCACTTATCCCGTCCACACATAGCTACCCAGCGATGCCTCTGGCGAGACAACTGGTACACCAGCGGTGTGTCCATCCCGGTCCTCTCGTACTAAGGACAGCTCCTCTCAAATTTCCTGCGCCCGCGACGGATAGGGACCGAACTGTCTCACGACGTTCTGAACCCAGCTCGCGTACCGCTTTAATGGGCGAACAGCCCAACCCTTGGGACCGACTACAGCCCCAGGATGCGATGAGCCGACATCGAGGTGCCAAACCTCCCCGTCGATGTGGACTCTTGGGGGAGATAAGCCTGTTATCCCCGGGGTAGCTTTTATCCGTTGAGCGATGGCCCTTCCATGCGGAACCACCGGATCACTAAGCCCGACTTTCGTCCCTGCTCGACTTGTAGGTCTCGCAGTCAAGCTCCCTTGTGCCTTTACACTCTGCGAATGATTTCCAACCATTCTGAGGGAACCTTTGGGCGCCTCCGTTACATTTTAGGAGGCGACCGCCCCAGTCAAACTGCCCGCCTGACACTGTCTCCCACCCGGATTACGGGTGCGGGTTAGAATTTCAACACAGTCAGGGCAGTATCCCACCAGCGCCTCCACCGAAGCTGGCGCTCCGGCTTCCAAGGCTCCTGCCTATCCTGTGCAGACTGTGCCAAAATTCAATATCAGGCTGCAGTAAAGCTCCACGGGGTCTTTCCGTCCTGTCGCGGGTAACCTGCATCTTCACAGGTACTATAATTTCACCGAGTCTCTCGTTGAGACAGTGCCCAGATCGTTGCGCCTTTCGTGCGGGTCGGAACTTACCCGACAAGGAATTTCGCTACCTTAGGACCGTTATAGTTACGGCCGCCGTTTACTGGGGCTTCAATTTAGACCTTCGCTTGCGCTAAGCCCTCCTCTTAACCTTCCAGCACCGGGCAGGCGTCAGCCCCTATACGTCGCCTTGCGGCTTTGCAGAGACCTGTGTTTTTGCTAAACAGTCGCCTGGGCCTATTCACTGCGGCTCTCTCGGGCTTGCACCCTACCAGAGCACCCCTTCTCCCGAAGTTACGGGGTCATTTTGCCGAGTTCCTTAACGAGAGTTCACTCGCTCACCTTAGGATTCTCTCCTCGCCTACCTGTGTCGGTTTACGGTACGGGCACCTTACATCTCGCTAGAGGCTTTTCTTGGCAGTGTGGAATCGAAGACTTCGGTACTAAAATTCCCTCGTCATCACAGCTCAGCCTTAACGGAAATGGGATTTGCCTCATTTCCAGCCTGACTGCTTAAACACGCGTATCCAGCTGCGTGATCTCCTATCCTCCTGCGTCCCCCCATCACTCAAACGATGCTTGGTGGTACAGGAATATCAACCTGTTATCCATCGCCTACGCCTTTCGGCCTCGGCTTAGGTCCCGACTAACCCTGAGAGGACGAGCCTTCCTCAGGAAACCTTAGGCATTCGGTGGAAGGGATTCTCACCCTTCTTTCGCTACTCATACCGGCATTCTCACTTCCAGGCGCTCCACCAGTCCTTCCGGTCTGGCTTCACAGCCCCTGGAACGCTCTCCTACCACTGACACCATAAGGTGTCAATCCACAGCTTCGGTGATACGTTTAGCCCCGGTACATTTTCGGCGCAGAGTCACTCGACCAGTGAGCTATTACGCACTCTTTAAATGGTGGCTGCTTCTAAGCCAACATCCTGGTTGTCTGGGCAACTCCACATCCTTTTCCACTTAACGTATACTTTGGGACCTTAGCTGGTGGTCTGGGCTGTTTCCCTCTTGACTACGGATCTTATCACTCGCAGTCTGACTCCCAAACATAAGTATCTGGCATTCGGAGTTTGTCTGAATTCGGTAACCCGGGATGGGCCCCTAGTCCAAACAGTGCTCTACCTCCAGTACTCTTCGTTTGAGGCTAGCCCTAAAGCTATTTCGGAGAGAACCAGCTATCTCCAGGTTCGATTGGAATTTCACCGCTACCCACACCTCATCCCCGCACTTTTCAACGTGCGTGGGTTCGGACCTCCAGTGAGTGTTACCTCACCTTCATCCTGGACATGGGTAGATCACCTGGTTTCGGGTCTACGACCTCATACTCAAACGCCCTGTTCAGACTCGCTTTCGCTGCGGCTCCGCCTTATCAGCTTAACCTTGCATGAAATCGTAACTCGCCGGTTCATTCTACAAAAGGCACGCTATCACCCGTTAAAGGGCTCTAACTACTTGTAGGCACACGGTTTCAGGATCTCTTTCACTCCCCTTCCGGGGTGCTTTTCACCTTTCCCTCACGGTACTGGTTCACTATCGGTCACTAGGGAGTATTTAGCCTTGGGAGATGGTCCTCCCGGATTCCGACGGAATTCCTCGTGTTCCGCCGTACTCAGGATACACTCAAGAGAGAAGAAGATTTCAGCTACAGGGCTGTTACCTTGTTTCGCGGATCTTTCCAGATCGCTTCACCTATCCTCTTCCTTTGTAACTCCGTATAGAGTGTCCTACAACCCCAAGAAGCAAGCTTCTTGGTTTGGGCTATGTCCCGTTTCGCTCGCCGCTACTCAGGGAATCGCGTTTGCTTTCTCTTCCTCCGGGTACTTAGATGTTTCAGTTCCCCGGGTATGCCTCCTCCTGCCCTATGTATTCAGGCAGGGGTACCATCCCATTACGGATGGTGGGTTTCCCCATTCGGAAATCTCCGGATCAAAGCTTACTTACAGCTCCCCGGAGCATATCGGTGTTAGTCCCGTCCTTCTTCGGCTCCTAGTGCCAAGGCATCCACCGTGCGCCCTTTCTAACTTAACCTAAAATGGCGGTGTATCTTACTCGGTTTTTTGCTTTGGTCATACAATGTGTTGCTTCTATCCAGTTTTCAAAGAACAGTTTCATCTTGAAGGATTGAACCTTCAAAACTGAACAAAATCAAACGTCAAACGTTTGTGAGAACCAAGTTCTCACTTCCGTAAATATCCTTAGAAAGGAGGTGATCCAGCCGCACCTTCCGATACGGCTACCTTGTTACGACTTCACCCCAATCATCTGCCCCACCTTCGGCGGCTGGCTCCCGTAAGGGTTACCCCACCGACTTCGGGTGTTGCAAACTCTCGTGGTGTGACGGGCGGTGTGTACAAGGCCCGGGAACGTATTCACCGCGGCATGCTGATCCGCGATTACTAGCGATTCCAGCTTCATGCAGGCGAGTTGCAGCCTGCAATCCGAACTGAGAATGGTTTTATGGGATTGGCTAAACCTCGCGGTCTTGCAGCCCTTTGTACCATCCATTGTAGCACGTGTGTAGCCCAGGTCATAAGGGGCATGATGATTTGACGTCATCCCCACCTTCCTCCGGTTTGTCACCGGCAGTCACCTTAGAGTGCCCAACTAAATGCTGGCAACTAAGATCAAGGGTTGCGCTCGTTGCGGGACTTAACCCAACATCTCACGACACGAGCTGACGACAACCATGCACCACCTGTCACCGCTGCCCCCGAAGGGGAAGATCTGTCTCCAGACCGGTCAGCGGGATGTCAAGACCTGGTAAGGTTCTTCGCGTTGCTTCGAATTAAACCACATGCTCCACCGCTTGTGCGGGCCCCCGTCAATTCCTTTGAGTTTCAGCCTTGCGGCCGTACTCCCCAGGCGGAGTGCTTAATGCGTTAGCTGCAGCACTGAGGGGCGGAAACCCCCCAACACTTAGCACTCATCGTTTACGGCGTGGACTACCAGGGTATCTAATCCTGTTCGCTCCCCACGCTTTCGCGCCTCAGCGTCAGTTACAGACCAAAGAGCCGCCTTCGCCACTGGTGTTCCTCCACATCTCTACGCATTTCACCGCTACACGTGGAATTCCGCTCTTCTCTTCTGCACTCAAGCCTTCCAGTTTCCAATGACCCTCCACGGTTGAGCCGTGGGCTTTCACATCAGACTTAAAAGGCCGCCTGCGCGCGCTTTACGCCCAATAATTCCGGACAACGCTTGCCACCTACGTATTACCGCGGCTGCTGGCACGTAGTTAGCCGTGGCTTTCTGGCCAGGTACCGTCAAGGTACGGGCAGTTACTCCCGTACTTGTTCTTCCCTGACAACAGAGTTTTACGATCCGAAAACCTTCTTCACTCACGCGGCGTTGCTCCGTCAGACTTTCGTCCATTGCGGAAGATTCCCTACTGCTGCCTCCCGTAGGAGTCTGGGCCGTGTCTCAGTCCCAGTGTGGCCGATCACCCTCTCAGGTCGGCTACGCATCGTCGCCTTGGTGAGCCGTTACCTCACCAACTAGCTAATGCGCCGCGGGTCCATCTGTAAGTGACAGCCGAAGCCGCCTTTCAATCAAGAACCATGCGGTTCTTGATGTTATTCGGTATTAGCCCCGGTTTCCCGGAGTTATCCCAATCTTACAGGCAGGTTACCCACGTGTTACTCACCCGTCCGCCGCTAACTTGAACAGAGCAAGCTCTGTCAAGTCCGCTCGACTTGCATGTATTAGGCACGCCGCCAGCGTTCGTCCTGAGCCAGGATCAAACTCTCCAAAAAAGTTTGACTTGCTCATTTGTTTCCATTAAAACACGGGGTGTTTTTAATGGAAGATAAAAATTAAAACGTTGACGTTTTTATTGATTTTGTTCAGTTTTCAATGTTCAATTCGTTCGCGCCATCTCTGCGACAGCTATAACATCATATCATTAATCACTTTTCAATGTCAACAACTTTTTTAAAGTTTATTTATTTCACACTGACAAGTTATTAACGAAGATACATCACTTTATCATGTCTCTCAATTCTAGTCAATCTTTTTGAAAAGATATTAACCAAAACCATTTAAGATTTTCATGTTTTGACTTACTGTTCAAGCGACGGTATTAAATATAACACTTTTTCTTTTTAAAAGTCAAACCTTTTTAAAAGAAGACTAAAAAAATAACCCTGTTTTTCTTCTCTTCTACTAAAGAAGAGAAGAAAAACAGGGTTAAAAGTTAATTGTACTAAACGGATGCATGAGAATGAGCTTCTTTTCTTCTCTCCCACGCGTGCAGCATTCGGAATACTGGCGGCAGCACGAGGATCACCGCAATAATACGCAAAACTTGAACAGCTACAACAAAAGTCGCATCAGCATTGAGAACGACTGCGGTAGTTGCCATTTCCGCTACGCCGCCTGGCGCAAAAGCCAAAGCAGCCGTCATAAACGCGAGGCCCGTTGCTTTTGACACGATATACGCGCAAACAAACATAGCGCTAATAAACAGAACCGTACTAATAAACGCAATAGCAATGGTCTGCTTTAACCCATAAAACATTTCTTTTCGAAACCTTGATCCAATGGAAGCAGCAATCACAATCTGCGAAAGGATCATAATTTCATGCGGCCAGTAAGCCTGCATATCGTATCCGACCGCAGAAGATGTACCTGCCTGTACAATTGCTGTTGACAGCATGCCTCCCAGCAGCCAGGGAGCAGGAAACTTTAATTTTTTTCCGACATGGTAGCCCGCATACGCTGTTACAGCGAGGACCGCTGTCCAGCCAAAGCTGGTCCATTCAAATACAGAAGGAGCTGTTTGGGCAGCAGAAGCGGCAGATGGGTGGAATACGAGGACCGAAACAACGATAGGGATAATAAAGATAACCAAAAACACACGCATCGTCTGCAAAATGCTGACAACCGCTGTATTAGCCCCTACTTCTTCGGCAATTCCCGGCATAGCCGACAAACCGCCAGGAGCTGTACTGAAAAAGCTTGTCAGCATATCTGTTTTGCTGAATTTCCACAAAACCACACCTGACAGGAGCGAAAATACGATCGAAAGCAGGAGCATAATGATAATAACCGCCCAATCCTTTTGAAAAACAGTAAGAACGGAAAGATTGATTTTTTGACCAAGCTCAATACCTAAAATACATTGACCAGCATAAAGCCAGTATTTCGGAACGCCTTTCTTTCCTAAAACGTTTGGCTTAGTGAAAGAAATAAGCATAGCGGCTAAAAGTGTGCCGAGCATCCAGCCAATCGACAGGCCAGTCATGGAAAGCAGCAGCCCTCCAATAGCGCTTATGGCAATAAACAGCCATTTTGTTTCTTTCATGGGGACTCCTTCTTTCGTCTTGTTCTACTATTTACTATAATAAAAAAAGAGAAATAAATAAAATATCGTTTATCTATACTTAACGATAAATATTGATTATATCTGTAAGGAGACGGTCAAATGGATGAACGCGACTGGCTTATATTACAAACACTGCATGCACATAAAAATATTACAAGCGCCGCGCGGGCGCTTTATATTTCCCAGCCTGCTCTGACAAACCGGCTGAAACAAATGGAAAAAGAGTTTGGCGTGCAGATTGTCACACGTGGAAGGCGCGGTGTACAGTTTACACCGCAGGGAGATTATTTAGCAAAATGTGCAGACGATATGATTCACCGCATGCAGAAAATCAAAGAAAACGTGTTAAATATGGAAAATACGATGTCCGGCACACTTCGTCTTGGTGTCTCAACTTTTTTTACGGATTATAAGCTGCCGGGCCTTTTAAAAATGTTTAAAGAAGAATATCCAAATGTCGAGTTCAAAGTTGTGACAGAATGGAGCAGCCATATTACCCATTTAATACACAACCAGAATGTACACGTTGGATTCGTCAAAGGTGATTACGGCTGGAAAGACCAAAAGCGCCTCCTGTTTGAAGAAACCATCTGTGTGGCATCGAAGCATGAAATTGACCTGGAGAACCTGCCTGACCATCCGAGAATTGATTATAGGACTGATCAAGGACTGAAAATGGTCGTCGATAACTGGTGGGCAGAAAATTATGCGAAGCCTCCTTTAATCAGCATTGACGTTGACAAAGCCGGCACGTGCAAAAACATGGTGGCAAACGGTCTCGGCTATGCCATTTTGCCAAGCATGATTTTAGAAGACATCGAAAATCTTCATAAAACCCCTTTAAGGCAGCCAAACGGCGAACTGATCAAGCGGAAAGGCTGGATGTTTTTTCATGAGGAATCGCTTGAATTAAATATTGTCAGAGCGTTTGTTGAATTTATTGAACGAATTGATCTTAAAGCCATTCATTAAAAAAACAGCTCTCCTGTTTCACAGGGAGAGCTGTTTTTAAATTTGTTTTAACGCACTGCTGATCGACTTTTCTCCAGAGATCAGATCAAAGGAACGGTTAAACGTATGTGCCTCGTCAAGTGCATGAAAAACGACCGATGCTACGTCTTCACGCGGAATGGAACCGCGCTCAAGCTGTTCGCCCGCCTCCACTCTGCCTGTGCCTGGCTCATCCAACAAGCCGCCAGGGCGCACAATCGTATAAGTCAGTGAGCTTTGTTCAACTGCACGGTCTGCATAGTGCTTCGCTGCATAGTAAGGAAGAATCGCTTTATTCCAGTTTTCGCGATTGTTCGCTTGCAGTGCACTCACCATCAAAAATCTTTTTACTCCGATTTTTTCGGCTGCTTCCACCATTTTTGCTGCTCCGTCCAAGTCAATCAAAAGCGTTTTATCAGGACCGGTGTGACCGCCGGATCCAGCGGTAAAAACAATCGCATCACAGCCATACGCCGCATCTGTCAGCTCATCTACACTGCCTTCCAGATTGGCAACAACCGCTTCTATTCCTTTTTCCCTCAGCGCTTCCGCTTGTTCTTCCTTGCGTACCATAGCCTGTGCTTCGTGCTTTTCACTACCCTGCAGAAGCCCGACTAATTTTTGCCCGATTTGTCCGTTTGCTCCAACTACCAGCACTTTCATTGTATATGAGCACCTCTTTCCAAATCATTTCCTGCTCATTATTTCAAAAAAAGGAAGTGGGATCAAACGAGACGACTTACGACTCTAATTTGTCTGTTGTTAAATAAGCCGCTAATTCTTTACTGTCCTTTTTCCGCTCTTTCCGCTTTTGTGCCCGCATTGGTGCCGTTTCATTCAGCTTTTTTTCTTCATTCGTAACAGGGATCACACCTGGAACAGGAGCCGGACGCCGGTTGTCGTCAAGAGCAACAAACGTCAAAAAAGCAGTAGCCGCGATTTTTCTCGCACCGGTTTTTAAATCTTCCGCAATAATTTTAACAAAGACTTCCATCGAAGAACTGCCTGTCCACGTCACAAACGATTCAAAGCAAACCGAATCGCTCGGGCGGATCGGATGTAAAAAGTCGACAGAATCGGTTGAAGCCGTTACACATTCCTTCCGGCTGTGGCGCGCAGCTGAAATGGACGCAACCTGGTCCACATCACTCATCAGACGTCCCCCAAATAATGTATTATGATTGTTTACATCGTTTGGAAACACCCGGCTTGTCCGCACGACACGAGATTCTCTGCATTTTTTCGGCTCCATTGTTTATCACTCACTTATCCTTAATTTTAGAAATATGCGTTTCATTATAATCCCAAAATACGTATAAAGAAAGAAGGATTTTACAAGAGCTGGCGAATCGCATGAGCGACGCCAAATTCGTCGTTGGCGAGTGTGACAGCCCCCGCTTTTTCTTTTACTCCTTCCGGCGCATTGCCCATTGCCACACTCCGGCCGGCGGCTTCAAACATCGATATATCATTGAAGTTGTCGCCGATCGCCATCGTTTCTTCTGTTTTGACACCAAATTGATCAGCCAGCTTCCGAACAGCATTGCCTTTTGAAACATCCGGATGCATAATATCGAACACATGACTCGCTGAAGCCGTCAGAGCAAGATCACGCCGGCCCGCATAACGGTCCCATGCTTCCTGCAATTTTTCTTCATCATAAGAAAAAGCGAGCAAATTAAAAAACTGATTCGTTTCCTGCAGTATCTCTTTATAAGACGTTACAAAACGAAAAGGTTCCTGACTAAACTGCCGCTCGGCCGCTTCTTTCATTTCTTCACGGTCCGCATGCGGGTTGGCGGTTAGAATACGGTCCATTTCAACTTTCACCAATTCATGGCCATTGTTCGGTGAAAAAATGCTTTGTTCCGAAAATACCTCGTAGTAAAAGCTGCGCCCTTCAAAATAAGCAAGGATCTCTTCTGCCTGTTCCCTGCTTAAGGAAACAGCCTGGACACAGGTTCCGGACGGGTCATGTATTGTCGCTCCGTTCGCGCCGATAATCCAGGTGACCAGTCCAGCCTCCTTCATAAGCTTTGAAGCATCCGGGTATGAGCGTCCAGTTGAGATGACAACCTCTATTCCTTTTTTCTGCGCTTTGCGTATCGCTTCTATATTTTCATGCGGAATCTTATTTTGGCTGCTGAGAAGTGTTCCATCCATATCTATAGCAATCAGCTTCATTTTGCTTCCTCAAGTAAAGAAACGAGTTTGTCAGCCGCCTGTTTCTGTCCAAACATCGTATACGGACCGGCTGCTGCCATTACACCTCCTGCTTCAGTTACAAGAAGCTGACCTGCCGCAATATCATAAAAAGCCGGGTTCATATAAAGTGCAGCATCCCATTTTCCGGCTGCAATGTATGCGAGCGTAACAGCTGCCGTGCCAATAATACGGACACGGTATACATCGTTTACAATCTTCGAAAGCAGATCGAGCCGCTGCACATTCGCTTCTTTGCTGCCGTCTTTCGCGAAATCACTATGTGAAACAAAGGATTCCGCCAAAGGCACATTCCTTACACGAATCGGTTCACCATCCTTAAAAGCACCGCCGCCTTTTGATGCCCAATACGTTTCATCCAGCCCTGGCAGATCAATGACTCCGACAATCGGTTCCCCTTTGTATGTAAGCGCAATGGAGACACCATACTGCGGTACGCCAATGCTGTAGTTAATCGTTCCATCAATCGGATCAATTACCCATTCGTAGTCACTGTCCGCCTCAATCACTCCAGCTTCTTCACTGAAAATGCGATGTTCTGGATACTTCTGTTGAATTCGTTCGATAATAAGCGCTTCGACTTTGATATCCATTTCCGTAACGAAATCCTTTGCTGCTTTGATTGTCTGTCCGCCCGCTTTTCCGGCATTCGGCCGTAAAAAAGCACCCGCTTCCTTTCCAAGCTCAATCGCAAACGCAGTATACTCCTCGTACATCTAATCGCTCCTATCCTTATATGTATTAATCGTATCATATCAAAAAAAGGACCTGCTTCTCCACCGTTGGAGAGCAGGCATCCATTAATAAACACCACGAATATGCTGTTTTACTTTTTCATCATAAAACGTTTTGATCCGCTCCTGCTCTTCCTGTGTGAAAGAAGGTGTGTGGAGCGCCCGCAGGTTTTGCTCGACTTGCCGCGTGTTTTTAAATCCGGGAATGATGCACGTTACTTCCGGATAGTCGAGTATCCAGCGAAGAGAAGCTTCTGCCATCGATCCTCTTCCCTCTGCCATCCACTTTAATTCATCCGAAAGCTCAACGCCTTTTTGAAAGCCAAGCCCCGCAAAGGTTTCACCAACATTAAATGCATATCCATCATTGTTAAAATGGCGGTGATCGTCCTCTTCAAACGTATCGCTTTGCTTGAACTTGCCCGTCAGCAGGCCGCTCGCAAGCGGAAGGCGGACGATAATACCAACGCCCTGTTTCTTCGCTCTTTGAAACAGCTCTTCCGCGGGCTTTTGGCGAAAAAGGTTGAAAGTCACCTGCAGGCTTTTGACGTTTGGGTGTTCAAGGCAAAGAAGGCCCTCTTCGACGCTTTCTACACTGACTCCGTAGTGCTGCACTTTTCCTTCTCTTTGAAGGCGGTCCAAAACATGAAAGACCTCGCCTTCCTCCAAAATCTTTGTAGCCGGACAGTGAATTTGATACAAATCAATTCTCTCACGCGCCAGTCTTCTTAAACTTGCTTCGCAATACGTACTGACTTGTTCATAAGAATACGTTTCTGGCGCATGAATATCGCCTTGGCAGCAAAACTTCGTTGCAACATAAACCTCATCTTCTCTTCCTTTGGTGGCGTTGGCCAACAGCCGTTCACTATGGCCGTCTCCGTAAACATCGGCTGTATCAAAAAAATTCACACTTTGTTCCATTGCGTAATCCAGGGCTTTTAATGATTCTTCATCTGTCGTTTTCCCCAAGAGCCGCCGATTGCCCACGTACCAAAGCTGATTTCGCTTACCTTCAATCCCGTATTGCCCAGTTCGCGATAGTTCATCATGATCCTCCCTTGATCAAGAAAGCGCTTTTATAAAAGTAAGTATACGGGACAAGCCGATAAAACAAAAGCGCCGGCCCCCTTGATCAAAGGAGCCAGCGCTGCTTTTATCCGCCAATATAAGACATGCCGATTTTTTTACGGCTTTTCGCCGTTTGCTCTGTTCGTTCATCGGAGTAGCGGTCTGTCCGCTTTTCCCATACACCGCGAATAGCCTGGGCCAGCTCTTCGTCTGAAGCACCGGAGCGCAGCAGTTCTCTTATATCAAATCCATTTGTCGCAAACAAGCACGTATAAAACTTTCCATCCGATGAAAGCCGGGCGCGTGTGCAGGAAGAACAAAACGACTCAGAAACAGAAGGAATGAACCCAACTTCTGCTTTCGCATCTTTATAACGATACCGTCCGGCTACTTCACCGAAATAAGCTGCTTCGGCTGGAATGAGTTCTTCTGTTTCGCGAAGGCGGTCAAGAAGCTCTCCTTTTGTGACGACTTGTTTAAAACTCCAGCCGTTGTCTGTGCCTACATCCATAAATTCAATAAAACGGAGAGTGATGTCCCGCTCCTTAAAATAAGCCGCCATCGGAACGACTTCATGATCGTTCACGCCTTTTTGCACGACCATATTGACCTTCACTGTAAATCCAAGTGACTGCGCGTAGTCAATATTTTGAAGAATAACATCCGGTGAAACTCCCCGGCCATTCATCTTCCCGAACGTTTCTTTTGATAACGCATCTAGACTGATGTTCAGCCGCCGAAGCCCTGCATCGAACAACGATTTACCATGCTGCTTCAGCAAAAGTCCGTTTGTCGTCAGACCGATGTCTTCTAGTCCGTCAAGCGCTGACAGCATGCGGATTAACTCCGGCAGATCACGACGCAGCAGCGGTTCTCCACCTGTCAGCCGCACTTTCTTAACGCCAAATCCTATAAATAGCGCTGCCAGCCGTGTGATTTCTTCAAAAGAGAGAAGCTCGCTTTTCGGCATAAACGCGTAATCATCACCAAAAATCTCCTTCGGCATACAATACGTACAGCGAAAGTTGCACCGGTCAGTTACGGAAATCCGCAAATCACGCAATGGACGCTGAAGTGTATCGGTTATGTTCAAAGCGCTCAGTCCTTTTTCATAGTTTTGGTTATCCTCCGCTTACCGGTGGAATAAAAGCTACGTGATCACCTGGGTGAACAGGCTCACCTTCGAGTACATATTCTTCATTAACCGCTATTTGCACAGCGGAAAAATCAAACTCTGGATACGATGTTTTGGCCCACTGCAGCACATCTGCTGCAGTGCCGCTCTCCCATGCAAGCTCTTCTTCGGCTTTTCCGGCCGCTTCTTTTAAGCCCGCAAAATAATACAGATAAATCATGCTTTGCCTCCTTCCGGTTTATAAGCTTGATCGCCGATCCATTCTTCTCCATCTTCCCATATTTCTTTTTTCCAGATTGGGACCACTTTTTTGATTTGCTCAATCGCGTATTCATTCGCTTCATAAGCAGCTCTTCGATGCGGAGAGGAGACAGCGATAATCACCGCAATGTCAGAAATAGCAAGCTCGCCAATCCGATGAACAATCGCTACGCGTGAACCCGGCCATTTCTCTATAATTTCATCACCGATTTGCGCCAGCTTTTTTTCAGCCATTGGCACGTATGCTTCATATTTTAAGTACATTGTCCGCTTTCCATTTGTCCACTCACGAACTGTACCAGCAAACAGTGTAACCGCACCTGCTCCCGGGTGCGTGACGTAATCCATATACGGCGCTCCGTCAAGCGGCTCCTCTGTTACATGAAATGGTTTTAATTCAGCTCCCATATTGCTGCTCCTTCCTCCGATCCAATGATCAGTACATCTACTTCATCACCTTTTTGGAATCCGCGCGTGCCGCCAGGCAATACAATAAACGCGTTTCCTCTTGCAATCGATGTGACCGAGTTCGATTTATTAAATCCCGCCGGGCTGACCACCGCACCTGATGGCGCGGATGTATAAACAGCCCGAATAAACCGGTTAAACGGATTTGGCTTTTTAAAATCTGCCGCCAGCACCGCCTTCTCATAAGGCAAATACGGCCGGCCGCTCCCCATCATGGAAAGAAGAGCGGGACGCACAAAAAGCTCAAAGCCAACAAAGCAGGCGGATGGGTTTCCAGACAAGCCAAATAAAAAAGTATCCCGCACATGAGCAACCGTTGTAACACTGCCAGGACGCATCTGTACTTTATTAAATAATACCTCAGCTCCGAGACGGCCGTATACGGCCGGCAGGAAGTCAAAATCACCTACCGATACTCCGCCCGTTGTGATGACGGCATCACATTCATTAATTGCCGCTTTCACCATATCAAAGCAGGCATCCTCATCATCGGGAAGCGAACCAAGCAGCCGGCACTCTATGCCCATTCGCGCCAGCTGTGCAGCAATCATAGGACCATTTGAGTTACGGATTTTCCCCGGCGCAAGCGGCTCATGAACGTCAACAAGCTCGGTGCCTGTTGCTAGCAGCCCGACGACCGGCTTTTTCGCTACACGCACCTGTGCGTATCCGAATGTTGCCAGGACAGCGATCACGCCAGGCTGGATAAAAGTGCCGGCTTCGACGATGATCTCTCCTTCTTGTGCATCTTCTCCTCTTAACGACACGTTTTCAAGCGGTTCAAATGGCTTGCGAATGGTAAACGTATCCTCTGTGATCACTGTCTGCTCCAGCATCACAACAGCGTCCGCTCCGTCTGGCAGCGGCGCTCCGGTCATGATACGAATTGCTTCTCCTGCGCCGACTGTATGCGGCGACACAGCTCCTGCGCCAATGTGATCAATGACGCGAAACTCGACACGCGACTCGCCAGAGGCGCCTTTTGTGTCGGCAGAGCGGACGGCAAATCCGTCATACGGAGAACGATCAAACGGGGGCACATCGTGACTGGCTTGAACCGGCTCCGCTAAAATCCGCCCGTATGCTTCATGAAGCGGTACCGTTTCTTCTGTTAAATGTGTCACCCGTTTCATCACTCTCTCAATCGCCTCTTTTACTGCAATCGGCTGTCGCTTTTCAACCATTCTCTTTTCCTCGCTTTCTTTTCCCCATGCTATACTGAGATTATCTATTACTTGAAAGGATGTTTGTATGTCTGAATTCACGCATTTTAATGAGCAGGGACACGCTAAAATGGTGGATGTTTCCGAGAAAGCGGAAACGGTCCGTCTTGCTGTCGCTCATTCCTCTATCGAAGTAAACCAATCTATTTATGAGCAGATCACGCAAGGTACAAATAAAAAAGGGGATGTCTTCGCCGTTGCCCAAGTAGCCGGCATCATGGCCGCTAAACAAACCTCTTCAATTATTCCCATGTGCCACCCTATTCCTTTAACCGGCGTTAATATCACGTTCCATTGGGAAGTAGACGAAGCAGCCGGCCGCTTTGTTGTATTCATTGAGGCAGAAGCAAAAACAAAGGGTGTAACCGGGGTTGAGATGGAGGCATTGACTGCCGCTTCAGCCGCTGCACTCACTATTTATGATATGTGTAAAGCATCCGGGAAAGAAATGGTGATCGGTCCAACGTATTTGCAGAAAAAGTCAGGCGGCAAAAACGGAGACTATGAGCGCGGCCGCAGTTAAGCGGCCGCTTTTCCTTTCCTCTACCACCGAATAAAAAGCTCTACACTTTTTATGCCCTTTTTATTTTCTAGCTTCATGAAGCAAATGTGCCGCTTCCGGCAAAATCAACTTCCGCATCGCTAGATCAACCGCCCCGCGCGAGCCCGGCAGAGCAAAAAGCAGTTTTCCGCCTTTAGCTGTTCCCGCTAACGCTCTGGATAACATCGCTTTTGTGCCAATATCTTCTGTGAAACTTAAATAACGAAAAAACTCTCCAAATCCCGGAATTTCCTTTTGAAGCAGCGGCTTTACCGTCTCAATCGTAATATCCCTGGGTGCAATGCCAGTTCCGCCTGTTACAATAATCAAATCAATCTGATCATCTTCGAGCCACTTTCCAATCATCTCGCCCACTGCTTCCTGTTCATCCGGCACAATGGCATACCGCCTTGTTTGATGGCCGTTTTCTTCCAGGAGAGCCTGGATGTGAGCACCGCTTTTATCCGATTCAACGGTTCGTGTGTCGCTCACAGTCAGAACGCCGGCTGAACATGACGTTTCTTTCCGAAAATCAACTGACATTTCTTCCGCTCCCCCTTAACTGAAAAGCTGGTTATAAATTTTTAAAGCCTGCTTAGCATCCTGCATTCCATGAAAAAACAAACGACCGTTTTGGAACAAAACAATTCGGTGTTCACCAAACATAATCTGCAAAAAGTAAGGCGTCCGCTTATGTTTTAACTGCTGTTTCCGGGCTATTTTCTCTCCGTCTTCAAGTGTCAGCGTCCGGCCGGCACCAGGCGTCAGCTGAATAGTGTCACGGCCGCACAAGAAAGCCGCCTTTGTTTCATCTGACCGGCTCAAGGCTGGATACGTGCGTTTCGCTCCGCACGACGGGCAGTCCGGCCGCTTCATTTTCTTCACACCGAATGCATGCTTTTCATTTGTCCACGCGTCAATTCGCAGCATATCACGCCGCATAGAGTCAGCGTTCCCCGTCAACCACTTTAGTGCTTCAGCACACTGAAAAGCTGCAGTTATATATACAGCCGGCGCAATCACACCAGCTGTGTCGCATGTTTCAGCAGAAGAGGGAAGCACCGGCAGCAGGCACCGAAAGCAAGGGCCTTCTCCTGGGATAAACGGCATAACGACACTTGTTGCACCGACGCAGGCTCCATAGATCCAAGGAATGCCATGCTTGACACTTGCATCATTGATAACAAGACGCGTTTCAAAGTTGTCGGTCCCGTCAATCAGTAGATCGCTGCGCTGTGCCAGCCCTTCAATGAGCGTTGCATCCGCATGATCCATCCACGTTTCCACAGACACTTCGCTGTTGACGGCCGCCAGACGCTTTTTCGCCGCTTCCACTTTCGGCATCATATCGCGTGCATCCGCTTCTGTGTAAAGCGGCTGCCTGTGCAGGTTGGACACTTCAACATAATCACGATCAACAAGCAGCAGCCGGCCAACACCGGCACGCGCCAGTGTATCTGCCGCGGCAGAACCGAGCGCCCCGCACCCAATAATCGCGACCGTTGACTGCGCCAGCCCTTCCTGGCCTTTTGTGCCGATCGGATAAAATTTTTGCTGCTTTGCAAACCGGTTTTCCATTTTCCCGCTTCCTCCCTGACGCTTTTCCCATCTTTACGGATAGATTATTGTGCGCTTTTAACGGCTTCGTTTGACTCTTTTATTTTACCATACTCTTTTTCTTTCCGCGCAGCCAGACAAAAGGATAAAGGCGTCTCGCAACGCGCGAAACACCTTTATCCTTTTGATAGTGTAAATTTGTCAATGGCCCGCCGAAGTGTATCAACAACGAGGGAGCTTTGCTCTGAATCAAAGCGCACTTCTTTAATCAGCTCAGCCATTTTCCCTGCCGACCCGTCCACCTGCTCGACTGTCTGCGCGTTTTGTGCATTGCTTCTTATTCACACAACGAGTGCGGACAGTTAGAATGAGAGCCGATAAGGCGGCGGGCGCAGCTTCGCTTTCCATGGGGCAGGCACTAAGCCCACTTGCCCCGCAGGAGTCTTCGCACGTCCGCCGCCTGTGCGGCTGGACAAAATTGCACAGCTTAATAGATACACTTGCCCTACCAACAAAGTCGTAAAAGAGCATGTGAAGATGCCTCTTTACTGCTTTTTCGAAACAAATGGGGAAGTGATGTTTCCCGAAAAGTCTCCTGCCCGTTTTCGGCGGTGAAAACTTTCATAAAAAAAGACCGACGACTTTGTCGACAGCCCTGGACCAGATATTTATGCCTGGTCTTTTATTTATAAACGCCAATGATCTCAACCGCTTTTTCTGTAACGGTCGTATCAATCGCTTTATCAAAATCAAACTCGCCGCGAATGGCCCCATTTTTCTTGTACATATCATATTGCTGGCGGATATCGTCTACAAACATTTCTCCATCTGGATCAAGGCCTGTTACGTACACTTCCTCCCACACTGCTGCATCCTTCAAAGAAGTATACTTCGTCATAATGTCAATGATTTCTTCCTTGCCTTCTCCTTTCTTAAAGGCATCGTTATAGTCGCGGACTCCTTTTAAATAGGCAGCCATAAAGCGCAAAGAAACATCCTTTTGTTCGTTAATAAACTGCGGCGAGCCAAGCACCATGGCGATTTGCGCTTTCGGGGCAAAGTCCGTTGCATCACCGAAGCGGACATGAATGCCTTCCGATACGCCCTGTGTAATGAGCGGTTCAATTTGAAGCGCTGCATCAACGGAGCCATTTTCGATAGCTGCCAGCATATTGCCGAAGTCCGGCATTAAAACAAACTTTACGTCGCTTTCCTTTAAGCCGGCGTGTTCGAGCATTTTCCGGAAGATATAATCATCAACTGCATGCTCGGTGGATACCGCTACTTTTTTTCCTTTTAAATCGCTGTAATCTTTAATTTTATCCTTCTTGTCTGTACCAATCACAAAAGTAAAATACGATTTCCCTTTTTCATTGTGCCCTTTGTCAGCGATAATTTTTACATCGATTCCTTGAGCAATGGCATTAAAGAATGAGGCGGAAGAAACCCCTCCGGCAATATCTACTTCACCGGATGCAAGAGCGGGAAGCATATCGTCACTGTTAGCAAACGTCGCAAACTCAACTTCAATGTTGTAGTCCTCAAAATACCCTTTTTCATTGGCAATGTAAAACCCAGCACCGGATGCCGAACCGTCTTCCGCTATAATGACTTTTGTTTTTTCTTCCAAAGGAGCCAGATCACCGGATGGATTATTCTTGCTTACTTCATTTCCTACACTAGATGGTTTTTCTTCTCCACAGCCCGCTAAAAGGAACATAACACTTAACAATCCAAGCCACTTTTTCATTCTGATGCTCCTTTCATTCTCTTGATCCCTGTACTTCTTCCTGCAGATGCTGCCAGATTTTCGAAAAAGCGGCGGTCATGTCCGGATTGGACCGGATATCCTCAAGCTTTCTTGGCCTTGGCAGATCAATGCGGACATCAGCGGCAATACGGCCGGGCTGCGCGCTCATCAAAAGAACCCGGTCGCTTAAATAAAGAGCTTCATCGATACTGTGCGTAATAAAAAGAACCGTTTTCTTCGTCTCGGACCAAATCGACAGCAGTTCCTCCTGCAAAATAAACCGGTTCTGTTCATCCAGTGCTCCGAACGGTTCATCCATGAGCAGAATCTCAGGGTCGTTCGCAAAAGCCCTGGCGATGCTGACCCGCTGCTTCATTCCGCCCGAAAGCTCTTTCGGATACGTTTTCGCGAATTTCTCCAGTCCCACTTTCGCCAAAAAATATTGTGTTTTTTCTTTTACATAGGCTTTTGGCAAGTGACGCATATTCAAACCGAAGGCGACGTTTTCTTCTACTGTCAGCCATGGCAGAAGCCCCTTCTCCTGAAACACCATCGACTGGCTCGGACGGTCTGCACCACTTTTTTGAATGTCAAAACGGCCGGCACTTTGTTTTTCAAGACCGGCAATAATACGGAGCAGTGTGGTTTTCCCGCATCCGCTCGGCCCGACCAAACAAACAAATTCTCCTTCTGCAATATCAACAGAGATTCTTTCAATGGCGGTTGTACTTCCCTGCTTTTTATAGAACACTTTGGTCAGGTCGCGAATGGCTATTTTTGGCTTATCACTCATTTGATCACCTCCACGGAAGTAACTTCCGCTGCAGCGCACGCAGCAGCAGGGAAAAAAGATAGCCGAAAAATGAAATTAAAATAAGCCCGACAAACATGTCTTTGAGCAGAAACGCATTATACGATGTCCAAATTAAGTAGCCAATTCCCGACCGCGCCCCCATCATCTCAGCCGCTACAATGGTTAACAGAGCAATCGCCTGCCCCATTTGAATTCCTTCAAGCATAAAGGGAAGTGAACCAGGTAAGGCAATTTTAAAAAAGAAATCTTTACGGCTTGCGCCATAGTTTTTAGCTACGTCCAAGTACATGGAATCAATGGAAAGAACACCAGCTGCCGTATTGATCACCACTGGAAAAAAGACACTCCCTGCAATCGTCACAACTTTCGACGTTTCACCAATGCCAAACAAAATTAAAATAATTGGCAGCAGCGCAAGTGTGGGGATGGGCATAAGCGCCATAATTAGAGGAGAAAGAAAATGCCTGATTGGTGCATATAAGCCCATGAACAGACCGAGGATAATACCGGGAATGGCTCCAAGCAAAAAGCCCGCAAAAATACGAAACAACGAAATCCGAATATGCCCGAATAGTTCACCGCTTACAAGCATGTCAACAAACGTAGCTGCAATAGCGGTCGGCGGCGGAAAAAACCGTGCATCGATTAAGCCGCTTCGGGATAAAAGTTCCCAAATCAGCAGAAGAAAAAGTGGAGAAAAAACAGTCAGGGCCGTTTTTGCTTTTTGCCGTTTACGTTCCTTCTTCCATTCCTGTTTTTCGGTTTCCACTGGATTGTGTAAAACTTTCATGTTCACCACCTCTTCTTACCAATAATATGCATGCTTTTAAAAGTGTGTTCCCACCAAAAAAGCCGGCCTGCTCGCATTTGAGCAGGCCGGCTTTTTTGGTATTTACTTATTTAACGGAATCGATCTCAACCACGTTTCCATTTTTATTTGAGCCCGTTATAGCCCTTTTCTCCATACGGCTGTTTTTCAGCAAGCCATTTTCCCTCGAGCTTTTGAAGCGCCCGCTTTTCATCGAAAAACCCGGTCTCCGGCTTTTTCAGATGCTCAAGAATCGTAAATTGAAAAGCTTCTTTTCCAAATTCGTTCCATTCTTTCTGTAAAGCCTTGTTTGTGCTTGAACCTGCTTCCAGCTCGAACTTCCGCCCATTCAACGTTTTAAAATTCCGGGTGCTGCCAATAAAGATCTTTTGATTGATCGTATTTTTTATTTCATACACGCCTGCTTCTATCTTCATTTCTTTAAACTGCTGTTTCAGTTCTCTTTTTCGCTCCATTTTCAATACCTCCCCTTATTCATTCACCCAATACTCGCTTCCGTCCGGCTTGCGGTTTAAAAAGCCATATTCAATTAAGTATCTTCGTATTTTGACGTAATCATTGAAAATAGCGAACAGGATCTCGTTTGTTTCTTTTTCGCTATATACCTGGCCCGCTTTGAACTTTTTCGCCATTTCCCGCATGATAATGAGCCGCTGTTTTTCTTTTGGCGGAAATGTGAGCAGAACCCCCTCTGGCATAAACTTTTGAATCACCTTTTCCTGTTCTTCTTCTGTTACGTTATAACGGCTGTCAACCATTCTCGCCTGTTTGTGGGGAGGCACGACAACAGGAGCATGGGCATCCCTTTCATTTAACAGCTCCATCACTGCCAAAAACATTTTAGCCTGGCGTTCTTTTTCTTTTAGTACAAAACGATGGTTTCGGATGGTGGAAATGCTTCCGATCCCCATTTCCGCTTGTATTTCTTTATTGTTTTTTCCCTCGTAAAAAAGGCGCAGCAGCTTATTTTGATGTTCGGTCAGCCCCGTCAGCTTTTTATCCATTTTCATGATATAGTCAAAAACGGAGACGTGTTCTTGTTTAATATGAGCCTGCGTATACCGCTCCGCGTCATAGAGCTTGTCTTCAACCGGATAAATGATCCCTTTCTCAATTCTTTTTCCGCACAGCAGGCAGGTAAAAAAATCATTTTCTTCTACGTAGCCTTTTTTCAATTCCTGAATCGACGCATTCCAAAACATTGCTGAAGTATCCATATCAAACAATTCCTTTTTACGTTTATTTATTTATAGACATATTAATAAAACGTTTGTTTTATGTCAATAAAAAACCACCTATTTTCTAGGTGGTTTCAGTGTGTAGACAAAGTCTTTCTCTTTTAAATAAGAGCCGATAAGTGTTATTGAATATCAATAAGCAAGGATTGAATAGAAATTTTTTCTATTTAAATAGAAAGATACAACCTTATTAGCTCTATACCATCTTGTTGCAAGCCACTTGGCGGCGGGAGGGCAGCGCAGACTCCTATGGAACTAGCTGGCAGCTGAGACCGATGGAGCCGCCAGGCGAAGTCGGGCTCAGCGCCTGCCCCATGGAAAGCGGAGCTGCCTGGACGCCGCCGATCTATCCAATTCATGTACGCGATCATCCATATCATTTGTCTCCAGTCTGAAACCACCTATTTTCTAGGTGGTTTAAAAACATTTATTCCTGTTTCCACACATCTTTCAGTTTCCATGCCGCGAACGAAACCAGCCTCGCTTCGCCGCCGTCGGCAAATAATTGAACCTTTGTACTTTTTTCATTCGGATAAATACGTCCAGTCATAACCGCTTCTCCGTTATTCACAAACACTTCAACCGAAGAACGATCGACAAATATATGCAGTTTCACAACAGCTGATGCTCCAATTTTTGCTTTGCGGATACCGCCTTCCCCTTTACCAGATGAATGCCGGTCAAAAGTAATGGCTTGATCAGCTGCATCAAAGCGGATCGTCGTTTTTTCCTGGCTGTCTTCTGAACATCTTACATGCAGGCCAAACGACGTGGCACTTCGCGCTTCGAATTCCGCTTTGATTTCCAGACGGTCTCCGGATACATGGAACAGCTGTGTCCCGGAAAGAGGCATTGGACCGGCAATCGTTTTTTCCCGGCGCAGTTTTTTCAATTCTTCTACAGGCTGCATCACAAGCCGTCCTGATTGATTAAAGGACAGCTGGCGCGGAATCGTCAGCGCCCCTGCCCAGCCATGTGCCTGTTCCGGCATAACCGCCTCCCACATATTCATCCAGCCGAATACAATCCGCCGTCCCTGGTCATCCTCAAATGACTGTGCCGCATAAAAATCAAAGCCTTGATCAAGCTCAGTAAATTCACTGTACGTGAATGCAGCCGTTTCGTAATCCAAATCGCCGATCAGCGTTCCAGTCTGGTAAAGGTTTTGATAACGGTCGCCAGAAGCCTCAATGCCTTGCGGTGAAACGAGAAGCACATGCCTGCCCTCAAGCTCAAAAAAGTCAGGACATTCAAGCATAAATCCAAGCTTACCGTCGCTTTTTACAATGGCCCCGCGATCCTTCCACGAAAAAAGATCCGCCGACTCATACAAGTGTACACAACCAAGCTTGTCCTTTTGACTGCCGACAACCATATACCATTTCTCTTTATACTTCCACACTTTCGGGTCACGAAAATCAGCCGCGGCTCCCCGGGGAGGAGCAGAAATAACCGGGTTTTGTGGATACTTCTCGAAATGAATGCCATCTGTGCTCATTGCGATACACTGGACCTCTTTTATTCCGTCTTCATCTTCTGCATGCCCGGTATAAATGAGCGTTAATATACCGTCATGATCGACTGCACTGCCGGAAAAACAACCGCTTCTGTCATATTCCTCATCTGGCGCAAGCGCAATCGGCAAATGCTCCCAATGAACAAGGTCACGGCTTTTCATATGCCCCCAATGGATGGAGCCTGGCTTTACGTCATACGGGTGATGCTGATAAAACACGTGATAGTCACCCCGCCATTGAATAAGGCCATTTGGATCATTTATCCAGCGGGCAGGCGCCATAATATGATAACCGAGCCGGTACGGACTGTGTGCTGCCCGCTTTTCGTCCTGACGAACAGCGTGATGTGCTTTTTCAATTGCTTGTTTCATTGATTCCGCCTCCTTTAAATGCCCGACAGCACTTTAAAAGTCACCTTTTATATGTATGGGAGCCAAAATATCCGCATACATCCGTTTATCCTTTCCTGGTATATCGCCTGTCAGCTCCCTCGCAGCAAGCCATGAACTTTTAGAACGCGAAAGCGGGGTATTTTGGTTATTAACCACCCGGAAGTCATAGCGAACGACTTTTTTCTTTTTGTAACGAACACCAGGCGATTTTGTGTGCTTTAAAATGAAACTTCTCAACTTCCTTAAACCTTCCCCAGCCATTTTATAGCGCTTACATTTCACCATAGTCGATTTTTTTCTGTATTTCACCCCAAACGATGTGAACCTCTTCGCTTTCATAAAATTCTCTTTCTGTATTTCGCTTTCTTTCGTTTTCTCCCTCCTCTTCAATCATGTATAGTAGAAGATAGAAACGGAGTGGGATTTGATGAAAACCATTGCAGATATTGCCAAAATTGCCGGTGTCGCAAAAAGTACTGTGTCACGGTTCTTAAACGGCGGTTCGGTCAGTGAAGAAACAAAAAGGAAAATTGAACAGGTCATCAATGAAACAGGCTATACACCGAACGCTTTTGCCCAGAGCTTAAAAGCGAAACAAACAAATATGATCGGCACAATCGTTCCCCGGCTCGATTCCTACGCTACTTCCCGTACGCTGATGGGGATTGATGAACGGCTTCGCGAATTAAATTATCATATGCTTGTTTCCAATACGGGACAAGATCTCCAGCGGGAAATTGAAAACATTTATACACTCGCCAAACAAAAAGCGGCGGGCATTATTCTGCTCGCTACCCAAGTAACAGCTGCACATTTACAAGCATTTCGCACCATTGATATCCCGGTTCTTCTTGTCGGCCAGCAGCACGAAGAGGTATACAGCCTGATCCATGATGATGAAACAGCAGGCTACGCCATTGGTAAATACATTGCCCAGCGCGGACATAAAAAAATTGCTTTTCTTGGGGTCGGCGAATATGACGTAGCAGTCGGAGTCAAGCGAAAAAAAGGAGTTGCCCAGGCGCTGCGCGAACATGCGGAAGAAGTAGAAGCCCGCTTTTTTGAAACGACTTTTAATATGACGGACGCTGCCGAAAAAGCAGAACAGCTTTTTGATGAATTTTCGCCTTCAGCGCTTATTTGTGCCACCGACAATATTGCTTTCGGGGCCATGAAAGCAGCCTACCGAAAAAAACAGTATGTTCCAAAAGATATTTCCATTACGGGCTTTGGAGGCTATGAAGTAACCGCTATGATGCATCCTTCTTTAACAACCGTCCATATTCATTTTAAAGAAGCCGGCCAGATGGCAGCGGACCATATCACCAAGCTGATCAAAGGTGAAGACATTCCCAAATTGACCTATTCGCGATTTGAACTTGTTTTACGAGAAAGTGTTGACATCCGTACAAATCATCTTTTATAATCAAGTAGAAACCGGTTCCAATTCCGGTTTCCCTATTTACTCGTTATTGGAACCGGTTCCTCTTTTTTATTTAATGTTTTTAGGAACCGGTTCCAAATAATCTTACACGTATCGGTTATACTTTACCTACAAAGGAGGAACTCCAATGAATTACCCTCAAATTGCACGCGAAACGCTTGAAGCGCTTGGCGGAAAGGAAAACATTGCAGCCGCTGCCCACTGTGCTACACGGCTTCGGCTCGCGCTGCATGATGAATCGATTGTCGATCAGGAAAAGCTCGACGCAATGGACAGCGTCAAAGGGACTTTTTCTACCAGCGGTCAATACCAAATTATTTTTGGCTCTGGCACCGTTAATAAAGTGTATGCAGAGTTTGCCAAGCTGACTGGTACCGGCGGCATGTCAACAGCTGATGTGAAAAGCGCCGGCGCCAAGAAAATGAACCCTCTCCAGCGGTTTGTAAAAATGCTGTCTGATATTTTCGTACCGATTATTCCAGCCATCGTTGCCGGCGGTCTGTTGATGGGAATCAACAACCTGCTCACAGCGCAGGGATTGTTTGTAGATGGCCAGTCACTGATTGAAGCTTATCCAAATATGGCTGATTTAGCAGCTCTTATTAATACATTTGCCAATGCTGCCTTTGTGTTTCTCCCTATTTTAATTGGTTTTTCTGCAACCCAGCGCTTCGGCGGCAATCCTTATCTTGGTGCCACGCTCGGTATGCTGATGGTTCACCCGGATTTATTGAATGCTTACAATATTGCAGATGCTCTAGCTAAAAACGAAATTCCTGTCTGGTCTATTTTCGGATTTGAAATTGAAAAAATCGGTTACCAGGGTACGGTTCTTCCCGTTCTCGCTGCTTCCTTTATTCTGGCTAAAGTGGAACTATCCCTTCGCAAAATTGTTCCATCGATCTTTGATAACTTACTGACGCCGCTTTTAACAATTTTCATTACAGGTATTTTAACGTTTACACTTGTAGGCCCGCTTACTCGTACAGCCGGCAACCTGCTGTCTGACGGTATGATCTGGCTTTATGATACCACCGGTTTTATAGGAGGCGCCCTGTTCGGCCTGCTTTACGCACCTATTGTAATCACCGGTATGCATCACAGCTTTATTGCCGTTGAAACACAACTTCTTGCGGATATAGCAAAAACAGGCGGCTCCTTTATCTTCGTTGTAGCGACCATGTCAAACGTCGCTCAAGGAGCGGCTACACTTGCCGTCTTTATGAGAACAAAAAACAAAAAATTAAAAGGAACGGCTTCTGCTGCAGGTGTTTCAGCCCTGCTCGGCATTACAGAACCTGCCCTGTTCGGAGTGAATTTAAAGCTCCGCTATCCGTTTATTGGTGCGTTGATCGGTTCTTCTGTGGCAACAGCATATGTAACATTCTTTAAAGTAAAAGCAATTGCGCTTGGCGCAGCCGGTCTTCCGGGCATCATTTCCATTCAGCATGGAGGACTTGTTCAATATGTGATTGGGATGCTTATTTCAATTGTAGTTGCTTTTGCTGTAACGATGATCCTTGGGAAGCGTGATGAGAAAAAGCAGGCTGTGCAAAAAGCAGCATAACATTTAGGTGGAGAAGATTTCTCCACCTCCTTTTCATTTTAATAAGTATGAGGTGATCAGATTGCAATGGACAACAGAACAGCGTTATACACGACTTGAAGACATATCTAAATCAGAGTTGGCTGCTTTAATAAAACAGGTGGATGGTTCCCCGTGGCGGCAAACTTATCATATTCAGCCTGAAACAGGATTGTTAAATGATCCGAACGGCTTTTCTTTTTATAATGGTGAATATCATTTATTTTACCAGTGGTTCCCGCTTGGCCCTGTTCATGGCATTAAATATTGGTATCACACAAAATCAAAAGATCTCGTTCATTGGGAAAATGCCGGTATCGCGATTCGGCCAGATAGTGACCTTGACAGTCATGGTGCTTACTCTGGCAGCGGTATCGTGCACAATGACCAATTGTACTTAATATATACCGGCAATACACGTGATGAGCAATGGGTGCGGCATCCGAAGCAGAATATTGCCATTATGGACAAGCAGGGCATTATTCAAAAAAAGCAAAAACCAGTGATTCATGAAGTGCCGCCCGGCTATACCGATCATTTCCGCGATCCAAAAGTATGGAAAGAAAATGGGCTTTTTTATGCCATTATCGGTGCCCAGCGGACAAACCTGACGGGCTGCATCGTGCTCTACAGCTCCCCAGATATGGAAACATGGACATTCGAAGGTGAAATTAAAACCGCCCTTCCCCGCTTTGGTTATATGTGGGAATGCCCTGATTACTTTACGATTGATGGACAAGGTGTCCTTGTTTTTTCACCGCAGGGCATTGCGCCGAAAGGTGATTGCTATCATAATATTTATCAATCCGGCTATGTTCTCGGGAATCTTGATGTTGAAACACAAAGCATAGATCATGGCGTATTCGCTGAGCTGGACCGCGGCTTTGATTTTTATGCACCGCAAACAATGGAAGCGCCGGACGGACGTCGTATTTTAGTCGGCTGGATGGGACTTCCTGAAATGTCTTATCCAACGGATTCACATGGCTGGGCGCACTGCCTGACCCTGCCCCGGGAAATCACGATTGAAAACGGGCGGCTTATGCAAAGACCAGTCCGGGAGCTTGAGCGCCTGCGCGGTGTTCAAATGGAAGCTTCAGCTGATCTTTGTGATGAAGTACAGACTTTTGACAGCTTCAGCGGCACAGCTTTTGAAATGATTTGTTCGTTTGAGCTGGAGGATGCAGATTCATGCGGAATTGAAATTCGCGTAAGCGAAAAAGAAAAAACCGTTATTACGTACGACGCCCTCAAGCAAAAAGTTCATTTGGATAGAACATATTCTGGTGCGCTTACGGATTCGCCATATGGAACCCTGCGCAGCTGCTCGTTAGCGGCGGACAAAGTGACGTTTCGTTTATTTGTGGATTCTTCTTCCCTTGAGCTCTTTATAAACGATGGAGCCGAAGTTTTTACAAGCCGTATTTTTCCAAGCAAGGACTCGGCAGGCATCCGCTTTTTTGCAAAAGGCGGCCGCGCGTCATGTCAGGCGATAAAATGGACGATAGGAGAGTAAAATGAGTACATTATTTTCAATTGGAGAAGTATTAATTGATTTTATCCCACAGCAAAAAGGGCTGGCTCTTAAAGATGTCGTATCCTTTGAGCGCGCACCCGGCGGAGCCCCGGCCAATGTGGCCGCTGCCGTTTCAAAACTCGGCGGGCACTCCGCCATGCTGACGAAGCTTGGCTCCGATGCATTTGGTGATTTTTTATTGGAGAAGCTGGTTGAAGCAGGTGTGGAAACCAAGCACATTATCCGCACGAGTGAAGCCAATACGGCTCTTGCGTTCGTTTCCCTCCGTGAAGATGGTGAACGGGACTTTTCTTTTTACCGGAAGCCTTGTGCAGATTTGCTGATGACAGCAGACGAAGTGGACGAATCCTTGTTTCACCCCGGTGACATTCTCCACTTTTGTTCCGTTGATTTAGTTGAAAGTCCAATGAAGCATGCGCATATTAAAGCAATCGACCGGGCTAAACAGCGCGGTGCTTTCATCAGCTTTGATCCAAATGTGCGGCTTCCGCTTTGGGAGGATCCGAATGCGTGCCGCGAAACCATTTTAGCGTTCATGCCAAAAGCGCATCTGATTAAAATTTCAGATGAAGAGCTTGAATTTATTACAGGTATTTCAGAAGAAAAAGCGGCTATTGCTTCTCTGTTTACAGGAGATGTAAAAGCGGTCGTGTATACACGCGGTGCAGCAGGTGCCTCACTGTTTGTGAACGGAACAGAAATCCAAGCAGACGGCTTTGCTGTACAGGTACAGGATACGACTGGTGCCGGGGATGCTTTTATTGGCAGCTTTTTATTTCAGCTGCTTCAGGCCAGCGCCAATGTAGAAAACGTTTCTGCTCTTCTTGAGCAGCGCGGAGAAGAAATCGTCCGTTTTGCCAATGCAGCAGGTGCCATTACAACCACCGGCAAAGGAGCCATCTCTTCCCTGCCTTCCCTGCAGCAAATAGAAAACATGCTTAATGAAGTTTATTCAGATACAAAATAAAAAGCACCGCCCGTTTGGGCGGTGCTTTTTATTTTGTGTTCATCGCATTGTAGATGGCCACTGTAAATGCTTCACGTGTTGCATTGTGTGTTCCATAAAACCTGTCGCCTTTAAAAAAGCCGGTTTTATCAATAGAAGCCATAGAAACGATGCCTTCGTATGCCCAATGGCCTGCCTTAATGTCTGTATACACAACATTTGCTGCCGCCGTTTCAGACACTTTTAAGTTAAAAGCACGCTGGATCAAAGATGCCATTTCGTTTCTTGTCATTTCTTCTTCTAAGCCGAATGTTTTATCTCCGTAGCCATTCATAATGCCCGCTTCATGAACCGCTGCTATATCTACAGCAAACCGGTTTGTTTTCGGCACATCGGTAAAGTAGCTCATTTTTTCTGGTTTCAAGCCAAGTACACGGTTGATAATAGCTGCGGCTTGTCCGCGCGTTATTTTTTCGTCCGGCGCGAACGTATCGATTGTAAATCCGTTAATAACTCCCTGTTCCGTCAATGATTTAATTGCATTGTACGCAAGGTCTGTTTTTTCTATATCTGTAAACCATTCCGGTGCTTGCTCTTCAATCACACGTTTAGCGCCTGCATACTTTGGAGACCAGTAGGGATCACCATCTAGTGGAACAAGCGCGATGCCTTTGCTTGATGTGGCATTCAATACTTGGTTGTTGCCTGCGTATACCCCAACATGGGAGATGCCTTTTTTATATGTGTTAGCGTAAAAAACAAGATCGCCAACCTGAAGATCGCTTTTGGCTACTGCTGTGCCCACATTGTACTGTTCACCTGTTGTGCGTGGCAAAGAAATGTCAGCAACATGTTTATAAATATATTGAACGAAACCGGAGCAGTCGAATCCTTTTGGCGTTGTGCCGCCAAACACGTACTCTACACCCATGAACGTTTTCCCAAAAGCAACAACTGATTCACCAATGGACGCGGCTTCTGCTTTAACAGATGCCAATGGGGACAGGCTAAAAAACAAGATGACCGCTAAAAATGAAAGAATTGCTTTCTTGCAACTGTTCACTATGTACCTCCTAATTTCCCATTCTTTTTTCTCTACTTAATTCCTCATAAATCTTATTTTAGCAAAAATAAACATTACGATGTTTTACGGTAAAATTACAAATTTCGATCTTTTTGTAATAATTTATCCTTATTTTCCCTAAAAACCTCATAAAAAAAAGAACTGGGGAGCACAGTTCTTTTAAGAAAAAACAAATAATATATACACTCCGAACAGCAAAATTAAAGTGACAATGATACCTGTCAGGAACAAAATACTCGCTTTTTCAGGCTTAAACATTTCGTTGTCTATCGCCCTGGCTTTAACAAAATAACTGCGTGTAGAAAAAGCAAGGACCAGCAGTCCTGATAGAATAGCAGCAAACCCGACTATGTCTGCCAGGAGATCGGCACGTGTCGAATGCCGGGACAAAAAACTAAAGTGAAGGTTGCTGATTAAAAACCCAATTCCTATAATGGCAATGGCCGTTCTTGTCCATGCCAAATAAGTGCGTTCATTCGCCAAATGCTGCTGAACAAAAGCAGCGCTTTTTGTTTTTGTCATTGTGTCGATTCCCTCCTCTTTAACCGTTTAAGGCAGGCACCCATTTGTCTATACTTACATACAATACCCTGAAAAATGGGGAACATTTCTCAAATCGTGAAAGATCATTAACGAATTCCCTTATATCCTTTATAATAGAGAGGATTATGAGAAAAGGAAGGTGAGCAGCTATCGATGCGCTGCAAATTGCAAACGACTTAAAGAAGAAAGTGGATGAACAGTCTGTGTATCCACTGTTTCCATTGCATAAGCACACATATACGAAAACAGGCGGGGTAGCCGATGTTTTCATTAAGCCTAAACATATAGACGATCTACAAACCGTTATCTATTACGCAAAAGAACATGCGCTTCCACTGACAATTCTAGGAAACGGCTCAAACGTACTTGTCCGGGATAAAGGCTTGCGCGGTATCGTCATTGCCCTTGAATACTTTGACCAAATTCATGTGGACGGCACGACGATTACGGCAGGAAGCGGGGCAAAAATCATTGATGTTTCCCGCACGGCACTCGATCATCATTTAACCGGTCTTGAGTTCGCCTGCGGCATTCCGGGTTCAGTAGGCGGGGCTCTTGTCATGAATGCCGGCGCTTATGGAGGCGAGACGTCAACGGTGCTGAGAAAAGCAACGGTTCTTTCTTATGACGGTGACTTGATCACGCTTGGAGAAGATGATTTTCACTTCGGCTACCGCAAAAGCATTTTCACAGAAAAAGACTACATTATTCTAGAAGCAGTGTTTGAATTAAAACCAGGCCGCTTTGAGGAAATTAAAGAAGCGATGGACACCTTTACTGCGCTCCGCGAATCAAAACAGCCGCTTGAATATCCGTCCTGCGGAAGTGTATTTAAACGCCCGACCGGTTATTTCGCCGGCAAACTGATTCAAGACAGCGGCTTGCAGGGAACCCGGATCGGCGGCGCGGAAATTTCTAAAAAGCATGCCGGCTTTATTGTAAACGTGGACGGTGCTTCTTCTACGGACTATTTAAACTTAATCCGTTACGCGCAGGATCGTGTACGCGAAAAATTTGGTGTAGAACTTGAAACAGAAGTAAAAATTATCGGCGAAGATTAATCAAAAGCCGCTTCGGTCGACCGAAGCGGCTTTTTGTTCGTAAGGGGGGCTTCACTTGTTTACAAATGAAATGATTTCATCGTTTAATGAGCTTGAAACCGCCGTCTATCAATATGTATCTAAAAATGGGAGCAAAGTCATTTATATGCGTATTCGGGAGCTGGCAGCGGAAACACATGTCTCAACAGCGACCATTCTGCGTTTTTGCCGAAAAACAGGCTGTGATGGTTTTACAGAGTTTAAAGTTCGGTTAAAGCTTTATTTAAAAGAACAGGAGCCATGTGAGCCCAAAAGCATGCACCATTCTGTCACAGATTTTTTTGAACGGTCGCTGAACGGGCCGATTGAAGATCAAATGCTCGAAGCAGCCCGCATAATGTCCCTTTCTGACAGCATTATCTTTATTGGAATCGGCAGCTCGGGGATTTTAGCTGAGTACGGTGCCCGCTACTTTTCAAGCCTTGGCAAGCTGTCCCTTTACATAAAAGACCCGCACTACCCGATTCATACAAACTTTCTTCAAAACAGTACGACGATTGTTCTGTCTGTATCCGGTGAAAACGAGTATACCGTTCGTCATACCCACCAAATGCGTGAAGCGGGCAGCACCATTATCAGCATTACAAATAATAAACATTGCACCATTGCCAAAATGTCTGATATTAACCTTTCCTACTATGTTTCAGAGGAGCGGTTTGCACACTCCAATATTACGACGCAGGTGCCGGTTGTGTATATCCTTGAATCACTCGCCCGTGAACTGTACAGGCTTTCAAATATCCAAAAGTAACCAAACCGGACTGCCAGCAGACAGTCCGGTTCTATTCACAGTCCTTCTCCGGCTACTAGAATCATAAGCTGATATCAGGCTAAGCTGTCGCAGCTTTTCTTAACACAAGGCCGATTATTCTATTAATTTATCTATAGTGCTTGTTATTTGACAATTCTTTTAGCACCTATATACCGTTCCTTCCAATACGTATCGCTCATTTTCACTACTTTTACTCCTTTGGAGGTAGCACCAATAAAAGTGCCGTTTTTATAATAAATGGCAGCAAATGATACCTTTCCTTTTGTGCCGGTTGCATAAAAAACTAAATCGCCGGGTTTGAGCTGGCTTCGGCTTACCGGGGTTCCGATTTTATATTGGTCAGCGCTTGTGCGCGGAATCGTCATTTTCGTTGCGGCATTTTTATAAACATACTGTGTAAACCCGCTTGCATCGAATCCTTTTGGTGTTGTTCCTCCGTGCTTGTACGGGTTTCCTACATACCTTTTGGCCACAGCCGCTGCTTCTTCTCCATAATTGATTGTTGCAGATGCACTTGAGGCTGAACCAAACACAAAAGCTATTGCCAGAGACAAAATTGCTAGAACTGCCGCTGCCCATCTTACCCTTGATCCGTTCATAACCAATGCTTTTCCCCCTTGAAATGAAAATGAACCACAAAAGTAAATATATGAGCGTATCCTTTTTTCATTCCAATAAAATTTAATTTGTAAAAATAAAAAGCATAGGCGAATAAGTTCGTCTGTGCTTTGAGACTGTCGAAAAATTATATGGATGACCGTGCACATGAATGGGATAGATCGGCGGCGTCCGGGCAGCTCCGCTTTCCATGGGGCAGGCGCTGAGCCCGACTTCGCCTGGCGGCTCCACCGGTCTGCGCCGCCCTTCCGCCGCCAAGTGGCTTGCGACAAGATTGGATAGAGCCAATAAGGTTGTATCTTTCTATTTAAAAAAGAGAAAATGTCTATTCAGCCTGTGCTTATTGGTCTTCAATACCACTTAGTGAAGCCTACCCGACGAAGACTCCTGCGGGGGAAGTACAGTGAGTCGGGAGACCCCGCAGGCGCAGCCGAGGAGGCTCCCGTACTGCCCTAAGGGGCGCGAAGTCCAGCCGGCTTCACTTATCGGCTCTTCTTTAAAAGCGAAAGATTTTGTCTACACACTGAAAGCACAGGCGAGCAAATTCGCCTGTGCTTTCCTTTCTATCTAAAAAAACTACCTTGAAGCGTAAAAAGTGGCCGGAATCGAAGCAAAATGGCGGCGATGATACAGCATGGGGTCTTTTTCCGCATCAATTTGAATGGTGTCTACTTCTCCAATCAAAATCGTATGATCGCCCGCCTCCACCGTTTGAACGGTTTGGCATTGAAAAACAGCAAATGCACCTTCGATAACCGGCAAATGGTGTTCAGGTGAAAAATTCCATTTACATGTGCTGAAACGGTCGGCTCCTTTTGTCGCAAACGTCATACAAATATCTTTTTGATTGCCCGCTAAAATGTGTACGGCGAACGTGCCGTTTTCCATAAAAGCTGGCAGGGTTGCAGCTTTATGGTCAATCGACCATAAAATCAAAAGGGGATCAAGTGATACAGAAGCGAATGAATTCACAGTCAGGCCAGCCGGTCTATCATTTGAGTCCACCGTTGTCATAACTGTGACACCGGTCGGGTAATTGCCCATTGCATCTTTGAACAACTGCTGTTTTTGTTCGTCTGCCATTTTCCTTCCTCCTTTTAATCAAAGACCTGCTTTTATCGTATCGCGGTTTGGTTCACTTTACCACTTCAAAAACAAAAAGACCGCCTTGTTGAACAGACGGTCTTTTCTTTATACTCTTTTTTCACACTAGGGAAGCGGCAGCTTTTACTTCCGCTGTAATGGGAACCATCCCTGCTGCCCTCTTCCTATTTTGTTTTTTTAACCAAGCAGCGCGTCCAGCGCATAGCGTCCTGGGCCCGTTAGGGCAATACCGATGGCAACAGCCAGCAGCACTAAATTGTACTCATAGCCATTTTGTGTGCTCCAAAAACCGTTTGGACCATGTACTTTTACAATCGCAACAACCATTGTCAAAGCAATTAATACACCAGCAAGCGGTGTGAGCAAACCAAGCGCAAACAGGGCACCGCCGACGAATTCTGAAAGCCCTGCGATCAGCGCCATGGCGTAACCAGGCTTCATGCCGATGGAGTCAAACCAGCCTCCCGTTCCTTTTAAGCCGTAGCCTCCAAATGAGCCAAATAGTTTCTGCGCGCCGTGTCCGACAAACGCAAGCCCAATGACTAAACGAATAATTAACAATCCTGCATCTAACATTCTTTCTTCCTCCTCTTTCATTATCTTGAATTCGAGATATATAGTTAAAAAAAGTTCGATATATTCCACTAACGTTT
The DNA here is from genome assembly GCF_032341995.1 of Domibacillus sp. DTU_2020_1001157_1_SI_ALB_TIR_016. Classification (NCBI taxonomy): domain Bacteria; kingdom Bacillati; phylum Bacillota; class Bacilli; order Caryophanales; family Bacillaceae; genus Domibacillus; species Domibacillus sp. DTU_2020_1001157_1_SI_ALB_TIR_016. The sequence continues at coordinate 3,094,314 of NZ_CP135439.1, forward strand.
TGGTTATTTATCTTGAATTCGAGATAATCATATCAGCTTTTTTTCAAAACGTCAATTACTTTTAGAAACTTTTTTACTTTTTCTCAAAAAGAAAACCATCCCTGTTATAAGAGATGGTTCATAACATCTTTAAGGGTCTGGCTGCTTAACTCCTGCTCCATCGCAGACTGAGCCCGCCCAAACGTGACGTCGAGCGCAGACTGAATATTTTTTCCGACCGCACACTCCGGGTTCGGTTTTTCATGGATGGCAAACAATTCTTCTTTCGGCTCAACGGCTCGAAAAATATCCATAAGGGTAATGTCTGCCGGATCCTTCGTCAGAGCTGCGCCTGTTTTACCGGCACGTGAGGTTAAAAGACCGGCTTTGCGAAGCATGCCCATAATCCGCCGAACGACAACGGGGTTTGTATTGACACTCCCTGCCATCCATTCTGATGAAACCGTTTCACGGGGATTAGATGCAATGAGAACCATAATATGAATTGCTACTGCGAGACGGCTGTTGATCATTTTTTTCACCACCATTTGTTCTTATTTTAGTTACACTTAAAATCCTTGTCAAACAAGCGGGAAACCCTTTACCACTGCAAAACAAAGACCGCTTTTAATTTAAAAGCGGTCTTTTTCTTCGTTTTCATATCGTTCATATAACGTATCGAGTACTTCATCGACAACATCTTGAACTTCACTGGCGAAATGAACAAAAATAAACTGCATGGCTTCTGCTTCCTCCATAAACCGCTCGCCTTCGGGGCCATAGGCACTGAAAAATGGAACCGTAAAATGAACATCGATTTCTTCGCTGCCCTCTTCTTTTCCAAAGCCTTTTACCATAAAATAAATATCCAAGTCACCGACATGCTCACCTTCTCGATCTTTAAAGCTGACCGTCTGGCAATACGTTTCGTTATGTTCTCCCAGCTCAATTCGTTTCTCTTTTAAGCTGCCCTCTGCCAACACTTGAATGCCGCTTACTGAATACATCCTATCACTCCTGTTTTGTTCGTTTTTTAACCTGTATCTCTTGTTTTTCATTTACAGTAATGATCGTATCCGCCATGTCGATAAACAATCCGTTTTCTACAACACCAGGGATGAGATTCAATTCCCGCTCCAATTCTTCAGGCGACGCAATAAGACCAAAATCGCAGTCAAAAATATAATGCCCATTATCAGTGATATACGGCTTTCCTTCTTTTACCCGTAATGCAGATGCCCCTCCTAAAGAACGGATTTTTTTCTCTGTCATCTTGTATCCGAATGTCTCGACCTCAACCGGAAGAGGAAACCGCCCGAGTTGTTCGACCATTTTAGAAGGATCCGCCACTACTACAAATCTCCGTGCGGAAGAGGCAATGATTTTTTCCCGCAGAAGCGCTCCTCCTCCGCCTTTGATTAAATGAAAAGCAGGATCGGCTTCGTCAGCGCCATCGATAGCCAGATCGAGCTCGTCCACTTCCTCCAGGCTGAGAAGAGGAATTCCGCATTCTTTCGCTAATTGTTCCGTTCGAATCGACGTAGCCACGCCTTGAATGGACAAACCCTGTTGAACGAGCCCGCCTATTTTCTCAATGGTATACCGTACTGTACTGCCTGTTCCAAGACCAATGATCATGCCGTCTTCTACAAACTCCGCCGCTTTTTCACCGACGAGCTGCTTTTCCGTTGTCATTGGCCGATCAGTTCCAGACTGAATGTCCCTGTTGCGCCCGCTTCATATAAATTCGTTACCGAGGTAGAATACGTGTGAATCATGGCCGGAAACTCCATTCCTTTTTCGGGCACCTTCACTTGAAAATCATTTTCATATAAAAGAACCGTTATATCATGATACTCTTCGCTTGTGACGCGAAATTGAAAGCTGATTTTTGGCACTTTTGCACCCGTCTTTTTATTTACAACCGTTTCTTCGTGAAAGTTCTCCACCTGAATCGGCGTATCATTCAAGATCACTTGCTTCACCATTTTTCACTCAGCTCCTATCTTTATCGTTAGAGCCATTATAATGCTCCTTTTTTAATTGAGCCATTTTTTCGCTTCACTGCTCTCATTTAAATAAAAAACCTTTCACTGCTCCAAACAGTAAAAGGTTTTAATAAGCTTATACGTGGCCGAACTGCGCTTCATGCAAACGCCGATAATGGCCGTTTTGCTCGAGCAGTTCATAATGGCTGCCTTGTTCTTCAATGCCTGATGGCGTAACGACAATAATCCGGTCGGCATGCTTGATTGTAGCGAGCCGATGGGCAATCACAAGCGTTGTCCGCCCGACAGACAGCTCCGAAAGCGCCTGCTGAATGGCAAGCTCTGTTTCCGTATCAAGAGCAGACGTTGCTTCATCCAATATTAAAATCGGCGGGTTTTTCAGGAAAATCCGCGCAATGGCAAGACGCTGCTTTTGGCCGCCCGACAGCTTTACGCCGCGTTCGCCAATGACCGTATCGAGTCCATCTGGCAAAGAAGAAACAAATTCATCAAGACGCGCCCGTTTTAAAGCGGACAGGATAGCTTCTTCAGACGCACCAAGATCTCCATATAAAATATTTTCACGAATCGTGCCAGAAAACAAGAATACATCCTGCTGCACGATCCCAATTTGACGACGCAGCGACGCAAGCGACATTTTTCTCGTGTCGAGCCCATCAATTGAAATAAATCCTTCCTGCGCATCGTAAAAACGCGGCAGCAAGCTGCACATAGTCGTTTTACCAGCACCGGACGGACCGACAAACGCCACTGTTTCTCCGGCTTTAATCGACAAGCTGATATTTTGGAGAACCGGCTTTTTCCCTTCGTACCCGAACGTCACGTTATGGTAGCTGATGTCGCCATGTACTGCGTCTACGTCTATGGCATCTGGTGCATCCGCTACATCGGGAGCCGTCTGGAGCAGTTCCACATAGCGTTTAAAACCGGCAATTCCTTTCGGGTAACTTTCAATAATGGCATTAATTTTTTCAATCGGACGGAAGAAAATATTAGATAGGAGAATAAATCCGACAAATTCACCGTAGGTAAGCTCACCCTGCATCACAAAATACGTTCCGCAAATAAGTACAAACAGTGTAATCATGCGCATAAGCATGTAGCTGATTGACATATTCTGCGCCATAATTTTATAGGAGATAAGCTTTGTCAGCCGAAATCTTCCATTGTTTTCTTCAAATTGCTTCTTTTCATGTGTTTCGTTCGCAAAAGCCTGCACGACACGAATGCCGCCCATGCTGTCTTCAATACGGGCATTGAAATCAGCAATGTCACCAAAGAGCTGGTGAAAAGCCCTGGTCATTTTTTTATTGAAGAAAACAGCAAGCCATAACACAGCCGGCACAATAATAAATGTTAACACGGCCAGCTTCCAGTTGATTGTCAGCATAATGCCAAACGCTCCGGTGAGCGTCATCAGTGCAATAAACAAATCTTCCGGCCCATGATGTGCCATTTCACCAATTTCCATTAAATCACTTGTCATCCGTGAAATAAGATGGCCTGTTTTTGTGTTATCAAAAAAACGGAATGACAGCTTTTGCACATGGGCAAACAGTTTGCTGCGCATATCTGTTTCAATATTAATGCCGAGCATATGCCCCCAGTATGTAACCACGTACTGAAGACCAGCGTTTACAATATAAATAAACAGCAAGCCAATGCTTGCGGCTACAATTAAATTCCAGTTTTCCCCGGGCAGAAGTGTATCAATAAAATAATTCACAACGAGCGGAAATGCGAGCTCTAACAGACCCGCAAATACCGCACAAAAAAAGTCTAAGAAAAACAGTTTCTTATATGGACGGTAATACGAAAAAAAATACTTAATCACACAGTCACCTGCTTTATTGAATTCCTTTAGCGGCTTCCTGCCAGCGCAAGTTCTGGTGCTTTTGCCAAGTCATAGGTTAAACAAACTGGCTTGCCGGAACGAGGATCGCGGACAATTTCCGCATCAATTTGAAAAACAGAACGCAGATTTTCTTTTGTCATAACCGTTTCTGGCGTTCCCTCGCATATGATACTGCCTTTTCTCATCGCGACGAGGTAATCGGCGAAGCGTGCCGCGTGGTTTAAATCATGGAGCACCATCACAATGGTCCGGCCTTCCCGTTCATTTAATTCCTGTAAAAGCTCCAGCACTTCCAGCTGATGGGCCAAGTCTAAGTAGGTCGTTGGTTCATCGAGTAAAATCAAATCTGTTTCCTGTGCCAGCGCCATCGCGATCCAGACACGCTGACGCTGTCCGCCTGAAAGCGCGTCAATTTCCCGGTCACGGAAGTCCGCCGTACCGGTTACATCCATCGCCCACTGGATCACTTCTTTATCGTGTGCGTTTAGTGCGCCAAAGCCTTTTTGATGCGGGAAGCGGCCGTATGAAATCAGCTCATAGACAGTTAGTCCAGCTGGAGCTTCCGGCGTTTGCGGCAAAATAGCCATTTGCTTCGCGATTTCTTTTGTGGACAGACGGTGAATGTCCGCACCATTTAAGTACACCGAACCGCTGTTTTGATTTAAAAGACGTGCCATTGTTTTGAGCAATGTGGATTTCCCGCAGCCGTTCGGCCCAATAATCGTTGTTACTTTTCCCGCTGGAATATCGACGGTTAAATCCTCGACGATTGTCGCAGCCCCATAGCCAATGTTTACTTGTTCCGCACGCAGCTTGCTCATTTCTTCCACCTCGTTTACGTTTTTCCTTTATCATCTATATCGGACGGTTGCAATTGATAATCAGTTTCAATTAAAAGTTATCATAAAATTGCCTGCTCTGTCCAGACTTTCGAAGAAAAAAGCCTTGAACGGATTCAAGGCTTTCTGTGTTTAATCCATTTTTCTAAAAGAACAGGAAGCTGTTCAAAAGCATGTTTCATGTGAAGCCGTTCTGTCCGTTTGTGGGCATCTTTGCCGAACGGCCCGATGTTTAAAACCGGTGCTTTGAGCTTAGCCATATCGGCAAATGGAATGGAATAGCCGTCCTGCCATACAGGTGTATTTTTTTCAAACGCCTGCCAGCCTTCTCCCTCGCCGTTTCCATTCACATAACTTAAATCACAAATGCCGTTAAAGTAATGGACCCGTTCAATCGGCAGCCCAAACTCTTTTTGGGCCAATGTTGTTAGAAACTCGACGGCTTCTTCTACGAGCGCCTCACCGGAAGAATAAACAGCGGGATAAAAAGGAGGCGCAAACAGCAGAATAATGGCTGGTGCCAGCTCCTGTGACTGGATAATCAGTTTATCCGCGATCCGAAATGACTTTTCCCGATCGTCCCATTCTTCCCGAGTGTACACATCCGCTTTGATTTCTTCTATTGCTTCTTCTCCCAGTTTATCGATTGAGTAGCGCAGCAGCTCTTCGAAGCGGATGACACGGACCTTCCCTACCGGCTTCACACCGTGCATTTGGCAGATTTGTTCATAGGCAGCATTACATTCTCCGGCTGCTTCTTTAGCAATTTGTTCAAATCCTTCTATTATATGTTGTGCTGTCTGCTTCATTAAAAATACGTTGTAAAGAGCAGATGAACGGTATGGCGTCTGCGTTGAATATTCAAGACGAAGATCTTTTTGCTGCAGGGTGACGGGAAGCGGTGTTGTTTCACCAAGCTCCGTTTCTTGAAACAGGGGGTTCCATTCCATTTTTCGTGTTAAAAATGACGCGATGTAAGGGGACGTTAATCCGTTAAATGGCTCGCCCGCATGTGTTTCACGTCCATAAAAAAGGGCACCCGGCATAATTTTTCCAATCGTACCCGTATAGACCTTACGCGTCCTATCACCCGGCTCCTGAGAAAAAACAGGCTCGCTATTTAAAAATAGTTCATATTCAAGATCAAATTCCTCTTGAATTTCCAACAGTTTCGGCACAGCGGCGCGCATTCCAGCTGAGTTTACTTCTTCATCCGGCACGGTTAACAGCAGCAGATTGACGGGCCATTGTTCCACACTTGCTTTCTCAATAAGCTGCATATGCAAAGCCAGCCCCATTTTCATATCCATCGTCCCGCGTCCGAATAAATACTCACCTGATTGCAAATCAGCCAGCACGTCCGGCGGCAGATCATTCGGCCGCTCCAGCCAGTAGGCAGTCAATTCCTCCGGCTGCGTCGCCAGCGGCTCCAACTCGCCATATTCTTCTGTACTGACTGTGTCAAAATGGCTGATCAAGCAAATGGTGCGCACAGCTTTTGGATGTTTGTAAAGCGCCGTTAAAAACCTCCGCCGCAAATCAGCTGGATGAAGGGACAGGTGCTCAGGATGCTGCTGAAAATAGTGAAGTCCGAGCAGCTTCGATTGCAGCTTCATTGGAAACTGCCGCTCATCCTCAGACAAGGTGATGCTTTTCCAGCTGACAAGCTCATCCAGCAGGGCACGAAGTTTTTCTGGTGAATCCCATAGACGCTTTTTCATACCGATCAATCCCTTTCCAAATAAAAGAATGTCCCTTCATTTTGGGACATTCTTTTACTTTTTTCAATTTTCGTGGAAGAAAGACTGCCAGACTCTTTATTTACACCCATCCTCTGAATGTCGCTGCTTCCGCCGCACGTTTAATGCCGACAATATAAGCTGCAAGCCGCATATCAACCCCATGTATTTGCGCCGTTTCATAAATGAGGTTAAACGAATCGACCATTCTCTTTTGCAATTTTTGCATAACCTCTTCTTCTGACCAGTAATACCCTCCATTATTTTGCACCCATTCAAAATACGAAACCGTTACGCCTCCAGAGCTTGCCAAAATATCCGGAACAAGCAAAACGCCGCGCTCGGTTAATTGTTTCGTTGCACCAATCGTCGTCGGGCCGTTCGCTGCTTCTACAATAATTCCTGCCTTGATGCGCTCTGCGTTTTCTTCCGTGATTTGGTTGGAAATGGCCGCTGGAATTAAAATGTCACAGTCAAGCTCCAGCAGCTCCTGGTTTGAGATCGTGTCTTCGAACAGATTTGTCACCATGCCAAAGCTGTCGCGGCGGTCCAGCAAGTAGGGAATATCAAGCCCATTTGAATCATGAATACCGCCAAGCACATCCGAGATACCGATAATACGAGCGCCTTCATCATGCAAAAACTTGGCCAGGAAGCTGCCGGCATTGCCAAATCCTTGAATGACAATACGGGCGCCTTCAATTTTTATTCCTTTTTTTCTGACCGCTTCTCTTAAGCACATGACGACTCCCTGTGCAGTTGCCGTTTCCCGGCCGTGAGATCCGCCAAGTACAATTGGTTTTCCGGTAATAAAGCCAGGAGAATCAAATTCCCGTATATGGCTGTACTCATCCATCATCCAGGCCATAATTTGCGCGTTTGTATACACATCTGGAGCCGGTATATCTTTGGTCGGCCCGACAATCTGGCTGATTGCGCGTACATAGCCGCGGCTGAGCCGTTCAAGCTCACCAGCTGACATTCGCTGCGGATCGCAAATAATGCCGCCTTTTCCACCGCTGTAAGGAAGACTGGCAATCCCGCATTTAAGTGTCATCCAAATCGATAGCGCTTTTACTTCTTCTTCCGTCACGTTCGGATGAAACCGGACGCCGCCTTTGGTCGGGCCGACTGCGTCACTGTGCTGGGAGCGAAAGCCGGTAAACACCTTTACATGCCCATCATCCATTCGGACTGGAATCCGAACTGTCAGCATCCGCATAGGTTCCTTTAATAATTCGAAGACACTTTCAGGGTATCCGAGTGTATCAAGTGCTTTCTTTATAATCGTTTGGGTAGATTGAAACAAGCTGCTTACTTGTTTTTGCTTTTCTTCATTTGGAATCGCTGCTGATTTTTGAACAAGCGGCTTTTCTTTTATTTCGTTTTTCAGCATGGGCATCGCGGCCACCTTTCTATTTGATCTTATGAAAAAGAATGCAAGGATTATGCCAAAAACAGCGGACGCTATTTCAAAGGGATTAGCCTTCGGAAAAATAAAAATAGACAATAAATTTTGCGTATAGCAGAAAAATTTATTGTCTGGAAGCAAAAAAGAAACCGGCGGATTTATCCGCCGGCTTCTTATTAAGCAAAAATCTTTTGAATTTTTTCGATGGCCCAATCGAGATCTTCTTTAGAAATAATCAACGGCGGAGCAAAACGGATCACCGTTTCATGTGTTTCTTTGCATAAAAGACCTTCCTGTTTTAAACGCTCGCAGTATGGACGAGCTGGCTCTGTCAGCTCAACGCCGATAAACAATCCGCGTCCGCGCACTTCTTTAATTGCCGGATGTGTAATCGCTGACAGCTTTTCTTTAAAGTACGTACCAAGTTCCAATGAACGCTCTACAAGCTTTTCTTCCTCAATCACTTGGAGTGAAGCGAGCGACACCGCACACGCAAGTGGGTTGCCTCCAAAAGTAGAACCATGCGATCCAGGGTTAAACACCCCTAATACGTCTTTGTCTGCCACAACACAGGAAATCGGGAATACTCCGCCGCCCAATGCTTTCCCAAGAATCAGCATGTCTGGAACAACATCTTCCCACTGGCAGGCAAACAATTTACCGCTGCGGGCAAGGCCGGCTTGAATTTCATCTGCAATAAACAGCACGTTTTGTTCTTTACACAGCGTTGAAGCTGCTTTTAGGAAGCCTTCCGGTGGAATGACAATCCCAGCTTCACCTTGAATCGGTTCAATTAAAAAGGCAGCTGTGTTAGGGGTAATGGCTGCTTCAAGCGCGTCGATATCGCCATATGGGATCAGCTTGATTCCGGGCAGCATCGGTCCAAAACCGCGTTTATATTCTGCTTCTGAAGAAAGCGATACAGCAGTCATTGTCCGCCCATGAAAATTGCCGACACAGGCGATGATTTCAGCCTGGTTTTCTGCCACACCTTTTACGTCATATGCCCAGCGGCGTGCTGCTTTCACTGCTGTTTCTACCGCTTCCGCTCCAGTATTCATTGGCAGAGCCATATTTTTACCCGTTAATTCACAAATTTTTTCATACCACGGACCAAGCTGGTCATTGTGAAAAGCACGTGAAGTAAGTGTAACCCGGTCTGCCTGGTCTTTTAGTGCCTGAATAATTTTCGGATGACGATGCCCTTGATTAACAGCGGAATAAGCGCTCAGCATATCCATGTAACGATTGCCTTCCGGATCTTTTACCCATACCCCTTCTGCTTCCGACACAACGATTGGCAGCGGATGATAGTTATGCGCCCCAAATTGCTCCGTTTGTTCAATGATTTTTTTCGATGAGTTTGTTGCAGATGTCATTTTCTTCTCCCCCTTTTTAAGTTTAAAAAAATTCCGAAATCGTTTTTCCCTGCATGTGAAGAATCAAATAATCCGGGCTTCCTGCTTTTGAATCGGTTCCTGACATGTTGAAGCCGCCAAATGGCTGGTAACCGACAATGGCACCTGTGCAGCCGCGGTTAAAGTAAAGGTTTCCGACGTGGAACTCTTTGCGGGCTCTGTTAATATGTTCACGATTGTTGGAGATAAGTGCTCCGGTTAAGCCGTAATCCGTGTTGTTTGCAATCTCCAGCATGTGATCGAAATCTCTTGCCTTGCAAAATGCGACGACCGGGCCAAAAATTTCTTCCTGCATAAGGCGGTCCCGTTCCCCTACATCAGCAATAATCGTCGGCTCAATAAAGTAGCCGGTTTCATCATTCCCATTTCCTCCGGTTACAAGCCGGCCTTCTCCTTTGCCAATTTCAATGTAGTTCATAATTTTTTGGAATGCCCGTTCGTCAATCACCGGGCCCATATACGTATCAGCAGATTCCGGGCTGCCCAGCGTTAACGTTTTCGTTAAGGCCGCTGCTTTTTCGAGCACTTCATCATATACATCTTCGTGAATGACCGCGCGCGAGCCAGCAGAACATTTTTGGCCGGAAAATCCAAAGGCTGAATAAACAATAGATGTTGCGGCAAGATCCAAATCGGCGCTGCTGTCAACAAGCATTGTATCTTTGCCGCCCATTTCTGCAATGACCCGCTTCAGCCAAATTTGTCCTTCCTGCACTTTTGATGCCCGTTCGTAAATACGGCAGCCAACGGCACGAGAGCCGGTAAACGAAACGAAGCGTGTTTTCGGATGCTCTGTTAAAAAGTCACCAATTTCGGCACCGCTGCCCGGGATATAATTCAGAACGCCCGGCGGAAGACCTGCTTCCTCCATCACCTCTACAAATTTTGCCGCAATAACCGGTGTGGTTTCTGCCGGTTTTAACAGAACAGTGTTGCCCGTTACAATGGCTGCGACTGTTGTGCCGGCCATGATGGCCAGCGGAAAATTAAACGGTGAAATCACAATGCCGACACCAAGCGGAATGTAACCGAACTCATTATGCTCACCCGGACGGCTTTGAACGGGTGATCCCTTTTTCAGCTCGTTCATTTGGCGTGCATAGTACTCCAGGAAATCAATCGCTTCCGCTGTATCTGCATCTGCTTCTTTCCATGGTTTTCCTGCTTCTTTTACAAGCCATGCCGAAAATTCATGCTTTCTGCGCCGGATAATCGCAGCTGCGCGGAATAAAATCTGAGCGCGTGCTGACGGATCTGTATACTGCCACGTTTGGAAAGCAGTGAGCGCTGCCTGCATCGCCTGCTCGGCTTCTTGTTTACCTGCCATTGAAACCGTTCCGATCACTTCTTCCTTGCGTGCCGGGTTGATGGATGCTGTTTTCGTTTCTGTCTGTACACGCTTTCCATTAATGACAAGCGGGTATTCTTCACCGAGCTTTGTATTTACAAACCCAAGCGCCTCTTGAAACGCCTGCTTGTTTTCTTCCACACTAAAATCAGTAAATGGTTCGTGCTTGTATGCGATTACCATGATGATCCCTCCAGAAAAATAACTGTCTCGCTTTATACTATGCAAGAAGCATGCCATTTTTTTAACGTGCGGAAGATCAGCTTTTGTTTCCTTGAAACTCTTTCAATACGCAAAATTATTTTGCATGTGACGAAAAAATTTGCCTTTTCAGTCTATTTTTTTTGCTCTATAGTGAATGAGAGCAACACACCTGAAACGGAGGACTCCGGGATGAAAGAAGATCAGCTGCATTTTATGAACGCCTTATATGAATATATTATGGATCAAGTCGACGTGGGGATTCATGCGATTGACGAAGAAGGGAAAACCATTATTTATAACCGAAAAATGCGTGAAATCGAAGCAATGGACACGCAGGATGTGCTGCACAAAAATGTACTGGACGTATTTATGTTTCCCGAAAACCAAAACAGTACGCTCGTCCGGGCACTGCAGCAGGGAGAAGAAACCGTCAATGTAAAACAAACATACTTTAATAATAAAGGAACGGAAATTACAACTATTAATCATACATTTCCGTTCCGGGAAAAGGCTGAAATCCGCGGTGCCGTTGAAATGGCTAAGGATGTTACGAAAATTGAACGCCTCATGCGCAGCAGTACCCGAAAGGAGGATACACGCTTTACATTTGACAGTATTATCGGCAAGAGCGATGCCATACAGGAAGTGATCGAGCTGTCCAAGCGGGCTACCCGTACTTCTTCCTATGTGCTTGTCGTTGGCGAAACCGGCACAGGAAAAGAACTGTTTGCACAAAGCATCCATAACGGGAGTGCCCGGGCTTCAGCACCGTTTATCTCACAAAACTGCGCGGCGCTGCCAGACAACTTAATTGAAGGGCTGCTATTTGGTACCACAAAAGGGGCTTTTACCGGAGCCATTGACAGCGCCGGCTTGTTCGAGCAGGCAGAAGGCGGCACGCTTCTTCTTGATGAAATCAACTCAATGAATATTCACCTGCAGGCGAAGCTGCTGCGTGTTCTTCAGGAAAAAAGGGTCAGACGGATCGGCGGCACGAAAGATATTTCAATTAACGTCCGGATTATCGCCACGATCAATGAAGACCCTATCGATGCAATCGCAAACGATCACTTGCGCAAAGATTTATATTACCGGCTTGGAGTAGTGACCATTTTTATTCCTCCGCTTCGCGAGCGCTTGGATGACATTCCGCTGTTAATCGAGCAATTTATCACGAAATACAATGCACTGTTTGATATGAAAGTACTCGGTGTAAAGCCGGAAGTGCTAGATGCTCTCAATGCGTATCATTGGCCTGGAAACGTGCGGGAGCTTGAGCATGTGATCGAAGCATCCATGAATTTGCTTTTAGACGAGGAATGGATCGAATATGATCATCTCCCTTATCACTTCCGCCATAAATCAATGACAAGCGACCAGTCTGCACCCGTATCAAAGCTTGCCTCATTCCTTAATGGCGACGAAGAAGGAACCACTCATTTGAAAGATCAGCTGGATGCCTTTGAAAAATACTACATTGAGCATTTCCTGCATAAGAACCAATGGAGTATTTCCAGGACCGCTAAGCAGCTGGGCCTGAGCAGGCAAAGTCTTCAATACCGTTTAAAGAAAGTCGGCCTCTCTTCAAAAAATGAATAAACAAGTATAAATACTCCAAAAGATGCGTGCTTGAGCCATTTTATTTTTTGTATGTTTACTAAAACAGCAGGGCATTTACGATGCAAAGGGGACATTTACATGCAAAAGAAACAAGTGTCAATCATAGGGGTACCAATGGATTTAGGGCAAACACGCCGGGGTGTCGACATGGGTCCAAGCGCCATCCGCTATGCGGGACTGACAGAGCGAATCCGCACGCTTGGATATACAGTCCACGATGAAGGCGATATTAAAGTGGAAATTCAGGAACGGGCCATTCCAAAAGAAACAGCCAACTTAAAAAATTTAACAGCGGTTGCAGAGGCTAGTGAAGCGCTGGCAAAAAAAGTGGAAGAAACGGTCAGCCAGGGCCGCTTTCCGCTTGTACTCGGCGGTGATCACAGCGTGGCAATCGGAACGCTTGCAGGCATCGCAAAAAAACATCAAAGCCTCGGCTTGATCTGGTATGATGCGCATGGCGATTTAAACACAGCGGAAACCTCTCCATCCGGCAACATTCACGGGATGCCGCTTGCCGCGAGCCTCGGCATCGGACACCGCTCTCTCACCCATATTGGCGGCTATTCTCCGAAAGTAAAGCCGGAGAATGTGGTAATTATTGGGGCAAGGGATTTGGATCATGGTGAGCGTGAGCTCATTAAAGAAAAAGGAATTAAAGTGTACACCATGCATGAAATAGACCGTCTTGGCATGACAACCGTTATGAAAGAAACCATCGAATATTTGCGTGAGCGCGCCGATTATGTTCATCTTTCATTGGACCTTGATGGGCTTGATCCGACAGAAGCACCGGGAGTGGGGACGCCTGTTGCAGGCGGGCTCAGCTACCGCGAAAGCCACTTGGCGATGGAAATGCTTGAGGAAGCGAACATCATTACGTCAGCGGAATTTGTGGAGGTCAACCCTATTTTAGATGAGAAAAATAAAACAGGCGATGCAGCAGTGGCGCTTATTGCTTCTCTGCTTGGTGAAAGACTTCTTTAAAAAAACGCCGCACAACCCTGTGCGGCGTTTCAGTGTGTAGGCAAAGTCTTTCGCTTTAAAAAAAGAGCCGACAAGTGAAGCCTGCCTGACTTCGCGTTCCACGGGCAGTGCGGGAGTCTCCTCGGCTGCGCCTGCGGGGTCTCCCGACTCACTGTACTTCCCGCAGGAGTCTTCGTCCGGCAGGCTTCACTAAGTGGTGTTGAAGAGCAATAAACAAACACTGAATAGACGTTTTCTCTTTTTTAAATAGAAAAACACGACCTTGTTAGCTTTATACAACCTTGTCGCAAGCCACTTGGCGACGGGAGGGCGGCGAAGGACGAGCGGGCAGCTCAGACCGGTGGAGCCGCCAGGCGGAGTCGGACTCAGCGCCTGCCCATGGAAAGCGGAGCTGCCTGGACGCCGCCGATCAGCCCATTCATGTGCACGGTCACCCATATAATTTTTCGACAGTCTGACGCCGCACAACCTATACGGCGTTTTTTTACTTTTTCAAATGATAAGGCACCGTTGTGACAACGACATTTCTACGGTAAAGCAGAAAAGCCCGGATAAGCAGACTGGATTGATTGTGAAGAAAGTTATGCCAACCTTTTTTCGGAATAAACTGCGGAATAAGAACCGTCACCTGATAATTCGATTCGCGCGCCTTATGCTCTACTGTGTCCACAAATTTTGTCAGCGGCTGAATAATACTGCGATACTGCGAGTGTAAGGTAACCAGCCGTACATCCGGCTGCCATGTACTCCACTTTTCTTCAAACTTCTTTTCGTCTTCTCTTTCAAATGCAACATAAACAGCAATGATCCGCTCGGGTGAAAGAGACTTCGCATAGTTTAAAGAGTTTTCAACTACATGTGTAATACCGGAAACCGGCACAATAATAATATTTCCTTCAATCGGCACAACAGGCTCGCATGTCGTAATACGCAGCTGGTCACCGACCGCTTCATAATGCATTTTAATCCGGTGAAAGAGGTAAATAATAATAGGCAGAAACACAAGTACTGACCAAACCTGTGCAAACTTTGTTAAGAAAAACACGATCGTGACAATAAAGCTGATCAAAGCTCCGGTTGTATTAATCACAAATTTCGTGACCCATCCTTTTGGCTTTTCACGAAGCCATTTTACCATCATTCCCGTTTGCGAAAGCGTAAATGGAATAAACACGCCGACCGCGTAAAGCGGAATCAAGTTTTCCGTATGCCCGCCAAATAAAATAATTAAAAGTATAGAAGCAGCACCTAAGATCATAATACCATTCGAGTAGCCAAGCCGATCTCCTCTAAAGGTAAACATTCTTGGAATAAATTTATCCTGCGCCAAGTTTACCGCCAGTAAAGGAAATGCCGAATATCCTGTATTCGCGGCGAGAATTAAAATTAAAGCGGTCGTTCCTTGAATAAAGAAATACATAAAAGTACGGCCGAATGTTTCTTCTGCAATTTGAGAGACCACCGTTACTTCTGCCAGCGGCGAGATGCCATAATAATAAGCCAAATATACAATACCCCAAAACAAGAGGGCCAGCAGAAGCCCCATTGCTGTCAGCGTTTTGGCTGCATTGACCGGAGCCGGGCTTTTAAAGTTCGGGATCGCATTAGAAATTGCTTCAACTCCCGTTAAAGCGGAACTTCCCGATGCAAACGCCCGCAGCAGAATAAATAAGCTGATGCCTGCAACCGGGGTTCCGGCCGGAGTATGCAGATCCGGCGGCACCTCACCGGTTGCGATTCGAAACAGCCCCACACCAATTAAAATAAACAAAGCAAGGACAAACAAATAAACCGGATACGCCAGCACGGAGGCAGATTCTGTCACTCCACGCAAATTAAGAAGCGTTAACAGCACAACAAATATAACAGCGATCATTACATTGTATTCATGCAGGGCTGGAAAAGCGGACGTAATGGCGTCTGTACCAGCCGACACACTAACGGCAACCGTTAAAATATAATCAACCAGCAGCGATCCCCCGGCTATCAGCCCCGGATTGGTTCCCAGGTTTGTTTTCGACACCACATATGCGCCGCCGCCTTGCGGATAAGCATAAATAATTTGCCGATAAGACAGGATCAGTGCTGTTAATAAAATGAGCACACCGAACGCGATCGGAATCGAATACCAAAAAGCAGCTGCGCTAACAGTCATTAAAACAAGCAGTATTTGTTCCGGACCATACGCAACAGACGAAAGAGCATCTGAGGACAAAATGGCAAGTGCTTTTGTTTTGTTTAATTTTTGTTCCCCAAGCTCAGTTGACTTTAACGGCCGCCCGATCAAAAACCGTTTCACAGAAGACACCACGTTGTTCACCATCCAGTTTTGAAGTGTGTATTTCACTGTTTTTGCTCTTTCCTTGCTGTTTTTACGCAGAAAAAACCAATGACATTTTTTCCACGCGAAAACAAGAAAAGAATTTTCCTGATTTGCAATTGAAAAAAACATCATTGGTCTACGTAACGCCCAGCAAGCACTTCTGCCCTCTTTGCGTTCTGTCTTCCAAGCTGTTTTTTTAAAACTAGGCACAATAAAAAGACCTACTTTTTTGATCAAGCTGCCCTCTTTCGCAGCAGTATACCGCCACAAAAAAAAGCCCCCTGAATAAAGGTGGTCTTTAGACCTCCCTCGCTTTAGCCGACGAAGTTAGCTGACGGGCAGGATGGCGAAGAAGTACTCTCATCCTTTCCACAAAAACCGTGGAATTAGCCCCGAAAAAATTGGGTCCTCCGTTCCCCGCTGGGGGATTAGGCCGATTATGTGTTTGTTGATGACATCATTCTACTGCGCTCACTTTTTAAAGTCAATAGAATTTTAGTCAGCAGTCATTTCTTTTTCCAAATTGCGGTCGATCACAAATATTTCAATACGTTCCCCCGTTTTGGTACTCATATCACTGTGGCTTGAAAGCACTTTGCAGCCTGTATGCTTTTCGACGATTTCTTCGAATTGACTGCTGTACATTTCCCGCAGCACCTGGCGCATTTCCTTTACGAGCTTCCGCCCATCCTGGTGGCCGGCCAAGTGCTTTTCTTCTACCGTCATCACGCCTTTGAAACGGGCGATCACCATATCCTGAACGATATAGATTTTCGTTTCCTGCGGTCCCCGCCCGATCAATTCGCGCTGCAGCTTAATAAGCGCTTCACCCAGCTCGGCTTCAAGCTTTTTTTTCTGTCCTGCCACTTCCTCTTCCTCCCATTTGTCAAAATCAACCGTTTTTCATCATACGTTGAATCGCAAACATCTGTAAAGAAGAAATTACAAATTAAAAGAGAGTTTGAATACCGGCCAGCACAAGACCGATAAAAAAGCCGCAGACAGCCCCATTCACTCGAATCCATTGCAGATCTTTGCCAATATGGTTTTCCATCATCTGGACAAGTGTTTCATTATCAAGCTTATTTAAATTTTCTTCTACCAGCTTGCCGATTTTTGAATGGTTTTCTTCAACGAGCACACCTATTTGATGCTGAGCCCATGCTTCCAGCCGGTTTATTTTCTCCGGATTATCCTGCACGCTTCGAATCGTCCGGTTGATAAAAGGAAGAACATAGTTCTCCATGCATTCACCGCTTTCGATAAAAGCAGAAGCTTTTTGCTGAATGGATGTTAAGATCTCCTCAATTTTCCCGGAAAGCTCCCAGTCCTGAATCGCTGCTTCTTTCCGGGCCTCTATAACCTCCATCCATTCTTTCCGTTCTGTAATTCCCCGCATTTCTTCCTTCACCTTTAACAAAAGCGTCTGCCGGTTCATATCCTCCGGCTTCTTTATATTAATGAGTGCATTCCGCAGCAGGTTTTGCAGCAGGCTTCCCAGTTTTTCTTCGCTTAACATCTGCTGGAACGATTTCAGGGCAAACTGCATAAATCCATCCAGCTCCAAGCCTTCGATGGCTCTTAGGGCTGTTCGGCCGAGCTGGCGGCTCGTTTCATTTTTATTGAGCCACTGCTCCATGCGATCAAGCATATAATCAAGCGCTTTTTCATCGTATTGATGATGAATCAGCTTTTCTACAGCCATTTCGATCACATGTCCGGTATCAATAGACCGCAACGCCTTTTTCAGTTCTTTTTCGATCAGAGGCGCTATTTTTGTCACATCGATGGAGCGGACCATTTGATCAAGGAGCCCATTGATTTCTTTTTTTACCGCTTCCGACGAGACTTCTTTTTGGATAACCGGTATCATTTTTTGAATAACGTGCACATTTTGAAGTTTACTTTGAATGCTTTCTTTAGAAAGCCAGTCGTTTTCCAGTGTATTTACGAGCGCCGCTACAATTTTTTTGCGGTTTTTTGGCAGAAGAGCTGTATGCGGAATAGGAATGCCCATTGGATGACGAAACAGCGCCGTTACGGCAAACCAGTCAGCAAGACCGCCAACAAGGCCCGCTTCAAATCCGCCATGTAAAATAGCACTCCAGGCTGTTTCTTGAAAAGGAATAGTTGCAATAAAACCACCGCCCATCACAGCAAGTGATGCACTGGCTAAATGCTTCGATTGTGTTGGTTTTTTGTTTGTCATGTTTTCTGCACCTTCCGTACGTTCTGTTCCTTTTATTATAGCAATAATGTGAAAAATATTTTAACGTGAAGCAGATAATTTTTATATTATATTGACATAGCTAAATATTATTTGTTATCCTCTAGTTTGTAAAAATTAAATATAAAATCCTCATGGCTGTCTCAATGAGGTAGAGGTTGCGATTATTAAAAGTAGCATATCAGAAGTCTAATGGGGCTGGTGAAGGTATGTGAAAGGAATGGTCGCCGAAGTTTGAAGCATCCATTTTATGCTTCAGGCTGGGTTTGTATCAAATAGGTGCAAAACTGTCACAGATTGATTCTGTGGAGAACTATAAAGAGATAGAAAATGAGGGTTATAACGATAAAACACAAATGTCCCGTGCATTTGTGTTTTTTATTTAGGAGGAACATGGAATGGATAAAAAATGGGGATTATGGCTTCTGACGGCTATTGTCGTCGGAAACATGGTCGGTTCCGGTATTTTTATGCTGCCGAGCACGCTGGCCCAGATCGCGAGCCCGCTTGGTGTAACGATTGCCTGGCTTCTGACTGGTTTCGGTGTTTTAATGATTGCTCTCGTTTTTGGCACATTGTCAATTCGCAAGCCTGACTTAACAGGCGGCCCGCAAAGCTACGCGCGGTCGTTGTTTGAATCACCAAAGTATGGAAACACTGCCGGATTTTCGATGGTATGGGGCTATTGGGTCGCCAACTGGATCAGCAATGTCGCGATCATTACAAGTTTTGCAGGCTACTTATCAACGTTTTTCCCGGTTATGAGAAGTGAGCATATTCTTTTCACAATTGGCTCTCAGCAAGTTTCTGTAGGGCAGACGATTACATTTATCATTTGCAGCTTACTGCTTTGGGGAACACATTTTATTTTGATCACAAGCATGCAAACTGCCGGTAAGTTAAATTTTGTCGCTACTGCTTCAAAAGTGATCGGGTTTCTGCTGTTTATCACAGCTGCTCTGTTCGCTTTCCAAGTATCGAATTTTGGCGAGATGTATACACCGATTACAGACAGTGAAGGTCAGACGCACGGCTTGTTCAGTCAAGTAAACATGGCAGCTATTTCTACGCTTTGGGCATTTGTTGGAATCGAGTCAGCTGTTATCTTGTCCGGCCGGGCGAAATCCCAGCGTGATGTTGGACGTGCAACGGTTCTTGGCCTGCTCATTGCCCTTGCCATTTATGTAGCGCTGACCCTGATTACGATGGGTGTATTGCCGCAGGATGTATTAAGATCGTCTGATAAGCCATTTGTCGATGCTCTTTCTGTTTTGATCGGCGATACAGGAGCAACCGTGATGGCCCTGCTTGCGGTAATCTCGTTGTTCGGTTCCACAATTGGCTGGATTCTGCTCGCCTCTGAGGTGCCATACATTGCAGCGAAAGAAGGCAACTTCCCGGCTTTCTTTGCAAAAGTGAATAAAAAAGGCAGCCCGTCTCGCTCATTGGCCATCACAAATGCGATGTCACAGATTTTTGTTTTCTCGACGATTTCCGGAACAATCAGCGAAGCATTCACGTTTTTAACAACGTCCGCTACGCTTGCTTACTTGATTCCGTACCTGGTTTCATCTCTGTATCTGTTAAAGCTTACTTTAAAAGGCGAAACGTACGAAGCAGGCGACAAAGCGCGCATCCGTCACGGAATCATTGCCGCAATTGCGCTTGTGTACTCTCTTTGGGTTATTAAATCAGGAACGGCGGACTGGTTAACCTTTACTCTTGGAATCGGACTGTTCCTTCTAGGTGTTGTCATTTACCCTATTCTGCGTCGCTCACGTCTTATTAAATAAATCTCTTTGTTATATAGATAAGAAAAAACCGTCCCGAATTCGGGACGGTTTTTTTATTGTTATTGATTTAATTTTGAACGCTTGCGCGAATAAACGAAATAAATCACGACCCCGATCAACAGCCAGATAATAAAGCGAATCCATGTAGCTGCACCAAGCTGCAGAATCAAGAATCCGCAGAATAGGATGGCTAAAATCGGAACCAGCGGAACAGCCGGGCAGCGGAATGCACGCGGCAGGTCCGGCTGCTTGTATCGAAGCACGATAACAGCAATCGATACGAGGACAAACGCTGACAACGTACCGATATTAACAAGCTTCGCCAGTTCATCCAGCGAAATAAGCGCACCCATCAAGCCGGCAATCAATCCGAAAATCCATGTTGCAATAAAAGGCGTTTGATATTTCTTATGCACTTTTGACAAAACAGGCGGCATTAAACCGTCCCGTGACATGGAAAACATAACACGTGTCTGGCCATACAACATAACGAGCATAACTGTTGTCATCCCTAAAATTGCACCAAGGTCAATCACACCAGCTACCCAGTTTTGTCCAGCGACTTGAAGCGGCAATGAAATGGGATGCGCCACTCCTTCAAATTGAGCAAACGGCACAACACCTGTCATAATCGCAGAAACGACTACATAAAGCACTGTACAAATAAACAGCGATGAAAGAATTCCAATTGGCAGGTCTCTTTTCGGATTTTTTGTTTCTTCAGCCGCAGACGAGATCGCATCAAATCCGATAAAAGCAAAGAATACAAGTGCCGCAGCGGCAAACACACCATCAAAACCAAATGGCATAAACGGATCCCAGTTAGCCGGCTTTACATACCCGGCAGCTACTACGATAAACAAAAGAACAACTGCTACCTTAATGATAACCATGATATTGTTCACGCGCTTTGATTCTCTCACACCAATTGAAAGTAAAAACGTAATAAGCATAACAATTAAAAAGGCCGGAAGATTAAAATACGTTGTCGTTCCTTCAATGGTACCCGGAGCTGCTGTTAAAGCAGTAGGAATATGAAGGCCGAACCCAGCAAGCAATGATTGAAAATAACCAGACCATCCGACTGACACGGCACTTACAGCCAACAAATACTCAAGAACCAAATCCCATCCAATGATGAAAGCAATAAATTCACCAAGTGTCGTATACGTGTATGTGTAAACAGAACCTGCGATTGGTACCGTTGACGCAAATTCCGCATAAGACAGAGCAGCAAACAAACAAGCAAGACCAGCGATCACAAAGGATATAATTAATCCCGGTCCAGCGGTTAAGGCACCTGTCCCAGTCAGAACGAAAATCCCCGTTCCAATGATGGCACCAATACCCAGCATCGTTAAATCAAAGGGACCCAATTCTTTTTTGAGCGCGCTTTTTGGCTGGCCATCAAGCAGATCCCTAATATTCTTTTTTCGAAATAATGATTGATTCATACTTTTTTCCTCGCTTTCTGAAAATTTATTATATTAGAGTAATAGACTTGTTGCAATACAATAATAAAAAATTTTTTGAAAATTTAATTGAATGGAAAAATTCTTACTTTTATCCTTTCTTTCCCTGTTTTTCTTTCCGGCAAAACGGCTGATCTTTAATATTTTGTAAAGGTTTCCTCTTGCTTCTTGAAGGAATGAAACAGCCGTGCTACCTTAAATAAAACGTTTTTAAAATTAAAGGAGTAAACGATGAAGAAAAGAAATGCCAAGACACTATGGGAAATTTTAGTTGTATCAACCCGGCTTGGGCTGACTTCTTTCGGCGGCCCCACAGCCCACTTAGGATATTTTCACGAAGAATATGTACGCAGACGAAAATGGATAGATGAACAGAGCTATGCTGACTTGGTCGCTCTCTGTCAATTGATTCCCGGTCCAGCAAGCAGCCAGGTCGGCATCGGCATTGGTGCCGCACGAGGCGGTGTGATCGGCAGCTTGCTGGCTTTTCTTGGCTTTACGCTCCCTTCTGTTATAGCCCTCATTTTGTTTGCCCTTCTTTTGCAAGGAGGAAACATAGCGGAAGCCGGCTGGATTCACGGATTAAAGCTTGTGGCTGTAGCGGTTGTGGCTCATGCCATTTTAGGAATGGCGGAAAAATTAGCCCCGGATCTTAAGCGGAAAGCCATTGTGCTCGCTGCACTCGCAGTCGTTTTGCTCTGGCAGGCTGTGTTTGTGCAGGTACTCATTATTGCAGCGGCTGCTTTAATCGGCTTTTTTCTTTATCCAAAGCATGATTCAAATACGGCCCGCCCTTTTATTTTCCCAATTTCCCGGGCATTTGGTATCGCTTGTCTCGTGCTTTTCTTCGCTCTGCTCTTCTGTCTTCCTTTGCTTCGCCAGGCGACAGGGCTGGACTGGCTGGCACTGTTTGACAGCTTTTACCGTAGTGGTGCACTTGTGTTCGGCGGCGGGCATGTTGTTCTGCCTCTTTTGGAACGAGAATTTGTTCCAGCGGGCTGGCTGACAGCAGAACAGTTTTTAGCCGGCTATGGAGCTGCTCAAGCTGTACCGGGACCGCTTTTTACATTCGCCGCTTATATTGGTGCCGTGATTGATGGCTGGAAAGGCGGTCTGCTCGCTACAGCTGCCATCTTCCTGCCAGCGTTTCTGCTCGTTTTCGGTATCCTCCCTTTTTGGGATGAACTTCGCCGCAAGCCTGCTGTTCAAGGCGCTCTGATGGGTGTAAACGCTGCGGTTATCGGTTTATTGATTGCTGCATTTTACATGCCTATTTGGACGAGCAGCATTAATCGTCCCCTTGATTTTGTTTTAGCTGCCGTATTATTCAGCCTGCTGGCACACTGGAAGCTTCCACCCTGGATGGTCGTCATAATCGGCGCACTGGGCGGCATACTTTTGGACGCTTTTCTATAAAAAATGGTCTCTTTCCAAAAGAGACCATTTTTTACATTCATTTATTTTTCTTCATCTACGTATTTTCCATAATCGGGAACTGCCACTCTGTCGAATTCTTGAACGAGCACAGCTAATCCATCCGATAATTCGCTGCCGCTCATCGGGCGCCCATGGCCCGTTATTGTGACAGCCGGCTTTAGCTTCTCCAACGCCGCTACAGAATTTTTTGCAGCTTCCCAGTCGGTCGTCAAGTACCGAGGAGGACCGTTTAACTCTTCCTTTTGCGTCACCACTTTGTAAAAAGAATCCTGCTTAACGGTTACAAATGCATCACCCGCCAGTAAAAGGCGATCCTTGTCGCGGAACAGCGATATGTGCCCCGGTGAGTGCCCCGGCGTATGAATCCAGCGAAAATCCGGCAGGTGCGGGACTTCCCCATCAGATGGAAGCTTTTCTACATTCCCCCCCAGGTTAATCGGCTCACGCGGAAACAGCGGCGACATCTTCGCTACCATGCCCCCCTCTACCGTCGCATCCGGCTTCGGGTATGGCTCATGGCCCGTTAAATGCGGCAGCTCCAGTTCGTGTGCATAAACCGTTACCTGCCAATGCTTTACCAATTCAATGACAGCTCCCACGTGATCAAAATGGCCGTGTGTTAAAATGATTGCTTTCGGACGGCTGCCGGCACCAAAATACTTTTCTGATACGGAAATAATTTCTTCGGCAGAGCCGGGCATTCCTGCATCTACTAAAACGAATTCTCCGGTGTCTGGATCTCCAACCAGGCAAATATTGACGATTTGAATCGTGTGGCAGACAATACCCGGCACGACTTCAACGGACTCGCCGCTTTTCACTGAAGTGGCGGGAATAAATTTGTAATCACTGCCATATGTCATCTGCTGTTCCATCTGCCATCCTCCTTTTTTGCTGTAAATGGTACGCCCGTTAGTATTCCTCCGCCAAAGCAAACTATAAAAAACAGAAGCAGCCTTTTAAATCACCGGATATACCCATCCATAACGCGGATTGCAGTAATATGGGGGTCTTGTGCCTATTTTCGGTACTTGAATGCTCGCACCACCATCTGCCGTGTACATAATTCGTTCTTTTTCATTAGATTGTTGAACAAGCAGCAGCTTGACCTGGCCATGTACTTCATAAGCCTGCACGTGCACTTCCTCCCTTCTGTTTCGTTTCTCCTTACTTTATTCAGCTTTCATTTAAATGGACTCCGACTTCTTCGTTTCGAAACATTCACCACAAACGCCTATCTTACATACAGTGAGATAGGTTATTTTCAAATGAGGGGGGTCTTTCCATTTTGAATGATAAAACAGATAAGAACCAAAACGGGTCTCCACATTCGTATCCTCTTTACCCTAATTATGGAAAAATAACACAATATGAAGATGTTTCGCTTACAGTTCCAGAACAGCGGCAGCTGCGGCAGCCTGGGTTGGAAAAGTGGATGGTGCCCCGTCCAATTGTAGAAAATCCGAATGAAAAAGGAAGCGGGAAGCTGAAAGGAAAAACGGCCCTGATCACAGGGGGAGACAGTGGCATCGGAGCCGCCGTGGCCATTGCTTTTGCCAAAGAAGGAGCCAATGTGGCGATTGCTTATTTGGATGAGCACGAAGATGCCGAACGGACTAAAAACAGAATCCAGGAACTCGGACAGTCTTGCTTACTGCTGCCGGGTGATCTCGGAAAAAAAGAGCAATGTGCTGCCATTGTGGAAAACACCGTAAAAACACTTGGCGGCCTTGATGTGCTGTGCAATCACGTCGGTATTCAATTTCAGCAGCTCAGCCTGCTCGACATTACAGACGAACAGTTTGATCTCACCTTTAAAATTAATATTTATTCTCATTTTTATACAACGCGGGCCGCTCTTCCCCATTTGAAAGCAGGAAGTTCTATTATTAATACTTCTTCCGTTACAGCTTACCGGGGACATAAAGAATTGATTGATTATACGTCCACCAAAGCAGCAAATATTGGCTTTACAAGGGCTTTAGCCCATAGCCTGATCGGCCAAGGAATTCGCGTAAACGCCGTGGCACCCGGCCGCGTGTGGACGCCTCTTATTCCGGCAAGCTTTTCAGCAGACCAGGTTCCGCTCGTTAATAACCTCATGGATCGCCAAGGGCAGCCGTTTGAACTGGCCCCAGCTTACGTATATCTTGCTTCCGACGATTCACGGTATATGACCGGGCAGACTATTCACGTTAATGGAGGCGAATGGACTTCTTCATAACGGCTGTCCTGAAAAATAGGCACAGAAAAGGAGACAGCATTCAGCTGCCTCCTTTTTCAGCTTATCCGTTTTACTTCTGTAAACTGCCCGCTTCTGCGCCCAGCCATTCTGCAAATTCAGCATCCGTAGGATACATGCGTTCTTTCACTACTTCTCCGTTCAGAAAAATAATCGGCAAAATCCCCGGCCCTTTTTCTTGCATAAGTGTATGTACCGTTTCATTTTCCAAAAAAGCCTCTGAATGATCCGCTAAGTTAAAGCGTTTAATATGGGCTCCTTTTTCCTGCCACATATGAACTGAAGCGGCCACGCGGGCGAGCTCAGGGTCTACGCGTGGGCCGCATGTACCAGAACAGCACATGGCCGGGTCGAAAATATGAATGGTTGTCATTCGATTCCCCTCTTTCTTCATTTGCTAAAAGTATACACCGTTTCAGACAGCGCTTTCAACGATAGATTTTTGATAAAAAAGGATATTACGCCTTTATGATTTTAAAAAATAATTCTATAGACGATCTCGATTTCATACATTATCATATTAGAGAAAGTTTTTATTGATAATTATTATAAATAAATATTGACTTTCGTTTGAGAAGTGTTATCATTTACTTATAGTAAACAATAACTGATGAGGTGATTTCTTTGATTGAAAAAAGCAATCGTTTAACAACCAGCTGGGGTGCTCCTGTTGGGGATAATCAAAACTCACAAACAGCGGGAGATCGCGGTCCTACTTTAATTCAAGATGTTCATTTGCTTGAAAAACTAGCTCACTTCAACCGCGAACGCGTACCTGAGCGCGTTGTTCACGCAAAAGGCGCTGGTGCACATGGCTACTTTGAAGTAACAAATGATGAAATCTCAAAATATACAAAAGCAGACTTTTTAGCCGAAGCAGGCAAACGTACGCCGATGTTTATCCGCTTCTCAACTGTTGCTGGCGAGCTTGGATCAGCTGATACGGTTCGTGATCCGCGCGGCTTTGCAGTTAAGTTTTATACAGAAGAAGGCAACTATGATATTGTCGGAAACAATACACCTGTATTTTTCATTCGCGACGCGATTAAATTCCCTGACTTTATCCATACACAAAAACGCCATCCGCAAACGCACTTGAAAAACCCTACAGCCGTTTGGGATTTCTGGTCTTTATCACCTGAATCACTTCATCAGGTTACGATTTTAATGTCTGACCGTGGTATCCCGGCAACGCTCCGTCATATGCATGGATTCGGCAGCCACACCTTTAAATGGGTAAACGCTGAAGGACAAGCTGTCTGGGTGAAATACCACTTTAAAACAGACCAAGGTGTAAAAAATCTGGATGTAGATGTTGCCGCAAAACTAGCTGGTGAAAATCCGGATTATCATACAGAAGATTTATTTAACGCTATTGAAAACGGTGATTTCCCATCTTGGACGCTGTATGTGCAAATTATGCCATACGAAGATGCCAATACGTATAAATGGGATCCATTTGATGTCACAAAAGTATGGTCACAAAAAGACTATCCATTAATCGAAGTTGGTAAAATGACACTGGACCGCAATCCAGAAAACTATTTTGCAGAAGTTGAGCAGGCTACATTCTCACCAGGTACTCTTGTTCCAGGTATTGAGCCGTCACCAGATAAAATGCTTCAAGGCCGCTTGTTCGCTTATGCAGATGCACACCGCTACCGTGTTGGCGCTAACCATAACACACTGCCAATCAACTCGCCAAAATGCCCGTACCACAACTATCAGCGCGACGGCCAAATGCGCTTCGACGGCAATGGCGGCAAGTCGGTTTATTATGAGCCAAACAGCTTTGGCGGCCCGGCTGAAACACCGGAAGCGAAGCTGACACCATTTGAAGTGCAAGGCTTTGCAGGTCAGCACAGCTACAGCCATGATGACCATTACACACAAGCAGGCGACTTGTACCGTTTATTGTCTGAAGATGAGCGCACACGCCTTGTGAACAACATCGTTGGTGCGATGAAACCGGTAGAGCGTGAAGACATTAAGCTTCGCCAGATCGCCCATTTCTATAAAGCAGATCCGGAATACGGCACACGCATTGCAGAAGGGCTTGGCCTTGCCGTTCCAGCACAGTAAATAAAAAAAGAGGTATTCCGCCCGTTTGCGGATACCTCTTTTATTTTGAAAAGGAGTGAACATTCGTTGAAAAAAGCCCAAATTTGTCCTGACTGCCAAATGGCTATGAAAAAGCTAAAGCACAGTAC
The DNA here is from genome assembly GCF_032341995.1 of Domibacillus sp. DTU_2020_1001157_1_SI_ALB_TIR_016. Classification (NCBI taxonomy): domain Bacteria; kingdom Bacillati; phylum Bacillota; class Bacilli; order Caryophanales; family Bacillaceae; genus Domibacillus; species Domibacillus sp. DTU_2020_1001157_1_SI_ALB_TIR_016. Next base: position 3,121,424 of record NZ_CP135439.1, read on the forward strand.
TTTATGCGGATGCGGTATTAAACTTACAACGATCAGCCGCTCAAAGCGTTAACGAAACCGTTCAGGAAAATCGGTAATAAGCGCTTCTACTGGCACACCACTGCCCCGAATCCGCTCCCACTCTTTCGGGTGGTTAATTGTATAGAGACGAAGAAGCATACCGCTGTTAACAGCTTCCCTGCCATAGCCGCTAAGCGCATAGGATGACTGTGTATGAAGGGCCCTTAAACCAAGCTCTTTCGCTCTTGCCAATGCATCACGGCGTATTTTCCAAATAAGTCCCGCAACTGCTATGTACGGGTCCAGCTCAATCACCCGCTTAATGCTGTCGAAGTTAAACGAAGAAATAATGATTCTCTCCCGCATCTGGTAAGCGTTAATCAAATCCAGCACTTGTTTTTCGATTCCGTGGTAAGGTACTTTATTCGTTTTGAGTTCAATATTGATCTGCAGCTTATTGCCTGCCGCCCACTTAAAAAATTCATCAAGTGTTGGAATTTTTTCGCCTGCGAAGGACGGACTGAACCAGCTTCCTGCATCAAGCTGTGCCAATTCATCCAGCGTCATTCGCCCAATGGCTCCCCTGCCGTTTGTTGTCCGATTAACGGTTTCATCATGAATAATGACAAGCTCTCCATCCCTTGTCATTTGTACATCGAGTTCAATGCCGTCTGCCCCTTTTTGAGCAGCTGCCCGGAAAGCGGCCATTGTATTTTCGGGGCATGTTCCGCTTGCACCGCGATGGGCAAAAATGACCGGCTTTTGATTCATGCTGATCTCTCCTTTTTATATCATCCTCTTTATCTTATGTTAAATGAAAGAAGAAGCGCCAGTTTTGAGCTATGCGCTGCTAGGACGCTATACATGTTAAACCGGTTTTCCTCATAAAAAAACGGCTTCCTTGTGCGGAAGCCGTTTTTTTATTTCTTTTTAATTTTTACAAACATCACTTTTAAATAATGGCCTTCAGGAAAAGCCTCTATGGTTCGAAAATCTTCCGGCAGCCCGTATTGCTCGACAATCTCATAAGCCGCTCCCTGTTCCTTGCAGGCTTCTTTAATAAACTTCTTAAATGTTTTTACATCCACAGCGCTGCTGTTTGTAGAGGCGACAATGATGCCTTTATGCTTCGTTAACTGAATCGTTTCTTCAAGCAGCTTTGTATAATCTTTTGCTGCGCTGAAGGTCCGTTTTTTTGTTTTCGCAAAACTGGGCGGGTCGACAACAACAAGATCAAAGGTCCGCTTTTTTCGGGCAGCGTATTTAAAATATTGAAATACATCGTCCACAACGATTTCCTGCTCCGAGACATCAATTCCGTTCGCTTCAAATTGCTGGATTGTCTTTGGCCTGCTTCGGTTGGCGACATCAACACTTGTTGTTTTTACAGCGCCTCCAAGCACAGAAGAAACAGAAAATGCGCCTGTATAGGAAAACATATTAAGCATTTCCGCACCTTTGGCATATCTTGTGCGGATCGCATTTCTTACTTCACGCTGATCAAGAAAAATTCCGGTCATAGCACCGTCATTTAAATCCACACAAAAATTCACGCCATTTTCTTTGATCAGCATTGGAAACTCGCCGCGCTCTCCTTCTACAAAATCATCATCTTCAATGTACTGCCCTTTCTGGTCAAAGCGCTTTTTCTCATAAATCCCTTTGAATTCGAGCTTCTCGCGCATGGCAGTCAGGATGTCTTTCCGGAATGAGTAAATACCCTCGCTGTACCAGTGAATAACATAAAAACCGTCATAGTAATCGATAATTAGCCCGCCAATTCCGTCTCCTTCACCATTAAACAAGCGAAAAGCCGTTGTATCAGGGTCTTTCATCAGCTCTTTACGGTGCTGAAAAGCCGCCTCTATTTTGCGGGCGAAAAAAGCAGCATCGATATATTCTTCCGGCTCCCGGGTGATGACCCAGCCGATGCCTTTATTTTGTACGCCGTAATAGCCGGTACCGATATAGTTTTTTTTATCATCTAAAATACGGAGAATATCCCCTTCTTCTTTGAGTGCTTTTGGGTTTTCAATCGCTTCTTTTTCAAGAAGAGGGTATCCCGCGCGAAGCTTTGCTGCCGCTTTTTTGTTTACCTTTATATTGATCAGTGTTTTCATTCCAGCCCCCTGAACGCTTTTTTCTTTATCTTATCAGAACCTGTGTGCAAACAGCATGTTTTAATGATTATGATGCTAGAAAGCAGGTATATATCACTACTGGTTTTTCGGGGCTTTAAATTCAAATTGAACGGTGCCTTCACTTTTATCTTTCCAAACGAGATAAGCGTCAAATGGCCGCTTTCCTTTAAAGCCTTTGATTAAGTTCGTTTTTCCTTTCTGAAGAAGCTTTTTTACATTCGCTGCACTGATTGACTTGCCGAGCATTTTTTTGCCGAGTATAAACCCGCATTTTGATGATTGGTAAGCGGAACAGCCATAAAATTTCCCTTTATCGACAACAACGCTTCCGCATTTCGGGCATTCACCGAGCGGCTGATTATCTTGCGCGGCCGGCTTAGACGGCGCATCAAATGACCAGCCGGCAGAGTGCTCTATAGCATCCTGCACAATTTTTTGGGCGAGCCGCTTCGACTGTTCAATAAATACATTGGCTGGCGCTTGTCCTTTGCCGATTTCTTTTAAACGCTGCTCCCATCTGCCTGTTAATTCCGGTGAAGCAAGCAGCGTATTTTCCACTGCATCAATCAAGACGAATGCCTTAGCCATCGGTACCACACGGTGCTCTTCTATCTTCATATAGTCAAGCTGCTTCAGGCGCTCGATAATATTAGAGCGTGTACTTTCCTCCCCAAGGCCGGAAACCGATTTTAATACATTGCCAAGCTCTTTGTCCTCCACTGTATAACCGACATTTTTCATGGCAGTAATCAGTTCCCCTTCTGTATACCGTTTCGGCGGGACAGTTTTTCCTTCCACGACTTTTACATCCTCTGCTATGCCTTTTTGTCCTTCTTTCACATTCGGCAGCAGCACATCCTCTTTTTCCTTTTCAAACAAAACCGGACGCCACCCGGGCTCAATCAGCCGCTTTCCGTTCGTCACAAAGATGTGCGGCCCGACCGCTGTTCGGATAGTCGAATGTGCAAACAGAGCCGGGTTATAATGGGCAGCAATCAATGAACGAGCGATCAGATCATAAATCTTTCGCTCATCACCGCTTAATGAATGAAGAGATGGAATTTTTTCTGTTGGAATAATGGCATAATGATCGCTTACTTTTTTTGAGTCTACATACCGTTTATCCGATAGGATGGAACGTGTCGTCCCTGCGGCCCATTGTTTGTACGGCTCAAGCTGGGATAACTTCCTTAAGATAGCCGGAAAAGCCGCAGCTTCTTCTGGATTCACATGATTGCTGTCAGTCCGGGGGTAGGTCACGTAAGACCGTTCATAAAGAGACTGCGTTACCTCCAATGTTTTTTTCGGCGAAAAATTAAACCGCTTATTCGCAAGTGCCTGCAGCGTGGATAAACTGTGAAAAGCAGGCGGCGGCACCGGTTTGTTTTCCGTTTTCACTTCCACTGCTTCCGCTTCTTTTCCCATGCACTCATCCCGGATTGCTTCTGCATTCTCCCGTTCATAAAAGCGCGTTTCTTTTTCTTTTATCCATTTTCCTTCATATAAAGCTCCATTCATGTTAAAAGACGCCACTACTTCATAAAACGGCTTGGATACAAAGGTAAGAATCTCTTTTTCCCGCTTGACGACAAGAGCAAGCGTAGGTGTCTGCACGCGCCCGACAGCGTATACATCCCGCCCTGCTCCTTTTGTTTTGGACTGAATTAAGAGCGTATAAGCACGGCTTGCATTCATGCCGATCAGCCAGTCTGCATAGCTGCGGGCCATCGCTTCGTGGTAAAGCGGCATCGTCTCTTCAATGGGCCTCAGATTAGCAAAAGCCTGCTCCACGGCTCTCGGTGTTAAGCTGCTTACCCAAAGGCGCCGCATCGGTTTATTAACACCAGACATGCGGACAACAAGCTGCACAATGAGCTCTCCCTCACGTGCCGGGTCCCCCGCGGAGATAATTTCGGTTACAGCCGGATTTCGAATAATTTCCTTGACTGCTTTGAAGCGGCTCGTTTTAGCTGGAATGATTTTATATTTAAATGTTTCTGGAATCATTGGCAGTGTTTCAAGGTGCCATCTCTTTAATTTAGGATCCATCTCATGCGGCGGTACAATTTCAAACAAGTGGCCGCTGCACCAGGCGAGCAGCGCACCATCTGGAAATGTTTCACACGGTGCAATCTCAATGTGTGTTCCTTTTTTCACATGGCGGAATGGAGCGGCAAGCGCCTCGGCCTGTGATGCTTTTTCAGCAATGATCGCCTGCATGGCTTTTCCTCCTATCTACAAAAACAAACGTTCGATACCCTCATTATAAAGGTGGGATTTCTTTTTCGCAAACGCAAAAAAACGAAGCCGGCTTTGGGCTTCGCTTTTTTTCAGCTCAGTTTTCTCTCTGCTTCGCCAATTGCCTGGCGTATGGCGCTCTCTGGATTCGGCACCATCTTGCCGTGGCCCGCCGCAAGAAGCGCTGGCTGAAGCGCCTGAATCCGTTTGGCACTTTCGATGGCGGTCTCCCTATCCCACGTTCCGAACGCTGGAAAAGGGAAAAGCGGTTTAAACGTACCGGCAACCGCCATTCCTCCGTGTGTTTGAAAAGCATCTCCAACAATCAGGTGCTTGTTCCGGGTGTCCCATAACGACATGGAACCCGGCGTATGGCCTGGCGTAAACACGGCTTCGAGCGAGCCGACTCGATCTCCTTCATTTAGTTCTACATCCGGTTTTGTGCTCATTCTCTTCGGAACGCCGCCTTTAATAGGTTTTTGTGCTTCGCCCGCATCAACCGTCAAATCTCCTTCCAAAATTCGGGCGTCGCGTGCAGATATATAAACGGGCACATCAGGCATAAATGCTTTTAATCGATCAACTGAGCCAATATGGTCTTCGTGAGCATGAGTAAGTACAATGTGTTCAATCGGCTTGCCCAATCGTTTCACCATATTCATAATGGCGGCTGCACTAAACGGAAGCGCTGCATCAATCAACGTAAGAAATCTTTCTTCCTCAACTATATAGCAGTTAACCGGAAACAGGGATGGCATAAAAGAAACCTGATATAAACTTCCTGTTTTTCGAATGCGGACCATGACAATCTCCTCCAATGAAAAATGGCTTCCGTTCAAAACGGAAGCCATTTTTTATTTGTAATACGCATCTACGCTAAATCCTTTTGCTTTGTAATAATCAAGGATCCCGTTGTAAATCGCAATAGACATTTTATTCATTTGAGCATCAGATGCCATCTTGGCAGCGTCTCCTGCATTTGTGATAAAACCAAGCTCAAGCAATGTGGCTGGCATGCTGTTTTCCCGAAGAACCGAGTAATTGCCCGGTTTCGTACCGCGGTCGCGAAGGTCCCATGCGGCAAGCATACGTGCATGAATCTTTTCGCCAAGAAGCTTGCTGTCCGCTACATGCTGGTTGCCGGCTGAATAATAATACGCTTCTGTACCTGTTGCTGCAGGTGTTGCGGCATTTGCATGGATACTGACAAAAATATCTCCGTCTTCATTTTTCGCAAACGCAGAACGGTCAAGCAGTTCAATAAAGACATCCGAAGACCGGGTCATTTTTACCGTAAACGGTGTTCCTTTTAAAAGGCTGCTTACTTGCAGGCCGGCTTTGAGCACAACGTCTTTTTCTTTTAAGCCATTGCCGACCGCGCCGGAATCTTTGCCCCCATGGCCCGGATCTAAAATAATCGTTTGCCCGGCCAAAGCAGAATCCGTATTTGGTGACGGAGCTGGAGCCGGTGCATCAGGCGCCGTACTTCCTGACGATGAGCGCAAATAAGAAGAACTGATAAATCCGGTTAGTGACCCTGCTTTTATATAAGTCCAGCCGCCTACAGAATGGGCACCCGATACTTTTGTGTTGGCTGAAATTTTGCCGATAGACGTGTAATCCGTTGATGGACCAGTCCGAATATTTAAGTTGTTTGTGGTTGACACAAGTGCTGACTCAAAAGAAGCTGACTGTTTCAAGCGAAAAGATGGATTCACAGCACGCGCAAGAAACACCGCAAAATCCGCGCGGGTAATCGTTTTATTCGTGCCAAATGTGCCGTCTTCCATTCCGCTGGCAATCCCAAGCTTTAAAAGAGCCTGTTCAGCATTTCCGGAATAACCGAATGCTCTTTGTAAAATGATGGCCATGTCACCGCGTGTAACGGCTTTAGAAGGGAAAAATCGATTGTCTGATGTACCGAGCATAATGCCTTTATCGACCATGGCTTCAATATAGCCGGACGCCGTGTTCCCTTTTCCCACGTCGGAAAAACGAGTAGCCCGCTGCTGTCCATTAAGCTGCAGGGTCCGGCCGACAAAAATGGCCACTTGCGCCCGCGTCAATGTTGCTCCTGGAGCGAATGATGACGGAGTAACACCGTAAATAATTTTTCCTTGCGTTAAGTAATTTACTTCCTTAACTGCACGCGATGGAACATCGTTAAATCCCGCTGCCTGAACAGGTGCTTGAATGCCCAGCAGAGAAAAAACCAGGCATAATGCCGTGATAAACATCGTCCATTTTTTCACTTTGTTGCCTCCATTCAAAAATATGCCGCTTTTAACCTATATATCTTTTCTATTTATTTCATTTTAACGTTTTTTTTGGGTCATTTGTATTTCATTTCTGTTACAGACCGTTAAAACGACGTAAAGAAGAAGCGGCATAAATAGCCTGGCGGGCATGTAAAACCGGGTCATTCGAACACTCTATCCCATCCGGAAGCACAGTTGGATCGAAAATGACCCGGTCATTTGGCTGGAGAATTTTTTCTCTTATTTCCAGACGACCAACAGAAATACGCGGCCGGTCTTCAGGCCAAAGTACGGTTGAATCGTCCGTGGCATCTCCCGGTTTCCCTAGAATAATAGAAAGTGTAAAGCTGACAGGCAGCTCATCTTCCAATTCTTTTTCTAAGTAATCCGCGGGATGGGTAACGGCTTCTTTTTTTGCTTCTGCGCTAAACGCTTTCTCTGGTATCCATTCATATTTTACAGGCTGCCTGTCGCCTGCTTCATTGACAAAGTAAAATGTATGAATAGGAAAATAGCGGCTCGTTGAATAGCTGACGAACGGCTTCATTTGTTTTAAAATCTGAAAAGCCGCTTTGCTTTCGGGATAGTCGATAAACAATTTCATTAAATCTCTTGGTCCCGGCCCTTCTGCGGCAAGCCTCATCATTTCCACGAACGCTTCTGGTGTTTTCGTTAAAAAAACCGGGACATTTACACTAACCAAATAGGTTTCTTCTCCATTGGGCAGGTGAAACTGAACAGACATGCCCTTTACTGGTGATAGACTGTCGATCATATTTGGATTTGGTGAGCTGTCTGAAAAACGGACGACTGCCGGCACCGGTCTTTGCTGCAAATGCACGGCTTTTGTATACGGTGCAGCCTCCCCATTTGGAACAAAAACAGCTTGATAAAAGCAGCCTTTTGCATGCGCCCTCCGAAAGCCTGGATGAGTGCCTGCAATTTTTTCAATGGACTGGATCGCCGTTTCGGCTAAGCCCGTGTACTTTTCGTTCATATCGCTGCCTCCTTTTCTATTCATCCATACCCAAAAAAGCCTTTGCTGATTCAAGCTTGATCAGCAAAGGCTTTTTTATCCATGTCCCTGTCCCTCTCAGGCGGAAACAGTCGGCGTCCAAGCGCCGGCATATAAAAAACAAGAAAAACAGAACGAGCCAGTGTAAAGCTTATAAAAGCGAGCCAAAGACCGTGATTCTCAAAAGCCGGGACACCTGCCCATTGAATTAGAAAATACATTCCCAGGGCTGCTGCAATAGAGTTGCGGACAGGAGCCGCCTGTGAAGCACCGGTAAAAACACCATACAGTACAAGGCCTACTGCGCCGCTTGCCGGAAACGGGAGCGGTTAGTTACTGATTTAAAAATAGAACACTCCTTTAAATTAGTCAGAAATCTGTTTTGTCTGCTCCCTGTTCCCTCCCTTCTCTCCTTACAAACATGCGGATATGCTGTATACTGTTAAGGGCTTACTACAAGAAGAAGGTGATGCGCATGATCCGAACGGCTGCAATTACGGCTGATCAAGCTGTGTTGCATAACATCCCGCTTGAAGACCTTCGCGGGGACAACATCCTTTGGTACTGGGTGGACCTTGACCAGCCGACAAACGAAGAAACGACGATTTTACAGGAGTTTTTCGCATTTCACCCGCTGGCGATTGAAGACTGCTTGCATTTTATTCAACGGCCAAAGCTGGATTACTATGAAGATCACAACTTTATGATTATTCAATCCATCAATCAAAAAACGCTTGATCCGGAAGAGATTGATATTTTTTGGTGTGCAAACTATATTGTAACTTTTCATCGGAAAAAATCTGTTGAAATTGACACAGTATGGGAACGTCTTCTAGATGCTAAAAAAATAAAAAACTTAAACCCAGTTCAGGTTTTATACCATCTTGTGGACAAAGTAGTCGACCACTTTTTCCCGAGCGTCTATCAGATTGAGGACAGCTTAATCCAGCTCGAAGCAGAGGATGCAGACCAGGCGAGCACAGATGATTTATTTGATATTCGAAAAGAGCTGCTGAAGCTACGCCGGATTATTTTTCCGATGCGGGAATTGTTATACCGTGTACTGAATTCAGACCGGATTCAAATGGGTAAAAAAAGCAAACTATATTTTAAAGATATTTATGATCATCTTTTAATGCTGACAGAAATCGTTGAATCAAACCGGGAACTCACAAAAGATATGCGTGACAGCTATCTTTCGGTGAACTCAAATCGTATGAACAGCATTATGATGACATTAACAGTCATCACAACGATTTTCATGCCGCTTACGTTTATTGCCGGCATTTACGGAATGAATTTTGATCATATGCCAGAATTACACTGGCACTACGGTTATTTTATAGTTCTTGGTGTCATGGCTGGTATTTCCCTGTCCATGTTTGTCTTTTTCTGGAGAAAGGGCTGGTTCCGGCAGGATCATTAATGAAAAAGCACTGGTGAAAAGCACCAGTGCTTTTTCCATTTTTTCCAGCTGTTTCTTTTTTAAAGAGCAGGGAAAACTGAAATTTATCTGACTAAAAACGGATTCTTTTCTTACGAAACTATTCCTCTTCTTTTTGTTTATATTCCCAAACAAGAGAAAAAAAATTTTTATTTCTCCACAAACAATTTTTCTATCAATCAATGTTAAAATGGGCATACGCTCTTAATTGTAAGCGGTATCAAACAAGTAATATCAAGGGTTTTTTTGATTCATTCTTCACCAGCTTCCCTGTTTCAGCAAAAAAGGAGGTTATGTTTCTTTCTTATTTTTCTTGCCAACCGAAACAGCACAGGGATACAATGAGAAAGTGCGTTAATTTCTTGAAGCATCTCAGAAATTTTTTCCATTTTGGAGCCTATTTTAAGGAAAGGGAGAACACAAATGGCACAACTAGACTCAAAGAAAATAGCGCCTCAGCCAAACAACAGCAATGAACTGCACCGTGGATTAGAAGAAAGGCATATTACACTTATGTCACTCGGCGCAGCCATCGGCGTCGGGCTTTTTTTAGGTTCCGCTACCGCGATTAAAATGGCCGGTCCAGGAATCTTGCTTGCTTATGCTGTGAGTGGCATGGTGATGTTTTTTATTATGCGTGCGCTTGGTGAAATGGCGATTGAAAAGCCTGTTGCCGGTTCATTTAGTAAATACGCGCGTGATTATCTTGGCCCGCTGGCCGGATTTATAACTGGATGGAACTATTGGTTTTTATGGGTTGTAACCTGTATGGCGGAAATTACCGCAGTCGGCGTTTATATGGGCTACTGGTATCCGGATGTTCCAGCCTGGATTTGGGCATTAGCCGCCTTGGTCATTATGACAACCGTTAACTTTTTAGCGGTAAAAGCATATGGGGAATTAGAGTTTTGGTTTGCCCTCATCAAAATTGTTGCAATTCTTTCGATGATTGTAATCGGTGTGTTGATGATCGCTTTCGGAATCGGAAACGGCGGTATTGCAACCGGAATCAGCAATCTTTGGGAGAACGGCGGCTTTTTCCCGAATGGTGCAAAAGGACTTCTGTTATCCTTGCAGATGGTTATGTTCGCTTATTTGGGCATTGAATTAATCGGTGTTACAGCCGGGGAAGTAAAAAACCCGGAAAAGTCATTATCCAGAGCGATTGACTCTGTGTTTTGGCGGATTTTAATTTTTTATGTGGGCGCTTTATTCGTCATTATGTCTATTTATCCGTGGACCGAAATTGGCACACAAGGAAGCCCATTTGTCCTGACATTTGAAAAAGTGGGTATTCCAGCAGCAGCCGGCATTATCAACTTTGTTGTCCTAACGGCCGCTCTTTCATCTTGCAACAGCGGTATTTTCAGTACAGGACGCATGCTGTTTAATCTGGCAGAACACGGGGAAGCACCTTCTTCTTATCAAACGCTGACTCGAAACGGTGTTCCGGGCAAAGCGATTATTGCTTCTGCTGGCGTGCTGCTCATTGGCGTTTTGTTGAACTATCTTGTACCTGCTAAAGTTTTTACATGGGTAACGAGCATTGCAACATTCGGAGCGATTTGGACATGGGCGGTTATTTTGCTTTCACAAATTCGCTACCGAAAAAGCTTGAACCCGCAACAGCAGCAAGGACTTAAATACAAGGTTCCGCTATTTCCTTTTACTTCATACATCTCTCTTGCGTTTCTAGCAGGCGTTATTGTTGTAATGGGCTTTAGTGCGGACACAAGAATTGCCCTGATTGTCGGTCCGCTTTGGCTGCTTTCATTAACGGTTGTATATTATGCCAAAGGTTTTCACCGCAAAAATGCATAAAAGCTCTTTTAACGGACCGGTCCTGCCCTGAGTAGGCCGGTTCTTTTTTACGATCAGCCATATTTTTTCTGATGTTCTTTTTTCAATTTTAAGTACTCCTGATCTTCGCGCACAGCTTTCCATTTCATCTGGAAAATCTCTGCTGACTGCGCTTTTTCTTCATCAATATTCCGCTCGTTTATCTTTCCTTCTTTATTATATTTGCGGCCGCCTTTGTAGTTTGTGTAACGACGTGCCCGCGTATAGCCCATCTGCAGAAACTTGCGTGCCATATCCATGCCGACAAAATCATTTTTTTCTTTGTATTCCAAAAACATGCTGTAAATCTTTTCTGATGATTCCCGGGCAATATCGGGTGTTTTAAAGCGCCAGTGCGGCAAAATTTCACTTTTGTAGGGCTCCACAAGCAGTACCCCCTGCTCGCCCCGGCCGACACGGTATTTTTCGGGTTCTTTTCGAAAGTCAATATGGTCAAAGTCAAGCGAATAATCAAATGCCATTATGCTTCTCTCCTTTTTCTTCTTTTTACCCGTCCTTTTAAGAGACAAACGAAGCAAAAAAAAGCGTTTAAAACGGTGTCATTTGTAAATAGTAGTAAAAAAGATGAAAAGGGGATCATCATGAAAAAAACCTACTATGCTGCTTTTTTCCTGGCAGGGATGCTGACAGCCGGATGCGGAACGGACGAAAGTGAACAGCCTGTACTGGATACCGAAACCGATACCATTGAGGAACAGGCGCGTGATTTGCCAAGTAAAATTCAAAATGTACAAAGTATGCTTGACCGCGTAAACACCCATATCGAATCCTCTGAAAGCGGTGAGGAGCTTCAAAAAGCCGGAGAAAGCCTGGAAGAACATTGGGATTTAGCTGAAGCTGAAGTGGAAGAGCAATATCCAGAAGAATACACAGCTATTGAAAAAAGCCTTTACCCGCTTATAGCCGAAGCACAAAAAGACACCCCTGATCTTCAAAAAATGAAACCATGGGTGAAAGATGCCAACGACAAATTAACAGCTCTTTTAGAAAAAGCATCCGCTCCTAAAAAAGAAGAAGATGGGTTAGACACAGAACAGAAATAGAAAGGAGTCCCGTGAAATGGCCAACGCTTTCAGTGAAACGAGCCAGCGTCCTTTTGCGCTCCCTTCTTCTCCCTGGATCGCAGCACAGCAATGGGATTTTATGCTTTTTCTTCACTGGCCTGTTTCAGCCAAGAAACTCGAACCGCATATCCCAGCCGCTCTTTCTCTTGATTTGTTCGGCGGCAGCGCCTGGGTCAGCATTGTGCCTTTTTTAGCCCGCGGCACCCGCCTGCGTGGCCTGCCGCCTTTTCCTTTTTATCATTCCTATTTAGAAATCAATATACGCACTTACGTCACGTATAAAGGCGTTCCCGGTGTTTACTTTTTCAGCCTTGGTGTCGATAAATGGCCGGTCGTTTTGGGGGCACGGGCTGCTTCTCTTCTTCCGTATTACCATGCTCAAATGAAGCTGCTTGTGCGCGATCAAACGGTGGACTTTCGATCAGGAAGCAAACATCCTTTTCGTGCCGTTTATTTCCCTTCTTCCTCTGTCTTTATCCCGCAGGAAGGCAGTATAGACTTTTGGCTGCTTGAACGCTATTGCCTGTTTGATCAAAAAGGCGGCTTTGTTTTCCGCGGAGATATTCACCATGACCGGTGGCGTGTGGCAGAAGCGCGCTGTACGGTTTTGGATCCGCCGTCCCTTTCTTTTTTGCCGGATGCGGTTTTTGAGCAAAAGCCGCTCGCTCATTTTGCCCATAAAAAAAACGTGTTTGCCTGGCCGTTACAAATCGCCAGGTAAACACGTTTTTTCTTATGAAGTAAAGACGACGCCGGCCTGTCTGCGCGCTTCTTCCGTGATCTCGATCACAATTTCGCTTATGTTCCGGTAGTGCTCATACAGGTTGCGGTCATTTGACTGAATCGCTTCTGCAATCGCTTCTGCTTCATACATCATATCGTTTTCTTCTTCTGCAACGGCCAGCTGTTCCTGCTCCCCTGAAAGACGATCCGTAAACTGGATGCTTGCAATTGGTGCCACGTGATCAAGGCTGATCGTGCCGTTTTCGCCGCTGATTTCACCCGGCAGGAACGAATCCGTTATTTTTGAGAACATTGTGGTACACACATGTGTGCCGTAATCCAGAATAACCGAACCGCTTCCATCCACACCTGTCGGCAGCATCGTCACATGGGCGCTGATACGCTCTGGCTTGCCAAACAAGGAAACAGCCAGGCTGATCGGATATACGCCTAAGTCAACAAGCGCACCCCCGGAAAACTTCGGTGAGAAAATATTCGGTTCTTCCCCAGCCAGTACATTATCGTAGCGGGACGAGTATTTCATATACTGCAAAAATGAATGACGGATCGGACCGACTTTTTCAATCGCCTCTTTTAAGCGTGCATGGTTTGGCGTATACAAATTGCGGAACGCTTCAAATAAAAATACGCCGTTTTCTTCCGCTGTTTGAAAGGCTTCTCTGCACTGGTCAGCCGTTGAAAACATTGGTTTTTCACAAATAATATGCTTTTTATGCTTCATTAAAAAAAGCGCCTGCTCAAAGTGAAGTGAATTAGGCGAAGCGATGTATACAACATCAACGGTTTCATCAGACGCCAGCTCCGCAAGGTCTGTGAAAATGCGCGGTGCTCCCAGCCACTTTGCTTTTTCGACCGAACGGGAGAAAGCGCCAGCAAACGTCAATGCATCTGTTTTGCTGATAGCATCAATAAACCGCTCTGTAATCATGCTTGTACCAATCGTTGCGATGTTCATATGTAATCCCTCTCTTATCCAAAATACTAGCCGCTGTTCTTTGTTATTTTCTCAGTAAAACGCTCCAATATCAACTGCCGGCCAAACAAGTTTCTTTTTGAACTGTACATACATATTGTATACTGTTTGAAAAGGGGGCTTGCAAGTGGGACATGTATGCGCAAGAGAATTCAACTGTGAAAAAGAACTGACGCTGGCGGTGATCGGCGGGAAATGGAAAATGCTGATTCTTTGGTATTTAGGGAAAGAAGGAACAAAACGGTTCAACGAATTAAAATCGTTAATGCCCGGCATTACGCAGCGTATGCTTGTGAATCAGCTGCGTGAGCTTGAATCGGATTTTATCGTTCACCGTGAAGTGTATCCGGTTGTGCCTCCAAAAGTAGAATATTCCTTGACGGACCAGGGCCGGACTTTAATGCCCATTCTTGAATCGATGTACGATTGGGGCAAGAAATATAAGGAATTTATTGAAGAACAAGTGGATGAACCTGCTGTGGAAATTGGACATAATAAATAATCAAGAGAGTGTGCGGAGCACGCTCTTTTTTTATTGGACAGTATACTTTTCAGCACTATATGAGTTTAAAGTGCGTACTTCTTTTTTGCTCAGCTTCACTTTACAATGAACAATATCAAACAAAAAAGGAGCATGTATCATGAAATTACAATTAGCGTTAGACCTTGTAAACATTCCGGAAGGTATCGAGCTTGTGAAGGAAGTACAGGACCACGTTGACATCGTTGAAATTGGCACGCCGGTTATCATTAACGAAGGGCTTCACGCGGTTAAAGCTATGAAAGAAGCGTTCCCGAACCTGGACGTGCTGGCGGATCTTAAAATTATGGATGCAGCCGGCTACGAAGTGTCACAAGCTTCAGCAGCAGGTGCGGACATTGTGACCATCCTTGGCCAGGCGGAAGATGCATCCATCAAAGGCGCCGTAGAAGAAGCGAAAAAACAAGGCAAACAAATTCTTGTGGATATGATTGCGGTCAAAGACATTAAAACACGCGCGCAGGAACTTGACGCCTTTGGCGTTGATTACATCTGTGTTCATACGGGCTATGACTTGCAGGCAGTCGGTAAAAACTCCTTTGAAGATCTGCATACAATTAAAAGCGTTGTAAAAAATGCGAAAACAGCGATTGCCGGCGGGATTAAGCTTGAAACACTTCCGGAAGTGATTAAAGAACAGCCTGATCTTGTTATCGTCGGAGGCGGGATCACAAGCCAAGATGATAAAAAAGCAGCAGCTGCCGAAATGCAGAAGCTTATCAAAGACACGGTTACGGTTTAATGACCAAGCAGCTTGAACGCATTCTGCAGGAGGTTCACACAACCGCTCAGCTTATCCGTGATGAAGATGCAACGCAGCTTGTAAATCACATCCTTGAAGCGGAAAAAATCTTTGTAGCGGGCGCAGGACGCTCCGGGTTTATGGCAAAATCCTTCGCGATGCGCATGATGCATGTCGGCTTGGATCCATACATTGTGGGCGAAACGATCACGCCGAATGTAGAAGAAGGCGATTTGTTTATCGTCGGTTCTGGCTCGGGTGAAACAAAAAGCCTTGTGGCGATGGCGGAGAAAGCCAAGTCGATCGGCGCGGATGTAGCGGCTATTACGATCGTGCCGGATTCATCGATCGGCCAGATTGCAGACATCGTCATTGAGATTCCTGCTCAGACAAAAGCCGATACAAGCAATAAATCGATTCAGCCGATGGGTTCTTTGTTTGAACAAAGCTTATTGCTGTTTTATGATTCGCTTATTTTAACGATCATGGAAAAACGCGGAATGAATTCCGGCCGTATGTACGGGCGCCATGCCAATTTAGAATAGCTGTAAAAAAGGCCGCTTATTTAAAGCGGCCTTTTTTTACTTTATGTAGATGGATTGTCCCGCAAAAAATAAATAAAATCAGTCGGGCAGCTCCCATATCCTGCTGTTCTCAGCATCGCTACCACATTTCCACGGTGGGAAGTGCCGTGATTGACCACATGGGTCACAAGCTCAGATAACGTATTTTGAAAGAGCATCTCTTCTTTCGTTCGATAGTTAATCATTGTATCACCGCTTCGTACTTCCTGTAAAAACCTGCTCATTTCTTTTCCGAGATCCGTAAAAGCTTTTTTCGCTTCTGCCGCAGTCGAAAAGGTTGTTTCGCCGCCTGCCGGTTCACTGGATTCTTTCATCCTTGAAAACCATATTCGGTCTACGTCATAAATATGCTCAAATGTCCGAGCGATAGAGGAAAACGGCCCTGCCATCGGTTTGGTAAAAACGGAAGGGTATGAAGCCAGATGATCCAGCATTCGTTCGTTCGCCCATACATGATAATCATATAACTGATTCATTTGTAATCCGCCTTTCTTTATGTTAAATGTTCCTTGTTTCTACTATAACAGGAAACAAACCCTGTACCATTTAAAAGGAATACGCGTTTTTTCAGCATAATATTCCGTCATACGGGTAAAAGAAAACTATTCTAAAAATCAGGAGGTTTTTTCATGCGCGCAGTTACCTATCAAGGCATTAAGAACATGCAGGTAAAGAATGTAGCGGATCCAACGATTCAAAAGCGGGAAGACATTATTGTCCGTATTACCTCAACAGCCATTTGCGGCTCTGATTTACACATTTACCAGGGTGCCTTGCCGCCGGCAGAAGACGATTATGTAATCGGCCATGAACCGATGGGAATTGTAGAGGAAGTCGGGCCGGACGTCACAAAAGTTAAAAAAGGCGACCGCGTGGTGCTGCCGTTTAACGTTTCCTGCGGCCAGTGCTTCTATTGTAACCACGATATGGAAAGCCAGTGCGACAACTCCAACGCCAACCCTCATATTGATTCGGGCGGTTACTTCGGCTTTACACAGCGCTACGGAAACTTCCCTGGCGGCCAGGCAGAATATCTGCGCGTACCATATGGAAACTTTATGCCTTTTGTGATTCCGGAATCATGCGAGCTTGAGGATGAATCGGTTTTATTCCTATCTGATATTTTACCGACTGCTTATTGGAGCGTTGAAAATTCCGGCGTGAAAGCAGGAGATACGGTCGTTGTACTTGGCTGCGGACCGGTTGGCTTATTAACACAGAAGTTCGCCTGGATGAAAGGCGCAAAGCGGGTCATTGCTGTGGACCACGTTCCGTATCGCCTCGCTCATGCCAAAAAGATGAATAACGTTGAAGTATTTAATTTCTCAGAATACAAAAACATGGGTGATCATTTAAAAGAAATCACCAATGGCGGCGCGGATATTGTCATTGACTGTGTCGGCATGGACGGAAAAAAATCGCCGGTTGAAGCGATCGAGCAAAAACTCAAGCTGCAGGGCGGCACATTAAGTGCGATCCAAATCGCCTTGAGAGCGGTTCGCAAGTTCGGAACAATCCAGCTCACTGGCGTTTACGGTTCTTTGTATAACATGTTCCCGCTTGGCTATTTATTTGAGCGGAATATTACTGTAAAAATGGGCCAGGCACCTGTGATCCATTACATGCCGGAGCTGTTTGAGAAAATCACAGCCGGCGAGATTGACCCGACGGAAATCATTACCCACAAAGTGCCGCTTGAGCAGGCGGGCGAGGCTTATCAAATGTTTAACGATCACGCAGATGAATGTATTAAAGTGGTCCTTAAACCATAAAACAAGAAATCCGCTCCTTATAGGGCGGATTTTATTTGTTTGATATAAAAATAGCGGACAATAAAAAAGTAAACGATTTGAATAGCGGTAAAAATCAAAAGCACATAGATGCATTCGATAAAAAACGGCTGGTAGAACATATTAGAGAGTGCCGTCAGCGCAACAATCCCGTGAATGAGCGCTATAACAATCGGCGAGAAAAATAAAAGTGCGATCTGCTGGTTCAGCACCCTTTTCAATTCCTGTTCGGTTAAGCCCATTTTCGCAATCGCCTTGAATTTTTCTTTGTCATCATCAAGATCACTGTACAAACGGAAATAAAGAATACTGCCGGCGGACATAAAGAACACCATGCCGATAAACAGTCCGACGAACAATGTTGGTCCGTAGCCGGCGTTTAAGGTATACAAAGCAAAGTCAGATGCAAAGAAATATGGCTGCTCCCCATTTTGCAGTTCCTCTGATAAGACCCTTCCTGCATCAACCAACTTTTTGGAAGAATCATCGCTCATCCATACATAAAACGGCTCCGACTGAACCGGCTTTCCTAGCTGCTCAAATACAGAGTCCTGTACAACCAATCCCCTCGAAACCGGCATAGCATGCGTTTCAATCACCTGATTCGGCTTCAAGCTTCCGCCTGATGAAAGCGGAATTCGAAGATCTGTGAGTTCCTCTCCTGATTCATATGCCTCAAACATTTCATTTGTATATTCTATCGCAGCTGCGCCATCCGCTGAAACAACTTCCGGCTTTTGTCCGATCATATCTGCAAACCGATTAAAGTCGGAAACCTTTACAATCAACAACGGATTTTCGTTTCCTTCAACCTGAAAATAGGTCAGAAGCATATGCTCATGCCGGGCTTCTATCCCTTTACTCTCTAACACTTTGTTTATTTTGCTGACTTCCTGCTGTTCTACTTTTTCGTTTTGCTCGAAAAGTGTATAGCTCATCGAGTACGCGTTTTCTTCTTTAATGGCAGAATTTAAAAGTGATTGAAATCCATACAATGTCCCAATAGCGCTGAAAGCTACAGTCGAAACAATCGCAACCATAAAAAACGTCCGTGCATTGTCCTTCATCCGAAATGATAGATCGGAAAACAGCAGCATATTCGTTTTTTTCCAGAAAACAGAAGGCTTTTCTTTTAAGCGGCGAATGATGTATACACTTAACTGTGTGAATAAAAAGTAAGTACCTGCCACTACGACTATCACTACCGGAACGAGCGCATAGACGACGTACATTCCTTCTACAAGAAGAGCTGCCGCATAACCGCCGCCAATCAAAAGCACAACGAGAAGGGCCAGCCATTTCGAGGCTTTCGGCTCTCCTTTTGACTGCTTTCTGCTTTTCATCAAATCAATTAATTTCCCGCTTCGCAAAATGGCAGCTGTAAAAAAAGAAATAAATAAAAACAGCAAAGCGAAGGCAGCGAAGGTAAGGACAATAGCTTTAACCGGCATGTAAAAGTCCAATTCTGTTCCGATCACCAGCATATTTTCCGCAATCAGCAAAATGAGCTTCGCAAACACAAGGCCAAGACCAATCCCGCCAATAGTGGCAAAAAAGCCGATCAGCAGATTTTCAAGGAATACCATTAAGCGGAGCTGAACCGGCGACATGCCCTGCATGATTAATAAACCAAATTCATTTTTCCGTGTTTTTAAAAAAGCGCCCATTGAATACAATACGTAAAAAAACGCAAATGCAAAAATGATTCCTTCTGCGGTCGTTAGGGCAATCGAAACAGATTGTACTATTGCTCCCTGACCGAGCGCCGGATGAAAAGCAAAAACGGCAAATGTGAAAAAGACCATAACGGAAAACAAGCTGCTTAAAAAGTATGCCGCATACAAACGTTTGTTACGGAAGACGTTGTTAAACGCGAATTGACGAAAGGTGATGTGCGTCGCCTCCCAGCAGTGAAAGTGTATCAATGATTTTTTGGAAAAACGCCTGCCGGTTATCACCGCGATGAATTTCCGTATACAGCTTTCCGTCCCGGATAAAGATCACTCTCCGGCAGTAGCTGGCCGCCTGCGGATCATGTGTGACCAGCAGCATCGTTGTTTTTTGTTTATGGTTGATGGCCTCCAGCATCTCCATCACGGCTTTAGACGACTTGGAATCAAGATTCCCCGTCGGCTCATCAGCCAGCAGCAGGCTCGGTGAGTGAATCATCGCCCGTGCCACCGCCGCCCGCTGCGCCTGGCCTCCAGAGATCTCGTACGTTCTTTTATTCATAATCCCCGCAATGCCAAGCTGATCGGCTATCGCAGCGGCTTTCCTTTTCATTTCTCCTACTTTTTCACCGTCAAGTGTTAACGGCAGCACGATATTTTCCTCTACTGTAAGTGTGTGCAGCAGATTAAAATCTTGAAACACAAACCCTAGCTCGCGCCGGCGGAATTTAGCCAGGTCATTTTTTTTCAGCTCATGAGGATTTTTTCCATTCAGGAGAATTTCACCAGTGGTAGGTTCATCAATGGTTGCAATCATATTTAAAAGAGTGGTTTTCCCACTTCCGGACGGCCCCATGATACCGACAAACTCTCCTTCTTCAATGGTTAAATGAATATCGTTCAACGCCTGGTATGCTATTTTTCCTTCATATGTTTTGCTTACATTTTTCACATTCAGCATACAATGATCCCCTCTCCGTTTCGTTTGTAAGATCAGTGTACGATTTTCACTCGGCTGCTTCTATCGATTTTTCTTTCACCTTTCTTACAAGGATGTAAGGTTGCGCCACGAATGAAATACAATCCGTGCAGTAGTTCCTTCTCCCGGCTTTGACTGAATATCGAGACGGTGGTCAAGCTTAGCTGCCGCTTCTTTGGCTATGTAAAGCCCCATACCGGTTGACTCTCGAAAATGACGTCCATTTGCTCCGGTGAAAAACGGATCAAATACACGCTTTATGTCTGTTTGAGGAATGCCGACCCCAAAATCGGTTACTTCGATAACGGCTTCTTCCGAATGGGGAAAAAGAACAATGTGCAGCTCATTGCTTCTTCCAGCTGAATATTTCACCGCATTCTGCACAAGCTGCTGCAAAATAAAAAACAGCCATTTTTCATCGGATTCCGCTATGATATCCCGCTGAAGATACACTTTCGGGTAAATACCGTTCCGAATAAACAGCCGCTTGTTTTCACTGATTACATTCTCAACCATGACGGAGAGCTGAAGAGACTTAATGTGAAAATCCTGCTCAAACGTCCGCAGTCTCGCCATGTACAGAACCGTGTTCAGCCCTTCCCTCATCCTTTCCGTTTCCTCCCGGATGCTCAATGATTCAGGTTCATCCATTTGCTGAGCGGTCAGTTCAATAACAGACAAAGGGGTTTTCATTTGATGAACCCATTGATTCATAAACGTCAAGTGATCTCCCTGCTGACGTTCTAATGCCCTTACCTTATTTTCGTACTGCCGGTATTGAGACATGAGCAGTGTGCGAAGTGCCTGCGGAACCGGGGCTTCTTCCAGCTTCTGAAGTGACTCATCCATCGATTCGATTGGGCGGCTCAGCCGGTTATAATAAGCACGGTGTGTCACATAACGGTATATAAGATAAACACCGAGGAAAAAGACGGCTAAAAAGCAGCCGTACAGAGCGGGTTTGATATGCCGGTAGCCATCAAGCCAATACACAAGAAAAATCGTACTGAACTGGATCAGCTGTACAATGATCAGTATCATATGTTCACGAAGGAAAAGCTTCATCTCTTTTCCTCTCCCGGCACGTTCAGCCTGTAACCCGCTCCTCTAACTGTTTCAACCGCCTCCATAGCCCCGATTTCCTGGAATTTTTTGCGGACACGAGCTATGTTGACATTTAGTGTATTCTCATCCACATATGTCTGGCTGTCCCACAGCTTTTCCAACAATGCTTCACGGCTGGCCACGCGTGGATATCTTTCCATCAGCATTTCGATAATGGAAGCTTCCTTTGCGGTCAATACGGTCATTGTTTCTTCATAAGCCAGTTCCATCCGTTCTGGATATAGAATAATGCCAGCTGTATGTAAAATGCGCTCTTCTGCTTTGGCCGCATACTCTCCATATGCCCGGCGGAGATGGCTGCGGATTTTTGCCAGAACCACTTCATAATAAAAAGGCTTTGTGATGTAATCATCTCCGCCATTTTCAAGCGCCATGACCTGGTCCATCTCCCCATCCCGTGCAGAAAGAAATAAGACCGGGCAAATAGAATCTTTCCGAATCTGCCGGCACCAGTAAAAGCCATCAAAGCTCGGTAAATTAATATCAAGCAGGACCAAATCCGGTTTGTAATGATGGAATTCATCGGCTACATGCTCAAAATCGTTTACCCTGTACACATCGTATCCGTATTTTTCAATATGTGTTTGAAGGAGGCTGGCGATTTTGGCATCATCTTCTATAATCATTATTTTTTGCAATTGGATCCCCCCTCATTTTATTATGGCAGAAAAAGGAGATTATTTCGAAGGGTGTTTAGCCGCGGAGTTTATAAAACAAAGAAAAAGAGCGGTCCTGTACGGACCGCTCCTTTATTCATTCACTTCTACCGGCATATGAAACTGGTGAAATACTTTTACCATTTCCCTCTTTGCCTCTTCTTCATCCGGCCCATGAATCTCAAGCTGAAACGTTTTGGAGGTTAAAACGGAATGCGTCAGTCCTAAAATACTTTTTACATCAATGCTGCGATGATCTGTTTTTAACACGATGCTCGATTGAAACGGCTGAGCCGCTTTGTTTAATTCCACCACGAAACGAGCAAATGTCCCTCCGATTTCCATATCGGCTCCCCCTTAATCTTCTTCGTTAATAATGACGGAACGGCCACGCATTTTCATAATAAGCGGAATACTGATCCATAAAGCGCCAATCAGCAGAAACAGCAGTGACACCGGGCTTGTGACAAAAACAGAAAAATCACCATTGGAAGAAGTAAGGGCACGGCGCATATTATTTTCAATCATCGGACCAAGCACCAGCGCTAAAACGAGCGGCGCGACCGGATAATCATTTTTTGTTAAAAAGTAACCGAGCAGTCCGCAGGCAAGCAGTAAAGCCAAATCAAAAATATTAAATTGTACGGCATACACACCGAAAATGGAAATCGCCACAATAATCGGCAGCAAATATTTAGCCGGCGTATCAATCACCTTGGCAAACACTTTTACAAGCGGCATGTTTAAAACAAGCAGCATTACATTGCCGATAAACATACTGGCAATTAAGCCCCATGCTACCTGCGGGTTGTCTTCAAATAACAGCGGACCCGGCTGTACGTTGTACATAATAAGGGCTCCCATCAAAATAGCGGTTGTGCCGGAGCCCGGAATCCCCATTGTCAGGAGCGGAATCATGGCGCCGCCAGATGCTCCATTGTTAGCAGACTCGGGTGCAGCTACGCCCGCAATCGCTCCGTGGCCGAATGTTTCCGGGCGTTTGCTTATTTTCTTTTCGGTAATATAAGAAAAGAAAGAGGCAAGCGTCGCGCCCGCACCTGGCAGCACACCAATAAAAAAGCCGAGCAGTGAGCCGCGGACGATCGGTCCGGTGCTTTCTTTCATATCCTGTTTTGTCGGCAAAATCCGTCCTACTTTGGCGATCTTGCCGTCATCATTGTCTTTGTCCAGAATTGTCCGAAATACTTCACCAAGTGCGAATAAACCTACTGCTACTGTTAAGAATTCAAGACCTGAATACAAATAAGGGTTATCATATGTGAAACGGGAAACCCCGGATACATTGTCCATTCCAATGGTCGCTAAAAGCAGGCCGGCAACTGTCATGATCAGTGCTTTTGTAATCGAGCTTCCTGCCAGTCCGCTGACTGCACACAGGCCTAGAAGCATCAGCGAAAAATACTCAGCCGGCCCGAATGAAAGAGCTAATTCGGACAGCGGCTTCGCCAGCAAGGTCAAGCCTAGAAGCGAAACAATCCCTGCCACAAATGAGCCGATAGCAGAAATAGAAAGTGCTGCTCCAGCCCGTCCCTGCCTTGCCATCTGGTAACCATCCAGCGCCGTTACAACTGAAGAAGATTCTCCCGGCGTATTTAATAAAATCGAGGTAGTCGATCCTCCATACATGGCTCCATAATATACACCTGCAAGCAAAATAATCGAACTGGCGGCAGCGCTTTGCGGGTCAAGGCCTGACGTAAGCGTTGCGGTAATCGGAATTAAAAGAGCCACGCCGCTCATGGGCCCAATTCCCGGCAGCACGCCCACCGCCGTTCCAATTAGGACACCGCAAAAAGCAAACAATAAGTTTTGCCACTGCATGGCAACCCCGAACCCATTCATTAAAAATTGTACTGTATCCATGTGTAAGCACCTCCTTTAATTTAAACCGGAAATCCTGGCAGCGAGCCTTGTAAAAGACCGACAAAAATATAGTAAACGCCAAAAGAAAACGCCGCGGCGATCACAATGCTTTTCAGCCAGCCGCCCCTTTCCAACACTTGAAATCCAATTAGCAAAAATAAAAAGGTTGTAATCACATAACCAAGCGGCTCCAGCAGCACAATGTAAAGAATAGCGGCTGCAAAGATAATGAAAAACCTTTTGTAATCCGGCTTTTCTCCTCCTCTTGATTCCTGTTTATTTTTTACGGCTTCGGTAAAAAGCTTGATACTTAATAAAATGAGTAAAATGCCGAGTCCGATTGGAAAAATATCCGGTCCCACGTTGCTTCCATAAGAAGTGGCAGCAATTTTGCGGCTTTCTGTGATAAAAAAGACGCCTATTAGAAGAAAGATGATGCTGGCATAACGATCGAATGTCCTGCTCATTTTATACACCCCCGCATTTATTTCGTTTAAATGTAAACGCTTTCTTAAAAAGTACCAGCTTCTGCCCGCCGATAGAAGTTTTTCTTCATAACTTGAATAACGATCATATTTTCAATGCAGCATTTATTTTCCATGAAAAATATGACGTTAATGCCGTTTAATGATCTTTATGAGATGAATGAGCAGAAACTATTCCTGTTCATTCGTTGGTGGTACCATTTGTGAATGAAAGCGTTACCAAAATAAAGGGGGCATTTTAATGAGTGTGACGTTCAAGGTAAAAAAGTGGGGCAGTCTGATTACGGCCGGTGCGCTTGCACTTAGTTTAGCAGCGTGCAGCAATTCTACTACTTCTTCCTCTGGAGGAAGCAAAGAAGAAAGCGCTGCTTATCCAGAAAAGCCGATTGTCATTAATGCGCCGTCCGGAGCAGGCGGCGGGCTTGATACAACTGCACGCGCTTTAACGAAAGTATTAAATGAAACGGGATTAACAGAGCAGTCCATGACGGTTGAAAACAAGCCAGGCGGCGGACAGGCAGTCGGCCTCGCAGATTTTATCAGCCAGGATCCTAAAGACCCTTACCGACTGTTTCTTCCTTCTGTTCCATTGCTTATTAATAATTTGAAAAAAGAAGGAAACAGCCCGCATTCCTATAAAGATTTAACGCCAATCGCCCAACTTACGAAAGATTATGGAGCGATTGTCGTTCCGGCAGATTCAAAGTATAAAGATTTAGAATCACTGTTTAAGGACTTAAAGGCGAAGCCGGACAGTTTAACACTGGCAGGCGGCTCGTCTCCGGGTTCTCAGGATCATTTAGTTGCCATGCTCCCTGCTGTAAAAGCGGGTGTTGACGCTGCGAAAATCAAATATGTTTCTTATGATGGCGGTGGAGAAGCGATGACTGCTCTGATCGGCGGCAATGCCGATGTGCTTGCTACAGATATTTCCGGCACAGGGGAATATTTAAAAGCAGGAAAAGTTCGTGTTCTCGGCGTATCTTCTCCAGAGAGGTTAAAAGGCACATATGCGGATATTCCAACATACAAGGAAGCCGGAATTGATGCAGAATTTACGATTTGGCGCGGTTTGTTTGGGCCGAAAGAAATGCCGGACTACGCGGTTGATTACTGGAACAAAACACTTTCAGAAATGGTGAAAACACCAGAATGGCAGAAAGTTCTTGAAACAAACGGATGGGAAGACGGCTATAAAAATTCTGAGGAATTCACGGCTTTCCTAGAAGAACAAGAGAAATTGGTACAGGAGATTTTAGAATCGCTTAATATGCAAAAATAAGCTTATTCTGCTTGAGGAGGGGGAATCTTTTTGCAAGAATCAACAGAAACAGCCAAGCAGCGGGTGAAAAGCCAGTTTGGGAAATCAGCCGAACACTACGTTACAAGCAGTACCCATTCAACAGGAACGGATCTTGCCCTTCTCCCTGAATGGCTGGAGATTGGTCCCGATTCTCTTGTCCTGGACATTGCAACAGGAGGCGGCCATGCAGCGAAAGCGCTGGCCCCTCATGCTGCTCATGTGTTTGCCACTGATTTAACTGTACCGATGCTTGAAGCCGCCCAAAAGCATTTGGCATCATCTGCCAATAATATCTTTTACGTCGCAACAGATGCAGAAGCGCTCCCGTTTCTGCCGCATACGTTTGATGCAGTCACCTGCCGGATTGCTGCTCATCACTTTCCGAATCCACGTCTATTTGTACAGGAAGCGGCCCGCGTGCTAAAGCCGGGCGGACGCTTCGTTTTAATTGATAATATTGCACCTGAAGACCCGGCCCTGGATGCTTTTGTGAATCGGCTGGAATCTCTGCGTGACTATAGCCATGTGCGCAGTTATACCATTCTCCAATGGAAGGGCTGGTTTCAAGAAGCCGGATTCAGCCTGATAAAAGAGCAGGTGCGCAAAAAAGAACTTGGCTATCCGGAATGGGTCCACCGCACGACCGCTTCTCCTGAGCAGGTTCAGGAAGTGGATGCTCACCTTCTCTCTGCAGACACGTCTGTTTCCACGTACTTTTCAGTAAAAATGCAGGGTGAAAGCATTGCATCCTTTCAAATTGATGAATGGATGGTCCTGGTTCAACGAAATTAAGCGCTGGTGTTCCACATATGTGGGGCACCTTTTTACTTTTTTCGATATCTTCGTTCCGGACGGCCAATCGTTC
This sequence comes from Domibacillus sp. DTU_2020_1001157_1_SI_ALB_TIR_016, assembly GCF_032341995.1. Classification (NCBI taxonomy): domain Bacteria; kingdom Bacillati; phylum Bacillota; class Bacilli; order Caryophanales; family Bacillaceae; genus Domibacillus; species Domibacillus sp. DTU_2020_1001157_1_SI_ALB_TIR_016. Next base: position 3,147,785 of record NZ_CP135439.1, read on the forward strand.
CATACATAATTTCCACTTCTGCTTCTTCAGCTGCCACGAGATATTCTAAGTATCTTCGCACAGTGGAATTGCTGGCACCAGTCGCGCGTGCTGTTTCTTCCGCATTAATGCTTGAAGAAGCTTCATGTAAGTGCGTACGTACTTTTTTCAGCGTATGTTTATCAATTCCTTTTGGCAGCTGGTCCGTTTGCTCTACATATTCGGCTCCGGCCGCCTGGCTCATAATGCCAAAAAAACGATTGACTTCTCCCTGCTCAATAAGAGCAGATTGAGACAGTTTCTTTTTTGTTTCTTTGTACTGCTCGAGCGTAGATAAAAATTGGTTGATCATAATGGGCTTCAGCATATAACTGTACGCACCGCCCCGAATGGCTTCACTAACGGTTCGAACATCATTGGCAGCCGTAATCATAATGACATCCACACTCCGCACTTCTTTGCGGATTTCCCACAACAAATCAGTTCCGTTCATATCAGGCAGGTAAACATCAAGCAAAATAAGATCCGGTGTAAATACGTTTAATAATTCCAACGCCTGCTTTCCCAGGCTTGCAGATGCTACAATTTCAAATCCATCTACCTTTTGCACAAACTTTTTATAAATATTGATTGTAGTCTCATCGTCTTCGATAATCATTACTTTAATCGGTACCATAAAAGCGGTTCCCCCTTTGTTTACGCCTTTGGAATGGTAATAGTAAATTGCGCACCGCCAAAGGAGCTTTTTGAAAGATAAAGATCTCCTTTTAGCTTCTGCAGTGTATTTTTCACAATCGCCAGTCCAATTCCGTGATTGTCCCCATCCTTTGTCGTAAATCCTTCTTCAAAAATCCGGTCCTGCTCTTCAAGCGGAATACCCGGACCGTTGTCTTCAATATCAAAAATGAGTTCATGGCCGATATCAGTAAACGAAACACGGACTACCGCTTCGTCTCCCCTTAACCGTACAGCTGCTTCCATCGCATTATCAATCATATTTCCTAACACCGTTACAAACAGCTTGGTGTCAAAAGAAGACGGCACAACGGATAAGTTGCTGTCTTCATCTATCTGAAAATGAACTTTCATTTCCTTGGAGCGGTGGATTTTGCCAAGAAGACAAGCCGCAATATACGGGTCTTTTACAGAGGAAGTTAAAAACACAACGACATCCTGCCGCTCTTTTACTTCGTCTGCTATAAATGACCTTGCTTCGTCATATTGCTCTAACACTATCAATCCATAGATGGTGTTTAATTTATTTAAATACTCATGATTTTGGGCCCGGATGTTGTCGGTAATGCTTTTGACCGCTGACATTTCCTCCTCTATTTTCTCGATTTCTGATACAGGGCGGATCGTTAAAACCGCCCCCTTTGTTTGATTATTCTGCCAAATCGGCGCGCCATCCGCTACATAAAGCTGATGCCCAAACAAAAACCGCTGCCGCACAATGCTTGTTTTTTGGTCGATGATCGATTCAGCCATCCCAACGAGGCGGCTGTTTGTTATTTTTCCTTTCTCGCTAATTTGCCCCTCCAGCAGATTTCTCGCTCTTTTGTTGATAGACGTTATGTGATGATCGTTATTTACTGCAATGGTTGCATCCCGAATAGATTCAAGGGTAGCTTCTTTTTCTTTAAATAAAAAAGAAATTTCTTCCGGTTCTAAATTAAAAATCAATTTTTTCACCCGTTTCGCTATCGTAACAGCTCCTGTTATGCCAAATAAGCTAATAAACAGGGTGAAACATAACAGCTTTAACCAATAGGCATTTCTCGCTTTATCTACTTCTGTTGTTAAAAAACCGACGGAAGCCACTCCAATGATTTCTCCCTTTTTGTTGTAAATAGGGGCTTTCGCTTTAATGGCTGAACCCGAGATACCTGTCCCCTTGTACACGACAGATTTTCCTGCTGAGAGACTTTCCCTGCTGCTCGTCCCCATTTTTTTACCGATATGTTTTGTTATGTGATGGGAATAACGGACGTTATGTTTATTGCCGATCACGACATATCCTGCGCCAGTTGACTGCCTGATGCTTTCAGCAATAGGCTGAATGCGCAGAGGCGGATTTGGATCATCAAATGCCTGGATAATCGTCTCATTTTGAGCAGCCATTTTAGCCACTGTCATCGCCTGGCTGCCCAGTGACTTTTCAGCCAAATCTCCCATAAGAGTAAAGAAGATAGCGCTTACAAAAAGAATCGTTAAAAAAACGACCATAGAAATAAGACCAATCATCTGTCCGAGCAGCTTAGGCCGCCTCCAAAGAATTAACATGTAACCTCCCGCTTTCTAATGGAAAAACTCTTTCTTTTATTTATCTCAATCTCTAGAACATTGTCAATATTTTGTTCATTTTGTTCACGGCTTTTTATGATTTTCGCATTCCAAATCAGGGAAAAACGGTGTATCTTTGTACGTATAGCATCTATTTTCTGGGGGCCGTTAAAATGAATGACGAAATTCGAATTCTTGGAAAGAAACTGTCTGAGGTAAAATATGAAATTGCCCAGGAAATTCATCAAAGCCTATCGCATATAACAAGTATTCAAGAAAAAGCCAACTGGGAGAAGGAACGGGCAATCGAACACCGTGCCCAATTTATTCAAATGTTCGCAGACACTTTAATCGAACAGCCTGATCACGAAATTTCTTTAAAACGCTTTGGCAAATGGGGAGCAAAAACTGGAGAGATCGCCTGCAGCCTGAATGCGCCAATGGATGATGTACTGCAGACCACAACGATATACCGGACGGCTATTTGGGATGTATTAAAGCAGGAAATGAAGCAGAAGCAAATGTCTATTGAAACTGTTTTTGACAGCATCTCCCTTATCGATCCGCTGCTTGATCAAGCCGTTTATGCGTTAAGCATCACTTATGTGAAGTTTCATCGAAAAACACTTGAGCAATCGGCTCAGGCACTTTTGGAACTTTCTGTGCCGGTTGTGCCAATCACAAAAGGAGTAGCTGTACTTCCGCTGATTGGCAGCATGAACACAGAACGGGCAGCCCTTCTGATGGAGGAAGGGCTGCAAAAAGCTGCCCAGCTTAAGCTTTCCCACCTTCTTCTTGACCTGTCTGGTGTCGTAACGGTTGATACGATGGTTGCCGATCAAATTTTCAAGGTGATCGAGGCCTTGTCCCTGCTCGGCGTAAGGGCATCCCTTATCGGTATTCGTCCTGAAGTGGCCCAAACAATGGTGACACTTGGTATTCATGTGGGCGAATTGGATGTAAAAGCAAATTTAGAGACAGCACTAAAAGACTTACAGCAGTCCGCCCATTTGTTTTCCTCTTAACAAGCAATGAGCCAAAGAAGCTTCTTTGGCTCATTGCTTGTTTTTTTATCCATAGATCCGGCTGCTTTCTCCTTTGAATGGACGCCGCTTCCACCCGTATTCAAATAAAAGAAACAGCTTATGTTAGAATGATTTAACAGCATTTAAGAAGAACAAGCCCGCTGAACAGACCGGATGATGCCGCCGTACCCTGTGCACCGGCAAAGATTGCCCGAAAAAGCTTCCTGAATCGCCGCTTCACTCGGCTTTGGATTTGATTCAAGCAGGCATTTTGCCGCCATGACCATGCCCGGTGTGCAATAACCGCATTGAAAGCCGCCTTCTTCGAGAAATGCTTCTTGAATAGGATGCACTTCGTTTTGATCAGAAAGCCCTTCAACCGTTTCCACCGAAGCCCCTTCAAGCTGATAAGCGAGTGTCAGGCACGAAACAGCCAGTTTACCATTGATCAAAACCGAACAGGCTCCACAGCGTCCGATGCCGCATGAAATTTTCGTGCCGGTTTGACCAAGCTCATTTCGGATTAAATCAACAGCTTTCATAACAGGCGGAACGGTTAATTGAACAGGCTCCCCATTTAGCCGAAAGGACAGCCGCATCACTTCAGCGCCTGCTTTTTCAGGATTGGTTTTCATGCAGAACACCCCTCTCCATCGACTGCAGCACAGCCTCCGGCTTTACCGGCAGACGGCTGACCCGAAAGCCGATTGCATCGTAGATCGCATTGGCGATTGCCGGCGCTACGGCTACCGTTCCAATTTCGCCAACACCCCGCGGGCCATAATGATCTCCAGGAGGAAGCGTCTCAATTGCTTCAAGCTCCAGTTCAAACGGTACATCTTGAATGCCTGGAACTAAATAAGAATCGAAGTTTTCTGTCGCATACTGCCCTTCTGTCATCACCACGTCTTCCATTAAAGTGTAGCCAAGCGCCATCACGCCGCCGCCCTCAATTTGTCCCCTATAGCCCATTTCATTTACAACAGGGCCGGCTGCTGTAGACTGATGCAGTCCGGTTACTTTTATTCTTCCGGTTAAAAGATCAACCTCTGTCTGGGCCACTACACCGCTGTACGTGTATAAGTAGTGAGCCGAGTCAATTGCATCCGGAGAAACCGGAAAATCAAACTGGGTGGAAACCACAATCGGCTCTTCGCCGGCTGCAAGAGATTCAAAGGAAAGCACGCATTTTCCATTCTTCCAAACACCGCCCGGTCCAATCGACAGCACACTCTCTTCTGCACCCGTTTTTTGAACGGCCCGTGCAAGCACCCGCTTTATAAAAGACCCCTTTAACCGCTGGAGTGAATGCCAGACCATACTTGTTCCGCGTGAAGCGGTAGTGGAACCGGACGAAGGAACGAGAGCCGTATCTCCAATGACAATGGAAAGGTCTTCTTTTCGGCATCCTAGTTCTTCTGTTGTCACTGCTTCAATCACAGCCAGAATTCCCTGTCCCGCTTCTTCAAATCCAAAGGCAATTTCAACCTTTCCATTTTCTTTTAAAGAAAGCCGACCACCGGCAGGGTCCATTCTCCCAAAGCCAAGCCCGCCGCCGTGCATCGTCACAGCCATGCCGATGCCGGTCCGCTTCCACTCGCTCTCTTTCGGCCTCTGCTGCTTTTTATCCTGGTATACTTGGGCAGCCGACTCTAATACCTCTAAAGCACCATTTGTCTGGACAATCCGCTGTCCGAGCGGTCCAGGGTCCTGTTCACGGCGGATATTAAGCCGCCGCAGTTCCAAGGCATCTATCCCCATTGCAGCAGCCAGCCGGTCCATCTGCCCTTCCAATGCAAAAGTAATCTGATTGCCTCCAAATCCACGGAACTCCCCGGAAACACCATTGTTTGTAAAAACAGAGACACCCTTTGTGTCTACTGCCTCAATCATGTACGGGCCACATGCATGCTCAACAGCGAAGTCTAAAATTGCCGGTCCTAATGTAGCGTAGGCCCCTGTATCGGCTGTAATCGTTGTTTGATGGGCAAGCAGCCGCCCATTTTGATCGACGCCGGTTTTCATCGTAATGCTCATCGGGTGCCGTTTAATGCTTGAACGTATGGATTCCTGCCTTGTTTGGTGAATTTTCACCGGCCTGCCTGTTGCAAGCGCAAGCAGCGCCCCATACGGCTGAATATTCAATTCATCTTTTCCACCGAATGAGCCGCCCATCGGACTGGAAATAATCCGAATTTTTTCTTCCGGCATGCCTAAAATGCGAGATAATTGAAATCGGTCTTTAAAACCGTGCTGTGTACCGACATATACTGTCAGCGTCCCGTCTTTTTCAGGAACAATAACGCCGCCTTCTGTTTCCATATAAGCATGAAGCTGCCGGGGAACTTCATATGTTTCTTCTACAATGTTTACGCATCGTGAAAACGCTGTTTGGATATCGCCTTTTTGAAAGCCGGCACGGTGAAGGATATTGCCGCCTGGATGAAGGAGAGGAGCCGACTTGGCCAATGCTTTTTCTGGACTGTCCACTACAGGAAGCGGTTCATAGTGCACCTCGATCAGTTCAAGCGCTCTTGCAGCAATTTCTACCGACTCTGCAGCAACGGCTGCAACCGCATCTCCCACATATCGAACTGTATCTTTACATAAAACCGGCTGATCCGGGGTAACGATGCCAAATCCGTTTAAGGCAGGCACATCTTCGTGAGTAATAACCGCCTGTACACCCGGCAGCTGACGGGCTTTCTCTGTGGAGAGGGAGAGGATACGGGCATGAGGGTAAGCGCTTCTTAGCACTTTTGCCCAGAGCATCTCTGGAAATGTAAGATCCGTTAAATATTTTAAGCGGCCTGTTACTTTCTCTTTGCCGTCCGGCCGGATTTTTTTCTTCATAGCCAATCTCCTTTCCCGTTTTTATTGGTCAGATTGCAAAGCCGCTAACAGCAGATTGGCTGTGACAGTGCGACGGTAATCCGCTGAGGCGAACACATCACCAATCAAAGCCGATTCTTCCTTGATGCTTTCTGACAGTGACGCCAGCACATCATCCGTCAGTTCCTTTCCAATGAGCTCTCTCTCACACACCTTCAAACGACGCGGTGTGTTTACTCCGCCGCCCGCCACCATCCGAATTTCTTTAATGGTCTGTTCATCTGTCATTTCTCTGTACATGGCAACCGTCACAACAGATGGAATAAACGCTTCTCTCCGTCCGACTTTCCGAAAAAAACAGCGCCCTTTTATAGGAGAAGAAACCGTAATATCTGTTAAAATGGCGGATGCTGCCGGAGATTCCTGCTCACTTACATAATCATATATCCATTCAGACCGAATGCCGTTTTCACAAAACCACGAAAGGCGCGCATCAAGTGCCAGTAAGACCGGAATGGCATCACCGACGCCATAAAGGATATTGCCGCCGATCGTACCCCGGTTACGCACAGCTGGCGAGGCAATGGTGCTGATCGCTTCTGATAAAACCGGGCACTTTTCTTTTACAAGCGGATGATTCCGGCACGTTTCCAGGTCGGTCAGCGCCCCTATTCTGATCGAACCGTCGACCGTTTCCTCAATGTCTGCGAGTTCCCGAATTCCTTCCAGGCTGATTAAATGAGGAGGAAAGGATAGGCCCTGCTCCCGCTGCATTTGCATAAGTGTTCCACCCGCAATAAACCGCGATATTCCGTCAAGCTCTTTCTTTAAAGACCTCGCTTCCTCGAGACTCTGTGGCTGCCAGACAGATGTTGGCACCGGCATTTGCATTGTCATTCCATCCTCTCCCGGCCGCTTGTTTATAGTCCTGCATCGTATCAATATCAAAAAAAGAACGGGATTCTTGGCAATCAATCATTCGTCCGTGCCGCGCAAAAAAAGGCTGCTTCAGCAAACTGCCCGCTCCCCGGTCTCCCTTTAGCTCCTGCAGCACAGGGAAACAGCCGTTCGAGAAAAGAACAGGCGGGCGCGGAATACCATCCAGACGAGCTGCCACAAAAGGAGCCTTTGTTTTTTTGTATGTGCGGACGATTTGATTGATTAATTCCACCCTGGTAAACGGCTGGTCTGCCAAAAGAATCACCGCTGCCTGCGCATTCATTTGTTCTGCGGCCCTCAAGCCAAATGAAAGTGTATGCGCCTGCCCGCGACTGGCTTCGTCACAGACGGCATACGACCAATTCTCTTTTTTAAAAAAAGCGGGCCCAATCCAGCCGGCCCGGCTCTCTCTTTTCCCTGCCACAATAACATGATCCAGCGCAGAGGAAAGAGCCGCATTCAGTGAAGCACTGCCAATCGTGGTACTGCCAAGCGGCAGCGCCAGCTTATCGCACCCCATCCGGACACTGTTTCCGGCAGCAAGCAAAATACCAACAATCGGCCTGCTCATAAACAAGCTGCTTCCCGCAGCCCAATGGAATGGCTCACTTGAATCAGCTGAGCGACAATACTAATCGCAATTTCTTCGGCTCCCTGCGCTCCAATTGACAAGCCGGCTGGAGAAGCAATCCGTGAAGGAATGGCCTCAGCCCCAAACAAGCGGGCCGTTCTTTTTCGGGCACCGAGAATACCAAAATACCGAAGCTCTTGTTCCCTTAACGCCTCGATCAGCTCCCGGTCCCGTTTGAAGTTATGCGTCATCACGACCACACAGTCTTCTGGTTTTAAAGCGATAGAAGAAAGCACTTCGCTCGGAAAACCGACCATGTGTTTTTCAGCACCAGGAAAATGAAAAGCAGAACAAAACGCCGGGCGCCAGTCGGAAACTGTAACCGAAAATCCAGCGGCCGCTGCGAACGAAACGAGCGGCCGCGCATCTGGCCCTGCCCCAAATACAACAAGCCTCCGCTTTGGACGAATTTTGTGTACATACACTTCACTGTCGAGCGCTTTACTAAAAAACATGCCACGCTCAATAACCCGGCAGTCGTCTGGTACTTCTCCCTCCCACTGACCAAACGCGCGTCCCGAATCGGGAATAAAAAGGTAACCGGGGCGGACGCCGCGCTTTTTAATCATAAAAACGGACTGTCCGGACCTTAGCACTTCTTTTAACTGCAACAGGTGGGCCGTATATTCTTCATCCAGCCGTTCTGTCCATACATGGATAACCCCGTTGCAGCCCGAGCCCTCTCCCCAGGAAAAATCATCCTCACCGCGCATATCGTATACAAATTCGCCGTACGGCTGATCCACTGTTTTCAGCCGTTCATTTAAATCTTCTTCCAGGCAGCCCGCACTAAGCAGGCCGACCTGCGTGCCATCCGGTTTAAACAGCATCGCTGCTCCTTCTTTTTTATAAGCAGAGCCTGTGACTTTAACGACCGCCGCCATTACACCACCAACAGTGGAGGCATCCATGGCATCAAGCAATTCATGAATATCTTCCATATCGTTTCCCTCCAGTGTATAGTCCAAAAAAGGGCACTGGTTCAAAAAAATCACAGCCCCCTTTCTCACTTCTTCTATTCTTAAATTGGGCTGATGAAAGGAGCGGGTCTGCCCAGCCGTCCTTGCCTTTCATTTAAAACCCGGGTGGTCACGGCTGGCATGCGCTGGGTTCTTCCTGGATGACAATGTCTTCAATTCGGAATCCGGCTATTTTAAACACTTCTGCTAATGCTGTTTCAAATTCCGTTTCCTTATCGTTTTGAAGACGCTGCTTCATCTGAACGCAGATTTCTTCTTTTGTTTTGCCTCGCACTGCCATGATAAAAGGAAAAGAGAACTTTTGGGTGTATGCCTCATTTAATAGAGAAAACTGATCAAATTCCTCTTTTGACAAAGAAGTCAGCCCGGCAGCTTTCTGCTCTTTCACAGAAGCGTCGGTCATTTTCATATTTGCCCCAAGATTCGGATGGTTTCGAAGCAGAGCCAGCTGATCGGAACGAGACGCTTCCTGGACAACAGCGGTCATCTTATCGTACAGAGTCTGCACAGACTTAAATGGACGATCCCGCACCGCCTGTTCTGCTACCCAAAGTGAATGTTCAAATACGCTGCCGAAGTGCTGGACAAACATCACTTTTTTCATTTCGTTTACTGCTTTCATAGTCAGCACTTCACTCACGCCCTTTTCTAACTTAATTGTGTAATGAATAATAACATATGATTAGTTTACAAGGAAAATTATGTATTGTCACTGGTTTAAATGACCAAAACATTAGATTTTTTTCTTCTTTTTCACAATTTATTAATAATTTGTGTTATATAATATTACATAATTTAAATTTTTAGGGAGTGTTTCAGTTGAAATTACAAACCTTGCTTGCCCACGCTCCTTTTCAAGATATTTTATTAGCCGCGGGCGCCAGAGGGATGGCAAATGATATTACGAATGTGACGATGATGGATGCTCCGGATATTCTCCCTTATCTAAAGTCGAACGACCTGCTCGTGACGACCGGTTATCACGTTAAAGATAAGCCAGGCGAGCTGATCAGCTTGATTGAGCAAATGGCCCAGAAAAACTGCGCTGCCCTTTTTATTAAAACAAAGCGTTTTTTCGGCCAGCTTCCAAAAGAAGCAATCCAGCTCGCAGATCAGCTTGGGTTTCCGATTGTTGAAATTCCTGAAAGCTGGTCACTCGGTGAAACCGTCAATCAAATACTTAATATTATTTTAGATAAGAGAACGAGCGAGCTTCGGGGCGCAATCGAAACGCACAAGCTGTTTTCAAGCCATATCATAAGCGGAAAAGGATTAAATGCGCTGCTTGCAAACTTAACAGAGCTTACCGGCCACCAGGCTTTTTTATCGACAGCGTACTTTTCTGCCATTGCCGGCGATCATTCGCTGGCTGAAGCTTTTTTGCCGTTTAAGAAATGGGCGTCTAAGCACGGCTCTTTTCTTCCGGCCAGCTCTGCTTTTACCATGTTCAGCACGCTGGACCAGAAAGAGAGCTACACACTGTTTCCCGTTTACACACACGAGAAAAAAGCTGCCCTGCTTTTGCTCAAAGGCTTTGTTTATCCAACAGAGCAGGTGAAACTTCTTACGATCGAACAAGCACTCAATGTGATCTCATTTGAGCTGTTGAAAGAAGAAGCCGTAAAACAGTCTACCCGCCGTATTCGTAATGAGTTTTTCTCCAATTTTTTAGATGACGCTTTTTCAAGCGAAGAGGAAACGATCAGCCGTGCAAAAGAATTCGACCTGCCTTTAAAACAAAAATACGTGTGCGCGGTTGGCCGAATCGATGCACCGGAAGAAGAATGGTCTTATTACACGAACCAGAAGGAACTGGATGAAGTCTATTATTTTTTCGAAAAAGAACTGCACACAATGGATATTCCCTGCGACTTATTTACAAAAGGAGACACCGTAATCATTCTGTCAAAAGTACCCGATCATATGAAAGACACCCATTTATTTACGGCTTCTTTTTTAGAAAAGCTGCAAAGCCGGCTCAGCCGGGAACATAACATGACCATTTCTTTTGGTGTCAGTCATTTATGCTCTTCTCTCCTATTTGTCCAGCAGGGGTATAAAGAAGCGCGCGATGCCTTAAAAACAAATCGGCTGTCCAGCGGCCCTTCCTCCATTCACTTCCACCGGACAAAGGATGTAAACGAGCTGCTGCGGATGCTACCGCCAAAAGACTTAAGCCAGTTTTATAAACACACAGTCCAGCAGTTAAAGCTGAATAATCTAGAAGAAGAAAGATCGCTGCTGGAGACACTGTTTGTTTATATGGAAAGCCATTGCCATATTTCCGAAACGGCCAAGCGGCTGTTTGTCCACCGTAACACAGTTGTGTACCGGCTGGAGAAATGTGAAGAGCTGCTCGGTATTTCGTTGAAAGACCCTGATTTTTCCCTGCAGGTCCGCCTCGCCCTCCGTATCAAACACCTGCTGAATGCTTGAAAAAGCTCGGGAGCTGTCCCGGGCTTTTTCATATGCAGGAATTCCAACTTCGTCCAAAGAAAGCGAAATACTCATCCGTCGGACAACAATAGCCTTGAGCGCGCTCTCTAAATGATTTTTTACATTCATAAAGGAACCGGCTTTTTCAAAGCCGCTTACGAATGTACTTCCTTCCCAATCATTCACCTGAATAATCACGTTTTCCGAGTAACAGAAAAAAACAATGTAAGGTTTTCTTCCACTTCAGTTGAAGCGTCTCCCGCTTCCTCTTATTCTAATGATAAGATACCTTTTTCGTATATCCCCAGCGATACGGGCTGGGGGTCTCTACTTGGGACCGTAAATTCCAGGCTACGAAAAATCAGCATGGGCGCTGGTTTTTTCGTGGCTTTTTTTATTGACTGGGAGGGATGGAGATGGGAAGTTTACTTATTAAAAATGCTCAAATCGTAACGATGAATGCGCAGGAAGAGATTATAAACGGAGATATTCTTATTCGGGACAGCCGGATTGAAGCAGTCGGGCCGGCTTTGGACGAAACGCCGGCTGACCGCGTGATTAACGCTTCAGGCCGAACCGTGATCCCCGGCTTTGTTCAAACCCATGTGCACCTATGCCAAACACTGTTTCGCGGCAAAGGTGATGATCTTGAATTGATGGACTGGCTGAAAAAGCGGATTTGGCCGCTTGAAGCGTCCCATGATGAAGAATCTGTTTATTATTCCGCGATGCTTGGGATCGGCGAGCTTCTGCAAAGCGGCACAACGACGATTGTTGATATGGAAACCGTTCATCATACCGAATCTGCATTTCGCGCGATTGCCCAAAGCGGTATTCGGGCGCTCTCCGGTAAAGTTATGATGGATAAAGGCAGTGAAGTGCCGCTTGCCCTGCAGGAAAACACAGCAGCATCCATCCAGGAAAGCGTGGACCTGCTGGAGAAATGGCACATGTACGACAGCGGGCGCATCCAATATGCTTTTTCACCGCGCTTTGTCGTTTCCTGTACAGAGGAATTATTGAAAGAGGTACAAAAACTGTCTGTCCACTACAACGTCCATGTGCATACCCATGCTTCCGAAAACAGGGGGGAAATCGCTATTGTTGAGCAGGAAACCGGGATGCGCAATGTTATATATCTTGATCATCTCAGTCTTGCCAATGAACGGCTTATTCTGGCCCACTGCATCTGGCTGGACGAAGAAGAAAAGCGGATTATTCGGGAGAAAGGTGTGCATGTCAGCCATTGTCCGGGCTCGAACTTAAAGCTTGCATCCGGTATTGCCGATGTTCCTGAGCTGCTTGATGCCGGTTCATCCGTAAGCCTTGGAGCAGACGGTGCTCCGTGCAACAACAACCTCGATATGTTCAATGAAATGCGTCTTGCCGCCTTGATTCAAAAACCGATCCACGGTCCGACTAGCATGAACGCCCGCACCGTTTTCCGTATGGCTACAATCGGCGGCGCCCGGGCTGTTGGAATGGGGCATGAAATCGGCAGTATTGAAGCCGGAAAAAGGGCAGACCTGGTGATGTTAAACTTAAATCATTTCCACACCTTCCCTTCTTACGATGTAGATCCTGTCTCACGCATCGTTTATTCTGCTACCCGTGCGGATGTGGAAACGACCATTGTCGACGGGCGAATTGTCATGGAAAACGGCATGATGAAAACGATCGACAAAACGACTGTGCTAAGAGAAGCAGATGCGTCGATTAAACGGCTGCTCAAAAAAACAACAATCATGCATTAAACTCATCCAAAAAGCGGTCCGGCCAAAGATTTCGCCCGAACCGCTTTTTGTCTATTAAAACGAGTCAGCTCTCCTCGCGAATCCACACGGCCATTTCACCCGGCTCGCGGTTGCACCAGGCAAAGTAAGGAATGGCTTTGATAGAAACACCGACAGAGTGCTTATGAACGGGCTGATATAATGCCTCTCCCCATAACTCTTCCCTTTCCCGGACACCTTCTCCCTCGATCACAACGACTCCGCTCAGTACATCCGGCTTGAACGCAGCAGAAAACACAGAATGCTTATTTATTTTAATCGAAGACAGCTCTTTTCCGTTATCCGCTTCCTCCAGGCAATATACGACCGGTCCGCGCTGCAAAGCGGCTTTCCCGGCGTTTTCTCTTACTTTTGGATTCGCCCGGATCTTTTCTACCGGCATAGGAAACAGAAGCTCAATTTGATCTCCCTGCATCCACTTACGCTTCAAATATGCGTAACCTCTTTTTACAAAAGCCTCATAATCTATTTTTTCACCATTTACTCGAAGTTCAGCCTGTTTACACCAGCCCGGAATGCGAAGCGCAAAGGTAAAAGTCCCCTCCTCATCAGGCATAACTGTCAGCTTCACGGTTTCATCCCACGGATAGCTTGTTTCCTGATGGATCGCGACCTGCTGTCCATTCAGTTCAACAGCCGCTTTATTGCCTGCATACTGGTGTACGTGCAATTCATCCTGCCGGACTGTATACATATATTGGCCAATCGATGAAAGCAAGCGCGCCAAATTAGGTGGACAGCATGCACAGCTGAACCATTTTTGCCGGACGGTTTTAACGTGATGGTGATCCTGGCGGTAACGGCTCGTCTCGGGCTTTACCTCCAGCGGATTCACATAAAAAAACTTTTTTCCATCCAAGTCCATTCCGCTGATCGTTCCGTTGTAAAGAGCCCGCTCCATCACATCGGCATACTTTGCGTCTGCCTGGAGTTCAAGCATTCTCTTTGCCCAGAAAACAAGGCCAATCGACGCGCACGTTTCTGTATAAGCGGTTCCGTTCGGCAGGTCATAGTCAGTTGAAAATGCTTCGCCAAATTCCATTGATCCAATGCCGGCAGTAATGTACATTTGTTTCGTCGTGACATTCTCCCACAAATCCTCACACGCTTTTTTTAATGTTTCATCATTCAGTCTGAGCGCAAGGTCCGCCATCGCCGTGTACATATACATCGCCCGGACAGCATGCCCAACCGCTTTTTTTTGCTCCCGGACCGGTACATGGGCTTGATGATAACCATAGCTTTCATTCCAAAAAAACGGACGATCATCCCCTCGCTTTTCTCTTTCCATATCAAAAAAGTGCGGCTGCTGCCCGCGTTCGTCAATAAAATAGCGGCTTAAATTCAAATACTTTTGATCACCTGTCACATCATACAGCTTCACAAGCGCCAGCTCGATTTCCTGGTGCCCGTCGTACCCGCGGATTTTGCTCTCTTCCCGGCCAAACGTTTCATCAATATAATCGGCGAATCGGCACATCATATCCAAAAAGGCTTTTTTCCCAGTCGCCCGGTAATAAGCTACGGCTGCTTCTATCATATGGCCGGCACAATAAAGCTCATGCTGGTCCCGCAGATTACTCCAGCGCCCATTTGGCTCTTTTACCGTAAAATATGTGTTCAAGTAGCCATCTTTTTGCTGTGCCCGGCCAATTAAAGCAATGACCTCGTCTGCCGCCTGCTCCAGCGCTTCATCCCGTTCATTTTCCAAACAGAATGCTGCTGCTTCAAGCCATTTCGCTACATCACTGTCTTGAAAAACGAAACCGTGAAACTCGCCCGCCGCTTCTCCCGCGGCGATTTTAAAGTTTTGAATTGCGCGGCTCGGCACAGCACCCGGAACGCGATCGTTTAATGCTTCCCACTGATAAGGGAGAACTTCCCTCCGGACCACATCCATATACCGCTTCCAGAACAAATCTGTTACTTGAACAGATACATCGTTTTTAATTTTTGTATGCGCCATTTTTCATCCCCCATTTTTGTACCGCGTTTGGTTCAATGATTAGCTAAAACTGACCTTATCCATTCTTCCTTTTTGTTTGAAAAGCGCTTTCAATAGAATTCTTGTTCAAAGAATAGCATATTGATACAATAAAAATCAGTAAATGAAAGCGCATAATTTGTGGACGAAACTGACTATGTTTCGATTCAAAAAAGAGGGATGAAAATGTTGAAGGAATATATACATGCATCAATCCAACAGCCAGTTCGATACAGGCTGGGCGGAAAATTTGTTACGGATATCCCCTGGACACATATGAAACGCTCAACGGGCGATTACGAGCTCATTATCGCTCTTCATGAAACGCTGTATATTCAATGTGAATCCACCCAATTTGAAGTACAGCCAGGTGATGCGCTTCTTTTGCCGCCCGATAAAATACATCAGGGCTTTCACGAATGCCCGCCTGGAACCTCTTTTTACTGGTTTCACTTTTTGTTTCCAGACGAAAGAGAAGCGCCCGTGATAAACGAGCAGGAGCTGGACCAGCACATTAAAGCGCGTCAAACAAAACCAAGGTTCCAGCACGGAGATACAGACATCTTTCTTCCGTTTTTCTCTACGCCCAAACAAATTGAGCGGCTGACCATTTTGTTTACCCAGCTTCTCGATGTAGCAAACGGACATTACGGTCACAGCCGGGCGGCTGATTATCTGGCTACTTCCCTTCTGATTGAATTGTCTGAGCAGACGGTTAAAAATTTTCACCTTACTTCTGAACAAACGAGTACAGACAGAAAAATCGCTTCTATTTTGGAATGGATTCGCCTTCATTCGCTTGAAAAGCTGTCAACCGGCATGATAGCCGATCAGTTCAACTATAACCGTGACTATTTATGCCGCTTTTTTAAAAAAGAAACGGGCTGGACGGTGCAGTCGTACATTCATATGCTGAAGCTTTCCAAAGCGAAGGATTTACTTACTCTTTCGGATGAAAGCATTGGAAGCATCGCCCGGACAGTTGGCATTTCAGATGAACGGTATTTTATGAGGCTGTTTAAGCACTATGAAAAGCTGACGCCCTCTGAATACCGCAAAGCTTACCCTCGTATTCAGCTCAATAAAGAATAAAAGGTGGGCAGAACCGGCTTGAGCAGATTCTAAACCTTTCAGACCATGATTTTTCTTTACCGCTCCACCAAAAACAAAACCGGCTTAAACGGTAAGGTTTAAGCCGGTTTTCATGACTATTAGAGGCGGTACACACGTGTTTCATATGGGTGCAGCACCAATTCACGAGCCGGACTGTCTTCCTGCACTTTATAATTGTGCAGCAGCAGCTGAGCGGCATCATAAGAGACACCTTCCTGCTTCGGAACCGGTACTGGCTGATCTGACAAGTTAGCAAGCACGATTACCCGGTCGCTTCCGAGAGTGCGTGTGTATGCAAATAAGCGTTCGCTTTCCTCGATCACTTCTTTGTAAGCACCGTACGTAAACACGTCGTGCGCTTTTTTCATGCGAATCATTCGTTTGTAAAAATGTAAAATAGAGCGTTCATCCTGCTGCTGCGCTTCTACGTTAATGCGCGTATAGTTGTCATTCAGTTTGATCCACGGCGTTCCCGTCGTAAAGCCGGCATTACTCTCGGCCGACCACTGCATCGGCGTGCGTGAATTGTCACGGCTTGAATTCCAAATAATTTGCATCATTTCATCATGGTGAATGCCGGCTGCAGTGCCAAGCCGGTACATGTTTTTCGTACGGACGTCGTTATAATCTTCAATGCTTTCGTATTTTACATTGGTCATGCCAATTTCCTGCCCCTGATAAATAAAAGGCGTTCCCTGCATTAAAAAGTAAACCGCCGCAAAAGCCGTGGCGCTTTCATACCAGTATTCCCGGTCGTTGCCCCATGTGGAAACAACGCGCGCTTTATCATGATTTTCAATGAACAGCGCATTCCAGCCTTTGTTTTCGAGCGCTTTTTGCCACTTTGTCATCACTTTTTTGTATCCTGGAATATCCAGGCCTGTTTCTTTTTCAGCATTCCAAAGCTCAAGATGTTCAAATTGAAAAATCATATTGAATTTCCCTTTTTCTTCACCGACCCATTCATCGACGTCTTCCGCTGTTACACCGTTTGCTTCACCGACTGTCATAATGTCGTACTTAGCGAACGTTTCGGCCTTTAATTCTTCAAGAAACGGCTGAATGCCTTCTACATTCATATGGTAATCATAAGAAGGCACATACTTCATTTCTTTCGGATTCGGCAAATCAGGCAGTCCCTCTTTTTTCTTAATATGGCTGATTGCATCAACCCGGAAGCCGTCGATCCCTTTGTCGAGCCACCAGTTAACGGTTCCGTAAAGGGCCTGGCGCACTTCTGGATTTTCCCAGTTTAAATCTGGCTGCTTTTTTGAAAACAGATGCAGGAAAAACTGGTCTGTGATCCGATCATATTCCCACGCCGAATCGCCAAAAATACTTTCCCAGTTATTCGGCTCCCCTCCACTTTTGCCATCGCGCCAAATGTACCAGTCGCGTTTTGGATTGTCCTTAGAGGAACGGGATTCAATAAACCATGGATGTTCGTCACTCGTATGGTTGATCACGAGGTCAAGAATCAGCTTCATTCCCCGTTCATGTACAGCTTCCAGAAGCTCGTCAAAATCACCCATCGTCCCAAACTCATTCATAATTTCTTTATAATCGCTAATATCATATCCATTATCATCATTCGGCGATTCAAACATCGGACAGATCCAGATTACATCAATGCCAAGATCTTTTAAGTAGTCCAGTTTGGAGATTACCCCTTTAATATCTCCAATTCCATCTCCGTTCGAATCCATAAAGCTGCGCGGATAAATTTGATATGCGACCGCTTCTTTCCACCATACTTTGTTCATATGACGACCCCCGTATCCTCTCGTATACTTCTTACGTGTATTTTAGCATGGAAAACAGAAAAACATGTGTGAATATCCCGCTTTCCTCTGACCCTTCTTTTTTGTTTTTGCTGTTTGATACGCCCTAGTATAAACTAGACGAAAAACCAATGCAATCGTTTTCACAAAAAATAAATTCAATATTCTTTAGTGAATATTTATCTTTCTGTTAAAACAAGCGAAATACATAAAAGAAATCCGTTCTTTTAAAATTATTCTTGCTAAATGAAAGCGCATTTATTAGAATAAGGTCCATGCAAACGTTTTCGTTATGTTTTACTATTATATCTAATCAAGGAGAGAATGGGGTATGAAAAAGTTAACGTCTTTTGATTTTTGGCAAAAACTTGGAAAAGCGCTGCTCGTCGTCGTTGCCGTGATGCCTGCAGCCGGGATTATGATATCCGTCGGTAAACTGATTGCCATGATAAGCGGTGATATCAGCTTTGTGCAAACCGCAGCACACGTGATGGAAGACATCGGCTGGGCCATTATTGGCAACTTACATATTTTATTTGCGGTTGCCATCGGAGGATCCTGGGCAAAGGAACGGGCCGGCGGCGCATTTGCAGCCCTTTTAGCTTTTGTTCTGATTAACCGGGTGACCGGTGCTTTATTTGGTTTAAATAGTGATATGCTTAGTGATCCAAAAGCATCTGTCTCATCCTTTTTTGGCAGCAAGTTAATTGTAAGCGATTATTTTACTTCTGTGCTCGGTGCTCCAGCGCTTAACATGGGCGTGTTTATTGGTATTATTTCCGGTTTTGCCGGAGCCGTGATTTTTAATAAATATTATAACTTCAGCAAACTGCCAGCTTCTCTTGCTTTTTTCAACGGAAAACGGTTTGTGCCTTTTGTGGTCATTGCCTGGTCCGTTGTCATAGCCGTTTTGCTGGCGGCCGTCTGGCCGTTTATTCAAGGCGCCTTGAACGAGTTTGGAAAATGGATTGCCACTTCAAAAGATACGGCACCGATTATTGCGCCTTTTGTATTCGGTACACTTGAACGTCTGCTTCTGCCTTTTGGCCTGCATCATATGCTGACGGTTCCGATTAACTACACGTCACTTGGCGGCACGTATACGATGCTGACCGGCTCTTCGGCCGGGCAGGTTGTAGCCGGACAGGACCCGCTTTGGCTTGCCTGGGCGGCAGATTTAAACAATTTAAAAGCAGCGGGCGATATGACGGCGTATCAAGCACTGCTGAACGAGGTAACGCCTGCCCGCTTTAAAGTGGGCCAAATGATTATTTCTACTGCCTCACTTATTGGAATTGCGCTGGCCATGTATAAAAATGTGGACAAAGACAAACGTGCTAAATACAAGCCAATGTTTTTATCTGCCGGACTCGCTGTTTTTTTAACAGGTGTAACAGAACCGATTGAATTTATGTTTATGTTTGCTGCCCCTCTTTTATATGTGGTATATGCGATTTTAACCGGCTTGAGCTTTGCTGCGGCTGATCTGATCAGCCTTCGTCTTCATTCATTCGGGCTGATAGAGTTTTTAACACGCATGCCTATGGCGGCAAAAGCAGGACTGACACGTGATATTTTCAACTTTGTTATTACATGCTCTGTGTTTTTCGCTTTAAACTTTACGATCGCGAATTTCCTGATCAAAAAGTTTAACTTTCCAACGCCAGGCCGGGCGGGCAATTACACAGATGATGAGGAAACAAACGCCAAAGCCGAAAGCGCTGCGCCGGCGGCAGAAGGAACAGCGGCCGCTGCCATCATCCGGCTGCTGGGCGGTACCGATAACATTGAAGATGTGGATGCTTGTATGACGCGGCTTCGTGTGACCGTTAAAGATGTGGACAAAGTATCGGGAGAAGCAGAGTGGAAAAAAACCGGGGCACTTGGTTTAATTTTAAAAGACAAAGGCGTGCAGGCCATTTACGGCCCTAAAGCTGATGTAATTAAATCCGATGTACAGGATTACTTAGGAGTGTAAACATGAATTTACTCACACTGAACTGCCATTCCTGGCAGGAAGAGAACACCCTCCCAAAGCTAACGGAACTCGCTCAAACGATTGCCGAAAGATCATACGATGTTGTGGCACTTCAGGAGGTAAGCAAGTCGGATAAAGCCGGGCACGCGAATTACGCGGAGCTGCTTGTGCAAAAACTGCATGACCTCGGTGAAATGGGTTACACATTCATTTGGGATATGTCGCACTTCGGCTATGAGATTTATGAAGAAGGCGTGGCCATCATTACGAAGCATCCTGTAAAAAGCCATGATTCTTTTTTTATTACAGACCAGTACGACATGGATAACTGGAAAACACGTAAAATTGTTCAAGCTGTGATCGATATCAACGGTGAGCCTGCCTCTTTTTTCTCCTGTCACCTCGGCTGGTGGCAGGACGAGGAGGAACCCGCAAAAAAACAGCTTGACCGCCTCCTGGCCAGGGCTGCATCCAAAGAGCTTACCTTTTTGATGGGTGACTTTAACGGGGATGCCGCTGTGCGAAATGAAAATTACGATTATCTGTTAGCAGCCGGGTTTTGGGACACGTACACCCTTGCTTCCGAGAAAGATGAAGGATACACCGTTAAAGGAACGATTGACGGCTGGGATGGAAACAAAAAAGATCTGCGAATTGATTATATCTTTGTGAATAAGCCCATCGAGGTCATATCATCCAAAGTGATTTTTAATGGTATCCATAAACCGGTTGTATCCGATCACTTCGGCGTTGAAGTGGTCATCCGCTAAAAAGAAAGGCGTTCTCCTGCGGGGAAAACGCCTTTTTCTTATGACAGTCCTTTTTCGCGTACGGCTTGCAGCCAGGTCCGCGCCATCAGTGTATTTCCTGTTGAGTTCATGTGAACCCCGTCTGTCGTCAGCTTGTGCTCACCTTCCGCACTTACATACTCGATGAAAGCTCGGTGCATCGGCACAAGCACAGCACCATATTCGCCGGCCAGCTTTTGAACAATCTCAACATAAGGCTTCAGAAGCTCGTTGCCTTCGGAGCGCGGATCTTCTTCAATAATCGTCGGTTCCATTAACACAAGCCGGATGCCCTCAGATTGATCAAGTAAACTACGGTATACCTGTTCAAATTTCCCGGGTAATATTTGATTCATCTCTTTTGAATCAAGCTGTCGCCATACATCGTTGATTCCGATTGATATGGACAGGACTGTTGGCCGTTCGTTTAACACATCCTGCTCCCACCGCTCTTCCAGATCGGTTACCCGATTGCCGCCAACCCCTTTATTAATAATGACAGGTGCGTTCACAGGCGACTCGCAAATAAGCTGATCACGAATCATCCTTACATACCCATCCCCCAGCTCTTCCGGCTCTGCCCGGCGTCCGGAATCGGTAATGCTATCTCCAATAAATACAATCCGGTCTTCCTTCGTCAACATTTCTATTCCTCCTTTAACAAAACTGCTTTTTCCAGCTCACTTTTATTAAGATGCCCGCATGCTTTAAGCTGAATTCGCCCGTTCCACTTATACCGGTCTTTCCCCCATCAGCTCTTCCATATTCAGAAAAACAGCCCGTTCATGGGGTGACTGATTCGGCGCATGAATAGCCAGCCGCCTCTTGCCGGTAAAATCCCGAAAAATCATTCCATGGCCGCCGTCTTGATCAAGCAGCGGTTCTGCCTCATGAATCCACGGTCCCTCAACAGCTCCTGATAGGGACCGGGCAATACCGACTGCATAGCCTTTTTCACTATAGCTCGACCAAATCATTTCAAGCTCTCCATTTTCTGTTTCGTAAAGAAACGGACCATCTGTAATGTAATTGGCTTCCCTCACCGGCTTTGTCCATGGCGCCTGGGAAGCTGTGAATAATAAAACCGGTTCGCCGTGTACAGCCTGAAAATCTTTGGATAACCGCAGGGCATACATCTCTCCGTCTTTTACTTGAAGCCATTCACGGCAAAAAACCATCCAGGGAATGCCCTTTTTATCCATAAACAAAGTTCCGTCAAGGCATTCCCATTCTTTCGGTGTAACCGGCCTCTCCGTCAGCGGCTTAAAAGGGCCGAGCGCAGATTGAGCTTTTAAAATCTGTGTGCCCCGGCACCGTTTATCTGATTTGAACGTAGCCAGCATATAATAAGCGTTCTTCCATTCGTACACTTCCGGCGCCCAAAAGTGCTGATCCGCCCAAAAACGGGGCGGCGGCTGAAAAGCCTGAAACGGCCCTTCCCACTCCTGTAAATCCCCGCTTTGATACACTTGAAAACCGGAAGCAGGGCCTGTCCACACATTTTCATCCGTTGTTCCGTAAAGATAATAGGTTTTTGCTTGCTGATCCGCCACCACAAATGGATCCCGAATCCGAATATCACTTGTTCTCATGCTTATGTTTCCTCCCGCAGGCAAAATGAAAATAAAGCATTCCGGTCACAGGTAAGTACCCCGTCTTGCAGCTCAAGCTTTGCTGCCTGTAAAGAAGATCTTTTCGACTGGGGATGACGGCTGCGGTCTGGATGTGTAAAGTAAAAAATGTAGGCCTCCCCACCGCTTACATGCATATCCGCATGCAGACCGATTGTTCCGTCATCCTCACGTGTACCGGGCTCATGCAAAATCTTTCCGTTACGGCGCCAATCCTCACCGTTTTCTGACTCATAAACCGCCAGGCCCGACCATTCATCCACAATGAGCCAGTATGTATTCCGCCAAAAAAAGACGTTTGGCCCTTCATGCGGCTGATGGGCTAAAACAGCACCTGCAGGCTTCCACTGGTATAAATCGTCACTGTCAGCGGCGTATGTGGCAGAATCGGCTGCTTCATCCTTATACCACATGCGCCATCTGCCATCGGGCATTGGATGAATGCATGCGTCAATCACGTAATCGGAGCTCAGCTTCAAAACAGATTGGAATGTCCAAATCCATAGGTTTCGGCTCGTATAGTGAACCATATCCCTTCGGTGTCCAGTCCATTCAGACGGAACGCCCCGGATGTAGCTCACATACATATGGTACAAGCCGTCGTGCCAGAGAATTTCCGGTGCCCAAAACGTGTTCTGACCCTGTTCAAATTCAAGTCCTTGAAGAACACCCCGGTACGTCCATGTTTCTCCTCCGTCCTGTGACGAAGCAACACCAAGATTTGTGCCGTGCACCCAGGCAACGCCCGGCCCTTCGACTGAAGCCCTCCGGCTTGTGTAAACGATCCACCATTCCCTTTCTTGCCGGTTCCAAATAAGAACCGGGTCTGCAGCGCCATCATAAATAGGATCACGAAAAAGCGGTGCTTTCGGCATAGTCTCCCTCCTTTAAAAAGCCCGGCATCGCCGGGCCTGCGTTTTGATTGTATTATCCAGCTTCTAAAGCACGGCGCTGTGATAAATAAAGCTTTGAGTACGCGCCGCCTTTTTTCATTAGTTCATTATGCGTTCCCTGCTCCACAATTCGACCGCCATCAATAAAGAAAATACGATCAGCGTTTTGTATCGTGGACAGACGGTGCGCAATAATAAAAGAAGTTCGCCCTTCAAGCAGCTGCTCCAATCCTTTTTGAAGAGCCATTTCCGTTTCTGTATCAATGCTTGATGTTGCTTCGTCCAAAATTAAAATTTTCGGGTCCGCCAGAAGAGCCCGTGCAAACGAAATAAGCTGGCGCTGGCCGGATGAAAGACGTGTGCCGCGCTCATTCACCTCTGTTTCGTACCCTTCTTCCATTTCGCTAATAAAACGGTGTGCCTGAACCGCTTTTGATGCTTCAATCACCTCTTCATCCGTTGCATCAAGGCGGCCATACCGGATATTGTCCATGATTGTGCCGGAAAAAATAAACGGATCCTGCAGCATGACACCCATCTGGCTGCGCAGCGACGAAAGCGTGACCGTTTTAATGTTTGTTCCGTCCACTCGTACACTGCCGCTCTTCGTATCATAAAACCGGCTGATTAAATTGATGATCGTCGTTTTTCCAGAGCCAGTCGCCCCAACAAGCGCGATCGTGTCTCCCGGATTTACCGTAAAGTTCACA
Source organism: Domibacillus sp. DTU_2020_1001157_1_SI_ALB_TIR_016 (assembly GCF_032341995.1). Lineage (NCBI taxonomy): Bacteria > Bacillati > Bacillota > Bacilli > Caryophanales > Bacillaceae > Domibacillus > Domibacillus sp. DTU_2020_1001157_1_SI_ALB_TIR_016. The sequence continues at coordinate 3,171,561 of NZ_CP135439.1, forward strand.
TCCTCAAGAATGTTTTTCTCTCCTTCGTAGCCGAACACGACATGATCGAACGTTACCTCACCGCGTACAGGCGGCAGTACACCAGCATTTGGCGCATTTTGAATGGCCGGTTCTTCATCGATCGTCTCAAAAATGCGCTCTAAATACGCCATCGCATTGATAATGGCATTATAGAAATTGCCGATATTCGCAAGCGGCTGCCAGAACATCCAAATGTAACCGACAAACGCGACCAATTCCCCCGCTGTGACACTTCCGTTCAGCCAAAAAATACCGGTAACATAAACGAACGCAACGGTAATCACCGAAATATTTTCAATGACAGGCCATAAAAGAAATTGAATTTTTACTCCCTTCATCCAGGCGGAACGGTAGCTGTTGGATACTTCACGAAAGATTTGCTCGTTTTCTTCTTCACGTGCAAAGGCCTGTGTCACTTTAATTCCATTTAAGCTTTCATGAATATATGCATTCATATTAGACTGCTTGTTGCTGAGCTGCTGCCACGCTTTACGCTGAGCTGTTTTAATAAAAAAGATAAACCCGATCAAAAATGGGAAGCCTGCCATAGCAGCCAGTGTCATTTTCACGTCAATCGCCAGCATAAAGCCGACAATGACCAGAACGCTGAACAAATCTGTAATAACGTTAATAATACCGTTGGATAAAAGGTCGCTGAGTGAGTTCACATAGTTTACGACACGCACTAAAATTTTGCCGTGAGGCCGGCTGTCGTAGTACGAAAACGACAGCGTCTGCAAATGAGCAAACAAGTCTTTCCGCAATTGTAAAATGACACTCTGCCCGATTTGAGACATCATTCGGATTCGATATTTTAAGCAAAAGCCTGTGACCGTGACAGCCGCTAAATAAAATCCGGCAAGCAGTGCAAGTCCGCCCACGTCTCCGTTTGGGATTTTGTCGTCGATCGCCGTTTTAATTAAATATGGACCGGTCAACGTTGCCCCGCTCGCCAAAAGCATCAGGAGAACAGTAAGTATGATTTTTCCTTTAAACGGCTTTAAATACTGAACCATCCGTTTTAACTGGTTTATATCAAAGGCAGACTCCAGCTCTTCATCTACATCAAATTTATTGCGTGCCACTTACATCACTTCCTCGCCAAATTGGCGGCTGTCAAAGTCACCAAATTGATTTTTGAATACATTAAAGTAACGGCCTTTACGCTTCAATAAGTCTTCATGCCGGCCGCGCTCAACAATCCGCCCGTCCTCCAACACCAAAATCAGATCTGCTTCTTTAACGGAGGAAATGCGGTGGGCGATAATAAAGCACGTTTTTTTCTGCAAAATGGACCGGAGCGTTTTTTGAATGCGCATCTCTGTTTCTAAATCAACCGCGGACGTCGTATCGTCTAAAATTAAAATAGGCGCATCCAAAAGCAGTGCTCTCGCCAGAGAAATCCGCTGCCGCTGTCCGCCTGACAAACCGACGCCGCGCTCACCGATAATCGTGTCGTACCCTTCTGGAAGCTTGGATATAAACGCATGCGCTTCCGCTTTTTCTGCTGCCATCTTCACTTGCTCCATCGTCGCGTCCGGCATTCCATACGCAATGTTTCCTTCAATCGTGTCGGAGAATAAAAAGATATCCTGCATAACCATAGCGGTATGCCGGCGCAGAGACCGGATATCCCATTCCTTCACATCCATTCCTTCCACTTTCGCTTCACCGCTGTCTGCATCATAAAAGCGGCAAAGCAGATTGACGATCGTCGATTTCCCAGCACCTGTCGGACCGACAATCGCGACAGTCTGACCTGGCTTCACCCCAAATGTAATATTGGATAAAACTGGTTCATCTTCATAGCGGAACGTTACATCCTGAAACTGAACAGACAGTTCGCTGCCCGTCGGTGCCTTTTTCGATAATGTATTGGCAATGCCCGGCTGCTCATTGAGCAAATCTTCAATCTTTTCAGCGGATGCGATAAACCGCTGAACGTCATTAATCAGCCAGCCCGCCATTCGCATCGGGTTGTTCAGCGCCCAAATAAGAGAATTGAACACGACAAGCTCCCCAATAGTCAGTGACCCTTGAATGACCATAAACCCGCCGGCTAAGATCATGACAACAAGCAGCACCCCCGCCAGCGAATCAAGCACAGGAAGATACTTTTCCCATACACGTGCCGACTGAATATTCTTTTCTTTAAAAGCTTTGTTTTCAGCTGAAAACTTACCAATCTCATGGTCTTCCTTGGCGAAGGCTTTGACAACCCGGTTGCCGCTGATGTTTTCCTGTACAACGGAGTTTAAACGTGCGAACTGTGCCCGAATTTCTGAGAAGGTCGGCCGGACCTCACTGCTCATTCGATAAGCAAAAAAAGCAATCACCGGTGTTACAGCGATCATTGCCAGTGTCAGCGGCGCATGAATGGTAAACATAAAAATAATGGCAAACAACAGTACACATACGTTTTCCACAATCATATACGTGGTCCAGGCAGTAAAATGGCGCACTGCTTCCATATCACCTGTCATCCGCGCCATAATGTCACCCGTTTTTGTCCGGTCATAAAAACGAAAATCCAGCTCATTCAGTCTGGCGTACAGCTGCTCGCGAAGCGTAAAAATCACCCGCTGGGAAGTACGCTCAAACAGGAGCTGAAAGCTGTAGCGGATAACGGTTTTCACTATCGTAACCGCTATCATAAAACCGAGCAGTACCCAAAGCAGCTCCATCTTTCCTCCATACACTACGTCATCGACAATTCGTCCTGAAAAATACGGATTCAGCATGTTCAATCCTGCAACAAGAAGTACAAGTGAAAACCCCCAAAAAAGGCCGGATTTGTAGTCCCTCATATACGTCCAAATCCATCTTAAACTATGCACGTTCCATTCCCTTCCTTCCGCGTATTTTCATCATGGCCTGTTATAGTGACAATCGATCTTTGATGAAAATAAGGACCCCTTCCATACAGTGGAATTGAAATACGTTCATTTTATTCCTTCAAGCCTCACGTATCCATTCTTTTTACTTAAAAAGAAAAAATTCTCTGTTTATTGAACAAATCTGCCCCGGTACAAGAGAAAAAGCAGGTGAATTTTCCATTCATGCGAAACATTGTTTTTACTGGCACAGAGACAAATTTTCATATTTAACTCAAAGCCTCTGCCTCTTCGCACGCTAAAAAACGGCTCTGTAGATGAGAGCCGTTTTTTTATCGTTATTTTGTTAAAAATGCTGCTTCTGGTCCGTGATCTACATAAAATGCTTGTTTCATCTTTTGATTCCCCTGGAAATATTCCTTAATAATAGCTTCATCCGAGTGGGGAATGTAACGGCCTTTGACAACTTGGCATCCATTAATACAGCCGCTGGTCAGAAGGATAATATCATTCGCCCCGCTTTCTGCTAGTGCCCGAATGACGCCTTCCCGTCTCGTTGCAGCTTTTAAAATCGGCTCTTTCGGATGAGTAAATCCGCTGACTACATGCTCTATAATAGCATTTGGATCATGGGGACCTGGATGATCTACCGTTACGACGATCACATCCGCTTTTCCTTCTGCCGCCCGTGCCATTTTTGGCATTTTCCCAAAGTCTCGAATGCCAATACCCGCGATCATTGCAATCAAACGAGCATGCGGAATACGCCGTACTTCAGTTAAAATTTGATCAAGAGCTACGGGCGTATGAGCATAGTCTATAATGACTTTCCGATTGTCCGGTCCGTGAATTACTTGAAAACGGCCCTCTACCTGTTTCATGTTTGGCAGAACAGAAACGATTTCTTCCATACTGATCCCAAGAGACAAAGCCGCTGCAATCGCTGCTGTAAGGTTTCCGGCATTATATTCTCCGTAGAGCGGCACAGATATCGCATATGGTTTCCCGCTATACAACAGTTGAAATGTCATGCCTTCCTCATGATGCCGGCAGTCTGTCCAAATTAAATCAGCTCCTGACAGCGGTTTACGGCTGTACGTAATAAGACGGCCTTTAGCTGATTTGAGAATATCCTCTGACATGCCTGCATCATCCAGATTCACCACACCGACTGACGCCTGCTCAAAAAGCTGCAGCTTAGACTGCTTATAATGCTCCATTGTTTTATGATATTCCAAATGCTCTTCTGAAAAGTTGGTATGAATGGCTACATCAAATAAAATGCCTTCCACCCGCTTTTGGTCAAGTGCAATAGAAGAAACCTCCATCGCTGCCGCTTCATGATTCGAATTGTGCAGTTCCTTAAAAATAAAATGAATGTCCGAGGACATTGGTGTAGTCGGTGTGCTTTTGTTGTATGGCATTTTTTCAGCTGCTTTCCAAATCCCGGTTGTCCCAAGCATGCCGCATGGAATATGAAGCAGGTTGAATAAACTTTGCACATACGTAGCCACTGTCGTTTTACCGTTTGTACCCGTGACTCCTACTTTGATGAGGCGTTCCTGTACATGTTCATAAAAATAATCCGACACATGAGCCATAGCCGCACGAGAATCCGCTACTGAAACGAATGTAACAGCTGGAAACCGCTCGTGAAACGAATAAAGAATCTCTTCATCGGTGCCAATTACAGCAGATGCACCGGCTTCAATCGCCTGCTCAATATAAGCGTGGCCGTCCGTGTTCTCCCCTGCGATAGCAAAAAAAGCAAAACCGGGCTTTACTGCCTGGGAGTTGTATGTAACTCCAGAAATGTCAGGACGGGCCGGGCCAAAAAGATGGATGGCAGAAACAGCAGGTAATTGTTTAAATGGAATGTGCATGGATCGTTCCTCTCTTCATTCGTCTTTTTTAGACTTACTTCCCGGTTCAGACTTCCTCTACTCTTTTTGTGAACAGTTTGTGTGCTTTTTCTTTGGTTTTTGACACCTTTGTGATCCTAAAGCGGTTTTCATTCGTTTTGTTTTCAACAGTGGTATAGTGTTTATGAACCATTTATGAATTGAGGTGAATCAATTGAAAAAAATCTTTGTTTTCCTTTTTGGCTTATTATTTCTGTTTTCGCCTGCTGTATCCGCCCATACGGGATTGGAAAGTTCTTCTCCTGCGGACGGGGACACAGTAAAAGAGCCGATTCAGAATCTTTCTTTGACATTTGAAACGCCAATTGAACAGGGAAGCAGCTTTACACTGAAAAATGAAACCGGAGAGGTTCCGCTTGAAAATGTTCAAGTACAGAACAATGTATTAAGCGGGTCTGCGGCAGAACCGCTGAAAAACGGTTCTTATACGGTTGATTGGCGGATCGTCGGTGAAGACGGGCACTTAATCGAAGGAACGTATGGATTTACAGTTGCAGCCGAGCAGGCGGAAGAGCCGGCAGAGGAAACAGCACCGGAGGAAGAAGCAACAACAGATCAAACAGAGGAACAACCCGCTGCTGATGTGCAGCAGGAAGAAAACGGGTCCTCTTCCTCTATGCCGATTATTATCGGTGTGATCGTAGCTGCCGCATTGCTTGCTGTTATTCTGCTTATGAGAAAAGGGAAAAAATAATGGCTGTGCTTTATGCGTCGGAAACTCTTTTATACAGCTGTTTTTCTTTGTTAATGGGCGCTTTCCTTATACAGCTTGTTCCTGCGCATAAAAAGCCAGCGATCCTCGTTCGAGAGCGCTGGCTTTACGGCGCTGTAGCCGGTATTGCTCTTTTTGCTTTTGTGCCGGCAGCTGTATTGATTCTGGAACTTGCGGCAGGAAGCAGCGTAATGCCTGTGGCACAAACGGTCATTCTCGGCTTTACTATTGGGAAGGCTTGGGCATTCACTCTTGCTGTTGCGCTTTTTTTCGCACTGTACTTGTTTACGTTTCCTGTTTTAACAGATAAACGTTTTACAGCTGGCGGACTCGGTTTTATTCTTTTGCTGATTGGATCGATCAGCTGGTCAAGCCATGCTGCTTCTATAACCGATTGGACCGGTGTCCTTTCCCATGCGGTGCATTTTACAGCAGTATCCGTTTGGGCTGGCCTGCTGCTTATGGCTGGCTGGTTTGCACGTGATGAAGCAAACTGGCTTGCTTTTTTAAAATGGTTTTCGCCAGTAGCCGCTATTTGTTTGTTATTAACCGCTCTGTCTGGCCTTTGGATGATGACCATCATTTTAGACGTTCGTGACTATGCAAGCGACTGGTCCCTTAATTATGGACAGGCACTTTTAATCAAGCACTTACTGGTTCTGCCGGTTTTGCTGTTTGCGTTTATAAATGGGTTTCTTTTCAAACGAAAGCTGCAAGAGCGCCGGGACGTTCACCCGAAGCCCTGGGTAAAAGCAGAAAGTCTTATTTTATTATTGATCTTTGGCACAACAGCGTTTCTTGGCCAGCAGGAGCCGCCTCATGCAGTCAGCGAGGGCCGTTACTCACCGTTATTCGCTTTCTTTTACAACGGCTCCCTGCCGCCCGCTTTGCCGCTGCACCTTGGCTGGTCACCGTTAAATGTGCTGTTTATGTTTCTTGCCATTGTTTTTTTAGGGATTGGCTTTTGGGGATATCGGAAAAAAGAAGCGAGCATTACATTTTTCATGAGTATGCTGCTTGTTTTTTCTCTTTATCTTGCCCTGATTACCGGTCTTTCATCTTAAAAACCGCCTTAGCAGGGGCGGTTTTTTTATTATCAGCTTCCTCTTTTTCTCTCCCTGCCTCTCTATTGTTAGATTTTCTCACAATGTTTTTTCGTTATTCGAGCCTTTATACGAACCTCTTTTCAGTGAATTGAATACTGTTTAAAACACATAATAAATACGATAATAAAGCGATAGTAACCGATTACAAATTTTTTGTTACAAACAAGCACCATTTCCTTTTTGTGTTTTTTCACAAATGATCTTCATTTTTTTTAACAATCAAAACGATGTCATTTTTTTCTTTTTCTCCTACAATAAAGGCAACAAATACGAGAGGATGATCGTGATGTTAATTGGGATCCCAGCTGAAATTAAAAATAATGAAAACCGTGTGGCTATTACGCCGTCAGGAGTTGCTACACTTGTGGCCGCAGGACATGATGTCATGATCGAAAAAGGAGCCGGCTTAGGAAGCGGATTTACAGACGCAGAATATAAACAGTACGGCGCTCAAGTACTTGATTCAGCAAGAGATGTTTGGAATCGGGCAGATATGGTGATGAAAGTAAAAGAACCGCTTGCTTCTGAATATCAATATTTCCGTAAAGACCTTCTTCTTTTCACTTACCTCCATCTTGCAGCTGAACCAGAGCTTACAAAAGCGCTAGTCGACAGCGGTGTAACCGGTATTGCTTATGAAACCGTTACAGCAGGCGGCACGCTGCCTCTCCTTTCACCAATGAGTGAGGTTGCCGGGCGGATGGCTACGCAAATCGGTGCTCAATTTTTAGAAAAGAATAACGGCGGAAAAGGCGTTCTGCTCGGCGGTGTTCCAGGTGTGAAACGAAGCCGTGTAACCATTATCGGCGGCGGTATGGTTGGTACAAATGCAGCCCGCATTGCCGTTGGGCTCGGAGCAGACGTTACGATCATTGACTTAAGCGCAGACCGTCTTCGCCAGATTGAAGAAATCTTTGGCGCAAGTGTTCAAACTCTTATGTCAAATCCATTAAACATCGCTGAATCTGTAAAAGAATCCGATCTTGTTATCGGAGCCGTTTTAATTCCGGGTGCTAAAGCGCCGAAGCTGGTAACAGAAGAAATGGTAAAAGCAATGTCTCCAGGCTCAGTTGTCGTGGATGTAGCAATTGACCAAGGAGGTATTTTTGAGACAGTAGATCGTATTACAACCCATACAAATCCGACTTATGAAAAACATGAGGTTGTTCATTATGCTGTAGCAAATATGCCAGGAGCGGTTCCGCGTACCTCTACCATCGCATTAACCAACGTTACGGTACCTTACGCCCTCCAAATCGCAAATAAAGGCTTTGAGCAGGCTATTAAACAAAATCCAGCCCTTGAAAGCGGCGTAAATACGTATGGCGGCCATGTAACCTTTGAAGCCGTTGCGCGTGATTTAGGATATGAGTTCAAAAATGTGAAAAACCTGCTTGATTCACTAACGGTTTAAATAAAAAAAGCTGCCTCCAGCCCTGGAGACAGCTTTTTCTTTTATAAGGACAAGGACTAATACTTCTTTACATATAAAAAAGCAGCTTCTGTTTTCAAAGAAAACAGAAGCTGCTTTAAACGATACCGGCGGCCGGGGTCGAACCGGCACTCCCGTGAAGGAACTGGATTTTGAGTCCAGCGCGTCTGCCAATTCCGCCACGCCGGCATATACATGGAGCGGAAGACGGGATTCGAACCCGCGACCCCCACCTTGGCAAGGTGATGTTCTACCACTGAACTACTTCCGCACTTGAACAGGATGTTCTGCGTTTCACACAGGACGTGTGCGCTCTTAGGAGAAGTTCCTCTTCCATGCAAGACTTTGTAAGAAGTCTTTTATCAAATATACAGGCTGACGAAAGTATTCACTTTCGTCAGCCTGTAAAAGATGCGGGTGAAGGGACTTGAACCCCCACGCCTCGCGGCGCCAGATCCTAAGTCTGGTGCGTCTGCCAATTCCGCCACACCCGCTAATTATAAATGGCTGGGCTAGAAGGATTCGAACCTTCGCGTGACGGAGTCAAAGTCCGTTGCCTTACCGCTTGGCTATAGCCCATTTATATGGGGCGATCGAGGGGAATCGAACCCCCGAATGTCGGAGCCACAATCCGATGCGTTAACCACTTCGCCACGACCGCCATTATATCATATTATTTAATTGGCAGGGGCAGTAGGAATCGAACCCACACTGGAGGTTTTGGAGACCTCAGTTCTACCTTTAAACTATGCCCCTATAAATGGTGGAGGGGGGCAGATTCGAACTGCCGAACCCGAAGGAGCGGATTTACAGTCCGCCGCGTTTAGCCACTTCGCTACCCCTCCATATGAAGAGAAAAATTTAAATGAAAAATGGGCCTGAATGGACTCGAACCATCGACCTCACGCTTATCAGGCGTGCGCTCTAACCAGCTGAGCTACAGGCCCATCATAACAATAATGGAGCGGGTGATGGGAATCGAACCCACGACATCAGCTTGGAAGGCTGAGGTTTTACCATTAAACTACACCCGCATATTGCTAAAATGGTGGCTCAGGACGGAATCGAACCGCCGACACAAGGATTTTCAGTCCTTTGCTCTACCAACTGAGCTACTGAGCCGTATAAAAATGGCGGTCCGGACGGGACTCGAACCCGCGACCTCCTGCGTGACAGGCAGGCATTCTAACCAACTGAACTACCGGACCAAACGATTGCGGGGGCAGGATTTGAACCTGCGACCTTCGGGTTATGAGCCCGACGAGCTACCGAGCTGCTCCACCCCGCGACGATAAAATAATGAATAATGGAGGAGGAAAGGGGATTCGAACCCCTGCGCGGTTTGACCCGCCTGTCGGTTTTCAAGACCGATCCCTTCAGCCGGACTTGGGTATTCCTCCAACATAATATATAAAAATAATTGGTGGAGCCTAGCGGGATCGAACCGCTGACCTCCTGCGTGCAAAGCAGGCGCTCTCCCAGCTGAGCTAAGGCCCCATTTAAACAGATCGGGAAGACAGGATTCGAACCTGCGACCCCTTGGTCCCAAACCAAGTGCTCTACCAAGCTGAGCTACTTCCCGTCAAAACGAAAGATCGTTTATGTATAAATGGCGCGCCCGAGAGGACTCGAACCTCTAACCGCTTGATTCGTAGTCAAGTACTCTATCCAATTGAGCTACGGGCGCACTATTTTGTTGTAAAGTGGTGCCGAGGACCGGAATCGAACCGGTACGGTAGTCACCTACCGCAGGATTTTAAGTCCTGTGCGTCTGCCAGTTCCGCCACCCCGGCAAGGGTGTATAAGCTTGATAATGGAGCGGAAGACGGGATTCGAACCCGCGACCCCCACCTTGGCAAGGTGATGTTCTACCACTGAACTACTTCCGCAAAAGTGCGGGTGAAGGGACTTGAACCCCCACGCCTTGCGGCGCCAGATCCTAAGTCTGGTGCGTCTGCCAATTCCGCCACACCCGCATGTACATGGTGAGCCATGAAGGACTCGAACCTTCGACCCTCTGATTAAAAGTCAGATGCTCTACCGACTGAGCTAATGGCTCGGTAAATGGTGCCGGCAAGAGGACTTGAACCCCCAACCTACTGATTACAAGTCAGTTGCTCTACCAATTGAGCTACACCGGCATAAATGGTGGAGGATGACGGGATCGAACCGCCGACCCTCTGCTTGTAAGGCAGATGCTCTCCCAGCTGAGCTAATCCTCCGAAATGGTGACCCCTACGGGATTCGAACCCGTGTTACCGCCGTGAAAGGGCGGTGTCTTAACCGCTTGACCAAGGGGCCATTTTATACTGTTTGAATTGGCTCCGCAGGCAAGACTCGAACTTGCGACCGATCGGTTAACAGCCGATTGCTCTACCACTGAGCTACTGCGGAATAAAAATATTTTAACGACAACTATTATATATTATCATTTTTTCGCTAGTTAGTCAATAACTATTCAAGAATTAATGTTGTTTTTTATATATTTGCAACCATAAAAAGAGCAGCATATGTAATTCTTTTGCCAGGCGGCGTCCTGCTCTCACAGGGGGAAACCCCCAACTACCATCGGCGCTGAAGAGCTTAACGGCCGTGTTCGGGATGGGAACGGGTGTGACCTCTTCGCTATTGCCACCTGACTATGAAGTTTGAAAGAAGTGTTCTTTCAAAACTGGATAGAAGCGTTATTGTATGGGTAAAAAACCTTTCGATTACACGCCAAGTGTACATTGATTAAGTCCTCGATCGATTAGTATTCGTCAGCTCCATGCGTCGCCGCACTTCCACCTCGAACCTATCTACCTCGTCATCTTCAAGGGATCTTACTTACTTGCGTAATGGGAAATCTCATCTTGAGGGGGGCTTCATGCTTAGATGCTTTCAGCACTTATCCCGTCCACACATAGCTACCCAGCGATGCCTCTGGCGAGACAACTGGTACACCAGCGGTGTGTCCATCCCGGTCCTCTCGTACTAAGGACAGCTCCTCTCAAATTTCCTGCGCCCGCGACGGATAGGGACCGAACTGTCTCACGACGTTCTGAACCCAGCTCGCGTACCGCTTTAATGGGCGAACAGCCCAACCCTTGGGACCGACTACAGCCCCAGGATGCGATGAGCCGACATCGAGGTGCCAAACCTCCCCGTCGATGTGGACTCTTGGGGGAGATAAGCCTGTTATCCCCGGGGTAGCTTTTATCCGTTGAGCGATGGCCCTTCCATGCGGAACCACCGGATCACTAAGCCCGACTTTCGTCCCTGCTCGACTTGTAGGTCTCGCAGTCAAGCTCCCTTGTGCCTTTACACTCTGCGAATGATTTCCAACCATTCTGAGGGAACCTTTGGGCGCCTCCGTTACATTTTAGGAGGCGACCGCCCCAGTCAAACTGCCCGCCTGACACTGTCTCCCACCCGGATCACGGGTGCGGGTTAGAATTTCAACACAGTCAGGGCAGTATCCCACCAGCGCCTCCACCGAAGCTGGCGCTCCGGCTTCCAAGGCTCCTGCCTATCCTGTGCAGACTGTGCCAAAATTCAATATCAGGCTGCAGTAAAGCTCCACGGGGTCTTTCCGTCCTGTCGCGGGTAACCTGCATCTTCACAGGTACTATAATTTCACCGAGTCTCTCGTTGAGACAGTGCCCAGATCGTTGCGCCTTTCGTGCGGGTCGGAACTTACCCGACAAGGAATTTCGCTACCTTAGGACCGTTATAGTTACGGCCGCCGTTTACTGGGGCTTCAATTCAGACCTTCGCTTGCGCTAAGCCCTCCTCTTAACCTTCCAGCACCGGGCAGGCGTCAGCCCCTATACGTCGCCTTGCGGCTTTGCAGAGACCTGTGTTTTTGCTAAACAGTCGCCTGGGCCTATTCACTGCGGCTCTCTCGGGCTTGCACCCTACCAGAGCACCCCTTCTCCCGAAGTTACGGGGTCATTTTGCCGAGTTCCTTAACGAGAGTTCACTCGCTCACCTTAGGATTCTCTCCTCGCCTACCTGTGTCGGTTTGCGGTACGGGCACCTTACATCTCGCTAGAGGCTTTTCTTGGCAGTGTGGAATCGAAGACTTCGGTACTAAAATTCCCTCGTCATCACAGCTCAGCTTTAATGGAAACGGGATTTGCCTCATTTCCAGCCTGACTGCTTAAACACGCGTATCCAGCTGCGTGATCTCCTATCCTCCTGCGTCCCCCCATCACTCAAACGATGCTTGGTGGTACAGGAATATCAACCTGTTATCCATCGCCTACGCCTTTCGGCCTCGGCTTAGGTCCCGACTAACCCTGAGAGGACGAGCCTTCCTCAGGAAACCTTAGGCATTCGGTGGAAGGGATTCTCACCCTTCTTTCGCTACTCATACCGGCATTCTCACTTCCAGGCGCTCCACCAGTCCTTCCGGTCTGGCTTCACAGCCCCTGGAACGCTCTCCTACCACTGACACCATAAGGTGTCAATCCACAGCTTCGGTGATACGTTTAGCCCCGGTACATTTTCGGCGCAGAGTCACTCGACCAGTGAGCTATTACGCACTCTTTAAATGGTGGCTGCTTCTAAGCCAACATCCTGGTTGTCTGGGCAACTCCACATCCTTTTCCACTTAACGTATACTTGGGGACCTTAGCTGGTGGTCTGGGCTGTTTCCCTCTTGACTACGGATCTTATCACTCGCAGTCTGACTCCCAAACATAAGTATCTGGCATTCGGAGTTTGTCTGAATTCGGTAACCCGGGATGGGCCCCTAGTCCAAACAGTGCTCTACCTCCAGTACTCTTCGTTTGAGGCTAGCCCTAAAGCTATTTCGGAGAGAACCAGCTATCTCCAGGTTCGATTGGAATTTCACCGCTACCCACACCTCATCCCCGCACTTTTCAACGTGCGTGGGTTCGGACCTCCAGTGAGTGTTACCTCACCTTCATCCTGGACATGGGTAGATCACCTGGTTTCGGGTCTACGACCTCATACTCATGCGCCCTATTCAGACTCGCTTTCGCTGCGGCTCCGCCTTATCAGCTTAACCTTGCATGAAATCGTAACTCGCCGGTTCATTCTACAAAAGGCACGCTATCACCCGTTAAAGGGCTCTAACTACTTGTAGGCACACGGTTTCAGGATCTCTTTCACTCCCCTTCCGGGGTGCTTTTCACCTTTCCCTCACGGTACTGGTTCACTATCGGTCACTAGGGAGTATTTAGCCTTGGGAGATGGTCCTCCCGGATTCCGACGGAATTCCTCGTGTTCCGCCGTACTCAGGATACACTCAAGAGAGAAGAGAATTTCGGCTACAGGGCTGTTACCTTGTTTCGCGGATCTTTCCAGATCGCTTCACCTATCCTCTTCCTTTGTAACTCCGTATAGAGTGTCCTACAACCCCAAGAAGCAAGCTTCTTGGTTTGGGCTATGTCCCGTTTCGCTCGCCGCTACTCAGGGAATCGCGTTTGCTTTCTCTTCCTCCGGGTACTTAGATGTTTCAGTTCCCCGGGTATGCCTCCTCCTGCCCTATGTATTCAGGCAGGGGTACCATCCCATTACGGATGGCGGGTTTCCCCATTCGGAAATCTCCGGATCAAAGCTTACTTACAGCTCCCCGGAGCATATCGGTGTTAGTCCCGTCCTTCTTCGGCTCCTAGTGCCAAGGCATCCACCGTGCGCCCTTTCTAACTTAACCTAAAATGGCGGTGTATCTTACTCGGTTTTTTGCTTTGGTCATACAATGTGTTGCTTCTATCCAGTTTTCAAAGAACAGTTTCAGCTGCCTGCATAAATAAATGCGGGCACAAGAAGAGATTGAACTCTTCAAAACTGAACAAAATCAAACGTCAAACGTTTGTGAGAACCAAGTTCTCACTTCCGTAAATATCCTTAGAAAGGAGGTGATCCAGCCGCACCTTCCGATACGGCTACCTTGTTACGACTTCACCCCAATCATCTGCCCCACCTTCGGCGGCTGGCTCCCGTAAGGGTTACCCCACCGACTTCGGGTGTTGCAAACTCTCGTGGTGTGACGGGCGGTGTGTACAAGGCCCGGGAACGTATTCACCGCGGCATGCTGATCCGCGATTACTAGCGATTCCAGCTTCATGCAGGCGAGTTGCAGCCTGCAATCCGAACTGAGAATGGTTTTATGGGATTGGCTAAACCTCGCGGTCTTGCAGCCCTTTGTACCATCCATTGTAGCACGTGTGTAGCCCAGGTCATAAGGGGCATGATGATTTGACGTCATCCCCACCTTCCTCCGGTTTGTCACCGGCAGTCACCTTAGAGTGCCCAACTAAATGCTGGCAACTAAGATCAAGGGTTGCGCTCGTTGCGGGACTTAACCCAACATCTCACGACACGAGCTGACGACAACCATGCACCACCTGTCACCGCTGTCCCCGAAGGGAAAGCCCTGTCTCCAGGGAGGTCAGCGGGATGTCAAGACCTGGTAAGGTTCTTCGCGTTGCTTCGAATTAAACCACATGCTCCACCGCTTGTGCGGGCCCCCGTCAATTCCTTTGAGTTTCAGCCTTGCGGCCGTACTCCCCAGGCGGAGTGCTTAATGCGTTAGCTGCAGCACTGAGGGGCGGAAACCCCCCAACACTTAGCACTCATCGTTTACGGCGTGGACTACCAGGGTATCTAATCCTGTTCGCTCCCCACGCTTTCGCGCCTCAGCGTCAGTTACAGACCAAAGAGCCGCCTTCGCCACTGGTGTTCCTCCACATCTCTACGCATTTCACCGCTACACGTGGAATTCCGCTCTTCTCTTCTGCACTCAAGCCTTCCAGTTTCCAATGACCCTCCACGGTTGAGCCGTGGGCTTTCACATCAGACTTAAAAGGCCGCCTGCGCGCGCTTTACGCCCAATAATTCCGGACAACGCTTGCCACCTACGTATTACCGCGGCTGCTGGCACGTAGTTAGCCGTGGCTTTCTGGCCAGGTACCGTCAAGGTACGGGCAGTTACTACCGTACTTGTTCTTCCCTGACAACAGAGTTTTACGATCCGAAAACCTTCTTCACTCACGCGGCGTTGCTCCGTCAGACTTTCGTCCATTGCGGAAGATTCCCTACTGCTGCCTCCCGTAGGAGTCTGGGCCGTGTCTCAGTCCCAGTGTGGCCGATCACCCTCTCAGGTCGGCTACGCATCGTCGCCTTGGTGAGCCGTTACCTCACCAACTAGCTAATGCGCCGCGGGTCCATCTGTAAGTGACAGCCGAAGCCGCCTTTCAATCAAGAGCCATGCAGCTCTTGATATTATCCGGTATTAGCCCCGGTTTCCCGGAGTTATCCCAGTCTTACAGGCAGGTTACCCACGTGTTACTCACCCGTCCGCCGCTGACTTGAACAGAGCAAGCTCTGTCAAGTCCGCTCGACTTGCATGTATTAGGCACGCCGCCAGCGTTCGTCCTGAGCCAGGATCAAACTCTCCAAAAAAGTTTGACTTGCTCATTTGTTCCCACTAAAACACGGGGTGTTTTTAGTGGAAGATAAAAATTTAAAACGTTGACGTTTTTATTGATTTTGTTCAGTTTTCAATGTTCAATTCGTTTACGCCGTCTTTGCGACAGCTATAACATCATATCATTAAGCTCTTTTATTTGTCAACAACTTTTTCAAAAAGTTTATTAACCTCTTTATGTTCCTCTCGTTCTAACTAGAAGAACTTCTTAATGACAGGCTTTATTCTATCGCATTTCTCAAAAGCAAGTCAACTTCTTTTTAAAGTAAAATAATTGATGATCTTTACTTTAATTCAGTTGTGTTTTTGCTTGATGTCTTAGCGACGTTTAATAATATATCATCTATCAATCTAAATGGTCAATACATTTTTCGAAAAAAATATAAAAAATTCTTTTCACCTTTTCCCAAATTTCTACCCTGCTTATACAGAAAGCCCCGGTCGTGTGTTTAACCGGGGCTTTCCTTTAGGATCTTTTATTTTGAATAAGCTTGATTACTTCCATAAGAACAACCGCCGCTAAGGCAAGTCCTGCAGCAACGAGCCACTCATCCCAGCCAAACGAAGGTGGAATCGAAAAAATGTTTCGTATGCCTGGCAGCACCGTTAATCCATACAGCAAAAAGCAAACACTTACGGCACCAAGAACATATTTATTATTGAAAAATCCTACTCCAAATACTGTTTGTGTATTGGAACGGGCTGCAAAAGTTTGAAGTGTCCGGGCCAAGATCAGTGTAGTGAAGGCCATGGCGATACCCATTTCTGCCGACGTCTGCACCCCCATGTAATGAGAGAAAATAACCACGATTCCAATCAGCAGCCCCCGGGTGACTACCGCTCTTAGCGTTCCTCCAGAAAAGATGCCTTCGTTTATATCGCGCGGCTTTCGTTTCATAACCCCCGGTTCTTCCTTTTCCATTCCAAGCGCCAACGCCGGAAGCGAGTCATTAATCAAGTTGATAAATAAGAGCTGCAGCGCTGTAAATGGGTTCGGAAGATTAAAAAACACTGCGAATAAAATAGCGATGATTGCGCCAAGGTTTCCAGCAAACAAATAACTAATCGCTTTTTTTATATTGTCAAATACCGTACGTCCAACGCCGACGGCATTCACAATCGAAACAAAGTTATCATCTGCGAGCACCATGGCGGCTGAATCCTTCGCTACGTCCGTCCCGCTTCCCATCGCAATGCCGATATCCGCTTGTTTTAAAGCAGGTGCGTCATTGACGCCATCCCCCGTCATCGCTGTAATGGCGCCTTTTCGCTGCCATGCGCGGACAATACGGATTTTATTTTCGGGTGAAACACGTGCATAAACTGAGATATTCTCCAGCTTCTCATCCAGTTCTTCGTCTGAAAGCCGATCCAGTTCCTGGCCGGTTAAAGCAATATCATTTTCATCCATTAAACCGATATCCCGCCCGATTGCCTTCGCGGTCGTTTTATGATCACCTGTAATCATAATAGTCCGGATGCCGGCACTTTTCGCTTCTTCAATAGCTCCGTATACGGCTTCACGCGGCGGATCGATCATGGCCGTCAAGCCGACGAGCACCAAGTCATTTTCATCCTCTGCTGCAATAGAAGCTTTTTCAGGGGAAAGCTTTTTATAGCCATATGCCAAAACACGAAGCGCATCATTTGAAAAAGCTTCATTTGCTTCTTTTACTTCGTTCAGCTTCTCTTCGGTAAGCGGCTCCTCTTTACCGTTTGTTAAAATAAAGCGGCATCGCTTGAACATCACATCGGGGCCGCCTTTTGTAAGCATCAGCCGTTCCCCCTCAATCGTATAAACGGTTGACATAAGCTTACGGTCAGAGTCAAACGGCAGTTCCAGTTCACGCTGAAACTGATCCCGCAGCTGTTCAGGAGGTTCATTCATCTTTTTTCCAAAATGAAGCAGTGCGGTTTCAGTCGGGTCCCCAATTTCTTGACCTTCTTTATTTACGTATGAGTCGTTACAAAGCAGGGCGATATAAAGAAGCATTTGCTCAGACTTGTTTCTTTCCTCACGCGCTTCAGTAAATGTCTGTCCTACTCCCGGCAGAAAGGTGTTTGTAACGGTCATTTTATTTTGGGTAAGCGTGCCGGTTTTATCTGTACAAATCACACTCGTTGAACCGAGTGTTTCTACTGCTGGAAGCTTCCGGATAATCGCCTGCCGTTTTGCCATTTTCGTTGTTCCAACGGCCATGACGATGGTTACAATAGAAGAAAGAGCTTCAGGAATCGCAGCTACAGCAACAGCGACCGCGAACATAAACGCATTCAGCATCCCTTCTGTCGTATCTACCTGCTCATTGCCAAACCAAATGCGCAATGCCTGGGCCGCAAAAATCAAAATACATAAAACGAGAATACCTATTCCAAGCTTCTTGCTGAATTCGTCCAGCTTCCGCTGAAGCGGGGTTTGTTTAGACTCAGCAGTCGCGATCATATTAGCAATTTTTCCGATCTCTGTTTCATTGGCCGTTCCCGTTACTACAAAACGGCCGCGTCCATTTACGACCAGGGAACCGCTATGTACCATATTAAGCCGATCACCAACAGGTACTTGCTCTGTTAATGTATCCGTGCTTTTTTGGGCTGCTTCAGATTCTCCAGTCAGCATTCCTTCGTTTACCTTCAATGATTCACTGGCAATCAGCCGTCCATCTGCCGGTACATAATCACCTGCATCAAGCTGAACAACATCCCCTTTTGCCAGCTCTCTTGCGGGCACCGTTTGACTCACGCCATCACGCATTACTTTTGCGGACGGGGCGGACATTTCACGCAGTGCATCAAGGGAGCTTTCCGCTTTTCTTGTTTGAATGACGCTGATTACGCCGTTTAACAAAAGAACAAGAAAAATAATAAAGGACTCTACCGCCTCGCCAAGCACAAGCTGGATGCCGGCTGCTACAAGCAGAACAATCACCATGGCATCTTTAAACGTGGCTAAAAAAAGCTTCCAAACAGGGTCCTTTTTCTTGCCCTTAATCTCATTAAAGCCATGCTCTTCGAGTCGTTTTATCGCTTCCCCGGTTGTTAATCCCTGACTGGTTGTATTCCATTCTGCGATCACATCATCTGCACTTTTGCGATAGGTTTCCAATGAGGCAGCTCCTTTCTGTTATTTGGCTTTTGTTTTTTGCTTTCTTAAACATCCGTCTGGATCATCCGCTTTTTCCATCTTGTACTGACAAAAGAAACTGTTTAAACAAGTCCGCTTCCTCTGTTATCGTTTTTTCAATTAAATACGTATGGGATGCTTGTTTTTCCGCAGCTTCAGACGGATAGGTGCTTAGCCTGCCCGAAACAAGCTCTTCTTTTACCATCGATTTTGGTATGTATGACACCCCAAGACCCGCTTCAATAAATCGCTTTGTTACATCCATCTGGCTGACGGTCATGGTTTTCAAGTGGGGATGTTTCTTTTTCAATTCTTTTAAAAGCTCTTCCCAGTAACCCGGATGGTTATGCGCCAGAACCCGGTAATTTTTTAAGAGAAAAGCTTCATCGATCTGTTCAGCCGCCGGCCCGGCCAGTATAACCGCTTCACTATGAATGATACTGACAGATGTACCGGCAAAAGCAGAAGGCATTCGCGCAAGTCCAATGTCTGCCTCACCGCTCCCTACTTTTTCGCCGATTTCATAAGACTTATGAATGTCGATCTGTACATCAATTTCCGGAAAACGGGCCATAAACTGCTGAAGGACCGGGGGCAGAAAGGACGAGGCAATCTGCGGTGCACAGGCAATCGCCAGCTTTTTTGTATATCCCTGCTTCCAGG
Organism: Domibacillus sp. DTU_2020_1001157_1_SI_ALB_TIR_016; assembly: GCF_032341995.1. NCBI lineage: Bacteria > Bacillati > Bacillota > Bacilli > Caryophanales > Bacillaceae > Domibacillus > Domibacillus sp. DTU_2020_1001157_1_SI_ALB_TIR_016. Next base: position 3,190,810 of record NZ_CP135439.1, read on the forward strand.
CGTCAAACTCACTTATATTCCGGTCAAATGAATCGGCGATTTCCTTTGCACGCGGGAGAAAAAACAAGCCGGCTGGTGTCAGCTTGACCGCTTTCCCATGCCGCTCAAACAAAGAGATATCCAGCCGATCCTCCAGCCGTTGAATATGCTTTGTAACGGCCGGCTGGGAAATAAACAATTCTTCTGAAGCCTGCCGGAAATTTTCTGTTTCCGCTGCTTTTAAAAATGTTTTAATCCAATAAATGTTCATACGTTCCCCCTTATTCCACTTCGTTATTAAATTTCTCATTTTTAACTAATTTTCATTATATAGGAAAAACACTATACTGAATGAAAAGGAGTGAAGTGAATATGATCTGGAATGCACAGTTATATGATGGAAAACACCAATTTGTCTCAAAATTTGGCGAGGATGTTGTAGGCCTGCTTGCACCAAAAGCCGGCGAAGCGATTTTAGATGTCGGATGCGGCACAGGTGATCTGGCTTTTTCATTGTTTAACAAAGGAATTCAGGTGGCTGGCATTGACCAGTCTGCCTCCATGATCGAAGAAGCAAAACAAAAATACCCGCATATCCCATTTTTCGTAGAAGACGCCCACAACCTCCCGTTTGAGGAAAAATTCGATGCGGTATTTTCAAACGCCGCTCTGCATTGGATGAAAAAGCCCGAACAAGTGCTGGGCGGTATATTCAAGAGTTTAAAGACGGGCGGCCGGTTTGTGGCAGAGTTTGGCGCCAAAGGAAACGTCGCTTCTATTTCCCGGGCTATTATCGGGCAAATTGATCATTACGACCATAACCAATATCCATGGTTTTTCCCTTCGATTGGAGAATACACTTCTTTAATGGAACAAGCCGGCTTTCATGTCGCGTTTGCCGAGCACTTTGAACGGCCGACCCGTCTTGAAGGTGTAGACGGGATGCGGAATTGGATCAATATGTTTGGTGATGTGGTCATGGGCGCACAGACACCGGAAGAAAAAGAGCGGATCATATCCGGGGCTGTAGCCACATTGACGGAAGAACGGTTTTATGAAGATCATTGGATCGCGGATTACTGGCGGATTCGTGTAGTGGGAACAAAAAAATAACCGGGAAGCCCTCTTTGGGCTTCCCGGTTATTTTTTATTCTGCCGTTCCTCTTTTTACGCTGCTTTATTTTTATTGTAAATATCAAATGCAACTGCCGCGAGAAGCACAAGCCCTTTGATCCCCTGCTGCCAGTCGATGCCGAGGCCAAGAAGGGACATCCCGTTATTCATGATTCCCATCACGAGGCCGCCGATGATCGCACCCGGGACAGTTCCAATACCGCCGTACGCAGAGGCACCTCCGATAAAGCAGGCCGCAATGGCATCAAGCTCAAACAAGTTTCCGGCTTTTGGAGTAGCCGCATTTAAGCGGGCCGCAAAAATCAAGCCGGACAGCGCAGAAAGAACGCCCATGTTGACGAATACCCAAAATGTCATTTGTTTTGTTTTAATCCCCGACAGCTGTGCCGCTTTTTCATTTCCGCCAATTGCATAAATATGGCGTCCAGCTTTTGTTTTTTTCATGACATATGTGTAAACGACAATTAAAATGCCAAGCAGGATTAACACATTCGGAATGCCTTCGTAGGAAGCCAGTACGTAGGTAAACACATTCAGCAGCACAATCATGCTGACAAGCTTTAAGATAAACATTCCTTTTGGCTGTACATCAAAACGAAACTTTATTTGTGTGCGGCGTGTTCTCAGCTGGCTGATCACAAGCACAACAGACAACACAGCACCAATGGAAAGAGTTACTACATTTGCGGCGCTTCCATCCGGAATAAAGCCGGAGCTTATTTTTTGGAATGCCTCCGGGAATGGAGCGATTGACTTTCCTTCTAATACAATCATCGTCAAACCACGGAACAAAAGCATGCCGGCAAGCGTCACGATAAAGGCCGGAATTTTCACATAAGCGACCCAGAAGCCCTGCCAGGCGCCAATCAAAGCACCGATCAAAAGAGAAATCACGACAGCGCCAAACGTGGACATTTCGTAATTGACCATTAAAATAGCTGAAATTGCGCCGACGAACGCAGCGATCGAACCGACAGACAAATCAATATGACCGGTAATAATGACAAGCATCATGCCAATCGCCAAAATTAGAATGTAACTGTTTTGCAGGATTAAATTGGTGATATTCAGCGGCTGAAGAAGCAGTCCGCTTGTCAGCACCTGAAACAGCATCATGATGATGATCAATGCAAAAATCATGCTATATTGGCGCATATTATTTTTCAAAAGCTCTTTCATCGGAGACTCTGGCTGAAGCGACGAGTAATTTCTTTGTTTTTGAGCGTGTGACTGCATCGATTATCCCCTCACCTTTCTTTTGGTCATATACATCATCAATGTTTCCTGGCTGGCCTCTTCTCTTGCTACTTCACCTGTAATCGATCCTTCATTCATGACATACACGCGATCACACATACCAAGAAGCTCCGGCAGCTCAGAGGAGATCAGCAAAATGCCTTTTCCTTCTGCGGCCAATTCATTGATAATCGAGTAAATTTCGTACTTTGCACCAACATCGATGCCACGTGTCGGCTCATCCAGAATTAAAATATCCGGCTCTGAAAAAATCCATTTGCTCAGAACAATTTTCTGCTGGTTCCCGCCGCTTAAGTTGCCGGCTTTCTGTAAAACAGACGGTGTTTTAATCCGGAGCTTTTTACGGTAATGCTCCGCTTCGATCTTTTCTTTGTTTTCATCAATGATGCTTCGCTTGGAAATTTTATCGAGGCTTGCGAGCGTAATATTTTGCTTAATGTCATCCATTAAGATAAGGCCGTTGCCTTTCCGATCCTCCGATACATACGCCATCCCCTGCTTAATCGCACTTGTTACATTGGGAAACTGAACTCCCCGGCCGTTTTTTACAAGATGGCCGCTGATTTTTTTGCCGTATGATTTGCCGAAAATACTCATCGCCAGTTCTGTGCGTCCTGCGCCCATTAATCCGGCAACACCGACAATCTCTCCGCGCCGGATATGGAAGCTGACATTGTCAATCATTTTCCGGTCGGCGTGCGCCGGGTGATACACCGTCCAGTTTTTCACTTCAAAAACCGTTTCACCAATGTTTGGTGTGCGCTCTGGATAGCGGTTTGTCAGGTCACGCCCGACCATTCCTTTAATGATCCGATCCTGGTTAACGTTATCCCGTTTCATATCGAGCGTTTCAATAGACTGCCCATCCCGAATAATCGTCATGGAGTCCGCCACCCGCTCAATTTCATTTAACTTGTGAGAAATCATAATGGCTGACATGCCGTGGCCCTTAAATTCAAGCAGTAAATTCAATAGGTTCTCACTGTCATTTTCATTTAAAGAAGCAGTCGGCTCATCTAAAATCAAAAGTTTTACATCCTTTGCGAGTGCTTTTGCAATTTCTACGAGCTGCTGCTTGCCGACGCCAATATCTTCTACTTTTGTCTGCGGTGACTCTTTTAATCCGACTTTTTGCAAAAGCTCTTTTGTTCTCATCATCGTTTCATTCCAGTCAATCACGCCATTGCGGCTCAGTTCATTACCGAGGAAAATATTTTCGGCTATCGACAAATATGGAATAAGGGCCAGCTCCTGATGAATAATGACGATGCCCCGCTCTTCACTTTGACGGATGTTTTTAAATTCACATACTTCTCCGTCCAGCAAAATGTCACCTGTGTAAGAGCCGTGCGCATAAACACCACTGAGTACTTTCATGAGCGTAGATTTTCCTGCACCGTTCTCTCCGCACAACGCATGAATTTCACCTCTTTTAACTTGAAGGTTTACGTTGGAAAGTGCTTTAACCCCGGGAAACTCTTTTGTAATACCGCGCATTTCGAGAATGATGTCTGTCATTGTGCCACCTCTTCTTTCTGGCCAAGCTGCTCAGCCGTATAATAACCGCTGCCTACCAGCACGGAATCATAATTGGTTTGGTCTACTGAGACAGGATTTAATAAAAACGAAGGAACGATCTTTGCGCCGTTGTCATATGTTTTTGTGTCATTCACGTCCGCTTTCTCACCATTAAGCACCGCTGTCGCCATATCCACCGCTTTTTCCGCTAATTGGCGTGTGTCTTTAAAAATGGTCTGGGTCTGCTGTCCATGAATGATCGATTTTATCGAAGCAAGCTCAGCATCCTGGCCGGTAATAACCGGCATTGGCTTTCCGGCTGAACCATACCCGATTCCTTTCAAGGAAGAAATCACACCGATGCTGATTCCGTCATACGGGGACAGCACCGCATCGAGTCGGTCTTCCGTATAGTAAGCGCTTAACAAATTATCCATCCTTGCTTGCGCCACCGCTCCGTCCCAGCGAAGAGTCGCACCTTGATTAAATTTTGTTTGTCCACTTTTCACCACCAGCCTGCCGCTGTCGATATATGGCTGAAGAATGGACATAGCGCCGTCAAAAAAGAAATACGCGTTATTGTCATCTGGCGAACCGGCAAAAATTTCAATATTAAATGGGCCTTTTCCATCTTTCAGCCCCAGTTTTTGTTCAATATACTGGCCTTGCAGGACACCGACCTGAAAGTTATCAAATGTCGCATAATAATCAATGTAGTCACTGTATTGAATCAAACGGTCATAGGCAATAATTTTAATGCCTTGCTTGTGCGCCCGCTCAAGCACCGTCGTTAAGGCTGCCTGCCCATCAATGGGCGCAACCACCAGAACGTCCACACCTTTTGTGATCATATTTTCAATTTGAGCTGTTTGGTTTTCGACAACATCTTCTGCATATTGAAGATCCGTTTTATAGCCAAGCTTTTCGAATTGCTTTTTCATATTTTCTCCATCGTTCACCCAGCGCTCCGATGATTTAGTCGGCATGGAAATACCGATATACCCTTTTTCGCTTCCACTCGTATCAATGACACCGCATGCGGATAAAAATAACATCAGCAGCAGAAGGATTGGAACCGAAAGCCACTTTCTCATTTGATGCTCCCCCTTTTGTTCCTTGTTTTCTTACCTTGACTATAGCACCGCACCTGATAGGCGTCTTTTCAATAAATTACCTTCTTTTATAAAAATTCAACTTTTATAAAAACGCTTTCATAAACATATAAAAAAACTGCCTTTTCCTTAAAAGGCAGTCAGTGTGTAGACAAAGTCTTTCGCTTTAAAAAAAGAGCCGATAAGTGAAGCCGGCCGGACTTCGCGTTCCGCGGGCAGTGCAGGAGCCTCCTCGGCTGCGCCTACGGGGTCTCCCGACTCACTGTACTTCCCGCAGGAGTCTTCGTCCGGCAGGCTTCACTAAGTAGTATTGAAGATCCATAAGCAAAGACTAAATAGATATTTTCTCTTTTTTAAACAGAAAGATACGGCCTTATGAGCCCTATCCAATCTTGTCGCAAGCCACTTGGCGGCGGGAGGGCGGCGCAGACGAGCGGGCAGATGAGACCGGTGGAGCCGCCAGGCGAAGTCGGGCTCAGCGCCTGCCCCATGGAAAGCGGAGCTGCCTGGAAGCCGCCGATTCATCCCATTCATGTGCACGGTCATCCATATCATTTGTCTACAGTCTGACGGCCTTTTTCCTTAAGAGGCAGCTTGTTATCCGCTATTTTTGCGGTACTGATTCGGTGACATGCCCACAGCTTTTTTAAAAGCAGTGCTAAAATAATGCTGGGATTCATAGCCGACGGCTTCCGCAATATGCAAAATCGGCAGATCCGTTGTTTGAAGCAGATGAACAGCTTTATTCATTCTTTTCCCTGTTACAAGCTGAACAAAAGAAATGCCAAGCTCCTGCTTTATAATCCTGCTTAAATAAACCGGTGAGACTTGCAGGGCTTCTGCAGTAGATTCAAGTGAAAGCTCCGGATCTTCAAAATGCTCATGAATATATTCTTTTGCCCGGCGGACTATAGGGGACGCCAAGGCATCCTGGTTTGCCCGCTGCAGGCATTTTTGATAAGCAAGTGCTACGTGTTCCGTGATGTTCTCTCGGTAAAACTGGCTATGTATGTTCATATATTGCTTCAACGCTTCCTCTATCTCCCAAACAAGCTTTTCTGAAAGAGAAACCCATGTAATTAACACAACATGTTCTTCGTTTGAAAACAATAAATGCTCCGTTTCCTTCAGCCAGTCTTCTGCAATGTTTTTTACAGCAAACAGCATCATTCGGCGGTCGTTATCCGTTAAAATCGGCTTGCCAGAACGGTATGCCTGACTTCGAATAATGCCAATTTCCTCTGGCATTTCAGCAGGAAGTCCAAAAAACTCCAACTGCGCCCTGACTTCTTCCTCTTTTAACGTCTGCTCAATCCATTCCCTTCCGAATGCTTCCTTTAGTGTTAGTTTATTTTTGGTAAGCTGCGCACTCATTCTTTCTACACGGGTGGATTCTCGTTCATTTTTCTGAAGCTGGTCACGCACACGGGTAACAACTTCAAGCAGCTGCTCCGGTTTTACCGGCTTTAAAATATAGTCTGTTACATTTAAGCGAAGCGCTTCCTGCGCATACGTAAACTCGTCATGCCCGGTAATAATAATGACCTGGCAGTCCGGCTTTTGTTTTTTCAAGGCGCGTATCATTTCGATTCCATTCATAATAGGCATGTTTAAATCGGCGAGTACGATATGAACATCGTGCTCCAGGGCGAGTTCCAGTGCTTCTTCTCCGTCTTCCGCCAATGCTGTTACTTCCATACCGAGTTCCGTCCAGTCAATGGACTCCTGCAGCCCTTCTCGAATCATCGGTTCATCGTCTGCAATAAGCACCTTCCAATTTTTCATAGTCCTCCCCCTTATTCTCCTGTTAAACGATAATTCAATGGCAGCACAACCACTACTTTTGTGCCAGCACCCCGCAGGCTTTTTATTTGGATGCCGTATTGGGAGCCGAATACGAGCTGAATTCTTGCCTGTACGTTCATCATGCCGTAGCCAAAATCCGTTTTCTGCATCGTTTTTTCGGTCTGGACGGATGCCAGCTTGGCGCGGATTTGTTCCAGCCTTTCTTCTGTCATGCCGGCTCCGTCATCTTCTACCGTTAACAAAAGCTGTTCGTTTTCTTCACAAGCGGAAATATGGACATGTCCCGGCCCCCGCCTTTCTTTTATTCCGTGGTAAATCGCGTTTTCCACTATCGGCTGAAGAACGAGTTTAAGCACGGATGCGTTTTCTACTTCAGGTGCCATATGGATCGTGTAATGGAGCTTATCCTTATACCGGGCTTTTTGAATGCTCAAGTAGCTTTTAATATGTGTGATTTCATCTTGCAGAGAAATAATATCGTGCCCCTTACTCAAGCCAATCCGAAACAATGTAGACAGTGATTCCACAACCTCTGCCACATCGTATGCTTTTTGCTTTCTGGCCATCCAATTAATGGTGTCGAGCGTGTTATATAAAAAATGAGGCTTAATATGTGCCTGCAGACTGCGCAGCTCCGCTTCTCTTTTTTGCTGCTCCTGCACTTTGTTCATCATCATCAGTTTTTCAATACGAATTAACATTCGGTTTAAGCTTCTGCCCAGCATGCCAATTTCATCTCTCCGACTATCCCTGTAGCGAACCGCCAGATCACCTGCATCCACCTTTTGGATAAATGAAATAATTCGCTCGATCGGTCTTACCATTGAGTTTGATAAGATATAAGCGGCCGTAATAGCAATGAAAAAAATAAGAAAAATAAAGCAAACAACAAAAAAGTTAATGGTCCGCACTTCTCGAACAGATTCTTGGGTTGAAAAAACGCCGACGGTGGTCCAGTTGGTAAAGGGCTGGTTTTGATAAATAAACTGTCTTTTTTCTCCATTTATGACAGACGAAAAAGAACCGGCTTTCTTCACCTTGAATCGCTCAACAGGCACGCCTTTAAGCAGCGAGGGCTCAGGCGAATAAATCGGCCGGCCGGCTTCATCAAGCACCATTAAGTAACCTGCTTTTCCTGTATTAATATTTCGAGCCGCTTCTGCTATCACCCGGATTTTTAAATCAATTAAAATCACACCTTTTACTTTCTTGGTGTCCGGATCTACAATAGCCCGTACAACCGATACCACTTCCTCTTCACCGTAATGGACGTGGCTCGTAATAGAGCGGTTTTTCGGCCGGCCGATCATTTTAAAAATCCCGGCTCCTTCGACCGCCTGCTTGTACCAGTTCTCTTTCGTAAGGTCCCAATCAGGCGGAGCATATAATTCATTGCTGACAGCTTCCCCCTTGCTGTTTACGGCTAAAATACCGGCTACTTCAGGATAAAGCGTTGTAAGCCTTTGCATAAATTGCCGAATTGAATACTCTCCTTCTTCCGTTCGTTTCCCATCTAAAAACGTCTCTACTTCAGGATCAAATGAAAGCAGGTAACTGACATTCTGCATATTTCCTGCATAGTACTCGATTGATTTATTGACCTGCCCAATGAGCTGAAGCGTATTTTCGGTTACTTGATCTTCAATCACACGTTCAACCGTCACGGCAATAAGCAGGCTGAGGACAATGGCAGGAATGATCGTAATACAGAGCAGCAGCGCGACCAGCTTATGCTTAATTGGAATGTTATTCAATTTCCATTTAGTTATTTTCATGTTTATCTCTTCTTTCCTTTACCATGCATAATAGGAGGCGGCATTCTCTTTTGTAACGACCGTTACCCCTGTATTGACACGGGCTGGAATGGACGAATCCGGATCTTGATGAAGCTGGACCAAGAAGTGCAGAGACTGGTAGCCCATCTCCCATGTTCCCTGGGCAATGGCTGCATCGATTTCTCCAGATTGAATCAAATCGAGCGTCGTTTTGTATGTATCAAACCCGACGATTTTCACATCCCGGCCGTCTGTCCTGGCTGCCTGTGCAATACCCGCTCCTGCATTTGCCTCTGTTGAAAAAAAGCCGCCAATATCCGGATGCTTCTTAAACAAATTTAGAACTGCCTGTCTGGCTGTTTTTTCATCCCGTCTTCCGTTTTCAACAGCGACTACCTGCATATTCGGGTAATGCTGCTTAATGGCTTCGGTAAAACCCTTTGTGCGTTCCTGCAAATTCAACTGGCCGGGTGCGGTAATGACCGCTGTTTTTCCTTTTTCGTTCATAAGAGACGCAAGCTTATGAGCCGCTTCTGCTCCTGCTTCTTTGTTATCCGTGCCTAAAAAAGAAGCTGCACCACTTTTTGGCGCATCTGCATCAAACAATACAACTGGAATACCGACTTCAACAGCCTGTTTGATCGTTGGATTTAGCTTTTCTGCGTCTACTGCTGATATGGCGATGCCGGCAGGCTTACGGGCAATGACCTGCTCAAGGACTGTAATTTGTTCATAAGTGTCAACTTGTGGCGCTCCTCTATATTCAATCGAAACACCCAATTCCTCTGCTGCGTCTTCAAATCCTTTGATTGCCGGCTTCCAATAATCAATACCGGCTTGAAACGTCACCATTACATATTTCTCATCAAGCGATTCCGGTGATGAATGCTGAAGTGTTCTTTCGCTCGTTTGATAAAAATAAAAATAAAGACCGAATGCGATGATTAATACTAAATAAATAGCAAGCAGCTTTTTCATTGAGCAAGCCCCTTTCGAAGGAAGCATTAACTTGTACGTATAACGTAATTTCAAGATAGCATTTTTATGCTTTTTCTACAATGAGCGTACGCATAAAAAAATGTGCGCCTTTAAAGGCGCACATTTTTTATACAGTAGAAGCCGGTGCTGCGTTTGGAACTGGCTCCCCGAACACCGGATATCCTTTTTCGTCATAATGAAACGGCTGAATGCAGGCGTGCCGGCCGGCATCATTTAACGCTTCTCCGCCGCCCGTTTTATGGTCGCGGGCATGGTACACAAGCAGGTCGGTTATGCCGTCTTCGGCAACCGTAAAGCTGTTATGTCCCGGGCCAAACTTTTCGTTTTGATCACTCGTTTGAAAAACAGGCTGCTGCACTTTTTCCCATGACGCCGCATCAAGCAGGTCGGCTTCCTCGTCTGCCGCAAGCATCCCCATCGCATAGTTTTCATCGGTCGCACTCGCTGAATAGGTGATAAAGATTTTTCCGTTCCGCTTCAGCACAGCCGGTCCTTCGTTCACAGGAATTTTACGCATTTCCCATTCCAGATCAGGCTTTGTCAGCATCACTTGCTTAGCTTTCAGTGTCCACGGGTTTTCCATCTCCGCAATATACAAATTCGAGTTTCCTAGAATGGCTGGATCTTTTTGTGCCCAGACATAGAAGTATGTGCCTTTATGCTCGAATACAGTCGCATCCAGTGAAAATGAATCCCGGTTCGTTTTGATCTGCCCTTTTTCTTCCCATTCGCCTTCAAGCGGGTTTTCACCCTTATTTCGGATCACATACATGCGATGCTGAAACGTTTTATGCTCCGGATGTGCTTTTTCACTTGGAGCCGCTGCAAAATAAATGTACCAGCTTTCTTCTATATAGTGAAGCTCCGGTGCCCAAATCAGGCAGCTCAGCGGACCTTCCTCATGCTTTGTCCAGACGGTTACAGCATTTGCTGTACGGAGACCATCAATAGTCGTTGAACGCCGCAATTCAATACGGTCAAACTGTGGACTTGATGCAATAAAATAATAGAAACCATCTTTATGTTTATAGATAAACGGATCTGCTTGCTTTAACAGCAGCGGGTTTTCATAAACAGTCATTGGAGCACCTCTCTTTCAAATTTGATATGTTGTTCATTTAAAAATCGGAGCATTGTGTGACGGTCCCGCAGCCTGTGGGCGTGTTGAAGGCTGGAGGCTACAAGGCCTTCTTCAATATGAAGGTCAGCCGGTGAAACCGGAGCCCCTACACGTTTTAACAGCTCAGCAATAAAATTCGGATCGGGCGTTGTTACATCTGCTCCTGCTTTTTCAATTTCTGATTGGTATTTTTTATAGATAGAAGCAATGAGCACCGTCGCTGCTGCTACTTTCGCGCCGTGCAAAATTTGCGGGCGCCCTGTTCGGATAAATTCCATCTCCCAAAAATGCGACAAATGATGCTCTGCTCCAGAAGCTGGGTGCGATTGACCAAACAAAAGCATCGCTTTCCCAGATTCAATGAGCGCATTCATCAGAATCCGGATGCCTTCTTCTTCTTTTGCAGCAATTTGCTCCACATGATGAACGCATTGCCATAAAGCTTTTTCTGTTATAGCTGCCGCTTCCTCCGAATAAGGCTCGCCTGCTGTTGAATAGCTGAACCGCCAGTCCGCAAGCGATGTAAACTTTGCCGTCATGTCGCCGAAACCGGCTGCAATCATTTCAGGCGGCGCAGCGGTTAAGACGCCAATATCCGCAAAAAGCGCTGCCGGTGACGCGGCTTTAAAGGTTGTTTTCTTTTCACGGACGATGAGCGGTGCACCAACCGATGTAAATCCATCCACAGACGGAGCAGTCGGAATCGAAATGAAAGGAACTCCAGTTTTGTCGCTGCAAAACCGGGTAATATCATGAATGGTTCCTGCCCCAACAGCCAGGAGTGCATCCAGGCTTTGATCAATCGCAATAAGTGCCTGCACAAGAGAGATTTCATCTGCTTTAACATCACCATGAATATCCGGCTCAATGAGACACGTCTTTACGTTAATTCCTGCCTGGGTCAGCTGTCCTGCCAGATCATGACCGGCTGCTTTTTGCGTATACTGATCGGCAATAAGCAGCACGCGGGTCCAGCTCTTCGACTTCAGGTACTCCGCACATTGTTGAAACGCATCCCGTTCCACAACAATCGGCTCGATCTTCATCCTCTTTCTCCTCTTTTTTGCAGGCGGATCACATTCCAGGAAAGTGCTGGAAGCGATGCTGTGACAGTGCCGCCGTCAATTGAAGCATCACCGTTTGAGTGGGGCTTAACCGGCGTAGAACCGGCGGAATTCGACTGTTTCACGTTGCCGCGGTTTTCAAGCACAATATGCTCTGCCACCTCATAGCCTTCAAAATTGCGAATATCACATTCGAGCTGAAGCGGCTCCCTTACCTCGCGGTTCAGCGCAAAAATAGTCAGCTGATCCTGCTCCTCGTTGTATACCGCCATTGATTCAAGCACAGGCACGTCAGTAAAATCCTTACTGTCGTATTTCGGTGACGAAACAATCGGATGGAGCGCTATGCCGCGTCCGTATACAGATGCATGCATAAACGGATAATAGATGGTTTGTTTCCAGGCTGATCCGTTTTGCTCGGTCATAATTGGTGCGATGACATTCACAAGCTGTGCCAGGCAGGCGATTTTTAATCGGTCGGCGTGCTTGAGCATGGTAATGAGCATGCCGCCTACAAGCAGTGCATCTTCAAAGTTATAAATATCTTCGAGCTGAGGCGGTGCGACAGTCCATGGCTCCAGCTTCTTATCCTGCTCATTCGAGTGATACCATACATTCCACTCATCAAAAGCAAGATGAATGTGCTTTTTGCTCCGTTTTTTCGCTTTAATGTAATCGGCAATCGAAATAACCGAGCGAATAAAGTCATCCATTTCCATCGTTTGAGCCAGGTAGTTTTGAAGGTCGTTATCGCGGTTGCCGTAATACTGGTGAAGTGAAATAAATTCCACGTGCTCGTACGTATGATCTAACACTGTCGCTTCCCATTCGGCAAATGTCGGCATGTTCCGGTGCGAGCTTCCGCAGGCAACAAGCTCTATCGTCGGATCTACCCACTTCATTGCTTTAGCCGTTTCTGCGGCAAGACGACCATACTCGTGTGCGGTTTTGTGCCCGATTTGCCATGGGCCATCCATTTCATTTCCTAAACACCACGTTTTAATGTTATATGGGTCTTTTACGCCGTGCGAAATGCGCAGATCACTATAAAAAGAGCCGCCTGGATGATTACAGTATTCTACGAGATTTCGGGCTGCATCAATACCACGCGTTCCCAGGTTCACTGCCATGTTAACGTCTGTTCCGGCCCGCTTTGCCCATTCCATAAATTCATTTGTGCCAATTTCATTTGTTTCAAGCGCGCGCCACGCAAGCTCCAATTTTTTCGGACGCTTACTTTTAGGACCAACCCCATCTTCCCAGTTGTAGCCGGATACAAAGTTGCCGCCCGGATAACGAACAAGCGGTACCTGCAATTCGTTTACGAAATTGATCACGTCGCGGCGAAACCCGTGCTCATCCGCTTCAGGGTGATCCGGCTCGTAAATACCGCCGTAGACGGCCCGCCCTAAGTGCTCAATAAACGAACCGTATACTCGTTTATCGATTTCTGCGATTTTAAAATCTTTTTCAACAATCATAGTCGCTTTCATCTTGCACGCTCCTTAAGAGTGGATTGTGAGCTGGATAATAGACATGTTCGGCAGCTGTGCCGTTAATTGGCCGTTTTCCACTGTAAAGTCGGTGTACGCTTCTGGCTTTACGCGCTCCGGATTTTCGAATGTGTTATGCGCATTCATTTCATCCGCTGTTAGCATGCGTCCTTCAATAGATAAAGAGCCGCCAGCAATACCCCGGATATCAATGGAAACGGAAGCTGGGTGCTGGTGGTCAATGTTATACAAGCTGAGATGAATAACGCCATCTGCATTTTTCGATGCTGTTGCATTTACTTGAGGAAGCATATCCCCTTCCATTTCATACGTTCCGCTGTCAACACTTACATCAAGGAGCTGTGCTCCCTGGTGCTCTTTATACATATCAAATACGTGATAAGTCGGTGTAAGAAGCATTTTTTCGTTATCCGTCAGCACCATCGCCTGCAGAACATTTACGGTTTGAGCAATATTGGTCATCTGCACACGGTTTGCATGATCGTGGAAGATATGGAAGTGTACGGCCGCTACAAGCGCATCGCGGATCGTATTCTGCTGGTATAAGAAACCTGGGTTTGTACCCGGCTCCACATCAAGCCATGTGCCCCACTCATCAATAATCATGCCGATACGCTTGTCAGGATCGTATTTATCCATGATCGTTGAATGGCGTGTAATGAGCTCGTTCATATGTAATGCTTTTTTCATTGTCACGAACCACTCGGATTCTTCAAAATCAAGCGCAGAGCCTTTTCCTTTCCAAAAGTCACCTGGAATCGTGTAATAGTGAAGGCTCAGCCCATCCATAAACGGCGCCGCTTCACGCATCAGCACTTCAGTCCAGTTGTAATCATCGACGTTGGCACCACCGGCAATGCGGTAAATTTTATTATCGCCGTAGTTGCGGACGAACGTTTGAAAACGGCGGTATAAATCGGCATAGTATTCCGGCCGCATATTGCCGCCGCAGCCCCAGTTTTCATTTCCTACGCCAAAATACGTTAAGTCCCACGGTTCCTGACGGCCATTTTCCCTGCGCCAGTTGGCCATTGGCGACTCGCCGTCAAATGTCATATATTCAATCCACTCTGACATTTCCTGCACGCTGCCGCTGCCTACGTTGCCGCAAATGTAAGGCTCACATTCAAGCATTTCACACAGCATCATAAACTCGTGTGTACCGAAATGGTTGTTTTCTACCACACCACCCCAGTGTGTGTTGATCATATGCTTTCGCCCTTCCCGGGGCCCGACTCCATCACGCCAGTGGTATTCGTCTGCAAAACAGCCGCCTGGCCAGCGAAGCAGCGGAATGCGAATGTCTTTCAGTGCCTGCAGCACATCGTTGCGAATGCCGTTTGTATTTGGAATCGAAGAGTCTTCTCCCACCCAGATTCCTTCATAAATACAGCGGCCAAGGTGTTCGGCAAAATGTCCGTAAATGTTTTTATTAATCGTTCCTTTTGTTACATCGGTATTGAGTACAACGTTGTTCATCCCAATCTCTCCTTTTTCATTCAGTACGTGTTCAGTTCGTTTCTAGCAAGCCTGCCGGGACAGTTTAATCGCTTTGTTTTTAGCTGAGTAAACAATGAACGCAAGTAAAAAGAGGACAAATCCGACTACATCCATCACAAGCAGCTGCAGGATGCCCCAGCATGCAATCCAAACGACGACTTTCGGCTGAATGGCATTGTCTTTTATGCTTCTGGCAATCAAAAAGTTGATAATGGCCCCGACGAAAATAAACAAGCCAAACGTCACAATCACTTTTGATACATTGTCCAGTAACGTTGCGCCCGCCATTGCATCTTCAACAGAAGCCCCTTGAAGCCCCTGCGCCCCTGTTGTTTTAAACCAGGTTGAATAGCCGAAAATGGTCACAATCGCTGTCAATGCATTCCACAGGGAGCCTGCTGTCAGCAGCTTTCTTTCTAATCCTCTGTTCATATGTGTTCCTCACCTTTTAAACCAAATTTTTGACCCTTATCCTTTTACGCCGGAATTCAAGTTAATAGATTGAACAAAGTATTTTTGCGCGAATATAAACAAAAGCAATGTCGGAATGATGGCTAATATCGCCGAGCTCATCAGCTGCCCGATCATCCGGTAGTTTCCGTAAATGTCCTGAAGCAACAGAAGACCAGCTGTAACAGGCATTTTTTCTACATCGGTATACACAATAACCGGCCAGAGAAAATCATTCCACGATCCAGTAAATGAAAACAGTCCGCAAACAATTAATACTGGCTTAATCAAAGGAAGGATAATCGAGTAGTAAATTCTAAATTCACTGGCGCCGTCTACCCGGGCTGATTCATCAAGCTCCTTTGGAATCCCTTTCATAAACTGTCGAACAAGAAAGATATTTCCCATGCCTGCAAGACCCGGAATGATCATGGCCCAGGCTGTATTCACCCATCCAAGTGCATCAATAATCTTATAGGAAGGAATCAGGTTGACGACACCTGGAAAAAAAGAAATACCGAGAAGTGTGAAAAATAATGTATCTCTTCCTTTAAAGTTCAAGCGGGAATAGCCGTAGCCGGTAATAGAAATCACAACAATCACCAGGAGTGTATGCATTGTTGCAATAAACATTGAGTTTAAAAGCCACCGTAAGATCGGCGCCGTGGATGTGTTTTGCAAAACGGCTACGTAGTTATCGACTATCCAGTTGACCGGCAGCAGGCTGAATCCGGTAGATACCACTTCTGTCTGGGAACGAAACGATGTAGTAATCCCAAATAAAACGGGAATGGCCCAAATCACGCAAACGGCGATTAAAAACAAATACGCTAAATACTTGGAGACGCTTATTTTTCCAGGCTTCATGCGAACGGCGCTTCTTCCCATCTCTTTAGAAATCGTTGCATGCTTTGACATTTTGCTTCCCTGCCTTTCTATTCTGTAGTTCCAGCTCATGATCAAATATTTAAGCTGCATTCCGGTTCATGATAAAATATTGCAATGCGGAAATCACCAAAATAACCAGCCCCAACAAAACAGCCATCGCTGAAGCCATCCCTGCAATCGACTCTCCATGCCCAAATGCCAGCTGGCGGATGTACATCATTAACACGGCTGTACTTTGATGCGGGCCTCCATCTGTCATCATAAGCGGCTGGCCGAAGACGTTAAAAGCACCGGCAGTCGTCATAACGAATGTGTAAATAAGCGGGAAACGAATAGATGGCAGTGTAATGCTGAAAAATTTTCGAATCGGTCCAGCACCATCAATATCTGCTGATTCATATAAATCTTTTGATACTCCGTTAATCGAAGCACGGTAGATAATCATATTTCCACCTACACCGCCCCATACTGTTAAAACAATAATGATCAGCCAGGCATACGGCTGGTTTGCAGCCCAGACCGTTTCGGAACCGAATACATTATTGGTGATGCCCAGCTGCTTATTAAAAATCAATGACCAGATCAGAGCGGCAGCAGAAATAGAGATCAAACCCGGTATATAAATAACGGACTGGATCAGGCTTTTCATTTTTACTGCTTTATGTTCCAGTGCCACAGCAATCATTAATGGAATAACAATCAGCAGCGGTACGCTCAGAAAAACGAAAATTAAGGTATTTTTCAACCCGTTTGTGAATTGAACATGAAAGGTTGATTCTTGATCAAAGAGAATCGTCCGGTAATTCTCGAGCCCCACCCATACGGGATCACTCATTAAATTCCACTGAGTGAACGAAGCATAAATACCGTAAATCGTCGGCAGGAAAATAAAAACAGCAAACAAAATCACATGTGGACCTACAAAGAAAAGAGGGGTTGCGTTCAGTTTTTTATTCATAGGCTTTCAGTTCTCCTTTTAGAAAAGGGATGTGCCGCAATCGGGCACATCACCTGTTACTTTCTACTTCGCTGCTCCGTTGTCGCCTTCTGAAATCTTATCCTCAACAAATTTCTGCATCGTTTTCAGCCCTTTATCGATGTCCGTTTCACCGCGGACAATGTCTGGCGCATAAGTGTCTACCGCTTCAGCCACATACGGATAATATTCATATGTGTAAATATGAAGCGACTGTGTTTCTTTTTCATTTGATGTAAAGAAAGACTGCGTAAATTTCTTGTATTCTGGGCTTTGGTTTACTTCGTTACTCGCTACAATCTGGCCGGCTTCCGCCCATTTAATTGAATTTTTACGGATAAAATCAAGGAATTCGGCAATCCCTTTTTCTTTTTCTTCTGTTCTTTCTTCATTTTTCAGCATCGCGAACAAGTGCGAAGATGCTCTGTTTGTAAACTTCTCAGGAGTAGGGGAGTACACATTTGTAACGCCGAAGTTCAACCCTTCAACATCTGCGTGAGCAGTAGAGCTCCATGTTCCATCTGTTGAGAATAATACGTTGCCGGATTGGAACATTAAATATCCATCTTCCCCGTGCGGCGTCATGATTCCCGCATCATTCAAGCTTTTTACAGATTCAAGTGCTTTTCTCATTACATCTGTATCAACTGCCGGTTTGCCGTTTTCTTGAATGTCTCCATTGAAGTTTTGGATCTGTGCTAAGATTACCCAGCCAAGAAGTGCATCGTTGACAACATAATCGCCTTTATCAAGCTTGCCTTGCAGAGAAAGCATTTCGTCAATCGTTACGACATTATCATCAAGAAAACTTGTCGCATTGTATTTTTCAAGCAGATCTTTGTTGTAGTACATGGCACTGCTGTGGATATCGAGTGGTACTGTATACTGTGTTCCATCGATGTTTCCGGATGACCAGGCCTGCGGCAGGTAGTTTTCTTCTTTTAATCCTTCTTTTGAGGAGATAATATCGGTCATCGGCTTTAATACATCTTGTTTAACAAAGCCTGGTACACGGTCTGCGTGAATAATGGATAAATCCGGTACACCTTTGCCAGAATTCAGGACAGTAGACATTTTTGTGTACATATCCGCTGTTACAACATGTTTCACTTTAATTTCTGGATCTGTTTCGTTATAGGCTTTAACAAGCTCATCCATGTATGCACCGTCTTCTCCAGTCAGCGGTGTCCAAAACGTGATTGTGTTTTTATCACTGCCGCTGCACCCCGCCAAAATGGTTGTTACAAGAAAAACAATGATCAACGAAAGGCTAAAGCTTTTTTTCAAAATGTTCTCCTCCTCATTCGTCCCAATTCTGTTTAGACAATTGATTTTCGGCCTTTGATCAATTAACTTAGTCATATTATAGCTTCATGTTGAAAACGCTGTCAATAACTTATTTATAAATTATGTATTTAATTATTTTTATTTGATTAATAAATATGTTAACTACATGGTTGAAAAAACATAAATAAAAAAAATAATTAACTTTTTAATTATTTTATGTTTTAATTAATCATTATAAAGTTATTGTTTATGTTAATCATAGTTCCGACAGAAAGAAGGAGTGCTTATGCAATTAGAAATCGACAGCTCTTCGCTCGTTGTTTATGAGGCGCTGGCAAGCGAAGTCCGCTTAAAGATCATTCAGCTGCTTTCACGGAATAAGATGAATATTAAAGAGCTGGCTGAGGAACTCGGCATCAGCAGCCCGATCGTCACCAAACACATTAAAAAGCTTGAAGAAGCAGGAATCATTAAAACGGAAAAAGTGCCCGGAAAATCCGGTCAGCAAAAAATCTCCATCTTAAAAGTTGATCATATTGAGATTAACTTTCCGAAAAAGATCTTTCACTCGTTTGCTTCGTATGAGTCTTCCATTCCGATCGGCCACTACACTGATTTCAATGTAAAGCCGACGTGCGGGCTTGCAACGGAAAAAGAATTTATCGGCCGGGTGGATGAACCGCAGTATTTTATGGATCCGCAGCGGGTGGATGCAGAAATTCTCTGGTTTACCCAGGGGTTTGTTCAATATAATACAGCCAACTTTTTAAAACCGGGTGAAACATTGCAGCAATTAGAGATTGCGTTGGAACTATCTTCGGAATTTCCTTTTTCTAACGATGTCTGGCCTTCAGACATTACGTTTACTCTAAATGGAATCGAGCTGGGCACGTGGGTAAGCCCGGGCGACTTTGCGGATACAAGAGGAAAATACACGCCTGACTGGTGGCCGCATAACATCAATCAATACGGACTGTTGAAGACAATCCGTATTACCAAACACGGCACATATATCGATGGCGATCCGTTATCCGATCTTTCTGTGGAAAACTTGGATACAACCTGTGACAGATGGACGTTTCGAATCGAAGTGAAGGAAGGTGCCGAACACGTTGGAGGCGCTACCCTTTTCGGAAAAAAATTCGGAAATCATGCCCAGGATATTGTATTTAAACTTTACTATTTATAAGCACTTGAGAAAAAGCGGACATTTCACATGAAACGTCCGCTTTTTAACATTATTGGATGCTAAATTGATAAATCGTGTGGGCTTTATACGTTTCTCCTGCACGGATAATGCTTTGCGGAAAGTGCGGCTGGTGAACAGAATCTGGCAGTTCCTGAGTTTCAAGGCAAAGACCTGCATACTTTCGGGAAATTCCGCCATCCAGTTTTTCTCCGTCTGTTATTTGCGTGCCAGAATATAAAACAACACAGTTCTGATCCGTTTTCATACGCAGCACACGGCCGCTTCCCTCATCTGATAGGATGATATCCTCCTGCCCGTTTAACAAGAATGGATGATCATATCCTTCACCCGCCAGCTTATTCTGCGGATCATCTGACTCTACACCGGCTCGGATGGACTGGCCGCCGCGGAAATCAAAAGCCGTGCCTTCAACCGGCCGCAGCATGCCGGTCGGCAGAAGTTCCTCATTTAGCTCCCCATACCGGTCGCTGTCGAGCTGGAGCACGTGGTCGGTAATATCCCGCTTTAAATCGCCGCTTAAATTAAAATACGTATGGTTGGTCATATTGAGAAGAGTCGGCTGGTCCGAGACCGCTTCGTAATGAATCGCAAATTCATTCTCATCATTCAGCGTGTACGTAACCACTGCTTTCACATTCCCCGGATATCCGCCTTTTCCATCAGGACTTTCATGGGTGAACCGGACACCGCCTGCTATACATTCCGATTTCCAAACTACTTTGTCAAAACCAGATTTGCCGCCATGCAGATGATTATTCCCATCGTTTTGTTCAAGTGTATACGTTTTTCCGTCCAGCTCGAATGATCCGCTGCCGATCCGTCCGGCAAACCGGCCAATTATCGCCCCCAAATACCATGGATTTTGAACATAACGATCTGCATTCTCATAGCCGAGTACAACGTTTTCCAGCTTTCCTTCCCGGTCCGGCACAACGATTTTCGTAATGATACAGCCATAATCTAAAAACGACACAGTCATGCCATTTTTATTTGACAGCGTAAACTCTTTTATATTGATGCCATTAATGGTGCCTGTCATAATGTCCATTCCTTTCCTTATGAGAAAAAAGGCCGGCCCACGAATGAGACAGCCTCTCCCTCTTGTTTATTTCCAGATTGCTTCTCCCCACTTCAGCTCGTTGCGAAGCTGGGAGGTTTTTGTATCCTTATCAATGATAATGCATTCAATGCCGGCCATTTCTGCAAAATCATACAGCTGCTCAGCGCTGACAGCGAATGAAAGAACAGTGTGATGGGCTCCGCCTGCGTAAATCCAGGATTCAGTGGCTGTTTTCAAAGACGGCTGCGGCTTCCACAGCACTTTAGCAACCGGCAGATTCGGCGTTTGCTGCGGTGACTCAACCGCGTCTACCACATTGACGATCAGCCGGTAACGCCCGCCCATCTCAACAAGTGATGCGTTAACTGCCTGGCCGCTCATACCATCAAACACAAGACGGGCCGGGTCTGCTTTGCCTCCAATGGACAATGGATTCACAACAATACGCGGTTTCGAGGCGGCAACAGTCGGGCACACTTCAAGCATGTGCGAGCCAAGAATCATTTCATTGCCGGCTTCTAAATGATACGTATAATCTTCCATAAACGATGTCTGTTTGTTGCCTGCCGCGATTTTCATCATGCGGAGCAGAGCGGCTGTACGCCAGTCGCCTTCACCAGCAAATCCGTAGCCGTCTGCCATCAGCCGCTGTGCAGCAAGGCCTGGCAGCTGCTCCATGCCGTGCAAATCTTCAAAGTTTGTTGTGAACGCGTTATAATTTCCCCGTTCCAAGAACGAACGCAGCCCGATCTCGATTCGTGCCTGTTCTTTGATCGCCGCGCAAATATCATCACTTTCTTCAAATATATATTGCTGCTTGTATTCTTCATAAAGAGAATCGATTTGGTCCTGTGTGACGTTATTCATTTCTTCTACAAGATCACCAATGCCATAATAGTCTACGACCCAGCCGAATTTAATTTGCGCTTCTACTTTGTCACCATCCGTAACGGCTACGTTCCGCATATTGTCACCAAAGCGGGCAACCCGGATATTCGGCCCCTCAGTTACCGCAGCGGCGATATTCATCCAGTCGCTTACATTTTTCTTAACTGACTCATCCTGCCAGTGACCGACAATGACTTTGCGGCCAATTTGCATACGTGTACCGATAAATCCATACTCACGGTCTCCATGTGCCGCCTGGTTTAGATTCATGAAGTCCATATCAATGCTGCTCCACGGGATCTCACGGTTAAACTGTGTATGCAGATGAAGAAGCGGCTTTTGCAGCGCTTTCAAACCAGCAATCCACATTTTCGCCGGAGAAAAAGTATGCATCCAGGTAATGATGCCGGCACAGTTTTCATCGCTGTTCGCCTGCTGCATCAACTGGTGAATATCTCCGGATGTTGTCAGTACTTCTTTAAAAACAATCGGGTAAGACAGCTCAGCCTCTCCATTTAGTCCATTTACGACTTCCTCTGAATTTTTCTGAACTTCTTGCAGCGCTTCTTCTCCGTACAAGTGCTGGCTTCCTGTAACAAACCAAAATTCTTTCTTATCTATTGCTAACATACTTCTCGCTCCCTTGAGTTATTTTCGCCCCTAACAGGTGCATTCAATATATTTGATTCATTCAAGACCGGCCTAAGAAACCTTTTCTTTAAACCAGCTGCTCTACTTTCTTCTGAATGAGTAAATGATCAATAGCGGCTTGCTCAATGGCAAGTCCTTGCTTATAACGATCCATAAAGGCTTCAAAACCTTCCACATCTTCTTCGTCTGCCTCTACTTCCACACCGACATTGTCGCCAAATACCTTTTTATCCAGATACTCTTCTAATGATTCATTTTCTTCTTTATTAGCTGTAAAAGATGCAAGCAGCGCAATTCCCCAAGCACCGCCTTCACCAGCAGTTTCCATAACAGATACAGGCGCATTCATGGCTGCGGCCATGATCTTCTGTCCAACACCTTTGGTCTTAAACAGACCTCCATGTCCCAAAATCTTGTCGATCCCAATATTTTCTTCATGTAAAAGAATGTCCATCCCGATTTTCAAAGTGCCAAGTGCCGAAAATAAATGTACACGCATAAAGTTTGCAAGGTTAAAATTGCTTTCTGGCGAACGGACGAATAACGGCCGGCCTTCTCTCATTCCTGTAATATTCTCACCAGAATAATAACCGTAAGACAGTAGTCCTCCGCAATCCTTATCCCCTTCAAGAGCCCTATTGAACAAGACTTCAAACAGTTTATCCTTATTTACTTGATAACCCAGGGCTTCTGAAAACTCTTCGAACAGCTTCATCCAGGCATTGATGTCAGAAGAACAGTTATTCGCGTGAACCATACCAACTAAGCTTCCAGAAGGCGTAGTCACGAGGTCGATTTCTGGATAAACCTTTTTCAATTCTTTTTCCAGCACGATCATCGCAAACACTGACGTTCCCGCTGAAACATTTCCTGTACGCTGGGCAACACTGTTGGTTGCGACCATGCCCGTTCCTGCGTCGCCTTCTGGAGGACAAAGCGGAATGCCAGCTTGAAGGCTGCCACTCACGTCTAATAGCTTGGCGCCATCTTCTGATAATTGCCCAGCTTCATCACCCGCCTGCATCGTCTGCGGTAAAATCTCTTTTAATTTCCACGGATAATTCTTTTCCATGATCAAA
The DNA here is from genome assembly GCF_032341995.1 of Domibacillus sp. DTU_2020_1001157_1_SI_ALB_TIR_016. Classification (NCBI taxonomy): domain Bacteria; kingdom Bacillati; phylum Bacillota; class Bacilli; order Caryophanales; family Bacillaceae; genus Domibacillus; species Domibacillus sp. DTU_2020_1001157_1_SI_ALB_TIR_016. The sequence continues at coordinate 3,214,077 of NZ_CP135439.1, forward strand.
TCATCAAAAGCTTGAATCATCCTTGTATCGTAATCCTTTGTTTCCACATCAATTGGAAACATACCAGAAGCATCTCCAGCCCCTAAAACTTTTTTGCCGGTCAGTTTCCAATGGATATAGCCAGCTAATGTTGTGAAGAAATCAATATTTTCTACATGTTCTTCTCCGTTTATAATCGCTTGATATAAATGAGCAATACTCCATCTTTGCGGGATATTATAATTAAAAAGGGCTGTTAATTCTTTTTCTGCCTGTTCAGTGATCGAGTTCCTCCATGTACGGAATGGAACCAGCAGCTCTCCGTCTTTATTAAACGCCATATAGCCGTGCATCATCGCACTAAAGCCAATGGCACCAACCTTTTGAAGGATTACGCCATACTTTTCTTTCACTTCATTTGCCATCTCTTGATAACTTGTTTGAAGACCTTTCCAAATGTCATCAAGAGAATATGTCCATATTCCCTCTTCCAAACGATTCTCCCATTCATAGCTTCCAGAAGCTATGGACGAGTGATTAGAGTCAATCAAAACGGCCTTGATGCGAGTAGAACCAAACTCAATACCTAAAGCTGTTCGACTGCTAGCGATATCAGCTTTTATTAGATCCAGCTTATTCATCATTCAGCCACTTCCTTTTAATCGATAATGTACGATTCCTCATTAGACTTTGCCGGGTGCTGAAGGGTTCATTTATAGTCAGGTCCCGAAGCCCTTATCAACGACGCTATAACGGTTTATCCTTTTTGCCCGTAATAGGCGTTAACTCCGTGTTTCCGCAAATAGTGCTTATCCAGCAAAAATTGGTCAATCGGCTCAGTGTCCGGATTCAACTGAAACGTATTCAAGCCCATCTTAGCCACTTCTTCCAGTACAACTGCATTATGAACCGCTTCGCTTGGCGTTTTTCCCCAGTTAAACGGCGCATGTCCGTACACGAGAACACCAGGCATCGCTTTTGGATCAAGGTGTGTAAAGGTTTCAATAATGACATTACCGGTCTCCACTTCATATGCCTGTTCAATTTCCTCCCTTGTCAGCGGGCGGGTACAGGGAACTTCTCCATAGTAATAATCAGCATGTGTGGTTCCAAGCGCCGGAATGGCTCTGCCCGCCTGCGCCCAGCTTGTAGCACAGGGAGAGTGAGTATGAACCACGCCGCCAATTCCCGAAAAATGCTTGTATAGAATTAAGTGCGTGGCTGTATCTGATGAAGGCTTTAACGTCCCTTCTACTACATTTCCGTCCAAATCTACGACAACCATATCTTCTACAGTCAGCTGGTCATACGCAATGCCGCTCGGTTTAATGACAACGAGCTGCTCCCTTTCGTCGAAACCGCTTACATTACCCCAGGTAAAAGTAACGAGTCCATGCTTCGGAAGAGATAAGTTTGCTTCCAGCACTTCCTGTTTTAATTGATCCAGCATAATAAGCCTCCTTATCCCAACTTGTACGTATATATTTACTTCTTAAGATTCATAATAGTACAATATGTACGCATAATCAATATCTATTATGATAATTTTTCAATAACTTGCAGAAAAAACAAAAAGCACATAAACAAGTTACTGTTTATGTGCTTCTTCTGCTATTTTAACCGATGACCGAATGTGAAGCTCCGGTTCAAATAAAATGGATTCCTGCTTTGGTTCCCTCTGTGCCGCTGACCCTTTCCTCTCTTGAACAAGCTCTAAAACGAGCCGCGCCGCTTCCCTGCCAAGATCACTTTTTGGATGTGTAACTGTGGTAAGCTTGACTTCAGATACATCCGCTAAAAAGGAGTCATCGTATCCAACCATGGCGATATCGTCCGGGACACGGAGTTTTTTCTCACGCAGAAGGTTCAGCAGGCTGAGCGCCAGCTGGTCATTGTAGCATACAAGAGAATCCGGTGCCCCGTCTCCCTGCTGTTTGAGCAGCTGATCCAGTTCCTGAGCCGGCTTGCTTTCCTTTTCTTCGGTGTAATACGTAATAATATTTTGCGGTTCAATGGGAATCCGATGCTTCCGATGTGCTTTCAGGAAGCCTTTCATCCGTTTGACCCCCTGGATATCGTCGGTTTTAAAAAAACCGGCAATATTCCGGTACCCCTGCTTAATTAAAAACTCTGTCTGCAGAAAACCTCCTCGTTCGTCATCCACTGCGACATAAAGAGGCTCAAGCTCATCATAGTAGGCATTCATCATCACATAAGGAATGTTCTGCCGTTCTAAATTTAAATAATAGTTGATATTCGGATTGCTGAATGCACTTTTGGTTGGCTCAACAATCACTCCATCAAATGAACCGGACAGTATTTTCTCTAAAATCTCCCGTTCTGTTTGATGATTGTTGTTTGTGCTGAAAAGTGTAACATGATAGCCCTGCTCGCTTAATACAGATTCCGCACCCCGAATAATGGACGGAAAAATATAATCTGAAATATACGTTGTAATAAGGGCAATATTTTTCTGTCCAGCCGGGTCCAAAACCGCACCGTTTGCCTGACGGTCAGCGCAGAATGTGCCTGCTCCCTGCTCCCGGTAAAGCCAGCCTTTGTTGACAAGATCGCCTATTGCAAGCCTGACCGTATGGCGGCTGACTCCAAACTCCTTCATCAGCTCACTTTCCGAACTGATTTTTTGGTGAGGCAAAAATGTACCATCCAAAATGCGCGATTGAATCGCTTGTTTCACGATGCTGTGTTTGGTTGCCAAGCGATCACCTCCCCGTTTTGTTTCTTTTCCCTATAACTTATACGTATATATTATCACAAGAAAAATAAGATGTATGTAGTTTTATTCAGTCAACGACGAGCCTGCTTCCCGCTGATTCGTCCAAAAAAAGAACGGCCTTCTCATAAGAAGGCCGTTTCAATCTGTAGACAAAGTCTTTCACTTTTAAAAAAGAGCCGATAAGTGAAGCCTGCCGGACTTCGCGTTCCACGGGCAGTGCGGGAGCCTCCTCGGCTGCGCCTGCGGGGTCTCCCGATTCACTGTACTTCCCGCAGGAGTCTTCATCCGGCAGGCTTCACTAAGTCGTGCTGAAGATTAATAAGCAAGGAATGATCAGGCATTTTCCCTTTTAAACAGAAAAATACGAACCTGTTAGCTCTATACAATCCCGTCGCAAACCACTTGGCGACGGAAGGGCAGTGCAGACTCCTATGGGACTAGCGGGCAGCTGAGACCGGTGGAGCCGTCAGGCGAAGTCGGGCTCAGCGCCTGCCCCGTGGAAAGCGGAGCTGCCCGGACGCCGTCGATCCATCCCATTCATGTGCACGGTCATACATATCATTTGTCTACAATTTGGAACGGCCTTCTCATAAGAAGGCCGTTTTTATTATCCTTTTACACTGCCGGCTGCAAGTCCTTCAATAAAGAAACGCTGCAGGAACAAGAACACAATCACCATTGGCAGCGAAGCCATAAGGGCGGCGGCTGCTACTAAATTCAACTGGCTTGAGTTTTGTCCGAAGAAACCAGCCAGGGCTACCGTTAAGGTCTGCACGCTCGAATCCTGCAGGAAGAAAATCGCAAATTGATAGTCGTTCCAAATATAAACGGAGGAAATGATTAACACAGTCGCCGTAATTGGCTTTAAAAGTGGGAATACAACCCTGAAAAAAACACCAAGTGTACTCGCTCCGTCGATTCGCGCCGCTTCTTCCAATTCTTTCGGAATCGTCGAACGGATAAAGCCAGCATAAAGGAAAATCGTCAGCGGCATAAAAGCTGCCACGTTATTTAAGATCGCAACAAGGTGGGTGTTCATCAAGCCGACATCGACAACAAGCCGGTACAGGGGTACAAGTGCTGTTAGCGGTGGAATTACCATCACTCCAACAAACAGCATGTACACATATTTATTCAGCTTTGTTGTCCGGCGTGCCAATGCATACGCCGCCATTGAGCCAAAAAAGATCAATAAAACGGCTGAGCAAATAGTAATAATCGCCGTGTTGATAAACGCGTTGCCGAGATTTGCCTGCTCCCAGGCAAGCACGAAATTTTCAGTATCAAAGGAAGTGGGAAACGCCCATTTTGACGTGAAATCCCCCACTTTTTTCAGCGATGTGGTGATCAGTATATAAAACGGGACGAGGTGAAAAAGCGTAATGACAAGAGCGAGCCCGGTCAGCAGCCATTTTGTCCTTGAAGATATGTGTTCCATTATGCTTCAACCTCTTTTCGTTTAAAGTAGATGAGCGCCGCCATGCTGATGACTAAAATAATAACCGCCATTAAAACCCCCTGGGTCGCCGCATAGCCTGCATCCTGGCGTGAAAAATAAAGATTGTACATAAAAGTAGACATCGACTGGGAAGCATTCCCCGGTCCGCCATTTGTCAAAGCGACGATTACATCAAACAGCTTTAATCCGCCAATAATATTCAGTACCATATTAATAGTAATAGACGGCATAAGAAGCGGAATCGTAATGTTTTTAAACTTTTGCCAGCCGGTTGCTCCGTCGATGTTCGCTGCTTCGTAATAATCTTTTGAAATGCTTTGCAGTCCTGCCAAATAGATAATCATGGCAATACCGACGAATTGGAAAGTGTTCACAAAAACAATAATATACGGGTTTACAGCGGGGTTGCCGAGCGCGTTAATCGGCTCTTTTCCAAATAGAAGGAAAATATCATTTAATGCTCCTCCTTGAAACGCAAAGAAGAAATACCAGATGTAGCCCATAATAAGCGGGCTGATAATAACCGGCAGATAAATAACCGTTCGTGTGAAAGAGCGTACTTTTAAATTGTGATTGAGCAATAAAGCGTAACCCAGTCCGACAATGTTTTGTAAAATCGTACTGCCTATGCCGTACAGCAATGTATTTTTTACAACAAGCCATGTGTCAGGATCAGCGAACATACGCTTATATTGATCAAGCCCAATGTAATCGTACGTTTGTGAGAACCCGTTCCAGTTGGTAAAGGAAATACGAATTCCATCTATAAACGGATATACAATAAACAAAACAACAATCAGGACACTGGGCAGATACATCCACCAAAGAGACGATTCCCGGCGGCTTCTTTTCAACTTGGCGCTTTTTGTTTTCATGCTTGTTTTTTCGGGTGCTTTCGTCAGCTCGGCCATTTTTATCCATCTCCTTTACGAGCCGGTCGGCCAGGGAAGCAGCTGCCTGCCTCCCTGTTCCGGCCCTTATTCTGCTCTTAAACGCTTGTATTCCTCTTCCATTTTCTCGGATACCTGTTTTGGCTTCATCGTTCCAGCGATCAGCTCCTGGCCGGTTGCTCCCATTGGATCCCACATGCCGCTTGGCAGGTAGACACGGTCGAAGTACGGCTGAATTTGCGTGCCTTCATACTCTTTGTAAAATTCGGCGAAATAGTTATCTGCATCTACATTTGTCAGTGCGTCTGGAAGAGATGTGCCTTCTGCCAGCTTTTTAGCCACTTCCGGCTGAGTCAGGTATTCAATAAACTGCTTTGCTTCTTCCTTATGCTCGGAATTTTTTGAGATGGCAAATGTATGGCGCTCACCGCCAATCCAGCTTGGCGAGTCTCCTTCATGAATGGCCGGTACCGGAATCGTGCCAACTTGGACCTCTGGATTTAATTCGGATACTTCACGCCCGACTGATCCATTCAGCATCGTGAAGGCAATTTTGTTTTGTGCCATCAATTCAGCGCCCTGCGTTACCTGTGCCGTCAGGACATCTTTATTCAACAGCCCTTTATCATTCATTTCTTTCAGCTTTTGAGGCAGGTATGTGTAGTTGGACCAGTCAAATGAGCCGTCGAGCAGAGCTTCACCATGACTGTTTTCTTTATCTGTAATAAGAAGAGGTGTGGCGAATTCATCAAAATACTGGCCGAACTGGCTTTTATCAGAGCCACCGAGCCAGAATGGCACCACTTCTCCTTTACTTTTCTTTTTCACTTCTTCAAGCGCCGCCATCAATTCATCAAACGTTTTCGGCGGCTCGATTCCATACTTGTCCAACAGCGTTTTATTGTAAGACATTCCATCCAGTGCCTGGTTAACCGGATACGCATGAAGCTTTCCTTTGTCATCAGTTAGGATTGGTTTCATCGCTTCATCCAGGTTTTTGACCCAGTCCATCCCGCTTAAATCTTCTGTATATTCCCCGTACCGGCTTTTCGCCCAGCCATGTGTATCAAAAAGATCCGGCATATCATCTGCGGCCATTTTAACGCGAGCCAGGTCCTCATAGCCGTCGCCTGGATATGTATCTTCAATATCAATTTCCGGATGCGCTTTTTCAAAATCCGCTACGATTTCCTTGAAAATCTGCTGGTCTGCTTTTGTTGTGGCCGTCGACATCATCGTCAGTTTCACTTGGTCTCCGCTGCCGCCGCCCTCTGCGCTGTCCTTGCCGCAAGCCGACAAAGCCATCATAGCAGATAAAGAAAGAACAGATAATGTGACTCGTTTTTTCATGGAATTCCCTCCGATTTTCATTGAATATTATTGTCGTTCCTGCTGGCGCAGTGCTCCGCAGCTTTCACGGACAACCAGCCCTGTTGGCACCATAATTTTAATAGGCATGTCCCGGCCATCCAGCCGGTCAAGCATAATTCGGACACCGAGCCTTCCCATTTCTTCAGTCGGTATTTTAACGGTGGTCAGCGGTGGAGATGTAAATTGAGCCATTTCAATATCGTTGAAGCTGACAATCGCAACGTCATCCGGCACCTGAACACCGGCTTCGTGAAGCGCCCTCATCGCGCCAATGGCCATCGAATCGCTGGCAATGAAAAAAGCGTCCGGCACATTTCCCTGCTCAATGGCTTCTTTCATCAAATCGTAGCCGGACTGAATGGAATACTCTTTAACAAACAGCAGGCTTGGGTCATACAAGCCACGTTCCTTCATTTTGCTTTCGTAAATCGTTTTCCTCGCATCAGGCGTATAAATTTTTTTTAATGACTGCTCCTGTTCGACGGAAATTCGCTCTGTGCCGCCAATATAGCCGATCCGTTCATATCCCTGTGCCGCCAGGTGATCCATTGCCTGGCTGGCGGCCTTTTCATAATCAAAAATGATCGAATCGTATTGATCTTCGTAGGTATCCTGGTTAATCAGTACAATATTGCGGTTGTACTCGCGAATGGTTTGCAAAATCAGATAGTCGATCCGGCCAACGACAAGCAGCCCGTCAAGCTCAGCCAGCTCCTCTCTTGCTTTCACCATTTGCTGAAGGCGGATCAGCTTTAATGAGCTGATCCCCCGGACTGCACATTCTTTTTCGATTCCTTCCCGAATAGACAGCCAGTACGGATCACTTGCTTCTTCTTCTTTTGTTTGCAAAAGCACCATACCGATATTAACCGTTTCATGCTTCAAAATTTCCTGTTTCTTTGGCTGGCTTTGCAGCCGTCTGCTTTTAACCGTCCGGTAATTTAACTCTTTTGCTGTGTCAAAAATCTTTTGTTTTGTTTCCGGAGAAGCGGAAAGTGTTTCGTCGTGATTCAACACTCTCGATACGGTTGAAGGAGATACATTTATCCGTTTAGCAATATCTTTGATTGTTACCATGTGGCATCCCTCACTGATCGTTTAGTAAATTTTACTCTTCAAAACGATCATACCACGGATGATAAGCGCTTACAAAATATTTTTTGAAAAATCAGACAGTTTTACTGTCTGATCGGCTGTTTAGAGGATTGGTATTCTGGCAGCATGTCGCCATGTGCTTCAATCAAGTCATCACACAAGCTGATAATGTCGTCCATCGATAGCTCTGCTGCTGTGTGCGGGTCAAGCATGGCTGCCTGGTAAATCTTTTCTGTCGATTTTGTAATCGCTGCTTCAATCGTTAACAGCTGCGTATTAATGTTAGAGCGGTTCAGCGCCGCCAGCTGTTCAGGCAGTTCACCCATATAAGCCGGAGTAATACCGTTTCGATTGGCGATACACGGCACTTCTACTACCGCTTTTTCCGGAAGGTTTGAAATAAGTCCGCCCGTATTTAACACATTTCCGCCAAATACAAACGGCTCGTTCGTTTCCATCGCTTCAATAATACGCGAGCCATATTCGTGAGAGCGTTCGTGTGTTAAGTTCTGGTCATTCATCAGCTCTTCTTTTGTTTTCAGCCAGTTGTCGATCTGTTCTTCACAGCGGCGTGGATACTCATCAAGCGGGATGTTGAAGCGGTCAATCAACTCTGGATACTTTTCTTTAATAAAGAACGGATGATATTCAGCATTATGTTCAGAAGATTCTGTCACATAAAAGCCGAATTTATCCATCAGCTCGTACCGCACCATGTCATGATGCTTCGTTTGCTGCTTTTCTTTTGCTCTTCTTTTAATTTCCGGGTACAAATCTTTGCCATTGGATTTAATTTCAAGAAGCCATGCCATATGGTTAATGCCGGCGATGCGCTCTTCAATATTTTCATGCGGGATGCCGAGATCTTTCAGCAGGTCTTTTGTGCATACCTGTACGCTGTGGCAAAGCCCAACCATTTTTACATTTGTGTAGCGGGAAACAGCACCTGTTAATGTAGCCATCGGATTGGTGTAGTTTAAAAGCCATGCATCCGGGCACACCTCTTCCATATCTTTTGCAATATCAAGCATAACCGGGATGGTGCGCAGCGCCCGGAACAAGCCGCCAATACCGATGGTGTCCGCGATCGTCTGGCGCAAGCCGTATTTTTTCGGGATTTCAAAATCGATGACCGTACTTGGCTTATAGCCTCCAACTTGAATAGCGTTGATTACATATTTGGCATCTTTCAGCGCTTCCTTCCGGTCTGTGTACGTGTTGATCGTAACACCGGACTTCAGCGTATTCTTCAGTGCCTTAAGCAATACTTCTGACTCTGACAGGCGATTTTCATCAATATCGAACAGTGCAAATTCAAAGTCCTGAAGTGCCGGGGACATCATGCAGTCACCTAACACATTTTTCGTAAAAATTGTGCTTCCTGCGCCAATAAACGTAATTTTTTTCATTTGCCCGCCTCCATTAAAAGTTCATGTTGAAATTTTAGTAAATTTTAATTAATGTATTTCTTATACCAAATAATATAACGCTTTCATTTTTCGAACAATGGTAAATAAAATCTGAAAAGGGGTAATATATTGTTCTCACTCCCAGATGATCCTCACCATAGTTTTGTTTATCACCATTCAAAGGAACCTTTAACAGATTCAGCCCGCATTGCTTCGATCGGCTTTGAAAAACGCACCTCCACCGATTATTATTGGGACGGGCGCATGCGGCTAAACGACCATAACACGTTTATTTTTCAATATACTGTAAAAGGCTGGGGAGAAATCCACGTCGGAGACCGGACGATGGCGGTCCGGCCGGGGGAAGCCTTTATCGTAGAAGTTCCAAGTGACCATTGCTACTACCTGCCGGCGGAAAGTCCAGAATGGGAGTTTCTCTTTATTACACTGGAAGGAACGAAAGCAAAAGAATGCTGGACTCAGTTAACAAACGAGCTCGGCCCGATTGTTCAGCTCGAAGACGCCTCTCCACTTGTTTTTTTGCTGCAGAAAACCTATCAATTTGCCCTGAAAGAAGGTATTGAAGACACGTTTACGTCTTCTGCCCGTGCGTACGAATTTATTATGGGACTATACCGGTTTGCCAAAGGACTGGACCAGCCAAAAGCAAGCATGCCGGATGACATTCGGACGGCCCTGCAATTTATGGCTGCCCATTACGACCAGCCGCTGTCTCTTGATGAGATTGCCCATCATGCGGGGCTTTCCAAGTATTACTTTACAAACAAGTTTCATAAATATATGAACACAACACCCATTCAGCACTTGGCTAAAGTCCGCATGCAAAAAGCGATGGAGCTATTAACGACCACAAACAAAACCATTCATGAAATCGCTCTTCAAACCGGCTATGACAATGCGAACTATTTCAGCAAGGTATTTAAGAAAATGATCGGCATGTCTGCTGACAGCTTCCGCCGTGATAAAAAAATGACAGACTTTCAGCACGTTATTATTGATTAAGCAAAAAAGCTGCCCCGCAATAGCGGAACAGCTTTAGTGTGTAGACAAAGTCTTTCGCTTTAAAAAAGGGCCGATAAGTGAAGCCTGCCGGACTTCGCGCATCCTAAGGCAGTGCGGGAGCCTCCTCGGCTGCGCCTGCGGGGTCTCCCGACTCACTGTGCTTCCCGCAGGAGTCTTCGCCCGGCAGGCTTCACTAAATAGTCTTGAAGACCAATAAGCAAGGACCGAATAGAAACTTCTCTTTTTTCAAACAGAAAAACACGACCTTGTTAGCTCTATACAATCTTGTTGCAAGCCACTTGGCGACGGGAGGGCGGCGCAGACTCCTATGGGACGAGCGGGCAGCTGAGACCAGTGGAGCCGCCTGGCGAAGCCGGACTCAGCGCCTGCCCCATGGAAAGCGGAGCTGCCTGGACGCCGCCGATCCATCCCATGCATGTGCACGGTCATCCATACCTTTTGTCTACAATCTGAAAGCTGCTCCGCCATAGCGGAGCAGCTTTTTTATTTTCGCTTGAATGGCCACCAGACCCCCTGGTTAAAGGAGACGGTCACCGCCGGAATGAGCAGCGGCAGAACAATGAGTCCATACAGGAGAAGGCCTGTAATTACGATTGTCGCGATTTGAACTAGGCTAAGCACACCAGACGGCATCATCGCGCCAAAGGTGCCGGCCAAAATAATCGCTGCCGTAATAATCACAGTGCCCATTTTAGCCATGGACACAGACATCGCCTGCTGAACGCTGACACCATCCCGCGCTTCTTCCCGGAAACGGTCAAGGAGGAAAATCGAATAGTCAATACCGAGCGCCACCAGCATCACAAATCCGAAAAACGGAACGGCCCAGCTGACGCCGTCATAGCCAAGCCCATTTACAAAAATTAATTCTGCTGCAGCAACGGATGTATAATATGTTAAAAGCAGCGAACCGATCATGTAAAGCGGCATAATAACCGAACGGAACAGCAGCGTCAGCACAATAAACAAACTGGCAAGCATAATGATCACTGTACGGCTGAAATCGTTCGATGAAATATCTTTTAAATCACTATTTACACTGGAAATACCGCTGTAAGCAAATGTTGCTCCCTCAAACGGAGTATCAATGGATGCCCGTTTCACAGCCCGCTTCACTTCCTCTATGCTGTCAATCGCTTGAGGAGAATACGGGTCTTCAGACAGCACTACTTCCAGTTTAATCGTTTTTTCGTCATTTAATGTATAGCGGTCGAGCACATCTTTAAATTCTTTTCTTTCCAATGTACCGTCAGGAATATAGATACCGGTATCGTGAACACTTTTCGATTGGCTCATAGACCGGGTCGTCTGAGCGGCTTTTGTAAGACCTTGTGCAATCTCTGCCAGCCCATCGTTTGCATCCCCTACTCCAAAGGCAAGCTGGGATAGTCCTCCGCCAAGCTGGCCGACCTGACCGGCAGTTCCTTCAAGTTCTCCTGCCGCCGCATTGATTTCATGGCTGATTTTGCCAATCTGCTGCTGCACAGCTCCAAGCTGGGCAGCTGCCTGCTCTGCATTGCCCGACTGCTCAATGCCGGCAGAAATACGGCCGATCTGTTCGTTGACCTGCCCGATGCCCGATGCTGCCTGCTGCAGCCCTTCTGCACCAGAAGCAGCTTCACTTCCAGATGGAATCTGTCCCTCTGCCTGTGTTAACCCGTTTTGAATATCCGCAAGGCCATCCTGCACTTGCAGCAGGCCGTCTCTCGCGTCCACAAGACCATCTGTCAGTGTGCCCAGCTGGTTATCTACATATAGCTCATCAAGTGCTTCACCCGTTGGCCGGGTAAGGGTCCGCACCGACTTTACACCATCGACTTTTAAAATATCTTTACTGATGGATTCAAGGTACGGAACCGTTTCTTCAGTTGCCATATCTTCTTTCCCGCTTATGAGCACGGTAACTGGAAGTGAATCGCCGCTGCCAAACCCTTCTGCAATGGCATCCAGTCCTTTCACAGATTCATAGTTACTGCCAATCTCATCTACCGTGTTAAACGAAAGCTTGCCGTCATAGGTAAACAGAAGCGGTACGGTAATAACGGCAACAACAAGCATAGAAAGAAGCGGACGGCGAACAGATAATTTGCTGAACCAGGCCCACAGCTTACTGTCGTCATGGGAAACAGACTTCTTCGACGGCCAAAACAGCTTTTCTCTTAAAACAGCCATACAAAACGGCACAAGGGTAAACAGCACAACAATAAGCACGGCAATCCCCACGGCAACGCCGACTGCTGACTTAAAAATTGGGAAATCCGCAAAACCGATCGCCGAAAAGCCGATAAAAACAGCAATGCCGCTGACCAAAAGCGTACGTCCGGCTGTTTTGTACGTATTCACGATTGAGTCTTCAACCGAATGACCTGCCTGCAGCTCTTCTTTGTACCGGCTGAGCAGCAAAATGCAGTAATCTGTTCCAATTCCGAACAGCACCGCGACCAGAAAAATCTGAGTGTAGTTTGAAACAGGAAACCCAAACCAGTCGATGAAAAATGCCACAAGTGACTGGCTGAGCAGGTACGTAAAACCGACAGCCGCAAGCGGAATAAGCGGTGTGACAATCGACCGGAAAACAGCTAAAAGCAGAACGAAAATCAACCCAACTGTAATGAGCTCAGTCCGCTTAAGCCCTTCCTGCGAGCTTTTATTGACATCATTATTGATGATGGCTTCGCCCGTTACGTATGCAGTCAGATCATCCGGCAGCACCTCCGCGCGGATCTCATCGGCCAGACGATTAATCTCATCCTGCGTTCCATCCACTGTAACCGGCACAAGAACGGTTTTTTGATCCTTTGATATAAGCTGCTTTTTTATTTCTTCACTTTCAAACGGATCCATTACATCTGTAATCGGACCGTCCATTTTCTCAAGGGATGCTACACTTCCGGCAATGAACTGCTGTGCCTGTTCCGTAAGTGGCTGATCCAACTGGAAAACAAGCGAAATGGTTTCTTCTCCAGCTCCAGCCTGCTCAAGCAGGTCGGCTGCCCGCTGTGAATCTGCGTCACCTGGCAGCTGGAATGACCCTGCCTGTTCGGCCTGCTTGGATAAATTAGGCGCCAGTAAAAACAGGGCTGCTGTTAAAACGAGCAGGCTGACAAAAATCGGCCAGCGCCATTGAATGATCCTTCTCATCTATGATCCTCACCTATCTTTATAATTTCTTTTAGCTTGCGGAACATATTCACAAACTGCTCCACTTCCTGTTCATCAATATGACTGGATAGGAGCGAAGAAATAAAGTCTGAAACACATTCTCTCGTTTTTTGAATAAATTCCCGGCCTTCCTCCGTCAGCTCTACCCATTTTGTCCGCTGATCGCTTTCTGATCTCACCATTTGGATCAGTCCTTTTTCCTCCAGCTTTTTCATGCGATTGGAAATAGCACTTTTATGCACCCCCTGCATCACCGCCAGGCTGCCTGATGTAATGGGCCCATGCTTTTCGATAATTTTCATCATTTGAATTTGTTCCGGTGAAAATTCATGCACAATCGGATCGTCAATCGACTTAAGGATTCGCTCGGTTCCGTAAACGATCACTTCCTCAAACAATTCCACCGCTTCACGCAGCTGTTTCTCCATATTGTTTACCCCCTAAACTTATCGCATTTAGTTTAGAAGGTAAACGGTTTTCCGTCAAGAGATAAGGTATAATTTCTAGGGGGAGGGGGTTTTTTATGGATATCAATGGATTAACCGCTTTATTTAGCAAGAAAGAACAGCATACCTATCTGGTTGCGATTGATGGCGGAGGCGGTGCTGGAAAAAGCACGCTCGCCCGCGCCTTGCAGCAATCACTTAGCAGCGGAGCCGTAATTGTTCATGCGGATGATTTTTATGCGCTTTCGAGCAGGCGAAGCAGCGAAATTGGAGGCGGCTGGGATTTAAAGCGGCTCGAAGAACAGGTGTTAAAACCACTTAGTCAAAACAAGCCGGCCCGGTATGAACGATATGACTGGGAAACGGACCAGCTTGCAGAAGCACACGATGTGCCGGCAGGCGGATTTGTGATTGTAGAAGGCTGCTATACAATGGTTCGGCCTCTTCTGCCTTACTATCACTTTAAAATATGGGTGGAAAGCCCGGAAGAACTCCGGCTCGAGCGTGGGATTGAGCGGGACGGCGAGGAAAAGCGGCATCTTTGGGAGGAGTTGTGGATGCCGGCAGAGAAAGTGTATATGCGTGAACAAAACCCTACTGACTCCGCAGACATTGTGGTCAGTGGAACAGGTGGAGACGATCTTACAATTCTTTCTGCGCGGAACTGAATCTTCAAAAGAAATGTTTGACTGAACTGAAACTTTTTACACGAACAAATCGTACATTTAGCTGATCATAAGGAGGATAAATCATGAATAATCACGAAATTGACTTTCAATTATTTGGCGATGATATGCAGTTTGTACAGGTAGAGCTTGATCCACAGGAAACGGTTATCGCTGAAGCCGGCAGTTTGATGATGATGGATGATGGCATTCGGATGGAGACCATTTTTGGCGATGGCTCCTCAAACCGCGGCAGCGGCTTGATGGGCAAGCTGCTCGGCGCAGGGAAACGTATGCTGACAGGTGAAAGCTTGTTTATGACGACCTTTACCAATGAAGGCAGCGGCAAAAAACATGTTTCATTTGCTTCACCGTATCCCGGGAAAATCGTTCCTATGGATTTAAGTGAACATCAAGGCAAGATTATCTGCCAAAAAGATGCATTTTTGGCAGCGGCAAAAGGCGTATCAGTCGGCATTGAATTGCAGCGCAAGCTCGGCACCGGTTTTTTCGGTGGTGAAGGCTTTATTATGCAGAAGCTCGAAGGCGACGGTATGGCGTTTGTTCATGCCGGCGGAACGATTTATGAAAAAACCCTTGCTCCGGGCGAATTGATTCGTTTAGATACGGGCTGCCTGGTCGCTATGACTGGTGATGTTGATTACAACATCGAAGCAGTTGGCGGCGTAAAAACAGCCCTGTTTGGCGGTGAAGGCTTGTTCCTTGCGACGCTTCAGGGACCTGGGACGGTATGGGTACAGTCTCTTCCATTCAGCCGCTTGGCCAGCCGTGTTTTTGCGGCAATGCCGCAAAACGGCGGATCAAAGGGTGAGGGCGGACTGTCCGGGCTGTTTGATTTTATCGGCGGAGACGGCGACTGATTCTATACTAAAAGCCGGTGTTCCGAATCGGGAACACCGGCTTTTTTGCTTTACGTCTTACTGAATGTCTTCGTTATGGTATAAATGAGGAACTTTTACTTTGTTCGCTTTCTTCACTTTGATCTCCTGATTATCAAAACGGGCTTTTTCATAAATGGCCGTTCCAACAATTTCACCCACGTCCTGAAGCTTTTCTTTACTAATTTTATCAATTGTATCATCCGGTGTATGGTACCAAGGCTCCGCTGGATCGTGAATAAACAGAGCAGCAGGAACCCCCGCTTCCGCGAATGGAACATGATCGCTGCGGCCGCCTTCAAGATAAGGTATTGCTTCTCCATTCAAGCGCGTGCTCGATGCCTGTGCCAGCTCAGTTACCAGATTGGGTTCACCATCCGCTGTCATCATCACCAAATCACCGGCATCTCTGCTTCCGACCATATCTAAATTAAAATTCGCGATCATGCGCGAAACTTCTTCTTTCGGCAGCCCGTCTACATAGTATTCGGAACCAATCAGTCCAACTTCTTCTGCTCCGAATGTAATAAAGCGAAGCTCCGTATCGGTTGGAATATCTTTAAACAACCGAGCGAGCTCCAGCGTCATGGCCGACCCTGACGCATCATCGTTTGCACCGGGAGCGCCCGGTACAGAATCATGGTGAGCACCAACGACGATAATGTCATTCGTTGCTTTGGTTTGATTTGTTGGCTTTTTCACCGCGATCACATTATGCGAGGTTTTTTCGTCAACGCTTGCTCCTTCAACGGTCAGGGAAGCCGTCAGTGTTTCCGCTGCTGCTTTCGCAGCAAGCGCTTCTCCTTCGGCTTTTGTTAAAGAAACAGCCGGCACGTATGCGTCATTCGCTTCTCCTAATGTTCCATTTAGGGCACCATCCGTATTGTTATAGATAATCACGCCGGCAGCGCCTTTTCCGGCTGCATTAAGCACTTTTTCGGCAAAACTAATTTCTCCGCGCTGAATAAGAGCGATTTTTCCTGTCAAATTCAAGTCCGCAAGCTCTTCTTTTTTACCAAGACCGGCCACCGCCAGCTCTCCTGTGATGCTGCCGCTCACTGTGTATGTAAAAGCAGAGGGTGTAAATGTTTCATCAGAGCCTTCGATGGAGAGAAAAATAGATTCTGGCTCCGTGTAACTTAAAAACGTAAAAGGCTGAATCTCTGTTTCATAACCATAGGATTGAAATTGAGATTGAATGTATTGAACTGCTTTTTCTTCTGATTCTGTTCCAGCAATACGAGGTTCTTTCGATAAATAATCAATGTTTTGATACACATTTTCCACGTTAAAATGTTGAACAATCTTATGATCCAAAACATTTACCGGCTGCTGCGCATAAACAGGTTCCACCTGGACTGCTGCAGCTTGAAAACTAAATGTACCGGCTGTGATAGCAGCTGCTATTGTCAGCTTTAAAACAGGTTTCTTCATCTTGCGAACCTCCTTCTGAAAATTACTATTATTTTAAAATAGTCTTATTTTTTCTGAAAAGAGGAAATATTATTATTATTTATATGTAATTCCATAGATTACAAGTTTTCATTAAAAGAGAAAGAGGATTTCGAACGGAAATCGTTTCTTTTTATTTAACTTGCTTGTATCTATTCCCCCATGTCTTTTTCATTGTTTTATTTACCCTTAACTGGGGGAATAATGTAAAAAGTGTGTCTAAATGTAAACGTGTACTGTCACAATCTTTAAAAAATGGGATTGAAATTTGTATTTCGGCGTTTTATAATAAGTTTGTGAATAAATTCACATTAGCAACTCAATTCCCTTACTTATCAAATAGAGGAGTGTTTTAGGATGATCGAAATCAGAGGCAACAAAGTCGTTCTTATTGGTACAGGTGCAGTGGGATCAAGCTATGCGTTTTCCATGTTAAACCAGGGTGTATGCGATGAGCTTGTCCTGATTGATTTAAATGAACAAAAATCAATGGGCGATGTAATGGATTTGAATCACGGCGTCCTCTATGCTCCTACTTCTACAAAAGTAAGCTTTGGTAAATATACAGACTGCGTGGACGCAGCTCTCGTCGTGATCTGCGCAGGCGCTAACCAGAAGCCCGGTGAAACACGCCTTGAACTGGTTGAAAAAAACATGGCGATTTTTAAAAATATTGTTGGTGAAGTAATGGCTTCCGGCTTTGATGGCATTTTTCTGATTGCTACAAATCCAGTGGATATTTTAACGTATGCGACGTGGAAATTTTCCGGCCTGCCAAAAGAGCGTGTCATCGGCTCTGGCACAATCTTAGATACGGCCCGCTTCCGTTATCTGCTTGGCGAAAACTTTGGTGTTGCGCCGCACAGCGTCCATGCATCTATTATTGGCGAGCATGGTGATACCGAAGTAGCAGTTTGGAGCAGCGCCAACATTGCCGGGATTCCACTGAAGGATTACCTTGCGCGGGATGAGCATGAAAACCCGGAAGAAAAAATGAAGGAAATTGCTGTACAGGTTCGGGATGCGGCGTATGAAATTATTGAAGCAAAAGGCTCTACTTACTACGGAATTGCGATGGGGCTTACTCGTATTTCCCGGGCAATCCTGCAAAACCAGGACGTCGTGCTGACTGTCTCTGCTCTTCTCGAAGGAGAGTTTGGCCATCATGATGTTTATATCGGTGTGCCGGCTGTCATTAACCGCTATGGTGTCCGGGATGTAGTGGAGATTCCACTCAGTGAACGTGAAAAAGAGTTATTTGATCATAGCGTGCAAACATTGAAAAAAGTTCAGGAGCCATTTTGGAAAGAATAATGCACGAAAAAAGCGAAAGCCTTATTTCTCCGACAGGCTTTCGCTTTCTATTTGAATGGAGCTGGCATAAACAAGACCGCTGTGCCGATGGTTTTTTAAAAACGGCGCGTGGACAGGTTTCACCCCTACAATTCGTATGTTCGCATCAAGTAAGAGCAGAATGTCAACGAGCTGGTTAAAATGCTCAATACCGGACAGTGTAATCAAATCCACTGCTGTAAAATCGA
This sequence comes from Domibacillus sp. DTU_2020_1001157_1_SI_ALB_TIR_016, assembly GCF_032341995.1. NCBI lineage: Bacteria > Bacillati > Bacillota > Bacilli > Caryophanales > Bacillaceae > Domibacillus > Domibacillus sp. DTU_2020_1001157_1_SI_ALB_TIR_016. The sequence goes on from NZ_CP135439.1 coordinate 3,232,226, forward strand.
TGTACAGGTATTCATAATTCCCGTCGTAAAAACATTGTGATAATACATCTTTTGTGTGCTCCATCAGGGCGGAGTCCAGATCGCCAAACATTGGAATGAGTGCCGTCGTGCTGCTCAGTGCAATGAGCGGAGCAGAGCGCTCCTTCATTTTAATGAGCGCGGCTTCGGCTTCTTCTTTTTTTTCAAGAAGCTGAAAATCGGCTTCGGCAAGCCTCATCTGCTGCTGGTGCACCATTTTCTCCAAACGGGTGAGCCGGCGGTCAAGCCCGACACACTGCAGATACCCTTCATGCTCGTCCCATTGAACGGACACTGAAAAAGCTTCGGGCTTTAACCCAACAGTTAACAGAGCCAGTTCAATGGTTGTTGATTGTTCTTGCAGTTTTGCTAATTTCCGCTGGCTTCCTTCATCTACGATCGATTCCAAATTCCGCTGGTTCCCGAATCGGCGTTGTGCCGAGTCGGAACATTCAAGAACATTCAGCTTTCGATCTACTCGAAAAGTCGGCAGCGGCATAGACTTAAGATGCCCCACTTGCTTTCCCCTCGCTTTGATCATTCATCCAGTCAGTTAACTTTTTATAATCCGTTATAAAAAGCGTGTTCGGCGTGCAATAAGGTGATAAATCATACATGGATAAAAGACGGCTTCCGACAATGATTTTCGGGCGGAACGGCAAGGACTCCAATGCTTCTGCATACGATTTCAAGACCGGTACATGATACAGAATCGTGACGGATAAACAAATCACGTCCGGCTTCCACTTTTCTGCAGCAGAAACGGCGTGTTCAAGTGGTAAATTCGCCCCCATCATCCGCGTTCTCCAGCCGTTTTCTTCAAACAGCAGCGATGCCATCCGCATGCCGAGCGTGTGCTGCTCTTCTTCTACACATAAAAACATCACTTTACGGCTGGATGTTTTTCGTTTCGCTTGTGCATGAAAACGGGAAATCATAAAATCACACGTAGCCGTTGCTAAATGTTCATCTGCCACGGAGATATCATCCTGTTCCCACAGAGACCCGATATGCTGCATCGCCCCACCGACGATAGACTGGTAAATATCGACCGACGTCCACCCTTTTTCGCGAAGATCACATAAAAAAGCAAAGCTTGCATCCACATCGCCATCAAGCAGCAGATGGGCTAGTTGCGCTGCTTCTGTGTTCATTTCGCTTCCCTTCTTTCAATATCGGCTATCGCCTCTGTCAACACCGTGCGGTAAAATACCGCCTCGTCTGAACGCTCCTCTTCCAAAACATGATAAATTCGTTCAAAATTATCGATCACATGCGCCGCTTTCATTCCACGTGAAACGAGCAGATTCGTCAGCCAATGGGCATAGTCAATGAAAAACTGTCCATTTCGAAGCGTAAAAGCCGTTTTTAAATGGTGAAAATGGTGATGATTGTCTTCGCGGCATTTTACTTTCCCATACTCACCAAATCGTTCCTCAAGCTCTGGATAATCACGGTACATTCCATTCATAATTACATCAATACACTGGTCAATCCGGCTTTGATTCATGTAGCCACCACACGATACTTTTGCACTTGTGGGACGATCGAGGCGAGCTCCTGATCCGGGTAATTCTTTTCTAGATCGTGTACTTTTTGAAAAGCTTCGCTTGTTACCCATTTCATATAAGCCTCTTTTGATTCCCAGACGAGCTGAACGGTTAATTCAGATGGACGCTTTTCATTTTGAAGCAGCCCGAAAGATACGAAGCCTTCATACTCGTCCACAAGCTTGGACCGGTTTTGATAAATAGAAATGGTTTCATCAACCTTATCCGGCGGCACGTTGACAATGGAATGAACAATATAGCTCATAAAATATCACACACTCGTCCAACCTGCCCATCTTCAAGACGGACTTTAATGCCGTGCGGATGAAAACTGGATTTTGTTAAAATGTCTTTGACCGTACCGCTTGTTTTAGTGCCGGTCCGCTGGTCCTTCTTTAAAATGACGTTGACCTTCAAGCCGGGTTTAATCTCACTCCTGTTTTGTCCGTTCATCACTCATACCCCTCTTTGTTCCAGTTATTAGTACTAGTATAAAGGTTTTTGTTTCAATAATCGAAGAAAAACGGTTCAAACCTCCAGAAACAAAGAAAAGAGACAGGTTATACCTGTCTTGAAGTGTAGACAAAATTAGAAAGCAGGCAAGCGGCTTTTCAGGAAGCATCACTTTTTAAAAAGGGCCTATAGGGAAGCGGCCCGCCGCCTTATCATCTTTTATCCAGCCAGCCGCACCCCTTGCGTGCAAAAGAAATAAAGGGATATGCTGACAAACGATTTTACTTACTTGCTTGCTGTCTGGCGGTTTGTTTACCTGTTTGCCCAAAGCGGGTATTATAATAATCGCCAAAGTAACAGAACATCATTGTTTTTGAATAGGGTTTTTATTGGATAGATGAACGTGCAAAAAGGAGGGTTTATATGAAACAGGCTCGTCACTTAACGGTTTCTGGAAAAGTACAGGGAGTTGGTTTTCGCTATTTTGCCCAAATGACTGCTGCCGATCATAGTGTTTCCGGCTGGGTGAAAAACCTTGATAATGGCGCAGTCGCTGTTCATGCAGAGGGTTCCCCGGCAGAGCTGGACGCCTTTGTAGCAGATTTAAAAAAAGGAAACCACTTTGCAAAAGTTCATCATATTGAAGAGGAATATGTACCGCTGGAGTCTCTTACTTCCTTTCGAATCAAGTATTGACACTCTTTTTTTCCGTTGCTATGATTAAACAAGTATTTTTGGTACTTGTTTTCCTAAAAACCTAGTAAACAGATCGAAAAAGGAAAAAGGAGACTGTTGTTATGTATCGGTTGTTCTTTGGACTGCTTTTATTTTTGCTTCTTTTAATTATTAAATCTCCCTTGTTTCGGGGAACCCGTATAGATGCGTCCTATGGTGCGATGATTATGGCCATTGGCATTTTCTCAATCGGGGTTTTTCCCCAGCTTCATATTCCGCTCGTACTGCCTTCCTATTTGATTGATGCAGTGCTTTTTTTTATTTGGCTGTTTTTAATTTTTTCCTTTATGAAAGCAGCACTGAGGGGTGTTTTTCGAAAGCGGTATTTAACCCATCCCGTCCAGAGCTTTGCCGTTGGCACATGGGTAGCCGCTACATCGATTTTATGCCTTGTTTTATTTCATCAATTCCCTTTTTTACAGCCGGTTATTTTCACTGTTGCCCTCTTGAATACAGGACTTTGGGCGTTTTATATGGTTCTATGCCTGAAAAGTTACAAGGTGATCCTTTCCGCTAAGTATTACACACGGATTCACGGCATCGTTTTTTTATCGACAGTGAGTACACAATCGCTTGTGATACTATTTAATACTCTGTTTCAAACAACGGTTTTGCAGTTACTCAGCCGATTTGTGATTGCCGGCGGATTGTCCCTTTATTTTTTAAATCTCGTTCTTGTTATAATCCGCTTTCAGCGTTTTCGACGGGGAGATATTCTCGATGGCTGGAAAAATACGAATTGTATCATACACGGGGCCATGTCTATTTCAGGTATAGCAGCGATTGTTTCAGGAGCTTTTACACGTGAAGTTATACTTGTGATGTGGATATGGGCGGCTTTATTATTTTTCATTATTGAAAGCATTGAGTTATGGCGTATGGCTGCCCGTCTTCAAGCTTATTCTCTTCATGAAGCGATTGGCCGCTACCATGTTTCCCAATGGGCACGTAATTTTACATTCGGCACATTTTACATGTTTACTATACATATTGATTTTACCCATGCACCTGCCCCGTTTGTGATGGTACAGCAGCTGATCGTTCAATCCGGCATTCCCGTTCTTATTCTGCTTCTTCTGGCGGAATGTATGCTGTTTTTCAAAGATTCACTTCCGTGGTCAGAAAGCCGGGATCATGTAAAACAGCGCGCCTAGTTGGACGCGCTGTTTTACACGACAATTTTGATCCAATCCTGATCGACGCTTTCTGCGCCTTGATCAAATGTCAGCTTCGTTTTAAATCGATAGGATTCATCACGGCCTGGAACCGGCAGGACTTCTGGCAGCCGGAATGTAAATGGCACTTTGTTTAATTCTTCCGCAGCAATGGTGCGGCTGGATAGAATCGTGCGGCTTTCAATCGTTTTGCTTGTTTCATCCGCATGGTTTTCCAGCATCAAGTCACAATCGATCCGGATGATCCGCTGTTCAATCGTTCCTCCTTGAATTAAAAAGTAGGCTTCAATTTGTTCTCCAGGTCTGTACGTCTGCTTTGGCAGAACGAGGTCAATTTGAGCTGAGCCAATCCCCAGCAGTGACATATATTTTCGCAGCATCATAATCATGTTCCTCCACCCTTTTGTTTGGAATTAGTATAGACAAATAAAATAGAAAAAAACCCTTACCGATGCCAGTAAAGGTTTTTTTCATAAAAAGAGACCTTTACCGGCTGGGTAAAGGTCTCGCTAACAGCTTATTGCTGCCGGAAAAGCCGAGAGTCAAGACTCTGAAATGACGACCAATCCGCTAAAGCTACTCCCCTTTAGGAGTTTTCGTTCGATTGTATAGTCATATCATACTTGATTTCGTTTACCTTGTCCATTACTGGTTACTTTACCGCAATTTTCTCCGCAGCTGCTGCTTGTTCCACCACTGTTGCTACGCGTTCATGAACAGTCCGGTCTAGTGGATGCGGAACAAGATCGCCCGGTTTTGTGCAGGATGCAATGGCTTCTGCCGCTGCTACGAGCATCGGGTGCGTGACATCATTTGCTCTTGCATTCAATACGCCTCTGAAAATACCCGGGAACCCTAGTACGTTGTTGACAGAGCGTCCGTCTGCCGCGTAAGCCGCCCCGGCTTCAAGCGCTTCTGTCGGCGCAATTTCCGGATTCGGGTTTGAAAGCGCCAGAATAATTTGCCCCTGCTGCACCCATTCTTTTTTAATCAGCCCCTGCACACCTGTTGTCGCAATGACAATGTCGCACTGGCCCATGAGTTCGCCAAGGTCGTTAACCGGTGTGCCGCCGTACTGCTCGAGCCGCTGCTTCGCTTCTTCTGACAGGTCTGCACCGTACACCGATTTTACGCCGTACGCCATCAGCATGCGACAGATCGCAAGACCGGCTGCCCCGAGCCCGATCTGGCCGACTGTGGCTTCTTTTAAGTCTACGCCGGCACTTTTGCAGGCCGAGATGACAGCTGCCAGTGTCACAACCGCTGTGCCGTGCTGGTCATCATGCATAACCGGAATATCGAGTTCTGCTTTCAGCCGCTCTTCTACTTCAAAGCAGTGCGGTGAGCCGATATCTTCCAGCAGGATGCCGCTGAAGCCGGGTGCGATATGCTTAACCGTCTCCACAATTTCATCTGGGTTTTTCGTATCGAGCAGGATCGGAATCGCGTTAATATCCACTAATTGATCAAAAAGCGCCGCTTTCCCTTCCATCACCGGCATGCCGGCAACCGGGCCGATATCACCCAGTCCTAAAATGGCCGTTCCGTCTGTGACAACGGCCACACTGTTGCCGATGTTTGTATAAATCTTCGCTTTTTCCGGCTCCGCCTGAATCACTTTACACACGTCCGCTACCCCTGGTGTGTACACGCGGCTCAAGTCTGCGAGTGTCTGGATTGGCACCCGGCTTTTCATCTGCACTTTACCGCCTTCGTGGGCGCGAAGCACCTCATCCGATACTGCCTGCACACGGAATCCTTCCAGTTCGTTGATGCTTTCAATAATGCCTGCAAGCTGATTTTCCTGTTCAATCTGCACGGTGATGTTCCGCTGCGTGTAAGCCGGGCCTACTTTAATCGTTTCTACTTCCCCGATATCACCGCCACGCAGCCCGATAGCCGTTGCTACTTTTCCAAGGCTGCCCGGAACGGATGGAATTTCGATCATTAACGTACGAATTAACTTATTGTATGCCATGCTTGTTTTACCTCCATTAAAATAAAAAACTTCCTTTCTCTATCATAGCGCTTTCAATCTGATTTTTCTGCATAAAAAACTTAAAAAACTATGTGAATTTATTCACATGTAAATCTATATCTCTTTCTCCTGATGATTTTTGCCCGTTATGTATAATGATTCTTCTAATGGAAAAACTATATTAATAAAAATGAGCTTATTTTCTGCTTTATGGTTTTCCTTGAATGTACTCTGTCGATATCAAAGGTGCGAATCCATCTGTTAAACTGTTTAAAAGAAGCTGGGTCCGTTTTAGGCCATACGCTCTTCCTGCTCAGCTGCTGCCGCTTTGCGTGAAAAATAAACATATTTCCGTTAAAATAAAGAAAGAACGGAGTGTGAATGATTGAAAAAATTATTATCTGTTGTATTGCTGCTTGTTGTGGCTTTTAATACACGGCCGCTGTGGGAAGAATATGCCGAGCCGTATGTGAATTTGGCTTTTGTGGATGTAATTAGAGACGAGCTGGAAGACATAAGAGAAAGTTCTGCTGTAACTGGTACTGTAGACAGAGTGACAAGCGAAGTAAAAAGCCTCGTGGGCATAGCGCCAGAAACTGTAGAGAGAGCTGAACAGCCGGCGCTGGCTGCTCCGGAATCCCAGACGTTTTCCGTTTACAATATTCAAATTGGGGACAGCCGTTCAAAGGTGGAGCAGGAAGTCGGGGCACCGAAACGCCATTCTCAAAATGAGTATGGAACCGAATGGTATGCTTATCACGAAAATTATCAAAACTTTTTGATGGTGTCCTATGATGAAGAAAACCGCGTGAACGGGCTTTATACGAACCACAACTTGATTTCCTCGAAAAACGGTATTGCCTTGAATACACCTCAGGAAAACGTCCGTGAAAAGCTTGGCGAACCAATGGATAAAATGCGTAAAGGGCTGACGTATTATATTTTAAATGAAACAAATGAACATGATTACTACCATATGGACGACAGCTACGTAACCATTTTTTATGATGTACACGAACAGGATACCGTCACAGCCATTCTTATTTTAGCTGAAGATCTAGAAGCAGAAAAAAAGGGCATGTATGGTGAAAACAGTGCGGTACTGCGCAAAGGGTTTGAATACCAGCTGTTTGATGTGACGAACGCCGCCCGGGTTGTGCACGGATTGCCGATACTCACATGGGATGATCCGGTCAGTGGCACCGCACGGGAGCACAGCCAGGATATGGCCCAGCATGTGTATTTTGATCATACAAACCTTGAAGGCCAGTCACCATTTGACCGGATGGAAGAAGACCGCATTCACTTTACAACTGCCGGTGAAAACCTTGCTTATGGGCAATTCAGCAGTATTTTTGCTCACGAGGGCTTAATGAACTCTGCCGGCCATCGAAAAAACATTTTAAACGGTGATTTCCACTACTTAGGAGTAGGAGTTGCGCTAAACAGCGAAAACCAGCCTTACTTCACGGAAAACTTTTTTGATAACTAAGCCTGATCCGTTTATGCGGCAGGCTTTTTTTATGGAACGCTTCTTTTGCTCGTCATGGAACAGAAACTTTCGCTCAAGCGAGCAAACAAAAAAGGCAGCCTCAAAGAGGCCGCCTTTTTACGATGTTATATAAAATTATGCTTTTTGTACGTTAGTTGCTTGAGGACCACGTTGTCCTTGTTCAACTTCGAATGTTACTTCTTGACCTTCGTCAAGAGTTTTGTAGCCTTCGCCTTGAATTGCTGAGAAATGAACGAATACGTCGTCTCCAGCTTCGCGCTCGATGAAGCCGAAACCTTTTTCTGCGTTAAACCATTTTACTTTACCTTGTTCCATGTTATGTTGCCTCCCGTTGTGCATCTGCACAAAATAATACTATTCCTGCTCAAAGCAATATCAAGACAATAAGCTTTTACAGCACTTGTACCTCTCGAACAAAAATAATTCTTATTTATCATAACAGCTTTTCAAAAAATAAGCAAGCGATTCAAAAAAAGAAAATGTTTTCATTTCCTTTTTACGGAAAATTTTTTCACCCATAGGCTTGTGCACCGAGCAGGCTTCCGCAATGCCTTAAGGTACGCTCAGCCCGGCCGTCTCCCCCTATCGGCTCTTTTTAAGAAGCGATGTTTCCCGAAAAGTCTTCTGCTCGTTTCGGCTTTGAAAACTTTCATAAAAAAAGACTGACGACTTTGTCGTCAGTCTTAGCTGTTCCTTTGGCAGGAACAGCTTCATGAATTAAAATGTCCGCGCCGCTTCTGCTGCGAGCTTAATACCGTCTGCAATGATTTCTGCTGAACGGTCCGGGAATTGATTATGTCCTTCAATGACAATGGTCTGTACATCTTCTACGCCCCAGAAAGCCATAATAGTTTGTACATATTTTGCCGACATTTCAAGGTCTGCCATTGGGCCTTCTGAATAAACACCGCCGCGTGCATTCAAAAGCATTACCTTTTTATCCTGTAAAAGACCGACTGGGCCTTCTGCCGTATATTTAAACGTCTGCCCCGCCTGGCCAAGGTAATCAAGGTATGTGTGAAGAACAGCTGGAATCGTGAAGTTCCAAAGAGGGAAAGCGAAAACTACTTTGTCTGCTTCCAAAAATTGCTTCAAGTATTTTGTAACAAGGTCTGTTGCTGCTTTTTCGCCTTCGGTTAATTCCATTCCACGGGCTAATTTGAACATGCCGTTAATTTTATCGTTATCGTAGTACGAAAGGTTTTCTGCAAAAAGATCTAATTCTGTGATCGTATCCGCCGGGTGCTCAGCGCGGTACGCCTCTAGAAATGCATTATATAGCTGCACGCTGACTGCTTGATCCGCTGGGCGTGAATTGGCTTTTACAAATAAAACGTTTGTCATTTTTGTTTCCTCCAGTTATTTTGTTACTTTTTATTACTAAAAGGATTGTACCACACACTTAGTTGCTATAGCAACTATTTGGCGCGGACTTTTTTATTCCATATTGGTCCGCATTTTTGTTAAAATTCTGCGTACTTCCTCCAGCTCTTTTGCTGTAATGCCTTCTGTAACAGCACGATGAAAGGATTCAACAACCGGTATCACGTCATCTTGAAGAGCTGTGCCGGTTTCAGTAAGAAAAATCCGTACGGAACGCCGGTCGCCGGCTTCGGTAACCCGTTTAATAAACCCTTTTTGCTCAAGGCTTGATACCATACGGGTAATATTTGTTTTGTCCTTTTCAAGCTGCTCGGACAACTCCTGCTGAGTCCGTCCGTCCCGCTCCCAAAGCAGCATCATAATTAAATTTTGCTCCGGGGCGAGCTGAAATGGGGCGAGGCGTTCTTTTACACAGTTTGTGATTTTCAAATCTGTTTGGTGAATAAAAATGCTGATGTAATCTTTTAATTTAATATCCATACTCAGCCCTCCATCATCCGGCCTTGAAAAACTGCACATGTACCAGCCCCTGGTATAGGCGTAAGCTGCACAATTTGCACTTTGTCTTGAATGCCAGATAATTTTTTAACCGTGCTTTCCGCGCTGAATGAAAATTTCTTCACAATCCCGGCAAACGATCCCCGTTCCCATTCCGGGGCACTGACTATAATATCGCCGCCTTCGCTTTGCTGCTGAATACGGCAGCCATATTTACAGTATACCCAAAATAATCAAACAGGCCGTTCGCATTAACCGCGTTCGTCAGCCCTGTAAACAATCCGACTTTAATGACGACGCCCACTTCATTTTTTCTTTTGGCCTCGTAAACCCGCCTTTTCCCGGGAAATTAAATTGCGTCTGCGAATTGTTCTCTTATAGAGGTAAACACGTCCAGGTTATTAAGAAACAGGTCAACCAAATGCGGATCAAAACGGCTGAACCGTTCCGCCCTTTTTCAAAAAATACACCTCACGAAAGAGTCCTTATTACCTAAATCTATAGCATGATATTTTAAATATATCATATTTTCTACCAGAGTACAGAAATCTATTTTGTTGGCTAAGATGAAGGAATGGAGCCGTTTTAATCTGCTTTTACTGGCACATTTAATAGGTGATTATTTGTTTCAAACGAGCTGGATGGCCCGGCACAAAGTATCCAGATGGGTACCACTGCTTGCTCATTGCTTCTTATACACATTCATTGTTTCCCTGTTTTCCTGGCTGACGTTTGGCGGCCTCTCTCCGCTGGCTATTGCTTTTATTTTCCTCACTCATGTAATCATTAAACGCCGGACACTCGTTGCCTGGAGAGTGCGGACCGTTATGAAAGCCCGGGGACCGGAATCAGGCTGGCTCGGAATGATTGTGGATCAAATCTTTCACCTGCTTGTTCTGACAGCGGCATTGTACCTATAAGCAAGAAGGTTTTAATATGATCAGCCGGTTTTCGGCTCTTTCCATATGATAAGTCCGCTCATAATGTACATAAGGGATGCCAGATAGAAAATGGTTGCGATCGTTAAGAAATCAACAAGGTAACCGGTAATGATGACCGCCGCGGCTGCGGTAATAGAAGTCCAGAAGTGATAGCGGCCCATATCGGCACCGGCTTGATTCTGGTCTGCATGCCGGGCTAAAGCCGCTTTTTCAGTATTTTTTTGCACAGCACCTAGCACCCCCATGCACACTTGAAGCCCATATACCTGCCATACACTTGTGGCAAGCGGGAAAAACAGCAGCAGCACAGCCATGGCCATTGAGTAAAAAACGAGCAGGACACGGTCTCCTAATCGGTCTGCCGCTTTTCCAATAACCGGATAAGCGAGAGCAGACGTTAACGCAAAAAGTCCGTACGCCCATCCAAACTGTGAGTAGCTGTCCCCGACATTCCTCAGCAGCAGAACATAAAATGGAAAAATCATGCTTCCTGCCATTAAAACGAGACTTTGAGACGTGACAAACCGACGATAATTCATTGCTGGTACTCCTCATAAAAATAGTTTGTAAATCGCTTTTTGGGGTCCATCTCCTGCTTTTTCTTAAAAAAAGCAGGAGCAAGCGGGTACGCTTTCCTCAGCTGTTCCTTCGTTGGAAAGGAGTAATAGGGCAGATAATAGCTGCCGCGGTGGTTCAAGGTGATATCAATCATTTCCTGTATAACCGCTTTTGATTGCTCCACTTCCTGCTTTGACTTTCCTTGATTGATTAAAAGTACAAGTGCAAACATGTCTTCCTTTGCATAAGACAAAACAGCCTGATCATTTTTTTCCACGTAGCGGATGGTAATGTTCAAAAGGTTAAACTCATCTTTTTTTTCAAGAAGATTCCGCATATCATCGATATAAGAAGCAAATTCACCTATCGGAATAAAGTACTCCTGCAGCACTTCGGTTCTCTCGCCGCTTTCATAGTCCATAAAATCCGTTTCCGAACGCATAACGTTATTTCTCGATTCAAATGATCCATCTTCTTGAAGCATATACTGCTTTTGAATATCCCAAAACGTTTCTTTTCCCCATTCACTGTAACGAGACAAGCCGAGGAAAAGCTTTGGCAGCGCCACAATCCGCTCTTCCTTCAACTCGTTATAGCTTGTCAGCATGTCCTGATTTTGGGCTTTTATATAATCTGTTATATACATGCTGCGCAGAAAAGAAGAAGGGGCGACCGAAATACGTGCCAAATGCATTTTTATCGCTTCATTTTCTTTTACCTGCTGCCCAAAATAGCGGGTGTAGTCTCGATAATCAAGTTCTCTCGTTCTTTTTTGATACAGTTCATCTTCCGTCAAAGAAAGCGTAACATCTAAAATAATGCCAAATAAGCCGTAGCCGCCAATCACGTAAGGAAACCATTCTGCATTTTCCTCTCTGCTGACGCGGATAATGGTGCCGTCCGGCTTTAACAGCCGAAATGATTTTACTGTCGTGATAAGGGCCTCGTTCCGAATATCCCGGCCATGTACATTCACGCTTAATGAGCCGCCAACCGTAAAAATGTTTTGGGACTGCATCACTTTTACGGAAAGGCCATCAGGATTGATGTACCGCTGGATATCATCCCATGTCGCTCCGCTTTGAACAGTAATCCATTTTTCCTCCGGATCAAAGTCAATAACGTTATTAAAAGGCTTCATATCAATCATAACGGCTCCTGGATAGTAGGTCTGTCCGCCCTGGCTGTGCTGCATTCCTGCAATCGTCAGCTGAGTCCCTGCACGGTTTGCTTCCTGTACAATTTTCTTCAACGTTTGTTCACCATCCGCCTGTTCAATTGTTTTCACTTGCGCAGGCAGGAGACGCCCTGCATCTTCAACGGCTGGCCGGGAATAAACGTGGCTGTAAAGATAAACAGAAGCGGTAAATAAAACACCATACAAGCAAACGAATAACCCTTTTTTCATGTTTTTGCGCCCCTTTTGCCAAACTTCAACTTCCATATTTTTTCACTTCCACTATACCAAAAAAAGGGTGAATCTGCCGGACAGGCTTGTAAACAGCCAAAAAAGCGGATCAGCCCTTTTTTGGCTGATCCGCTTTTTGGGTTATTTTATTCCAATCGACGCGCCCGTCTTCTGTAAAAGAAACGCCTTCTTCCCTCAAACGGCGGCGCTGTTCGGCTTTTGCTTCTTCACCCGGCACGTTTATTTCGCCCCGGGCATTTACAACCCGGTGCCAGGGCAGATTATGTTTTTCACTCATCGAATGCAAAATGCGGACTACCTGGCGGGCAGCACGGGGACTTCCCGCCAGGCGCGCTACCTGTCCATATGTGACAACAATACCTTCTGGAATACTTTTGAGTACACGAACGACGTCTTCTGTAAATGGCGTCACTCCGGAATTCCTACTTCAATATGACGGAAAGCATCTACATCAAACAATCCTTTGTCTGTCAGCTTTAAGCTTGGAATAACAGGCAGGCACAGGAAAGATAAAATCATAAAAATATTTTGTGACTCCTCCGCTACAAGAGACAGCTGTTCATGCAGGTGGTGCAGCTCCTCGATCACTTCTTCATACGGCTTTTCTGACATAATGCCGCCGACACGAAGAGGAACTGATGCCAGAACCTTTCCGTTTTCTACAATGACAAGGCCGCCCTGCATGCGCTCTGACGCTTCAATGGCTGCCAAAATGTCTTCGTCATTTGTTCCGGCTACGACAAGGTTATGTGAATCGTGGGCGACGGTTGACGCAATCGCACCCCGCTTCAGTCCGAGCCCGCTGACGATACCTGCGCCGATGCTGCCGGTTGCATGGTGGCGCTCACACACCACAATTTTCAGCTGATCGCGCGCTGCATCCGGCACAAAAAAGCCATTTTCTACTTTTACGTTGGCTTCTATTTTATTTGTAATAATCCGTCCCGGTACAACGCCGATGATCATGGCTTTTTGTCCGTCCTTCAGCGGAATCTGCAAGGATTCTTTCGTAACCTTCTTTATATTAAGCGATGATTGAACCGATTCTGGCACGGCAGCACGTCGGCTTTTAGAAGCAGCTAGATCCAGCACCCGGCCGTCCTTTATAATCGTTTCCGGCTCGAGTGTCTTCAAGCTGCCCGCGATCAAAATATCTGCTGTGTATCCAGGAGCAATGGCTCCTTTGTTTTTCAAGCCGTGGCATACCGCATTATTGATCGTCGCCATTTGAATGGCAATCAGTGGATCGAGCCCATGCTCGATTGCCAGGCGTGCCGCAAAATTAACGGTTCCTTCTTCAGCCAGCTCATCCAAATGTTTATCATCTGTACAAAAAGAAAACCGGCTGCTGTTTCGCTCATGAATAGCCGGCAGGAGGGCAAGCAGGTCTTTAGCAGCTGAACCTTCCCGTACAAGAACATGCATCCCCCGGCGTACACGCGCAACCGCCTCCTCTGCTGTTACGGCTTCGTGGTCGTTGCGGATGCCGGCTGTGCTATAAACGTTCAACGCTGCATCCGGCAGTCCCGCCGCATGACCGTCTACAGTTAAATTTGCTTCTGTTGTCATCTCAATTTTGGCAAGCATGCCTGTATCTCCATTTAAAACAGAAGGATAATCCATAACTTCTGCCAGGCCGATCACATTTTTGTGAAGCAGGTATGGGCGCAGGTCATCCGCCGTTAACGTGGCACCGTTCTGCTCAAACGGGGTTGCCGGTACACAGGAAGGCAGCTTCATTAAAATATCAACATCCGTCCCGGCTGCATCCTCCAGCATAAAGTCGATGCCAACTCGTCCCGCCACATTGGCAATTTCATGTGGGTCTGTTACAACAGTCGTCACGCCGTGTTTAATAAGAGCCCGCGAAAACTCCGACGGTGTCACCATCGTTGATTCAATATGGATATGGCCATCGATAAAGCCCGGCATCACATACTTGCCCGACGCATCTACGATCTTTTTTCCTTTTGGATACGTGCCGATGCCGACAATGCAGCCATCTTTGATCGCAACATCCGCTTGAAACGTTTCAAGTGAAAAAACGTCTACCACTGTCCCGTTTCGAATAATAATATCCGCTTCCTCCGGGCGCTGTGCTGTTTCGATCAATCTTTTCAGTGCATTTGTCATGCCGCTTCCCCCTTTATTTTTTCTGCTCTGTCGGCATTTGTGAATTCTCTCACTAGTTTTTCATATTTTACTCGGAAAAAAATGTGGTTGCAAATGATTTTTTATTTTAAAAAAACAGGCTCTTTTTTGTCAGCGCTGACAAAAAAGAGCCTGTTTGTACTTCTTCTTATAATAAATGATTTTGTTTATTTATATACGGATCGGTCATTCCCGCCACTTCCGGCTCGATCCTCCAGAAAGGGCAAGACCCGCTTTTAAAAAGCACTTAAAAAATCCATTTCAGAAAGCATCTGAAATGGATGGCAGGTTAAAGATCACCTGTTAAAAACTGCGCTTTACCAAATCCGAAGCTCCAATCGGCATCTCCATTGATGGAAAGAGAAATCATGACATCTTTTGGATCGATTCCGCAGCTTTCCTGCAATTCTTCCACAATATACTGATACAGCTTCTGTTTTTGTTCTTCTGTTCTTTGCTTGCTTACAATACTGATTACCACGACGTCTTTTGAGCGTTCAAACCCAAGTCCGGTGTCTTCAATAATCATTTCATGAGCCGGATGCTGGTGAACAATTTGATAGCGGTCACGTTCTGGTACTTGAAATGCTTTGAGCATCCCCCGGTGAGCCGCATCAAGCAGCCCTTTCAGCTCTTCTTCAGTTCTTCCTTCGATGACATCAAAACGAAGCAATGGCATAGCAGAGTCCCTCCAATTCTTATGTACACTTTCACTCTATCATGGTTACCATTCTTTCACAATGTTCATACAATTCTAATTAATTTATTACTTGTTTATGCAAGTGATTTTTTTCCTATTTTTGCGACTTAAGGATTTTGGAGCAGGAAAGGAGGGTACGACAAATAAAGACACAACATTCTATGATGCTGAAGGAGGATTTTTTTATGTTCCGTCACCAGAAAGAATTACAGTTTGAAGTAAAAGTAGAACGTCCAGACCCGCTGCTTGCCCGCCAGATTCAAGAAGTGCTCGGCGGCCAGTTTGGTGAAATGACCGTCATGATGCAATATTTGTTCCAGGGCTTTAACTGCCGGGGAGAAGAAAAGTATAAGGATATGCTGATGGATATCGGTACAGAGGAAATTGGGCATGTGGAAATGCTTTGCGCCCTGATCAGCCAGCTTCTAGATGGAGCATCGCCAGAGGCACAGGCCGAAGCAGCGGAAGACCCCGCCATCGCTGCCATTATGGGCGGTATTAATCCGCAGCACTTGCTTGTGAGCGGACTTGGCGGCCTGCCAACTAATTCAAACGGTGTGCCGTGGAACGGAAACTATATTGTAGCGAGCGGCAACCTGCTTGCTGATATGCGCTCCAATCTGCACGCTGAATCTCAAGGACGCCTGCAGGTTGCACGCCTTTACCATATGACAAAAGACGAAGGCGTCCGGGCTGTATTCCGTAAAATGCTTGCCCGTGACCGCTATCACCAATATCAATGGATGGAAGCCATTGCGGAGCTGGAAGAAAAAAACGGCGTAGCCGTGCCAGCCTCCTTCCCTCCAGAAGCAGAGCTGGAAGCACAGCCGCACGCGTTTGAGTTCTGGGATCTTTCAGAAGGGTCGGAATCTGCTGAAGGACGCTGGGCAAAAGGCAGTGCACCAGATGGAACCGGTGACTATGTCTATTTAAAAGATCCAGCGCCGCAAGGTCAAAAACCGATGCCGGCTGTTCCTCCGACTGCAATTCACCATGATTTAGACGGAAAAGCAACTGATAAATAAAAAGGAGTGATGAGCATGGCCAAATCGTTAGCAATGCATGAGAAGCTGGAAGTTCATGAAGTTCTTTTATTTAAAACAGCCTGCTTGACAAAAAGCACCGCCATGCTTGACCTTGTCAAGGATTCAATTCTAAAAAAATTGCTGAAGGAAGATATTAAGCTTTCTAAAAAAGCGATTAAAGATTTACAATCTGTGCTCGAAGACGACCAAAAACAAACAGCGAAAGGCAGGTAAGCATGGATGGCAAAAAAAAGTGAAAAAGATGTAGTACTCGACGACCTGGCCATCGCGACTGATTTTCTTATTACGGCTAAAGCCGGTGTGCGAAACTTAGCCGTAGCCATTACAGAAACGGCTACGCCAGAAGTGAAGCAGCTGCTGCGTCGAGAACTTGATAATGCAATTGATCTGCATGATAAAATGGCCCAGTATATGATTGATAATGAAATGTATCACGCGTATGACATAGAAGAGCAGGTCACACACGATATTGAGAAAGCAGACAAAGCACTGTCTATTGCTCCTTCCGCTAAATCATCCAGCGGAGGCAAAAGCAGTTCTGCTAAAAAGTCAAAAAGCAAATAAAAAAGCATCCGGTGAAAGCCGGATGCTTTTTTCTATAAAATAAGCGCGATCGCTTTTTGAAGCAATTCAATGTCTTTGGCAATTTGTTTTTTAATAGCGCCGTTGTGGCAGCGTGCATAGTCCATGTACAACAACGTGAGCTCCTGCTTAAAAATACACCGATCTGCTGCTATTCCCATGGCTGTCACTTCCTTTGCATGACTTTTCTTTTTAGCCTTTTAGTAATAATTACCCAATCGAAAGGAAAATATTCACCGTCATGTAAAGTTTTTAAACTCTGTATTTTCAAAACACTTCAACAAAAATCGTTGAATAAAGGGCTTTTTCTCTTTTATACAAAGCCGTTTTTAATTCCACCAGCGCACAAGAGCCCGGATCCCATATATAACGAGTTCCCCGCCAGAAGTAATGAGTTCAAGCAAAACATGGGCTGTATCCCACTTATCTTTACGCTTTTTTTCTGCTTTTTTATTCATTGCCTCCCGCCTTCATTTATTTTTTTATACGTTCCATTGGCGGAGTCTGTTTCATTTTCTTTTTGTTCCTGGCCCATGCTATAGTAAAATGAGCGATTGATCGAACGGAGGCGGCCGATGATGCGGGCGTTTGTTTATCTTATTGTCTTCTTTTCTTTTTTTGACCTTTTTGCCCAGCTGCCTATTATGAGTCCGCTTGCCGAATCACTCGGTGCGGCGCCCTTCTTAATAGGACTGACTGTTGGCATGTATTCTTTTTCTAATACAATCGGCAATATACTGTCCGGCTTTTGGACGGACAAGCTCGGGCCTTTTACCGTTTTGGTTATCGGCCTGCTGTCGACCGGTGCAGCCTTGTTTTTTTATGGGGCAGCTGTAAACGCATGGACACTGCTTTTCATTCGTTTTGTTCATGGCCTGGCTGCCGGGTTCATTACGCCAGCCGCTTTTACTTATTTGGCTAATCATACGGCAAATGAAAAAAAAGGCCAGGGCGCTGCTGTTTCCGGTGCTTTTATCGGCATAGCGGCCATTGCCGGTCCAGCTTTCAGCGGCATTTTAGCCAGCCGCACAAGTGAAATATATGTGTTGACCGTCATAGGGGTGATAATGGCGGTACTTGGGAGCACAGCCATGGTGATGCTGAAAAAAAAGCGGCCCGCTGTTCCTCATTCACCTCAAACAGCGAGCGTTCCGCTTCTTGTCCTTTTCAGAAGCCCCCTTGTACGCAAAGCATTTATCGGCGCTTTTCTGCTTATGTTTTCCCAAGGGGTGCTTGCTTATATGCTGCCGCTTAAAGTAGAACGGCTTGGCTATGGAGCGCAGACAAGCGGCCTGCTCCTCAGCACGTTTGGATTAACAGCCATTGTTGTTTTTCTTTCTCCGGTTAATCGGCTGTTTGACCGGCTAAGGCCGGAAAAAACGTTTCCGTTCGGAGCGGCCATGATGGGCGTGAGCCTTCTGCTTATCAGCCAGGCGGAAGTGCCTGTCCTTCTTCATAGCATAATGGCCATATATGGAGTCGGCTTCGCTTTTTTATTTCCTTCGATTAATTCCCTGCTTGTGGACGCTGTCACAGTGGAAAGCAGGGGCAGGGCGTACGGCTGCTTTTATGCTTTTTTCTCACTTGGCGTGGTGGCAGGTTCTTCCGTAACCGGCGCTCTTGCTCTTTCCCCGCTGCAAGGCTTCATAGGGACCGGCTTTCTTCTTGTAGCAGCAGGCGTGTTCGTGTTTAGCCAATCACTCAAAAAACCGTCCAGCAGCTCTTAATCTGGACGGTTTTTCTTTTAACCCGCTGCAGGTTCTGCAGAGGGCTTTCCAAAGTAATATCCTTGCACAAGCGGGATGCCTGCCGCAAGACAATACTCATATTCTTCTTTGCGCTCAATGCCTTCTGCGAGTGTTTTAATTCCCAGATTTGACGCCGTTTTCAGCGCTCTTTCAATAAATAATTGTTTATCCCCGTCCTGATCACAAAATGAGACATACGAACGGTCAATTTTAATGTAGTCCGGCCTTAGCTTCTCAAGCATTTCAATCGTAGAAAAACCGGCCCCGACGTCGTCAAGCGCTACTTTAATGCCTTCTTGCTTATAAACATTCAGCACTTTTCTTAGGTGCTCAATATCTTCTATCTTCTCCGTTTCAACCACTTCAAACACAAGATCGCCAGGATTTACATTGTATTTTTCGATAATCCGAAACGTATGCTGCAGGCAGAATTCCGGATTGTAAATGGTGGAAGGCAAAAAGTTAATAAAGCTTTTCTGTCCATTTCGGATGTATTTTTTACGGGCAATGATGGCACTTTCTCTTGCCTGCTTATCCAAGTAGGAGTGCATGCCCAGCTTTTGAGCGGCAGCAAACAGACGGCCCGGCGGGATTGCAGCTTCTTTGTTTGTCCGCAGAAGCGATTCATATCCGTATATGCTGCCGGTGCCTGCGTCAACAATCGGCTGGAGAAAGCTGACAAATTGCCCTTTTTCAATGACACGGATCACTTCCTGGTGAGAAAACCATTCTGCCACTTCTCTAATGGGTGCGGTGCGAAGCGGCGCCTCGTCATCCGGGCGCCCGATCCCGCCTATTAACGTCCCTTCCTGCTTCTCCTGAACAGTTTGAAGCTTTTTCTCCGCTTCTTTCATCGTTTGAAAATCGACAAATGACCAATCTTTCTCATTTGAAATAAACAGGCGGCCCGGTTCATAAAATCGAATGGGAACCCGGCATTCAATACAGCTTTCCGGCATGTGTATATACTCCTTTTTATTAAAAATAAACACTAAAAATAGCGAATATTACTTAAGTCCCCTTTTTGGATACCTTATAAACTTTACCGGAAAAATAATGAGTATTTTTTAATTAAACTTTTGTCCTGAATCACCTCCATTTTGGTCTATAGTTTGAAGAGGGGAAAAATCGGTTAGACTAATAAGAGCAGACTGCTTAAATGAGGAGGAATTTAATCATGACAGCAATCGTTTTATTCGACGGGGATTGTAATTTTTGCGATGCTAGCGTTCAATTTATTATACAGCGTGATTCGAAAGGCTATTTTAATTACGCATCGCTTCAAAGCGATGTCGGCCAAAAGCTGCTAAAAGAGCACAATATACCGGAAAACCTTGATAGTTTTGTGCTTGTAGAAGATGGACAGGCTTATATTAAATCAACTGCTGCTTTAAGGGTAGCACGCCGCCTGGATGGAGCATGGAAATTGCTTTATGCGCTGGTAGCCGTTCCAGCACCGCTTCGTAATCTCGTATATGATTATGTGGCGGCAAACCGGTACAAATGGTTTGGCAAAAAAAGCGACCACTGTATGCTTCCATCACCGGAAGTACGCCAGCGCTTTTTATAAAAAAAGAACCTGCCTGAGCAGGTTCTCTCAATGTGTAGACAAAGTCTTTCGCTTTTAAAAAAGAGCCGATAAGTGGAGCCTGCCGGACTTCGCGCACCTTAGGGCAGTGTGGGAGCCTCCTCGGCTGTGCCTGCGGGGTCTCCCGACTCACCGTACTTCCCGCAGGAGTCTTCGTCCGGCAGGCTTCACTAAATGGTGTTGAAGAGCAATAAACAAAGACTGAATAAACGTTTTCTCTTTTTTAAACAGAAAGATACGACCTTGTTAGCTTTATACAATCTTGTCGCAAGCCACTGGCGGCGGGAAGGCAGCGCAGACTCCTATGGGACGAGCGGGCATCTGAGACCGGTGGAGCCGCCAGGCGAAGTCGGGCTCAGCGCCTGCCCCATGGAAAGCGGAGCTGTCTGGACGCCGCCGATCCATCCCATTCATAGGCCCAGTCATCCCTATAATTTGTCTACAGTCTGAAAGAACCTGCCTGAGCAGGTTCTTTTTTTTATGGACAGAAAACCTGCCAAACGGGTGTATTCTTTTTTCTCGTTCCACTATGATAGAAGCTGGCGATCGGTCTTTTTCTGCTTAAAAGTTTATACACATAAACAGATCGTGATACACTAAACGCGCACTACTTTTATAATGGAGCTGACACAGTATGTTATCAAAATACAGCATTCCCGACTTGAATATTGACGAAATAGACAAACGTATTTTGTCTATTCTGCATGAAAACAGCCGCATTTCCTACACGGATATCGCAAAGCAAGTGGACCTCTCCCGTGTTGCTGTTCAAGCCAGAATTAATAACTTAATGGAGCAGGGTGTCATTGAAAAATTCACAACCGTCATTAATCCGGCAAAGATCGGTATGCACGTATCTGCTTTTTTCAATGTAGAAGTAGAGCCTCAATTTTTAGAAAAAGTGGCTGACCACCTTCAAAATGAACCGGCTGTGACAAGCTTGTATCATATGACCGGTCCCAGCAAGCTTCATATGCACGGGATTTTTACAGACAATCAGGAGATGGAGCGCTTTTTAGCAGAAAAGCTGTATCCGCTTCAGGGCGTCGTAAGTGTTGACTGCCAGATTTTAATTAAACGGTACAAAAGCCGAATGGGCATGAAACTGTAATCACATAGCAAACGATTTTCACATATGAAAAAGAGGCTGCTGGGCAGCCTCTTTTTTTGTTGTCTCCTTTCTTTACACCACTTTCTCACTTTCTGTAAATTCTTGACCTTCTTGTTCCTGGCTGCCTTTATGATCGGTAAACAGGAACATAATCGCTCCGAAAATAAGCAGTGCCCCTGATAAATAAAAACCAAACTCCAATTTCCCGGTCACATCTGCAAAAAAGCCGGTAATGTAGGGAGCAAAAATTGAAGACAGCATGCCGCTGAAGTTAAAAAAACCGTACACTCTTGAATACATAGAAGGCGGTGTAATATCAGCCATATACGAGATCAGCACCGGATCGAGTGCCAGTTTTCCAAGCAGTCCGTATAGGGCAAGACCTACAAGCAAAAGCGAGTAGTTTTCCGTATATGGAATGGCGAATTGACAGATAGCTCCGGCCAGTGCCAGTGAAATAATCAACGGCTTTCTGTTTTTAATTTTATCGGACAAAAAGCCAAATAAGATAGCGCCTGGAATGGACGCCCATGGCACCAATGAAGCAATGATACCTGTCTGGGAAGCTTCTACACCTCTGACCGTCTGCAAATAGTAAGGCAGCCATGTGAGCATGCCGAAAAATCCATAAAGCGAGCAGAAAATAAGCACATAGACAAGAATATGATTTTTCGTAAACAGTTTTTTCATATCCAGCTTTTCTGCTTTTTCCGCTGATGCTTCTTTTTTCTTATGTGTGTCATCCCGTACAAAAACCGCAATTAAAATAGCAACGATAATAGTCGGTACCGCAAACACGTAAAACGGATACTGCCATCCTTTATTTAAAGTGTACGTAAAATAACTGGACGCCATAAAACCAAGTGAAATACCGAAGGCCATCCCGCTGTTGATCAGGGCCGATACAAGGCCCCGGTATTTTTTAGGTGTAATCGTAGAAGAAATGCCGTACTGGGAGCCGTAATACGTTCCTTCTCCAAGCCCCGTCAGCGCGCGCATCATTAAAAATATAAGAAAGGTTGTCGCCATCCCGCTTAAATAAGTTGCCACGCCGAATATTAAATAGCCGATGACCAGCACTTTTACACGACCAAACCTGTCTGCCAAAAAGCCGGTTGGAATCTGCATCGCAGCATAAGCAGCGAAAAACACAGTTGACATTAAACCAAGCTGCGATTTATCAAGGCTCCACTCTTCACCGATACTTCCCATAACAGGTGAAAGAATATTCCGATCTGCATACATAAAGACCCAGCCAAGGAAAAAAAGAAAAATAACAACTGCAGGATGTGTTTTTTTCATGTACGGTGCCCCTTTTCATAAATTGATAGGAACAGCATAAAGAAAAAAAACAGCCTCTTGTTCATTTTCGGCAGAAAATCTTCCATAGATTTTATTCGAAACGTAATCATTTTATCTTTTTTTATTACAATTCGAATGTTAAGATGTACTAAACAATACAATTGGTTTGGCAATACAAAATCTCTTCTAAACGTGTTTCACTTTCACCACGATGATAGAAAGGATGTTTTTATGAAGCAGCTCGATATTTTTATCGCTTTTTTCCGCAGCAGCATGCTCGGCTACGGCGGCGGCCCGACGACCATCCCACTTGTTCAAAAAGAAGTGGTCGAGCGGTTTAAATGGATGGATAATGAAGAATTCGGAGATATTTTAGCGATTGGCAACACACTTCCAGGCCCCATTAATACAAAAATGGCCGGCTATATCGGATACCGGGTCGGCGGGGTACTGGGCACGATCAATGCGATTTTAGCAACCATTCTGCCGACCATTTTATTAATGATTTTTCTCCTGACGACCTTAACGGCTTTTAAAGACCTGGCCTGGGTGCAAGGAATGACACGGGGTGTTTTGCCCGTCGTCGGCATCATGCTGGCCGTGTTAACAAAAGACTTTCTTCAAAGCTCGATGAAAGGATTGAAGTGGGGAACGGTCGCTGTTCATGTTGTGATTGGACTTTTATTGATTGAGTTTCTTCATATTCATCCTGCTATTTTAATTGCCACTTTGTTGCTGTTTGCTTTCTTTAAGCCGGTTAAAGATAAAACAGCTGACAAAAAGAAAGGACGGCCCGCATGATTTATTTGCATATTTTCTGGGTATTTTTCATGACGAATCTGCTTGGCTACGGCGGTGGCCCAGCTACAATTCCGCTTATTCAAAAAGAAGTCGTGGACCGCTATGGGTGGATGACCGTACAGGAATTTAACGAAGCTTTCGCGATGGGCAATGCACTGCCCGGCCCCATCGCCACGAAGATGGGCGGTTATATCGGATTTCAGGAAGGAGGCTGGCTGGGTGCCGTGCTGGCGGTGCTGGCCACTGTACTGCCTTCTCTTCTATTAATGATCTCTTTAATGGGCATTTTGTATAAAAACCGGACCTCCCCGCGTGTAAAACGAATGACCGCTTATGTAAAGCCGACTATTGCTGTTTTACTTGGCGTGATGGCATTTCAAGCTTTTTTCGACTCATACGTTCAAATCAGCCCTTTGCATATTTTCATTCTGGCGGCAGGCAGCTACTGGCTGATGGAAAAAAGAAAAATCCACCCCGGCCTGGTCGTCCTGTCTTCACTTATTTACGGAGCTGTTTTTCTTTCTTAACCGAAAAGCGTGAATGAAGGCCCGCTGTCTGGCGGCTATCATTCACGCTTTTTTTGAGCCTCTGCTTGAATATACATGATTTTTTCCCGGCACAGTTTCACAAAGTAAATAGATTGCTTTTTTTCGTTTCCTAGATTATCCGGGCTTCTTCTTATTTCTTGAAAAACAAGTCTAACGACTCGCTCCGCTAAATATGTATCTCTCAAAGCTGCATGGGCAACATTCCATATTAACAATGAATATTTCCCATACAATTGTTCTATGCGATCACGACTTAATTCAGACAATAGGCCCACCCCCCTCCCCCACCATACCCACTTGTGTTCTTACGGAAACAACCAAATGTGCTCCCTATAAAACAATATTTTCTTACTGCACGCTGCTTTTTCTTTTTTATTTTTTCTTTTTAAAAAATTTTATAAAAAAGTGATCCAATCCAAATCTTCTTCCGTTAGCTGTTACAAGAACAACAAATCCTATGTTAAAAAAGGAGAGGTTTACTTTGAACAAAAGAAAAATGAACAAAAAATTCCTTATCGCCCCGCTTGCATTTTCACTCGTTGTTCCAACTGCCGCATTTGCAGACAGCGGTGAACAGCATCATGAAATGAATCATCAAAACAAAGCAGCAGCCGCTTCACAAAGTACAGCAACACCAGCAGCAGAGCTTCGCATCACGTTGGATACCGCTTTAACAGAACACGCTTTTCTAGCGGTTGAAGCGATGCGCAAAGGCGCAGATGGTGCAAAAGATTTTGACCAAACGGCCGCGGCGCTTATGGCCAACTCCGATGATATTGCCGCTGCTGTTTCATCCGTTTATGGAGACGAAGCCGGAAAACAGTTTTTAGACATCTGGAATTCTCACATCAACTATCTTGTTGACTATGTGAAAGCGACAGGCGCTGGGGATGCAGCAGCGAAACAGGCAGCACTTGATAAATTGGAAGAGTATAAAAAAGAACAAGCTGCTTTTTTCGCAACAGCAACAGAAGACCGCCTTCCTGAATCAGCGCTTGTGGAAGGGCTGTCCATGCACCTTAACCAGCTCGTCGGCGCATTTGATGCATACACAGCAGGCGATTTTGAAACGGCATACACACATGAACGCGAAGCCATCCATCATATGAGCATGTTTGCTGAAACATTATCAGTTGTCATTGCTGGTCAATTCCCGGACAAGTTTAAAAACTCGAATCCTGACACACCAGCCATTGACCTTCGCTCGCAATTAAACTCTGTATTTACCGAGCATGCCGGCCTGGCTGCTATGGCGATGCAGGACGGAGCCGATGGAGCGAAAAGCTTTGAGCAGGCTGCTGCAGCCCTGACTGCTAACGCAGATGACTTGTCTGCCGCTGTAGCATCTGTTTACGGTGAAGAAGCAGGAGCTCAGTTTTCAAAAATCTGGAATTCCCATATCGGCTATTTTGTGGATTACGTGAAAGCGACAGGTACAAAAGATGCCAAAGCCCAGGAAGCAGCAAAAGCAGACCTTGATGAGTACATTAAAGAGCAGGCCGCTTTCCTTGATACAGCCACACAAGGACGCGTACCGGCAGCAGACCTTGAAGAAGGCTTGACGATGCACGTGGATCAGCTGCTCCGGGCTTTTGACTCCTACGTTGCGGGTGACTATGAAACAGCATACAGCTCCATCCGTGAAGCATACGCCCACATGAGCATGCCGGCCGCAGGATTATCCGCGGCTATTGTGGACCAGTTCCCGGATAAGTTCTCCGGCGAAGCAATGCCGAAAGAAATGCCGCAAACCGGCCTTGGCGGCTCTCAATCTAATATGCCATATATGTGGCTGTTAGCCGGCTTGCTGCTCGCATCTATTACTACTGTGGCAGCACTTCGCTTCCGCAAACAGTCTTAACCAACACGAAAAGCCTAAAGGGTGAACTCCTTTAGGCTCAGGCTGTTGACAAACGCCCGCTTTCAGCGTCACTTGCCTGCTGTGTATGCTCATGGCCCCGAAAAGGTCACTCTGCTTCCCAGCCGGCGACGCTCCTGGAGAGACAGACGTTTTCAATCAGCCTGCTTTCTTATTTTGTCTATACTCTCAAGCCTAAAGGATAAATTCCTTTAGGCTTTTCTCTTTATTTTTTTAGATGAGCTTTTTCTTTAAAAAGCGGTACAATCCATCTTCTTTATACGAAAACTCTGTTACTTCATCTGCCTGCTGCTTCACAAAATCCGTGGCGTTTTTCATGGCCACACAATAACCGGCCAGCTCGAAAAGCGGCAGGTCATTTTCTCCGTCGCCTACTGCCAATATCTCTTCCCTGTTCAAATAAAAGCGATCAAGCAGCTTTTTCACACCCGTTGCTTTTGAAACTCCTTCTACTGTTACCTCCACATTATGGTGTGTAGACGAAGCAGTCGTAAAAGCGATATCTGTTTTTACCTGTTCCAACTCTGCCTTCCATCCATCCATTACCGCTTTGTCCCGGCTGAAAAAGTAAATCTTCGCTGCATTCTCGGCATGCAGCTCACTCGTCCACCGGATTTTAGACTGAACCGCTTCCTGGCGGGACAGCCATTCATTCTCGTGAACGGCTTCAGGCTTCGGCTCTGTTGCAATCTCTGTCATAAACGCCTGGTCTTTCTCAAGTGCCGTCCGCGGTCCCTCGTTCGGATGAATTTCATAATAAATGCCCCATTCTCCTGCCTTCAAGGCCAGTTTCTGCACCAGTTCCGGCGGCAATGCGTGCTGTGAAATTTGTTTCTCGCCTAAAAAAGCGGACATACCGTTGGCTGTCACGATGCCGTCTACTTTAAAACGAGGCGGCAGCACATCCCTTGCTTCTTTTAATGTCCTGCCCGTAGCAATAAACACGAGCATGCCGCTTTGCCGAAGTTCTGCCACATAATCCGTCAGTGTATCGTTCACCGTGTTAAATTCTGTTAATGTTGTTCCGTCCAAATCTAAAACAATTGCTTTATACATGACCCCGTCACCTCAATATCATCTCGATCTCTTTCTCATTATGTACGTATTCCTCCAAAGAATGTCCACTATTTTAATTGTACGAGAAAAAGCTCATTTTTCAGGAAACAAACCTTCTCTCCAGCCCTTTTATGAAAAAGCCCGCTTTTCTAGTTATAAAACTAGTTTAAAACCTTCATTTTCACCTATGGTATCGTTCCCAGATGCGGTTTTTCAGCTCTTTTACTCCCTTTTTCAATAAATTGGAATAAACTATTTTTAAAAATATAACCCCTATAAAATCAGCGTTGGTATCGTTCCCATACTGTTTTTTAAAAAATTGCGGGAAAAAATCCCGCAATTAAGTAGATTTCCGAACAATAATGTCACTCGGCAGCTCATATTGCTCCATCTCTGCCTGGTTGTTGTGAAGCAGCTCTAATATGACCTGGGTCGCTTTTTGACCCATGCCATCAGCAGGCTGTTGGATTGTTGTTAATGTCGGAGTGATCCACTGAGCTATCGGCTGGTTGCCAAAACCCATAATCGCCAGATCTTCTGGAACGCGGACCCCCTGCTCGTTTGCTTGTGTGATCATGCCGGCAGCAATGTCATCGCTTCCCGTAAAAACAGCAGTAGGCCGATCTTCCATATTCATCACATGAGTAAGCAGCTGCTTTCCATCTTCGGTTGTATGCCGATCGACGAAGATCCACGCAGGATTAATAGAAAGTCCTGCTTCTGCCATTGCTTTTTGGTAGCCCTGGTTGCGGTCCTTGTCTCTTCCTTTTTCAGCAAAAAGAGCGCCGGTGCAATAACCAATCTTTTGATGCCCTTGTTGAATCAAATGTTTAATGCCTGCATACGTTCCATTTAATTGATCAAACTTAATAACCGGAACAGACGATTCGAGAATATCTTCGTCGCACAGCACAATTGGGCCGTGCTTCACAAACGGCTGAACATCCTTCCAATCGTTTTCTAAAGCGGCTATGATCATACCGTCTGCCTGCTTTGTTTTCAGCAGATTTAAGAAAAGACGTTCTTTTTCTTTGTCTCCGCTGCTCTGGCATATCATCGTTTTATAGCCCTTTTCATACGCCGTTTGCTCAACAGCTGCGGTTAAAGAAGCGAAAAAGGGGTCGGTAACAGCTGGAACCACAACTCCAATTGTCATCGTCAGCTGCCCTCTTAATCTTCTGGCAGCCGGGTTTGGATGATAATCGAGCTCTTTCATCGCCTGCAGAACAAGGGCACGGTTTTCTTCAGATACATAATCCTGATTGTTGATTACACGGGATACGGTTGTTTTCGATAAACCGGCTCTCTTCGCTACATCTAAAATGGTTGCCATCCTGCTTCCTTCTTTCTTTGATTCTAATTTCGTACATTGTAGCGCTTATTTAAATTTTCATGCAAGACTACAAAAAAAAGCAGCTGGGCTTTACCCAGCTGCTCAGACTGTAGACAAATGATATGGATGACCGTGCACATGAATGGGATGGATCGGCGGCGTCCAGGCAGCTCCGCTTTCCATGGGGCAGGCGCTGAGCCCGACTTCGCCTGCGGCTCCACCGGTCTCTGCTGCCTGCTAGTCCCATAGGAGTCTGCACTGCCCTCCCGCCGCTAAGTGGCTTGCGACAAGATTGTATAGAGCGAATAAGGTTGTATCTTTCTGTTTAAAAAAAGAGAAAATGTCTATTCGTTCTTTGTTTATGGATTTTCAACACCACTTAGTGAAGCTTGCCGGACGAAGACTCCTGCGGGAAGTACAGTGAGTCGGGAGACCCGGCAGGCGCAGCCGAGGAGGCCCCCGCACTGCCCTAAGGGGCGCGAAGTCCGGCAGGCTTCACTTACCGGCTCTTTTTTAAAAGCAAAAGACTTTGTCTACATACTAAGTAGCTGGGCTTTACTCAGCTGCTTTTTTAAGATTCCGGCTCTGCTTCTGTCCGTAGCGCGTTGAAAAATTCAAGGATGTACCGATAGCTGTTTCCAAAGTCACCGAGCATTCCTTCTTTTGAACAGTAGACATCAATGGCAGCTTGCATCGGCGTAATTTTATAAATGGTGATAACCATGCCGTATGCTCCTTTTTCAAGCATGATTTCTCCCCTAGCCACATCTTCATTCAACAGCGCCCACCCGGCGAATTTACCGTTTTGCACAACCTTCTTTATATCATTAATGAGCGACTCGCGGCTTTTCCGGTAATAGCGGGTTTTAAGCGAGGATTCTTTCGGATTTTCTTTTGTTTCTTCATGCTTTCTCCAAATTCCCGTTATAACGCGTGCTGTTGACATAGCTTTCCCCCCATGAAGTTAGTTTTTCAGTGGAAGCCAGCGGAGCACATCTTGAATTTTCCGGTCCCAATAGCCCCACTCATGCGATCCCGAATCAAATTGTACCGTTACATCAAAAGATGTTTTGTCACATGCTTCTTTAAAACGGAGATTGTCTTCATACAAGAAGTCTTCTGTGCCGCAGCATTGATACAGGGCCGGCTTCTCGGCGGCGTGCTGTGCTGTTTCCAGCAGTGTGAACAGATCATGCTTTGTGCCGGCTACCTGCCCGTCTCCAAAAACAAGCTCAAACAAATGGTCACGGCTTCCCTCTTCCACCCGGCTTACAATATCGACCGCTCCGGACAAACTGGCTGCTGCGCTAAACCGCTCCGGCTGTGACAGTGCCCATTTCAACGCTCCGTAGCCTCCCATTGAGAGCCCTGCCACAAAATTATCCTCCCTGGCATCGGATAATGGAAAAAAAGATTGTGTTATGGTCGGCAGTTCCTCTGTTAAAAACGTCCAGTACCGGCTTCCATACGCCATGTCGGTATAAAAGCTGTGGTGCACCTGCGGCATCACAACCGCAAGTCCAAGCGGCGCTGCATACCGTTCGATAGAGGTCCGGCGTGTCCAGATCGTATCATCATCACTCAGTCCATGAAGCAAATAAAGTGTCTGATGTTTACTGCTGTTTTTTTTGCTTTGCATGCCGATCTGTGAATGGGTTTGCTGGGGAAGAATAACCGTCATGGATGTACTTAATTGTAAAACGTCGGAGTAGAATTGACAGTGAAGAAGCGCCATTTTTTCACCCTTTTTAATTTCAGAATATTTTTATTATATCATTCTCTTTTATTCTTCCGATAGATATATGGTTCATTTTAGGAGAAACAATTTCTCGTATAAAAGAATGAATCTTCCAGCGTATGGGTACAACAAAAACAGATAGGCTGATTATATGAACGGCAGAAAGGAGTTTTCTATGGCTGTCCACTCTGAAGAAGTCCGCAGCTCTTCCCATTTTTCGAGGCGTAATCTCTGGTCGGGCTTTTTATTCGGTATTGGCTTTGTTGCTTTTTTTGATGAAGCTGTTTTTCACCAGCTGCTTCACTGGCATCACTTTTATGACAAATCCACAACAAGCGCCGGGCTCGTTTCTGACGGTTTTTTTCATGCGTTCAGCTGGTTCGCTACTGTAGGCGGGCTGTTTCTGTTTGCGGATCTGCGCCGTCGTAATAGGCTTCTCTTAAAAAAGTGGATCGGTGGCGTGCTGCTGGGTGCCGGTATATTCCAGCTTTACGACGGTACCGTTCAGCACAAGCTTATGCGCCTTCACCAAATTCGTTACGTGGAGAATGTATGGATGTATGACCTTGTTTGGAACACGACCGCGGTTTTGATGATGGTAATTGGAGCGGCTCTTGCTATCCGCACGAAAAAAGGTGAACGGAATGCACAATGAGCATCATATGCAGGCAGCTCTGTCTGCCTCCCTTTGGCTCGCTTTACCTTTTGCGGCCGCACTCCTGTTATACGTCTGGGCCGCTTTTCATTCGAGCCGCCGCTATTCGTCCTGGCCGCTTTTCCGCACTGTTTTATGGACAGGCGGCATACTTTGTTCCCTGGCAGCGGTTATTGGTCCTTTGGCGGAAAAAGCCCATATGAATTTTATCGCTCATATGGCCGGCCATCTGCTTCTTGGCATGCTGGCTCCTCTTTTTATGGTGCTGGCCGCGCCCATCACGCTGATTTTGCGGACATTGCCTGTAGAGCAGGCGCGGCGCTTGTCCCGGCTGCTTCAAAGCCGGCTGCTTCGTTTTGCCATAGATCCTATAACGGCGTTTGTGTTAAACATCGGCGGACTTTGGCTGCTTTATACAACCAGCTTGTATACACACATGCAGGAAAATGTGCTGATTCATATATTTGTTCATTTCCATGTGTTTTTGGCTGGTTACGTATTTACTGCTTCTATTCTTTGCATTGACCCGGCGCCCCATCGCAGGTCTTTTCACTTCCGAGCTGCTGTCCTCCTGCTCGCACTGGCCGGGCACGGCATTTTATCCAAATTTCTTTATGCGCATCCGCCGGCTGGTGTTTCTTCCGCTCAAGCAGAAATGGGCAGCATGCTGATGTATTACGGCGGAGATGCATTTGACCTTATCCTGGTCATTCTGTTTTGTGCGCAATGGTTTCACGCTGCCCGGCCGAGAAAAGCCGCCGGCTCAGAAACCGTTCAGCTTTAACGATAAAAAAGCCGCCTCTTTTTACAGAGGCGGCTTTCTAACTTTGTCTACACTTTTAAGATTCTTTTTTAAGCCGGAAAATAAAAATCCGGGCCGGAAAGTCTTACAGCATGGCCGGATTTTCTTTTTTCCGGCCATCGCGGACTAGAATCCGGCCAGCAGCCGATTTTTCCGGCCATAGACGCAGAATTGAATTTTCTTTTTTACAGTTTAACTTTTTGAAGGCGCAAGGCGTTTACGACTACTGAAACTGAACTAAAAGCCATTGCTGCGCCGGCAAGCCATGGAGCCAGAAAGCCAAGTGCTGCGATAGGAATCCCAAGCGTATTATAGCCGAATGCCCAAAACAGGTTTTGTTTCACATTCCGAATCGTTTTTTTGCTCATCAGGATCGCATCCGCAATACTGTTCAAGTCGCCGCGGATCAAGGTAATATCGGCCGCTTCCATGGCCACATCGGTTCCGGTGCCGATCGCCATGCCGATATCGGCTGTGGCAAGCGCCGGTGCATCATTAATGCCGTCACCGACCATGGCAACATGCCGTCCCTCCTGCTGCAGCCTCTTCACTTCGTTCGCTTTGCCTTCTGGCAGTACTTCCGCAATCACGTGGTCAATACCGACCTGACGGGCAATTGCCTGGGCGGTCTGCTCGTTGTCTCCTGTCATCATCACAACATGAAGACCCATTTCTTTTAAGCGGCGTACCGCTTCTTTTGACGTTGCTTTTACGGTGTCTGCTACCGCAATAATACCCGCGTATCGTCCATCCACAGCCACAAGCATCGCGGTTTTCCCTTCCCGCTCAAGAGCTGCCATGCTTTCTCCGGCGCCCTGTATGTTGATGTTTTTCTCATTCATCAGCTTGCGTGTTCCAACCAGCACATCTCTTCCTTCCACTGCAGCTCGAATACCAAAGCCCGGAATCGCTTCAAACTGCTCACCCGGTTTCAATTCAATGCCTTTATCCAAAATGCCTTTTACAATCGCCTGGGCAAGCGGGTGCTCCGACTGCTTCTCAGCCGCACCTGTCAGGGCAAGAAGAACGGCTTCTTCTATTTCATATGGGATCACATCCGTTAAAACAGGCGTCCCGTTTGTAACAGTTCCCGTTTTATCGAGCACGATCGTATCGATTTTGTGCGCCGTTTCTAAATGCTCGCCGCCTTTAAAGAGAATACCGTATTCTGCTGCCCGCCCTGAACCCGCCATGATGGATGTTGGAGTAGCCAGACCAAGGGCACACGGGCACGCGATCACAAGCACGGCAATCAGTTTCTCAAGTGCTTCAGCAAAATTACCTGGTTCAACAAGGAGGAACCAAATAAGAAACGTTAAAAGAGCCAGGCCGATGACAATAGGAACAAAAATACCGGAAATTTGATCCGCAAGCCGCTGAATCGGCGCTTTTGATCCCTGCGCCTGCTCGACTGTGCGGATAATTTGCGCAAGCGCAGTGTCCCGTCCGACTTTCGTGGCTTTTATTTTTAAAAAGCCATTTTTATTGACCGTGGCGCCAATCACTTCATCACCTTTGCGTTTATCGACCGGCAGGCTCTCACCCGTCAGCATCGATTCATCGACAGCAGACTGTCCCTCTGTAACAATGCCATCAACTGGTACTTTTTCACCAGGCCGGATATGAATCAAGTCGCCTGTCACCACTTGTTCGAGCGGTATTTCTATTTCGTTTCCGCCGCGTTCGACAATCGCTGTTTTTGCCTGCAGGCTCATCAATTTTTTGATCGCCTCGGATGAACGCCCTTTCGCTTTTGCTTCAAATAATTTCCCAAGCAGAATCAGCGTAATTAAAATCGCACTTGTTTCATAATAAAGCTCTAGTGCGTGTCCACTGTGTCCCAGGGACTCAAACGACAAATACAAGCTGTAAAAGTACGCCGCCGAGGTGCCAAGCGCTACAAGAACGTCCATATTGGCACTTTTGTTTTTCAGAGCTTTGTATGCCCCAATATAAAACTGGCTGCCAATGATAAATTGTACCGGCGTGGCGAGAACGAGCTGAAACCATGGATTCATGAAAAGTGCTGGAACGTAAAGATTCGATGTGAAACCAAAATGCCCGGCCATCGCCCATAAAAGCGGCAGAGATAAAAGAGCGGAAACAATAAACTTTATTGTCTGCTTTTTGATTTCTCTTTGCCGGTAATCAATGGATTCTTTGTCGCTTTCTTCTTTTAATACAGCACCGTAACCGAGTGAATCCACTTTTTTAATAATATCTGCCGGTGATAAAGCAGACGGATTGTATTGAACCGTTGCACGCTCAAGAGCGAGGTTAACAGTTGCATTTTGAATGCCGTCCAGCTTGTTTAATCCTTTTTCAATTCGGGTGGCGCAGGCAGCACAGGTCATGCCGGTAATCGAAAATTCATCCCTTTCCGAGACAACCTCATAACCGAGATCCTGCACTTTCTTCTGCAGGTCAGCTTCAGTTATTTTGGATGGATCATATCGAACGGTTGATTTTTCAAGCGCTAGATTCACCGTTGCCTGCTCAACGCCGTCCAGTTTATTGAGCCCTTTTTCAATCCGGGTGGCGCAGGCGGCACAGGTCATGCCGGTAATCTGCATATTTGTTTCTTTTTGCGAGGCACTCATTCCCTTTCCTCCTCATACCCACACGGGGTATATTTTTTGCCGAAGAGAACGTGCTGATGGAAGTCAGCACGCGCTTTTTAAACGACGTCGTATCCTTGGTCGTCGATTGCTTCTTTAATCTCATCAATTGTTACTTTTGCTCCGTCGTACTTCACGTCTACTTGGCTGTTTTCTAAAGAAACAGCAACAGACTCGACACCTTCCAGCTTGCCAACGCTTCCTTCTACCGCTTTTACACAATGTCCGCATGACATACCCTGTACATTTAATGTTGTTTGTTCCATGTTAATCGCTCCGTTCCGTTATTTTTTCATTAACCGCCCAATCGTTACAAGAAGCTCCTCTACAATTTCTTCATCGCCTTCTTGAATCCGCTCGACTACACAGCTTTTCAAATGGCCTTCAAGCAAAACTTTTGCTGCGCTGTTTAGCGCCGATTGCGTAGCGGAAATCTGGGTAATAATATCATCACAATACACATCTTTTTCAACGAGCCCTTTAATACCGCGGATTTGGCCTTCGATGCGATTCAGCCTTGTAATTAAATTTTTCTTTACCGCCTCAGAATGGTGGCTTTTCCGTTCAGATATATTGTCACAGGCATGAGCTTCGATTTCTTCCATGTCCCCGCCTCCTTATTTTAAATTTACCATACCCCCCTACTGTATGTAAACTGTTTTGCATTATTATTTTTTGTTGTTTTTTCAACAGCCTTATACCCGGGAAAGAAAGCAGCAAAAAAAGCAAAATGAATAAAGTTTGTGTTTACGTTTAAAGAAAAAAAGGACGGTTAAAGTAATATTGTGCCCATTCAAAAGGAGGAGGAAAGTGATGAATCAAAATGTATATGACTGTATTCAAGCCTGCCTGGAGTGTTTAGAAGCCTGTAATCACTGCTTTAACCAATGCCTGCAGGAAGACGACGTAAAAATGATGGCAGGCTGCATTCGACTGGACCGCGAATGTGCAGATCTTTGTGCATTGGCCGTGCAGTCGATGCAGCGCAACAGCCCGTTTATGGCTCAAATTTGTGCGCTTTGCGCAGATATTTGTGAAGCGTGCGGTAATGAATGCCAAAAGCACGACCACGACCATTGCCAGGCATGTGCACAGGCGTGCTTTACATGTGCAGAAGCATGCAGGAATATGGCAGCCTGATTAATAGAAACGATCCTGGCCGTACAACATCTGGAGAGGATATACCTTCTCCGGATGTTGTTTTTCTTCCTTATGAACGCGGTGCCCACAGCATAATGGCAACACCCGCAAGGCAGATGGCAGCGCCAATCCAGTCATATACATCCGGTGTTTTTTTATCGACACCCCATCCCCACAAAACGGATAACACGATAAATACGCCGCCATATGCCGCATACACGCGCCCGAATGATGGAAAGGTTTGAAAAGTGGCGATAATGCCGTACAGCACAAGGGCTGCACCGCCAATGATTCCCCATGTGAACGGTTTTCCTTCTCTCAGCCAGAGCCAAATCAAGTAGCCCCCGCCAATTTCAGCTGCTCCAGCTAATAAAAACATCATCCATGTATACAGCAGTTTTCTCACACTTTCTTTTGATTAATTGCATCTTTCATTTTACATTCAAACATTTATTTGAATGTAAAATTGACTTTTTTTCACCTCCAGCATACACTAAAAATATACAATCAAACAACTATTTGAATGAGGTGCTGAAATGACCCAAAAAACAACCGTAAAGTTCCTAAATGATGCCTGTGAAACAAGTTGTTTCAATGGAGAAGTCGTCAGCCGGGTCCAGCCGAAAATAGATGAAGTAACCGGTGTAGAGCTGCTGTTTAAAGCTTTGTCTGATGCCACCCGCTTAAAAATCGTATACGCGCTGACGCTCGAAGAAGAGCTGTGTGTCTGCGATGTGGCGCAAATTATTGGTTCTACAACTGCTACCGCCTCCCACCACTTACGCCTGCTTCGCAATATGGGACTCGCCAAGTATCGGAAAGAAGGAAAAATGGTGTATTACTCTGTTAAAGACGACCACGTCCATCAGCTTGTCAGCATTGCCCTTGAGCATTCCAGAGAGGACTGAGGAAAATGAGTGAGGAAAGGAAACATGTTTACCGGCTTCAGGGATTGTCCTGCACCAACTGCGCGGCCAAGTTTGAAAAAAACATTCGTGATATTAAAACGGTAGAAGATGTCCAGCTGAATTTCGGCGCATCCAAAGTGGCGATTATCGGTGATGCATCCGTTGAACAGCTTGAAGCTGCCGGTGCGTTTGACGGAATCAAAGTATACCCCGAGCGCGAAAAGGTCAAGGAAAGAAGAGTTCCATTCTGGCAAAAGCGTGAAAATAAAAACACGATCGTTTCGCTGTTCTTTTTGCTCTTCGGTTATATTTCCACTTTTTCCGCCGGCGAAAGCAGTATCGTAACCATTACTCTTTTTGCGCTTTCCATTTTAATCGGCGGCTTCGATTTATTCAAAGTCGGCTTAAACAATTTAATCCGCTTTGAATTCGATATGAAAACATTAATGACCGTTGCCATTATTGGGGCAGCAATTATTGGCGAGTGGGGAGAAGGCGCTGTTGTTGTATTTCTTTTTGCCCTAAGTGAAGCGCTAGAAGGATACTCAATGGACAAAGCCCGACAGTCTATCCGCTCTCTTATGGATATTGCACCGGATACCGCGCTGATTAAACGGGGCAGCAGTGAGTTTGAAGTGGCTGTTGAAGATATTCAAATCGGAGACATTATGATCGTGAAGCCTGGACAAAAGGTTGCCATGGATGGCGAGGTCATTCGCGGCCGTTCATCCATTAACCAGGCGGCGATTACCGGTGAATCCATTCCGGTGTCCAAGGAAGAAGGCGATGAAGTGTTTGCCGGCTCCCTCAATGAAGAAGGGTTTTTAGAAGTACGCGTCACAAAGCTTGCCGAAGATACAACAATCGCTAAAATTATCCACTTAGTTGAAGAAGCTCAGGCTGAACGCGCTCCTTCTCAGGCATTTGTCGACCGTTTTGCCAAGTATTACACGCCGGCCATTATGGCCATTGCTTTCCTGGTCGCTGTACTGCCTCCTTTGTTTACGGGGGGCGACTGGCAGGAATGGATTTACCGCGGTCTTGCGGTTCTTGTCGTGGGATGTCCGTGTGCACTGGTGATTTCCACACCGGTTGCCATTGTCACAGCGATTGGGAATGCAGCTAAAAACGGTGTTTTAATCAAAGGCGGCATTCACCTGGAAGAAACAGGGCGTTTAAAAGTAGTCGCCTTTGATAAAACCGGCACGTTAACTGAAGGAAAGCCCGAGGTAACCGACATTGCTTCCGTTTCTGACATGAGCGTGCAGGAGCTTTTATCTGTCGCCGCTTCTCTTGAAACGTTTTCCCAGCACCCGCTCGCTTCCGCTGTTTTACGCAAAGCGGCTGCTGAAAAAGTATCACTGCTTGAAGCCCATGATTTTCAATCTCTTACGGGTAAAGGTGCGAAAGCTTCTTTAAACGGAACCGTTTATTACATTGGCAGCCCGGCTCTTTTTGAGGATGGTCCTGCTGTAACGAAAAAAGTCCGGGAAGCGATCTCAGCCCTGCAGGCGGAAGGAAAGACGGTGATGCTGGTTGGAACGGATGAAGAAATAAAAGGCTATATTGCCGCAGCTGACCAGGTTCGGCAAAGCAGTCTGGCGGTTTTAGAAAAACTCGCTAAGCTGGGCATTCAAAAAACGGTGATGCTGACAGGTGATAACGATGCAGCGGCGGCTTCCATCGGCAGAAAGCTTGGCTTAACCGATGTGCAGGCTGAATTAATGCCGGAGAACAAGCTGGATGCCATCAAGTCTCTTCGTGCCCAGTACGGCCATGTGGCGATGGTTGGCGATGGTATTAACGATGCTCCTGCTCTTGCCAGTGCATCAGTTGGCATTGCGATGGGCGGCGCTGGAACGGACACAGCACTTGAAACAGCGGATGTAGCTTTAATGGCGGATGACTTAGAGAAGCTCCCTTATACGGTTGCGCTCAGCCGTAAAACGCTCCAGATTATTAAGCAAAATATCGCTTTTGCATTCGGTTTGAAACTGCTTGCTCTGCTGCTGATCGTCCCGGGCTGGCTTACACTTTGGATGGCTGTATTTGCGGATGTCGGCTCCACTTTAATCGTAGTGTTAAATTCTATGCGTCTTATGAAGACCAGATACAAGTAAAGAACGGCTATTACGTGAACACTGCCCTCCTCCTATTCATACCCTGTTAACAGGCAAATGAAGGAGGTAAGGCAGTGTTTTCACATGAAAAAGCGTATCGGGCAACTCTGCTAAATTGGTGCAAGCATGTAGAGCAGCAATGGAAATCTATCCGGGAAAAAGCGGTAGCAGCTGATAAAAAAGCCCTGGATCAGTGGGAAGCAGCTTTTCTTTCCTTAAAAAAGAATGCAGAAGAAGAACATCCGGTTGACCCACTCTCTCTAAGCAGCCAGGCTGCTGCTTTGTACAATCAGCTTCCCCACTTACTGCAGCAGCCGTCCTCTTTCAAACAGGAAAAAGATGAATCGAAGCCGAAGCAGCCTGTGCCGATCGGAGGGCACCGCCTGCCTCCACTTCCGTATGCTTACAATGCCCTGGAGCCGGTGATTTCTGAGGAAATTATGAAGCTGCACCACGATAAGCATCACCAAAGCTATGTAGACGGGCTGAACAAAGCCGAAAAAGAAATGCAAAAAGCACGCCGGAGCGGCGATTTCAGTTTGATTAAACATTGGGAGCGGGAAGCCGCCTTTCACGGTGCCGGCCACTATTTGCACACGATTTTTTGGGCAGTGATGACCCC
Source organism: Domibacillus sp. DTU_2020_1001157_1_SI_ALB_TIR_016 (assembly GCF_032341995.1). Lineage (NCBI taxonomy): Bacteria > Bacillati > Bacillota > Bacilli > Caryophanales > Bacillaceae > Domibacillus > Domibacillus sp. DTU_2020_1001157_1_SI_ALB_TIR_016. The sequence goes on from NZ_CP135439.1 coordinate 3,270,905, forward strand.
GGGTGGCGGCGGCCTCCCGGCAGGAGAGCTGAATAGAGCTATAACAAACTCTTTTGGGAGTTTTGATGGATTTAAGAAGCACTTCTCAGAAGCGGCGAAAAACGTGGAAGGTGTCGGCTGGGCCATTCTCGTCTGGTCCCCGCGCTCCCGCCGCCTCGAGATTTTAACGGCTGAAAAGCACCAAAACCTGAGCCAGTGGGATGTAGTGCCGCTGCTTCCACTCGATGTGTGGGAGCATGCTTATTACCTGCAATACAAAAATGAACGCGCGAAATACGTAGATGCCTGGTGGAAAGTGGTCAATTGGAAAGAAGTTGAGCATCGGTTCGCCGAAGCGAAAAATCTAACGTGGGAGCCTTTTTAAGAGAAAAATAAAAAACCAGCTTTTTTTAGCTGGTTTTTTATTTATTGAATCATCGCCTGCACGATTTGTTTATTTCTTTCTTTAAATACATCATTATGGGAAGAAACCATAGCACTGCTTCTTGAAGCTGGATCAATAAATTGCTTGGCTCTGTTTACCGCGTTGGCGGCATCCTGAAAAGCGCCGGCAATTAAATGCAGCTTGCCTTCATGCTTGAGCACATCACCTGCTGCGAAAAAACCCGGTACGGACGATTCGCCTGATGGCTGGCTCGCTACATAAAAATCATCTTCGAGCTCGACATTTAAGGTGCTGTTTTGCAAAAGAGAAGCATCCCGATCAAAGCCATGGTTAATGACCACTTCATCTGCCGCTAAAATGGTTTTCGCCATCGTAACACTGTTGGTCAGCTCCACTTCGCCAATTCGGCTTCCATCAGGTGCAGCTATTAACTTCGTAATCGATTCATTCATCAAGCAGATAGCTGAACTGTCGATCAGCTGCTGAACTTGTGCTTCGTGGCCTTTTAAGGAACTGCCCCGATATACGACATAGACTTTTTCTGCAACAGCAGCCAGCTCATTCGCCCAGTCGACAGCTGAATTGCCCCCTCCTGATACCACTACTGTTTTTCCTTTAAACTTTTTCAATGACTGTACCACATAATGCAGATTGGTGACTTCAAACCGCTCTGCTCCTTCGATCGGCAGCTTTTGCGGATTTAATATACCGCTGCCAACAGCGGCAATCACCGTTTTGGAAAAGTGGACAGTTCCCGATGCAGCAGTAAGCTCAAAAAAGCCGTCATCCGTTTTGTATATGCTCTCTACTTTTTCATTTAAGATCACTTTCGGATCAAATGTCATCGCCTGCTCCGTTAACTGCCCAATCAGCTGTTCACCGGTAATAGGGGTTAAGCCGCCAATGTCCCAAATCAGTTTTTCAGGATACACATGAATTTTTCCGCCCAGCTTCGGCTGATATTCAATAATTTTCGTTTTCATTCCTCTTAAACCGCTGTAAAAAGCCGCGTATAACCCAGCCGGACCTCCGCCAATAATTGTTACGTCATACAGATCACGTTGAGGCATGATGACCCTCCTTTTAATTAATAATGATTCTCATTATTAATTAAAAGGATACACTATTTTTTCTTTTTCAACAATCCCTGTGTCTTCCACTTCTCTTTTATTCACGAGCGGAAAGACGACAATCTGATGAACATCTATAAAAAGAGATGAAATTTAACGATGTATCCGTTATCTTTAAAGAAACGATCTTCTTCATATTAGGAGGCTTTTATGTTAAAAACATCCGTTGGCAAACTGCGGCTCGCAGGCTATTTTGAAGGCATTTCGCTGCTCGTTCTCCTGTTTATTGCCATGCCGATGAAATATTGGCTTGGTATTCCGGAAGCCGTCCGTATCGTCGGCTCTATCCATGGCGCTCTGTTTATTACATACTGCGTCATTATTGCTTATGTGACACTGAAAACACGCTGGAAGCTGATCTGGCCCATTCTTTCGGTCATTGTCGCGTTTATTCCATTTGGCAATTTTATATTAGACAGAAAGCTTCATGATTTAGAGAAAGTATACAGATAAAAAAACCAGCCTGAGCACATTGGGACTGACCCCGTAGAGTGAGACAAATAAAAACACCTTTAAGTTGAAAAACGGGTATGTAAATACCTAAAAAGCCAACTTGGAGGTGTTTTTTTCTATGGGTACAAGAATCAGTTATCCAGCGGAAGTAAAAATGAAGGCTGTAAAAATGAGATTAGCTGGGGTACCAGTCAAAGAAGTCTTGAAGGAATTAAACATTCGAAACAGGACGCAGCTTAAAACATGGGTGAAATGGTACAAAGCAGGCGAACTCCAACGATTTGAACAGCCAGTGGGCAAGCAGTATTCCTTCGGAAAAGGGCCTGAGTATGAAAGTGAAACGGAGAAGCTAAAGGCAGAAAACCGGTATCTGAAACAGCAGATTGAAGTCCTAAAAAAGTACGAAGAATTGGAGAGGAAGTGGTCCCGGAAACAGCCGTAGAATTAGTGAAAGAACTCAAAACCAGCATGCCCGTTAGGGAAATATGCCAGCATCTTGGCATTGCTAGATCCACTTATTATCGCTGGAGGAGCAAGAGCGGGGAAGAAACATCCAAGCAGGCCGTTGAACGAAAAATCGGCACGTTGTGCCGGGATCATAAGTTTCGATATGGCTATCGTAAAATCACAGCCTTATTAAAGCGGGAGATGCCGATTAACCATAAAGCGGTACAGCGTGTGATGCAGAAGTATGGCTGGCAATGCCGGGTGAAAGTGAAGAAGCGCAGACGGACAGGACAGCCTTGTCATATTTCCGATAACCTGTTGAAAGGCGATTTCCAGGCGGATCAGCCTCTTCAAAAGCTCGTCACGGATATTACGTACTTGCCTTTTGGCCAGAAACAGCTGTATCTTTCAAGTATCCAGGATTTATTTAACGGAGAAATCATTGCCTATTCTATAGGAAGCTGCCAAAATACAGATTTTGTGCTGCATACGCTGGCCGAGCTGCCATCCCTCCCAAAAGGGTGCATTCTGCACAGCGACCAGGGATCTGTTTACACATCTTATGCTTATCAGCAGGCAGTCAAAGAAAGAGGCATTACCATGAGTATGTCCCGGAAAGGGACACCCGCTGATAATGCCTCCATCGAATCGTTTCATTCCTCGCTAAAGTCTGAAACGTTCTATCTCGACGAGCTTCGAAGCACTACGACCGCCATCGTAGAGCAAACTGTCGAAAACTATATTCACTATTATAACCATATCCGTATTCAAGCGAAACTAAACAACCAGCTGCCGGTCAAGTACCGGCAGCTGGCTGCTTAAAGGTGTTTTGATCCCTGTCTCAAAAACGGGGGTCAGTCCCCATTTCAGGCTGGTTTTTTTTAGTATGATGTTCATTTAAAAATCGAAGTTATCAGGATCCGGCCCCACCCGGCGATGCTGGTCCATTTCGTTAATCGCCTTTACTTGCTCCTCATTCAATTCAAAGTCATACAAGTCTGCATTTTCATAAATACGATGCTTTTTAACAGACTTTGGAATCACGGCCCATCCTGTTTGCAAATGCCATTTAAGAACAACTTGCGCCACCGTTTTCCCCAGGCTTTCGGCCATTTCGACTAAAACGGGCTCATTGAAAATGCCTCCCTGTGCCAGCGGTGCCCATGCTACAGGATGAATATTTTTCTCTGTCAGGTACTTGAATAACTCCGTTTGCACCAGACGGGGATGGCGTTCTACCTGGTTGATGGCCGGAACAATCTCCGCGGTTTGAAGCAATGTTTCTAAATGATGAATCTGGAAATTGCTGACCCCGATGGCGCCGACTTTTTCTTCTTTATATAAGTCTTCAAGCGCCCGCCAGCTCTCTGTAAATTTATTTTCAACCGGCCAATGAATCAAGTACAAATCAAGCTGATCAAGCCCTAAGCGTGCTGTACTTTCCCGGTAAGCCTCCAGCGCACGTTCATATCCCTGGTCAGCATTCCACAGTTTAGAGGTAATAAACAGCTCATCACGGGTAATGCCGGCGCGTTCCATTCCACGCCGAATTCCCTCTCCAACTCCCTCTTCATTTTCATAAACAGCGGCCGTGTCAATGTGGCGGTATCCTTGTACAATGGCTTCCTCTACAGAAGCCGCAACGGTTTCTCCATCTTCGACTTGAAAAACACCCAGACCCAGCCAGGGCATCGGTTTTTCTCCATAGTTTAATTGAAAGGTACTTTGTTTATTCACTTATTTTCTCCTCCGTCTTTTTATTTTTCTTCGTTGATTTTCATCATTTTCATTCACGTTATGATTTCTCAAGTTTTAATGAAACCGCGGTTAACAAAACGGCGAGCATCACCATTACGCCGCCTATCCACGGGGTATGGACCAATCCGATCGAATCCACGACAAAGCCGCCTATTGTCGCACCGGCCGCAATACCAATATTAAAAGCGGCAATATTCAGGGCAGAAGCCACATCTACTGCGGATGGAACATATTTTTCCGCAAGCTGGACGATAAACAGCTGTAGACCTGGTACATTCATAAACGCAAGCAGCCCCATTAAAACAACACCGATCAAGCCCGCCGCTTTAAATGGAATCATAAAGGACAGGGCCACAAGAATGGCGGCCTGCGCAAGGAACATCCAGAACAAAGCTTTAATAGGATGATAATTGGCCAAACGTCCGCCGGCAGCATTTCCAACCGCTACAGCTGCTCCGTATACGAGAAGAACAATGCTGACCAGACCGGGCTTCAAACCCGTCACATCTTGTAAAATCGGTGTTAAATACGTAAAAGCTACAAATGTTCCTCCGTATCCAAGAGCCGTAATCGCCAGGCCAAGCAAAATTCGTTTGTTGGTGACAAGCCGCAGCATATCCGCAAATTTTGCCGGCTGTGACTGCTTTAAATTTTTCGGAATCAGCAGTGCACTTGCGGCAACGGCCATCACACCAAGCAAAGCCACTCCCCAAAATGTGGCGCGCCAGCCGAACGACTGCCCAATAAATGTGCCAAGCGGTACGCCTGTTACGGTTGCAACGGTTAAACCGGTAAACATAAGGGCAATGGCACTCGCTTTTTTATGTGGCGGTACGAGCTGAACCGCAATCGTTGACCCAATCGAGAAAAAAACACCATGCGAAAAAGCCGTAATAAACCGTGCTGCGAGCAGCAATTCAAACGATGGGGACAAGGCAGCCACCACATTGCCTGTGATAAATAGCACCATTAAAGATATAAGCAGCGTTTTTCGGTTTAATCGATTTGTTAAAGCGGTCAGCACCGGGGCGCCAATCGCTACGCCGGCCGCATAACCAGAAACAAGTAATCCTGCGAGCGTAATTCCGATGTTTAAATCTTCCGCAACAGATGCCAAAAGTCCGACCGGAACGAATTCAGTAGTTCCAATTCCAAAAGCACTAACGGCTAATGCCCATAAAGCAAATCGACTGTTTGTTGAAGCGGCTTCCTGTTTAACAGCCGCCTGCACAGTATGACTCATTTTTTTCCTCCTTTTATTAGAAACGGCGGGCCCAGCCGTTTTCCCTGTACGTCCATTTTGCATAGCAGCTATCAAAATAAAAGGTACACACCTTTTTATCCCGTAGGAACGTTTAAGTATCTACCATCTTTTAAGATCTTTTGTTTCGTTCCTGTGTATGTTATTATGGGTGCACTCAATCCAAAAGAAAAGTACGCACTTTAAAGTAATGTAGGTACTTAAAAGTGCCTATATAAAGGAGGAAAGCACATGGCTTACAATATTCCAGTAGAAGCAACACTTGATGTAATCGGCGGAAAGTGGAAAGTGGTCATTATGTGCCATTTGATCAAAGGGGAAAAACGTACAAGCGAACTAAAAAAGTTAATGCCGAATATCACGCAAAAAATGCTCACGCAGCAGCTGCGTGAGCTTGAAACAGACGGGGTTGTGAACCGGACAGTTTTTGATCAGGTTCCGCCAAAGGTCGTTTATTCCTTAACAGACTATGGCTGGTCGCTCCGCCCTATTTTAGATGCAATGTGTGCCTGGGGTGAAGGTCATATGGAATTAACCGGCAGTGAAGTTGTCCAATAAAAAAACAGCCAATGTTATTTGGCTGTTTCAGTGTGTAGACAAAGTCTTTCTCTTTTAAATAAGAGCCAATAAGTGGTGTTGAAGATCCGTAAGCAAAGATCGAATAGACATTTTCTCTTTTTAAACAGAAAGATACGAACTTATTCGCTCTATACCATCTTGTCGCAAGCCACTTGGCGGCGGGAGGGCAGCGCAGACTCCTATGGGCTCAGCGCCTGCCCCATGAAAAGCGGAGCTGCCCGGACGCCGCCGATCTATCCAATTCATGTACGCGATCATCCATATCATTTGTCTACAGTCTGAAACAGCCAATGCTATTGGGCTGTTTTTTATTTTGGAAAAAGAATCGGTTTAAAACACCCCCCGCTCTCAAACTATAACAAAAGCTGCCCGCTATTTTTTCTGCCATCATTGGACTTTCTGATTTTTTAATCCCCATGCACAAAGATAGATGGATGCTTTCATTTTTACCCACGCCATTCCTCTGTTACACTAAAGAAAAGAGGAGGCGTTTTGATGCGGCTGGAAAACAAAAAAGTCATCGCACTTGTAGAAGAAGAATTTGAAGATTTAGAGCTTTGGTATCCGATTCTGCGGCTTCGGGAAGAAGGAGCGACTGTACACCTCGTTGGCAAGGAAGCCGGAAAAACATATACGGGCAAATACGGCGTGCCGGCGGAAGCCGATTATGCTTTTGGAGATATTCGTACAGATGAGTACGACGCCATTTTAGTGCCGGGCGGCTGGGCACCGGATAAGCTGCGCCGGTATCCAGAAGTACTTGAATTTGTCCGTTCGATGGATGCAGCCCAAAAGCCGATCGGGCAAATCTGCCATGCTGGCTGGGTATTGATTTCAGCTAACATCCTGCAGGGGAAACATGTGACAAGTACACCTGGCATTAAAGATGACATGACCAATGCGGGTGCCGTATGGCACGACGAGCCGGTTACAGTTGACGGCCATATTGTATCAAGCCGACGTCCGCCGGATCTTCCGCCTTATGTCAAAGCTTTTGCGGACAAGCTTGCCGAATGAAAGAACTCCACCATCATATGATGGTGGAGTTTTTTACTTTGTCGTGCCCCGCACAATCAATTCCGACGGCAGCACGACTTTTTTAGAAATACGCTTTGTGTTCAGCTGCTCAAGCAAAAGCTCTACAGCGATTTTCCCCATCCATTCTGTATGCACCTTCACAGTCGTAAGCGGCGGATACATATATTTCGATACGCTAATATCATTCACGCCGATTAAGCCGACGCGCTCCGGAACTTGAATGTGTGCTTCATGCAGCGCCCGCAGTGCCCCGATCGCGAGCGTATCACTTGCCGCAAAAAAGGCTTCCGGCAGGTTTTCGCCGCGCTGTTCAATACAGTTTTTCATCAGCCGGTACCCGTCATCCGCGCTGTATGTTCCAACCAGCATATCTTCTTCAGCAAAAGCCTCTTTTTCCTGCAGGAAAGCACGGTAAGTCTGCTCACGCATGTCCGTGATCATACCCGATTTGTCTTCAAACCGCTCCCGGCCGCCAAGATAGCCGATACGGCGGATGCCCTGCTCCCAAAGATGGGTGAGCGCTTTTTCTGTTACACGCGAGAAATCCGTAATGACGCTGTCGAACGATTCGGCTTCGGGTGAAAAATCCACAAAGACGATTCGGCTTGACCACTCGCTCAGCCGCTCAACCTGGGCACTGCTGTATTTACCGACTGCGATAATGCCTTCGATTTCCTCCCTGTCCAGCTGCTCCAGCTCATTGTACAGCACTTTTTGCAATTGAAGACCGGATTCAAGGCAGCTGTTTTCAATACCGAGACGAATCGACCTATAGTATAAGTCATTCAGCTCTTCTTCCTCGGTATACCAGTGAATGAGCGCTGCCGTCGTTTGAGGGGTTTTTTTTGAAACACGCCGCTTTTTGTAATCAAGCTGTTCGGCGGCTTCAAAAATTTTTTGTTTTGTTTCTGCGCTGACAGACAGGTGCGGATCATAGTTAAGCACACGCGAAACAGTCGCAATCGACACACCTGCCCGTGCAGCAATATCTTTAATGGTAGCCATTTTTTTCATTCCAATCGGTTAAAGTCGGTTCAAGAAACGGCTAAACCCGTCCTTCCCTTCTTTTGTCTGCTTAAATACCCCGCAGTCTTCCAGGCCTCGTAAAAATTTAGCCGCAACCGCCTGACGAACAAATTCTTCAGCGTCGACCCGGCTGTCATACATTGACCGGAGCTCTTCTGCCCAGTCACGATGTTCACTTTTAACCTGTTCTAACCCGCCGGCCACGAACGCGGCGACTTGGGCTAAATCCTCTTTTAAGCGTGCCGGCAGCACAGCAAGCCCCATCACTTCAATGAGTCCAATGTTTTCACGCTTAATATGGTGAATGTCGGCATGCGGATGAAACAAGCCCATCGGATGTTCTTCCGTCGTTCGGTTATTGCGCAGCACGAGGTCGAGCTCGAAGAAGGCGCCGCGTTTTCGCGCGATTGGTGTAATCGTATTGTGAGGAGTGTCCCCCGTACATGACCGAATGCCGCACGCTTCATCATCATATGCTTTCCATGTGGAGAGTACGTATTCAGCTGCCGCTGCCAGCTCGCTGCGGTCTCCGCTTTTCAGCCGGATCACAGACATCGGCCAGTATAGTGTGGCTCCTTGCACGGACGGAAACTGTTTCATTGAAAAGACGTGTTCCTCTTTTGCTTTTGCCATGGCGAATTCATAATGTCCGCCCTGGTAATGGTCGTGTGTTAAAATCGAGCCGCCGACAATCGGCAGGTCAGCGTTAGACCCGGAAAAATAATGCGGAAATTGATGGACAAAATCGAGCAGGCGGTCAAACCCGGCACGATCAATCTTCATATCACGATGCTCGCCTGAAAGCAAAATACAGTGCTCATTGTAGTACACATATGGAGAGTATTGAAGGAACCATTCCTCGCTGCCAAGCGTTACCGGTACAATCCGGTGATTAGCGCGGGCTGGATGGCTTGCATGCCCTTCGTATCCCTCGTTTTCCACGCATAAAAGACACTTTGGATAGTGCGTTTCCGGCTCCGGACGCAGTTTTGCCCGGGCAATTTCAGCCGGATCTTTTTCCGGCTTCGATAGATTAATCGTAATATCCAGTTCACCGTAGTCCGTTGCCGCTTTATACGAAATATTTTTGGCAATCCGTTTTGTCTGGATGTAATTGGACGCCTCACTCAAGCTGTAGAAAAAGTCTGTTGCCTGCTGCGGGTCAGCTGAATAGCGTTCCCAAAAAGAATGGGCGATTTGCGATGGCTTGGATACAAAAATATTCATAAGATCCGCTGCAAATATCTCTTTATCTTCTAGGAACGGCGGCACGATCCCCTTCGCTTCAGCTTCTTCTGTCAGCCGTTCTACAAGCTCTGGAATGGTCAATGCCGATACGTTTTCCTCCGGCTTAATAAAATCGTTTTGCTTGAGCAGAGCGAGCAGCCGGTTTCTTGCATACACCTGGTCGCGCTTTTCAATCAGCCCGGCCTGCCAGGCTTTTCGGATAAGCTCCTCCACATAAGCAAAAATCATAAACGAGCCGCTCCTTTGTAGCCATGTGGATGATGCTCATGCCAATTCCAGGCATCACGTATAATTGTTGAAATATCTGTCCGGGACGGCGACCAGCCGAGTATCGTCCGCGCTTTTTCAGAAGAAGCGATTAAAACAGCCGGATCTCCCGCACGCTTTTCGCCGATGACCACAGGGATAGGATGCCCAGTTACCGCACGTGCTGCTTCCACAATTTCTTTCACGGAAAATCCTTGATTGGAGCCTAGATTAAAAATGTTGCTCTCGCCGCCCGCTTTCAAGTAATCAAGCGCTAAAACGTGCGCGTCTACTAAATCTTCCACATGGATATAATCTCGAATGCACGTGCCGTCTTCTGTTGGGTAATCCTCTCCAAAAATCGTGATATGTTCCCGCTGCCCATTGGCTACCTGCAGGACGACCGGAATCAAATGTGTTTCCGGATTGTGGTCTTCCCCGATTACGCCCGATTCGCTCGCGCCGGCCACGTTAAAGTACCGCAGTGAAACAAACTTGATGTCATGTGCCGCATCACACCACTTCATCATTCGTTCCATCGCCAGCTTTGTTTCCCCGTATGCGCTTGTTGGATCATTCGGCGCTTTTTCCGTGATGGGCATTTCTTTTTGTTCTCCATATGTAGCAGCAGAAGAAGAAAAAACAATATGCTTTACTCCGTGCTTTGTCATCGTTTCAAGCAGCACCTGCGTGCCAAATACATTATTATCATAATACTTGAGCGGATTTTCCATTGACTCCCCTACAAGTGAATTCGCAGCAAAATGAACGACCTGCTCAACCTGTTCTTTCTCGAATACATCATTTAAAAATTGACGATCCCGAATGTCTCCAATGTGAAAGGAAACACCGTCCGGCACGGAAGCCGCATGACCTGTTTCAAGACTATCAATTACCACAACATCCCGCTTTTGCGCCAAGAGAGCCCGCACCGCATGGGATCCTACATACCCTGCTCCACCTATTACAGCTATACTCATCCTATTTCCTCCTTCACTAGTTCGCGCGCACCGCCGCCGATATGAGCCATGTAGAATTCGGCACGAATGCCACATTCCTCCTCATACCGCTTTCCAACTTCACTGACAAATGATTCGATGTTTTCATTGTTCACAATCGCAATGGCACAGCCGCCAAATCCGGCGCCTGTCATGCGCGCACCGATTACGCCGGGCTGCTTCCAAGCTGTGTGCACGAGCGTATCAAGCTCTTTTCCTGTTACCTCATAATCTTGTTCGAGCGAATCATGCGATTGGTTCATAAGCCGGCCCACCGCTTCGACGTTTCCTTCTTTGAGTTTGTTCAGCGCCTCAATCGTCCGCGCATTTTCATAAACCGCGTGACGGGCACGTTTTTCTAAAACAGCATCACCAATGACTGCTTTGTTCTGCTCAAATTGGTCCGGTGTCAGCTCGCCAAGCGACTTTACATCGATTCGTTTTTGAAGCCGGCTTAACGCTTCCTCACATTCACTGCGCCGTTCATTGTATTTAGACGAAGCAAGCTCACGGCGCTTGTTCGTATTCATTATAACAATGCTTGCATTCGGAAGCTCGATTGGCGCGTACTCATAATGAAGTGTTTCACAATCAAGCCAGATCGCTGCTCCTGTTTTCCCCATTCCAATCGCAAATTGATCCATAATCCCACTATTGACGCCAATGTAATGATTTTCAACCCTCTGGCCGATTTTGACCATTTCGATCCGATCTATACTCAAGTTAAATAATCCTTCTAACATCACACCCGTTGCCATTTCAATGGAGGCTGAAGAAGAAAGACCGGCTCCATTCGGAATATTGCCGTAAAAAAGAACATCATATCCGGTGTCGATCGCACAGCCTGCTTTCTGCATCAGCTTTGTCATGCCTTTCGGGTAATTGGTCCATCCATCCTCTTCCTTGTAGTCAAGCGCATCAAGCGATCCTTCCACAATTCCCCGTTCACTAAAATTAGCAGAATAAAAGCGAAGTCTGCGGTCTTCTCTTTTGACTGCGAGTGCATACGTCCCGAATGTAATCGCAAGCGGAAACACATGCCCGCCATTATAATCCGTATGTTCCCCAATCAAGTTAATACGCCCGGGTGCAAAAAAGACTCGTTCAGCTGGCTTGTTAAAAATGTCTGCAAATCGTTGTCCCATTTCCTCGATCCTCATGAAAGCGCCTCCTTTTTCTTTTATTTTAAATAATTTTTAGTAAAAGTCAAAATAATTTTTAGTAAAAAAATTAGTGTTTGCTAAATTTCAGCCTTCGTTTTTAATCAAAAATCCAAATAACTTAACAAATAAGAACTTTTACATATAAAAAAAGATCCGTCTTTTAAAAAGACGGATCTTTTTTATTTTACGGATTCATCGTCATCCAGCTTCCTACATGGTGGACAGCTGTTCCATTGAATCCTGGTGTATTTGTATAGTAAGACTGTACTTTTGTCAGCTCCTGCTGCATAAAAGCTTCTCCTTCTTCAAAAAAGGAGATGCTGTCGCCTTCGGTTGTTTCTCCTGTTTCTACGCCGACAACAATTGCTTTTCCATATTTTCCAGCCATCGCAATCTCATTTTTTACAACGTCAATAATAAATGATGCATCATCGCGGTAAGCCATAATGGTTACACTGTTTGTATTTGCAATAACCCACTCTGCCAGCATGCCGGCTCCATATATGTTTTTGTAGCGAATTTCATCAAACCAAAACGGCATGTCCACTTCAAGTGGAAGCTTCAAGGATGCAGTGCTCGTTTTCGCACGCTGTAGTAGTGCCTGGTATGATTTAATCGTTCCAGCCTGATTGGATGTCCAGCCGCTGTAAAGATATGGTTCCACATCTAGATGGACGCCCGCAAATGTTTGATCAGCGGTTGATCCGCTTTGATATTGCCCAAGCCAGTTCATCAGCTGATTTTGGCTCGTATATCCTTTCGGTGCTACCCAAGACGGCGCTCCATCCAGTGCATAAATGCGCATGCCTTTTGAGGCTGCTTTTTGAATAAAACTGCGGTACACGTCTGCAGGAATGTCACGGTCAATTTGTACGTATACTTTATTCAACTGTTTGCTTTCTAAAAAAGCAAGTGTTCCTGCTTCATCATTGACAATCATCCACGGATTCCACAGCCACGTCGCATGATCGCCTGCAGCGGCTGCCTCCGTTTTTGTTTGCTGGATTCCAGCGGCCAAAAGAACAAAAAGGGACAACAAGACGACTATTTTTTTCAACACAAAAAGCCCTCCATTCTGTAAGCCTAGACTCACAGAATGAGAGCCTGGCAACCTGACGACCATATGCTTTTCAGCAGTTAGGCTCACGGCTTTGCGTCCTATCCTTTCGGAGTAGTTTGCCTTTTTCAGATGTATTTTATAAATATATTATAAAACCTTCGCGCTCTTTTGACTAGTACTTTTGGAAGATTACATTAATAATAGGACTGCAGCGATAGTTGGTGTTAAAATAACCGCAGATTTTAATATAGGCTGAGGTAAAATATTAGTGAATTTCGCTCCGATATAAGCGCCAAAAGCCGTTCCGACAAGCACTTTCAGCAATAATGCGAAATCAATAAAGCCTTCTGAAAGATAGCCGATTCCCCCTCCAATGGCGAGCGGCAAAATCACAAGCATTGTCGTTCCAACCGACTGCCGGATCGTTAAGTGAAGCAGGACCATTAAGCCAATTTGAATAAATGGAGCAGATCCAATGCCGAACGTACCAGACAAAGTACCCGCAAGCAGTCCGAGAAAAATACTCTTCATCCAAATAACATGACTTTTTTCATCTAACCGTTTGGACGTGTCTTTTAAAAAGAACAGCTTTACAAAAAGCAAAAAAGCGGACAAAAACAGCATGCCCGCTGTTAGCCAGTGAAGAGATTCTTCCGGGATAACAGCCGCGATTTTAGCACCGCCAAATGAGCCGGCTGCCGCAAAGGCGCCGACAATCAGGCCGACTTTCAAATGAATATTTCCTTCACGATAATGGCTGTAGGCGCCAGATACACTTGTAAAGGCCATCGCCGCAAGAGAGGTCCCAAGCGCCATATGAATCGGCACACTGAAGAAAAGAGTCAGCACAGCAATAACAAATCCCGCTCCGCCTGCTCCGATAAAGCCAAACAGCATGCCAAGCAAAAGCATCGTAAACATGATCAACAATTTTTTCATCTCCAGCTTTTTTTGTCTTTAATCTCTTTGTTGTTCTCTTTATTTTAACATAGAGGCTTTTTTGGTTGATATTTGCCATTTATAGTTCTTTTCTTCAAATTATGGTATAGTATTAGTATCTGGTGCTAATAAAATTAAGGGAGGAGACAGCATGCAGCGATACCGAAGAAGAAACACCCCTGCTTTTACGTTTTTGGCTTACTTTACTTTTATTGCAGGTGTTGCTTTGTTTTCGATCGGTCTTTTTAATGCGGATATGGAGCTGAATGAAAAAGGCTATTATATTGCCGTTATGATTCTTGTGGCTGTCGGTGCTATTTTGACGCAGAAAGTAACACGCGATAACGCAGAAGACAATGAGATTATTGCGGAAGAAGAAGAACGCAGACGCAGCGGCATAAAGCCTCCTTCTGAATAAAGAAAGTTTAAAAGATGCCTGTACGGCGTCTTTTTTGTTTCACATGAAACAATGCACAAAATGCAGATTGTTAGACGAACGTGCTCCAACGCTATATAATCAGCCCAAAGGGAGAAGAAAGGAGAAGGTCGCTTTGACGGTAAAAATCAGCGTATATTCTGATTACGTCTGCCCGCTTTGCTTTTTGACAAAACAGTCACTTTATGAAGCCCTTAAGGAAAAAGATGATATAGATATCCAATGGATCCCTTTCGAACAGTCTGCGCAAGCTGATACCCTTCAGAAGGAAGAGCGCATTCTGTATTGGAAAGAAACTGTTTATCCGCTCGCAGAAAAAATGGGTGTTTCTATTACTCTGCCGGATGTAACGCCGTACCCCAGTTCCCGCCTTGCGTCTGAAGGATATTATTTTGCAAAGGCGCACGGTAAAGCACGTGAATACACGGACCGGCTGATGGACGCTTTTTTTCAGGAGCAGCAAAACATCGGCCAAGTAGAAGTGCTGTCCCGGCTGGCTGCCGAAATTGGCCTGGATCAGCAGGCATATGAGGAAGCGCTCAAACAGCGCCTGTATGAAGAAACACATAAAAATGAGCTGGACCGTGCCCATAATAAAGCTAATGTGACAAGCGTACCCGCTCTTATCGCCGGTTGTACGAAAGTATCTGGTGTTCCCGTAAAAGAAGCACTTGAACAACTCATTAACCAAGAACAAAAACCGAAAAAGAAAAAAGTGACACTGCTTATGAACGGACCATCGTGTGGCATAAACGGGTGTCAATAAAAAAGCCGTCCAGTACGTGGACGGCTTTTTTATTCCTTTGCATGCTGTGCAAAGGTGTTTCATTTTTTCAGTGGGATATAGGCAGTCGAATAGAAAAAGTCGTTCCTTCACCAAGGCGGCTTTCAACCGAAATATGCCCGCCATGTTCATGAATCGTTGTATATACCTGTGTCAGGCCAAGCCCTGTTCCATCTGATTTGCTTGAGAAAAAAGGTGTTCCCAGCATAGAAAGCTTTTCCTCTGGCACTCCTACGCCCGTATCTGCGACTTTAATATACACCCATTGGTTGTCGCAGTAATGGCTGATTTTTATTTTTCCCTTTTCATGAATGGCTTCTAAAGCATTTTTGATTAAATTAAAAAACGCTTTTAAATACAGGTTTTTCTTCCCAAGAATCCGGCTTCCCGGATTACGCAGATCCATTTCCACTTCCACATTGTACAACTTGTCTTGAAATAACAGCATTAATGATTGCAGCTCTTTGCAAAAATCAATCGGTATAAGCGGTTCGTCCTGTAAGTCTGGCTTTGATACCTGCAGTAAGTTTTGCAATGTCATTAACGCTTTATCAAGCTCATTTTCCATTGTCTGTAGATACGGATGAGAATGAGATTCTTTCAACAGCTGCAAAAAGCCTTTTACAGCGGTCAGCGGGTTTTTTACTTCATGAACGATGCCGGCCGCAATCTGCCCGACTGAAGCAAGCTTTTCCCGGTTTTTAAGCATTTTTTCCGCTTCTTTGCGAACGGATATATCCCGAAAAACCGACTGCATTACTTTTCGGTTTCCATAGGTAACCGGCCGGCAGTAAAGCTCTGTTTCTACTACAGTGCCGTCTGCACGGATGATTTTTTCTTCAATAAGCGGAGACAATACACCTTCCGTCATGGCTTTTTGAATCCGTTTTTTGATCATGTCATGTGATGATGGCTGAAACACGGATAGAATATTACCGCCAATAATCGCTTGTTTTGGAGCCCGAAAAAAATCGGTCCCGGATTCATTAATATAAAGAATGTTATAATCAACATGAATCACAATTGTTTCAAGCGAATATTCGATAATATTCTGATACATTTCTTCTTGCTCACCAATGGTTTGATTGATTTGATCGGGCATGATACCTGTCAATTGCCCCCACTCCTCTTTCCCATATTCCCCCTGTTTCTTTCTTAACAATTCGATATCCGCAGGGCTTTTTCCTTTTCAAGCTCAAAAAAACACTTCTTATTTTTATGCGGGCGCTGCCGCCATTATCACTGGCGAAGAAGAAAATATAAACGGCAGACGCCACCTCAAAACATCTCTTTTCTTGCTTCTGATTCATCAGTCTTCAACCAGGACTTCCGTTTTGTGCATACCTGTTTATGACCAATCAGACCCACGTCCAGAATAAATCAAAAAATAAGCCTATCCCTATGATTATATAACTTGCTGTACTCTAATCGCCATTTTTAAAGCGCTTTCTTTTATGTCCAAAGAACAAATCGCTTACATACGAGCAGCATATCGCCCCGAAATTCCCGGTCCAGCTCCTGAAAAGCAAGTGTGAAAAAGTTATTATGCGTTTCGTACCGTTATGTGTATGAACGGGTCTCCCTCTCCTTCTGCTTCCGTGAATTATGGGCATGATTTGCATCTCTGTTGTTTGGATAATAGCTGCCGGTTCCTCCCGGCTGTTTAATAGAATACTATAATCTCCTTTTCAAGGAAGATGTTCCTGTTCAATTTCATAGAAAACAAGCCGCCGTTTTGATTCCCATGCCAGGACGGGCTGGAATCGGCGCCAAACGAACACGCCGATACAAATGCCGGTTCACTTTTCCCTTTCCAAAACGAATCCCCATATGCTTTTGCTGCTTTATTCATTTTCAGCCGCTCCTTCGTAGTTTCGAAGCCGATGCATAGCTGCTATGCCCAGCACAGGGCCAATCCCAAGAACAAAAAAGGCCCATTCCCAGCCCGCATGCACTTGTATCCATGATACCAGATTAATGGATATAATTGTTAACAAAAATCCAATACTCATTTGAAATGTCAGTGCTGTGCCCAAATAATCTCCCTCTGCAAACTCAGAAACGGCTGCTGAAAACTGCGCAGAATCCGCAATAATAGAACATCCCCAAATAGAAGCCACTACCATCATAAGCAGCAGTGAATGTTCAAAGGTGAAGCCAATCGTAAACGCACAGACAGCACTCGTCCCCATGGCCCAAATGGTCAGCCGGGCACGGCCCACCTTATCTGCAAGCAAACCGCCGAGCACACACCCAGCTGCACCAGCCAGGCCAATTGTTACAAATGAAAGAAAAGAAGCGTGTGCCAAGCCGCCTTCTGCCATAAAAAGCGGCAGCCATGTCCACATGGCATACAACTCCCACATGTGGCCGAAATACCCGTAGTTTGCCAGCATAACCGGCTTGTTACGCAGTACTTTGCCAATCATATTGACCGAGAAAACAGACGGTGTGCCCTGCTGGGGGGCGTCCTGTACAAAACGAATCATAATGACTGCCGACAACACCGATAAAATAGAGCTTAAGAGAATAACCCCTCTCCAATCTACGTTCATCGTCAGGGCTGCCAGCAAATGCGGCAGGGCCGAACCAAGAGTGAGTGCACCAATCACAATGCCAATCGCAAGGCCCCGGTGCTTCGGAAACCAGAGCGTTAATACTTTAACGGCTACCGGATAAACGCCTGCAAGGGCTGCTCCGGTCAAAAAACGCAGCAAAATACCGATAAAAGGATGGTCTGCAAACAAAAGCAGGCTGTTGGCAAGCGCTCCTGCCAGCGCTGATATCATAAATAATTTTCTTGCTGGAAATCGGTCAGAAATCCCTAAAACAGCACTTATCAAAGCGCCGGCTGCAAACCCGGCCGGCACGGCAGCCGACACCCATGGTTTATCCGCTTCCGTTAATCCCCATCGGTCTGTCAGATCATTGATCACAGCGGAAGCACTGAACCAAAGGCTGAGCGCAAAGAACACAGCGATAGAGCCCCATGCCAATGCCCCCCATTTTGACTGTTTCATTTCTTGTCCCCCTCTTTCTGTGTCCAGACCATTGTACAAAGAAAAGAAGAAAAAAGGGAACGCAAAAAAGAGTTTTCGAAATATTTTGTTATAAAATCTAACATGTTCGTTGCACACACTCTTTTTTCTCCTTATACTCCGTATTATCAAACAAATAGGGGTTCTTATTATCGCAATCAAGAACAAAGATGCTTCCTAGGGTTCCGGTTGAAAAACGTCTGGTCCGAGAGGGAGCGTACAGTATGTACTGTATACACGGAGGGATAAAAGCCCGGGAGAATTTTGAATAAAATTCTCCCGGGCTTTTTTATTTTTCCGCTACATTCGGAAAAGAGGGTGAATAAAGATGACTGAAAAAACGACACTTGCGAAATCACTGAAGCTGCATCAAGTTGTATTTATGGGGCTTGCCTGGATGACACCGATGATTTTCTTTACCGTTTACGGTGTTGCATTTAAAGCGGCAGGCGGGATGATGGCCGCTGCTTATATCGTTGCTTTTCTGGCTATTTTCTTTACTGCTTACAGCTACAGCCGCATGGTCAAAGCGTATCCGATTTCAGGTTCTGCTTACACCTATACGAAAAAAGCAATCCATCCCACAGCCGGATTTTTAGTCGGCTGGGCTCTATTAATGGATTATATTTTCTCACCCATCATTGCGGTTTTAACTTTTGGCATTTTTATGAATACCGAGTTTCCAGCCATTCCGGTTTTCGTCTGGATTATTGTGATGAATGTGGTGCTTGCGGTCGTGAATATTGTCGGCATCAAGTCTGCCGCACGCGTCAGTGGTATTTCGGTTCTTGTACAAATTGGATTTATCCTGTTGTTCTGCTTATTCATCGTAAAAGATATTATGACTGGCGACACCGGGTCAAGCTCCCTGTTTTCGCTCGCGCCGTTTTTCGGTGAACATGCTGGACTGGGTGCTGTTTTTTCCGGTGCCGCACTGATCTGCTTCTGCTTTCTCGGATTTGACGCCGTCACCACTATGTCAGAAGAAACGATCGAAGCGGATAAAACGATCCCGAAAGCCATTTTCCTCATTGTGTTTATGGCTGCGGCGATGTACATTGCGATTTCGTATTTAACGCAGGTTGCTTATCCTGACTTTACATTTACCAATCCCGACAATGCCGCTTACAGCCTTGTACAGCTTGTTGGCGGAAACCTCTTAAGCTCGTTATTTATTATGGTATTGATCATCGCTACGTTTACGCAAGGGGTTTCCTCTGTCACTAGTGTCAGTCGGTTTATGTATGCTTTAGGACGTGAATCGATTCTGCCGGAGAAACTGTTTACCTCTCTTCATCCGAAATATCAAACACCGGTCGCAAACATCCTGTTTGTCGCTGCCGTTTCTTTATCCGCTGTTTTTATTAATTTAGATACAGCAGTTATGTTTGTCAGCTTTGGCGCTTTAACTGCTTTTACATTCGTGAATGTATCGGTTATTGCCCATTACTATATAAAGTTAAAGAAGCGTTCACCGAAAGAAACGTTTTTGTATCTTGTTTTCCCAATGATCGGTGCCGGGTTTATCGGCTGGCTTCTGACGCTGTTAGATAAGCATACGCTGACATATGGAGTTATCTGGGTCATTGCCGGCTTCATTTACTGGCAGGCTAGAAAAGCCTGGCTGTCAGCTCAAAGCAAGCAGCGGGATGTTCAAACAAAACCGATTGTGCAGCAAAAAACGATGTGAGATAATCTAACATAAACATTGTTTTCATTTTTTTCAGACTGTTATACTTGTTGCATAAACCAATAAAGGTTTTCACATCGCGTTGAAAACAAAAAGCTGTCTAGGGTTCCGTTTAAAGAGTTCTTCTTTAAAGCCTGGTCCGAGAGAGAGCGTACAGCTGCTGCTGTATACACGGAAGGATAAAAGCCTGGGAGATGACCATCTCCCGGGCTTTTATCCTTTTTTCATGATTCCATATGAGCGCCCTGCGCTTTGTTCATTTAAAAGGAGGCTGTTTTACATGACTGATATGTTAACAAAGTATATTCCTGCCGGCGGCAAATGGTCCGGCCGGATCAGCCGCGGCAAGTCCATTACATTTACGGCGATGGAGGATGGCGCTAACGTCTCTCTTCTTCTTTATTCCACCATGGATACAGCAGAGCGCTACAATATGCCGGATACATTAAAAGCTCAGCACACTGCCCACTTAACGACAGGAAACGTGCTGATGAGTGATAACGGGCGCGTGCTGGCCAGCCTCACAGATGACTCACTCGGCTGGCATGATACGATTTCCGGTTACATCTCACGCCGTATCGTCGACGAGCGCTACGGACGAACAACCTATCAGGAAAAACGAAACGACTGGTATCGAAGCGGTGAAGAAAACTTTGCCGTTGAACTGTTCCGAAACGGCCTGACAACACGCGATCTCGTCCCTGTTGTGAATTTGTTTTCCAAAGTGTACTGCACGGAAGACGGCCGCATGCATTTTGTTTCCGGCCATGCCAAAAAAGGCGACTCTGTGACACTGCGGACGGAATTAGATGTTCTGCTCGTTTTATCCAATACGCCAAATCCGCTTGACCCAAGCCCCGTCTACCCTTCTGTACCGGTGAAAATCGAAATTACGGATGCAGCACCGGTGCAGGAAGACGACCTTTGCTTGAATCACCGCCCGGAAAACCGGCGCGCGTTTGAAAATACATGGGACTACACAATGCTTACTCAAGGAGGAGTTCGATAATGGCGGTATTACATCATGTTGTGAGTGATCGAAAAGCAGAGGATGCTTTTTACAATAAAACCATCCCAGCGGGAGATGGCTGGACGTATACGCTAGAGCCGGGACAGGTGCTTCGTATTGTCGACTTGGAGGGAAATCAAGCAGCGGACACATTGTTTTATGATGCTGATAATCCGGCGGATCATTACAGTGCGGTCAACACGATTACGCGCCAGGGCAATATGTATTTAACAACCGGCTCTGTTCTTTTATCTGAATCAGGCAAAGAACTGGTCAAAATTGTGGCTGATACGTGCGGCAGTCACGATACGATCGGCGGCGCCTGCTCAGCACAAAGCAACACAGTGCGCTACTCACACGATACGCTGCCGATGCATAACTGCCGTGATACGTTTATGCTGCAGCTTTCCAAAAACGACCCACGCTTTACAAAGCGGGATTTAGCTCCTAACGTCAACTTTTTCATGAATGTACCGGTCACACCAGACGGCGGATTAACCTTTGCTGACGGTGTTTCGGCTCCCGGCTACTACGTGGAAATGCAGGCAGTGAGTCGGACACTTGTCCTAATCAGCAACTGCCCGCAGTTAAACAATCCTTGCAACGCCTTCAATCCGACACCGATTCAACTGCTAATCTGGAATCAAAACTAAAGGAGCGATGACCATGTTTACAAAAGTATTAATTGCCAACCGCGGAGCCATTGCCGTCCGCATTGAACGAACCCTTCGCCAAATGGGCATCGCCTCTGTTGCCGTCTACACGAAAGCAGACCAGGACAGCCTGCATGTTGATTTAGCAGATGAAGCGATTTTAATTGGGGAAGGCGCAGCAAAAGACAGCTATTTAAATACCGAGCTTATTTTAAACACCGCTATCCAAACAGGCGCTCAGGCTATTCACCCCGGATACGGATTTCTAAGCGAAAACGCTGATTTTGCCCGTGCCTGCCGCGAAAATGGCATTGCATTTATCGGCCCAACACCAGAACAAATGGAGCTGTTCGGCTTAAAGCATTCTGCCCGTGAAATGGCGGAAAAAGCGGGCGTCCCGCTTCTTCCCGGTACAGCACTCATTACAGATCTTCAAACAGCTTTGTCAGAAGCAGCACAAATCGGCTATCCGGTTATGCTGAAAAGCACAGCAGGCGGCGGCGGCATCGGCATGCGTGTCTGCGGGGATGAAACTGCGCTTCGTGACGCCTTCGATTCAGTCTGCCGTCTGGCCGAGACCAACTTTAACAATGGCGGTGTGTTTTTAGAAAAATACATTCAAAAAGCGCGCCATGTAGAAGTGCAAATTTTCGGCAATGAATTCGGTGAGGTAGCCGCGCTTGGCGAGCGGGATTGCTCGATTCAGCGGCGCAATCAAAAAGTCGTTGAGGAAAGCCCGGCTCCCTGCCTCTCTTCTGCGGTCCGTAAACAAATGCTCGACTCTGCCAAGCGTCTTGCAGAAGAAGTAGGCTACCGGAGTGCTGGAACCGTCGAGTTTTTATATGATCCAGAAGCAGAACAGTTTTATTTTCTTGAAGTAAATACCCGGCTTCAAGTCGAGCATGGCGTGACGGAGGAAGTGCTTGGCATCGATTTAGTAGAATGGATGGTGCGCGAGGCAGCAGGCGAATTACGCGGGCTCAG
Organism: Domibacillus sp. DTU_2020_1001157_1_SI_ALB_TIR_016; assembly: GCF_032341995.1. Taxonomy (NCBI): domain Bacteria; kingdom Bacillati; phylum Bacillota; class Bacilli; order Caryophanales; family Bacillaceae; genus Domibacillus; species Domibacillus sp. DTU_2020_1001157_1_SI_ALB_TIR_016. The sequence goes on from NZ_CP135439.1 coordinate 3,293,230, forward strand.
CCACTTGTACAAAGCGCCAAAAGGCCACAGTATTCAAGCTCGCATTTATGCAGAAGACTGCTTGAACGACTTCCGGCCAAGCGGCGGCCAGCTCGACCAGGTCCGCTTTTCTGAACAAGCCCGCATTGAAACATGGGTGCGGGACGGGCTGAACGTGACGTCTCTTTACGACCCTATGCTTGCGAAAGTGATTGTTCATGCTGATACGCGCGAAGCAGCCATCGACAAGCTGCACGCAGCACTTTGTGAAACGCGCCTTTACGGTGTCACAACGAACCTTCAATTCATTCAAGCGCTCCTGCAGGAAAACGACTGCCGAAGCGGTCTTGTTCATACCCGTATGCTCGACGGTTTTACACCGGCGGAACAGGCGATTGAAGTGCTTGACGGCGGCATTCAAACGACCGTGCAGGACTGGCCGGGCCGCATCGGCCACTGGGATGTAGGCGTTCCTCCGTGCGGACCGATGGATCCTTTTTCGTTCCGAATCGGCAATAAACTTTTAGGGAATGAAGACCGGGCTGCTGGTCTTGAACTGACTCTTCGCGGCGGGTCTTACCGTTTTCGCAGCGATACTCCTTTTTGCCTGACAGGAGCGGACATGAAGGCTGTACTGGATAAAGAAGCGGTGCCTATGTATACGGTTGTGCAGGCAAAGCGCGGACAGGTGCTGACGTTCGGTGAAGCCGAAACAGGCATGCGCACTTACTTCCTCGTCGCAGGCGGTTTAGATATGCCGCTTCACCTCGGCAGTGCCGCAACGTTCACCCTTGGCGGATTCGGCGGACATGGCGGACGGGCGCTGCGGACGGGAGATGTTTTGCAGGTTCATCCTGTTTCCCTTCCTTCTCCTGCGGCGCTTGCGGCAGACAAACAGCCGGTTTTAACAAAAGAATGGACCATTGGTGTGATCCCAGGCCCTCATTGTACAACTGAATTTTTATTGCCGGAATACCTGGAGCAGCTCACTGAAACAAGCTGGGAAGTTCACTTTAACAGCTCGCGCACTGGTGTCCGCTTAATTGGGCCTGCCCCGCTTTGGACACGTGAAGACGGCGGTGAAGCCGGCCTTCATCCGTCTAATATTCATGATAATGCGTATGCCATCGGAACACTTGACTTAACAGGTGACATGCCGATTTTACTTGGTCCGGACGGGCCGAGCCTGGGCGGATTTGTCTGCCCGGTCACGACGGCTTCCGCAGAATTTTGGAAGATCGGCCAGCTGCACGCCGGCGACCGCATCCGTTTTCAGCTGCTCACGCTTCAGGAAGCCGAAGCTCTTCGCCAGGCACAAGAGGAGCATTTGAATGCCATTGGGTTAAAGGAAGTGTCTTCTCTGCTTCCATCGCTTCCAGAAAAAGCGGCCCGTCTTACGCCGGATTATCCGATTCTCGTTGAGCAGTCAACGGGCAGCTTCCCAATGACGATCCGGGCAGCAGGCGACGAACACGTACTGGTTGAATACGGTGATATGGAGCTTGACCTTCTGCTTCGTTTTCAAGTTCACGCTTTAATGGAAGCCGTTCAAGCACGCTCTGACATTCCGGTTCTTGATTTAACGCCGGGTATCCGTTCCTTGCAGGTTCATATCGATGCTTCTCAAATGTCGATCACGGAGCTTTGCGAAGTTCTTGCAGCGATCGATGAAAAGCTTCCGCCTCTTGAAGAAATTGAAGTGCCATCGCGCATCGTCCGGCTTCCCCTTTCTTGGGATGATCCGGCGACGCAGCTGGCCATCGAGCGCTATCAGAAAAACGTCCGCCCTGACGCTCCGTGGTGCCCGAGCAACCTCGAATTTATCCGCCGGGTCAACGGGTTAAACGACATCGAAGATGTAAAACGTATCGTATTTGACGCTAATTATCTTGTTCTCGGCCTGGGAGATGTTTACCTCGGTGCCCCTGTCGCAACGCCGGTCGACCCACGCCACCGTCTTGTGACCACTAAATACAACCCGGCTCGTACATGGACGCCGGAAAACGCAGTCGGGATCGGTGGTGCCTACATGTGTGTATACGGCATGGAAGGACCAGGAGGCTATCAGTTTGTCGGCCGTACTGTACAGGTTTGGAACCGGCTTCGTGAAACCGAAAGCTTCCAGGCTGGCAAGCCGTGGCTGCTCCGTTTCTTCGACCAAATTCAATTTTATCCGGTTAGTGCGGACGAACTGCTTGAAATGCGTGAAGACTTCCTGCGCGGACGTTTTGAAATCGACATTACGGAAACCACCTTTAAACTCGGCGACTATTTAGCTTTTCTTGAATCCATTGAAGAAAGCGCCCAGGAATTCCGCCAAACACAGCAGGCTGCTTTCCGTGCCGAGCGGGAAAGCTGGCGCGAGCTTGGCCTTACGGAATATGTGTCCGAACACGAAGCAGCAGAGCCAGCGGAAGAAACCATTCCGGAAGGAGCGGAAGCGGTCCGCTGCTCAATGCCTGGAAGTGTGTGGAAGGTTCTTGTTTCTCCAGGAGACGAAGTGAAGAAAGGCGATACGCTTATCATTGAAGAAAGCATGAAAATGGAGTTTCCCCAGCCGGCTCCATGTGATGGCTTTGTCGAGTCTGTTTATGTAGCGCCAGGAGATGAAGTTCATGCGGGACAGTTGATTGTTTCCATTACAAAAGAAAAGCGAGGTGCTTTTGATGCAGACGATAAACCTGCCGAAAACGTTATCCATTCGTGAGTTAAAGAAGGGCTACCAATCTGGCAGCTTAAAGCCGGAGATGGTCGTTGAACAAATTATCGAACGGTCTGAGACTGACCGGGACATGAATATTTGGATTACACCGCCGTCCTGGAGCTTCATCCGCCCTTACGTGGAGCGGTTAAAGACTATCGATCCATCCCAGGCACCGCTTTGGGGCATTCCGTTTGCCATTAAAGACAACATCGACCTTGCTGGTGTGGCGACAACAGCGGGGTGTGCAGAATTTGCTTACACACCCGATGAACATGCAACCGTCGTTGGGCGCTTGATTGACGCCGGTGCTATTCCAGTCGGAAAAACAAACCTGGACCAATTTGCGACTGGCCTCGTTGGAACAAGAAGCCCGTATGGCGAAACGCAAAATGCGCTGAACCCCGATTTAATCAGCGGTGGTTCAAGCGCGGGCTCCGCCGTATCCGTCGCCCGCGGCCAGGCAGCTTTTTCACTCGGCACAGACACAGCAGGATCCGGACGCGTACCGGCCGGGCTCAACCGATTGATCGGCTACAAGCCGAGCCTGGGTGCATGGCCGGTCAAAGGTGTCGTTCCGGCGTGTGCGAGCCTTGATTGTGTAACGGTTTTTGCCAACAGCTTAGATGATGCAGATCTTGTCGATCAAGCTGCCCGTGGCTTTGATGCCCGGGACCCATGGTCGAAACAGATTACACGCCAGGCATCAGCGCTTCCCCAAAAAATATTAGTACCAAGCGAATTGCCGGTTTTTTACGGACCATTCGCAGATCAATACAAACAAGCCTGGCAGCATACGTTAGAAAAGCTGCATGCGCTCGGTCTGCCTGTTGAATCGATCGATGTCACCTACCTTTCCGAGGCGGCGGCTGTTTTATACGACGGCCCGTGGGTAGCAGAGCGCTGGGCTGATTTGGGCTCGTTCATTAACGAACATCAAAGCGCCGTATTCCCGGTAACAGAAACCGTATTACGATCCGGAGCTAAGCCGGAATATGATGCCGCCTCCCTTTTCAAGGCAATGCATACGCTTCAGGCGTTTAAACAAAAAGCTCATCAGCAGCTGCAAGATGCCGTTTTGATTATGCCGACAGCCGGCGGTACGTGGACACGCGAAGAGGTCCGCAACAAACCTGTTCAAACAAACAGTCAAATGGGGCTTTATACAAATCACTGCAATTTGCTCGATTTGTCTGCTGTGAACATTCCGGCCGAAGATGCAGCAGAGAACTTGCCTTTTGGCATCACACTATTTTCAGGACCAAGAGATGAGCATTTGATTACGGGCTTCGCCGGCTTGTTTTTGCACGGCCGCCGCGCCCCTGAAAAACCATCCACAACGCTCGTTGCTGTCTGCGGCCTTCATATGAAAGGATTTCCGCTTGAAAAGCAAATGCTCGAGCACGAAGCCATTTTTGTCCGGGAAGCAAAAACAGCTCCCGAATATAAGCTTGTAGAGCTCGATACCATGCCGAAAAAACCAGGGCTCATTCGAACAACAGAGGATGGCTTCTCTATTGAACTGGAATTGTGGGAAATGCCTCTTTCTCAATTAGGGTCGTTTGTTTCTCTTATTCCATCGCCGCTTGGTTTTGGCACTATTGAGCTCGAAGATGGCACACATGTGCAGGGATTCTTGTGTGAAGCAAGCGCGGCAGCGGCCGGAAAAGATATCTCTTCCCTCGGCGGATGGCGATATCGCCAAAACTAAAAAGCTTCAGCGGCATCGAGCCGCTGAAGCTTTTTTATGAGCGCGTAAACAGCTCCCGAACATAAGCGCCAAGCTGTTCATCTGTTAAATTACTGGCAGCCGCCCCGCGGATCATATCCACCGTGAGGACGGGTTTTTTCTTCGAGTGAAGAATGTCCGTCATCCAAAGCGTTTTATATTTTGTATGTTCTTTTTGAACGAGATTCATTGCTTCTTCTGCGGTTTCCACCTTTAATCTGCTCCAATGCATCGCAATTTTAAAAAGCGACGGGTGGCTGAGAGACAAGGAAGCCAAAAGTATGTATTGAATAAGGACATTAATCACCTCATCTCGCAGGTGGTACCGCTTATTTAAATCGGCAATAACAGTAAGATCCATATTAGAGACGGAATCTTTTCCAGTGGTATGCATGATCATCTGCCGTGGACTAATGCTTTTAAAATATGCGGCAGCGTTATGGCTCGTCATTGAGAGTGTCCTCCTTTTTAAAGAATGCTTATTCCTTTTCTTTCCCCGCCTGCCCCTTTCTAAAGCCTTCTTTTTTCTAGAAAATGTTTGAAGTTCCGTATTCCCGGCTATTCTACTACACAAAAGCTCTTTTAAGCCGAAAAAAGAAAGGACTTTTCCGATGAGCACAATAAAAGATCTTCACCACACAGATGAACCCGTTCAAGAAACCGGCACCTACATTTGTGCCGCTGGCAAAAGGGAAGAATTAAAGGAAGGCGAACAATTTCCTGTCTGCCCGAATACAAATGCACCGACCACCTGGCGCCATGAAGATCATATACACAATACCGGCGACCGCGTGACAGAAGCCGGTACGTATGTAGATGAAGACAAAGACAAAGTGGAGCTTGCACAGGGCGATACTTTTCCATCCTGCCCTAAATCCGGACAATCTACAGCATGGAAACACGCTTAATAAAAAACAGCCTCTCCTGCCAGAGGCTGTTTTTTAACGCCCTTGAAATGCTATTTTAACGCCAAGGCCGATATAAATCACCCCGATCACTTTATTACCGCCGCCCCGGTTCAGCCAGGAAATGCGCTTTATCCGCTCGCTGATCGGTTCGATGGCCAGCGCAATCAGCGTTGTATACACTACGCCGAGCAGCACGAAAATGAGACCGAGTGTCATAAATTGAAAAATAGACGCACCGCGCGCTGGATCCACAAACTGCGGCAAAAAAGCCAGAAAAAACAGCGCCGTTTTCGGATTCAATACTTCTGCCAGAATCGCTTGTCTATAAATGCGCCCGGCTGAAGCCGCCGATGCCTTTGCCATTTCCGTTTGAGAGGCCTTAGCAAAAACAGCCCGGATGCCCATATAAAATAAATAAAAGGCACCAGCCCATTTCACCATATTAAATGCGGAAGCAGATGTCATTAAAATAGCCGACAGGCCGACCGCCGCAAAAATAGTATGAATTAAATCACCCGTTGCAAGACCCAGGCCGGTAATAACACCGGCTTTCCGCCCGTTTTGAACCGTTCGTGCTGCCGTTAGTAAAACAGCCGGACCGGGAACCAAAAACAAGCCGATCACAACCGCCGTAAACGTCAGCAATGTCGAAAAATCAAACATGATGCACCCTCACTTTTGTTTCTTATTCTTCTTTTATGATAGCAGGCACACCCCAAAATAATCCAGTTTATCTTGCTAAAGCGTTTTGGACAAAAGAAAAAGCAGCTGCTTCCTTAGAGCGCTGCTTTTTTCTTCTTATCCTAAATCAACGTTGTGGTATACCTGCTGCACATCCTCTAAATCTTCGATAGCATCAATCATTTTTTCGAATTGTGCCAGGTCTTCTTCTGACAATGTTACGTCGTTTTGAGCAAGCATCGTCAGCTCCGCAACTGTAAATTCTGTTACGCCCGCTGCTTTCAGCGCTTCCTGCACGGCATGGAATTGATCCGGCTCCGCATACACAATCACGGAATCTTCTTCTTCAAGCACATCCCGTACATCGATATCGGCTTCCATTAACAGCTCCAGCACTTCGTCTGCTGTTTTTCCTTCCAAGCCAAATACGGCTGTTGCATCAAACATGTAAGCAACCGAACCGCTCACACCCATGTTTCCGCCGTTTTTCCCAAACGCAGCCCGCACATCAGAAGCGGTCCGGTTCACGTTGTTTGTTAAGGCATCTACGATTACCATAGAGCCGCTTGGTCCAAATCCTTCGTAGCGAAGCTCATCGTAGTTTTCTTCCGCTCCGCCTTTTGCTTTTTCGATCGCCCGGTCTATAATCGTTTTAGGCACGCTGTATGTTTTCGCGCGCTCGAGCACCATCCGAAGCGCCTGATTGCTTTCTGGATTCGGCTCGCCCTGCTTGGCTGCTACATAGATTTCACGGCCGAATTTGGCGTAAATACGGCTTGTGTTGGCATCTTTTGATGCTTTCTTTTCTTTAATGTTATTCCATTTACGTCCCACACTGAACACTCGCTTTCCATTTTACAATCTAGGTTTATTATACAATAAACCTAGAGCTCCATACAAAGAGGGTTTATTGATCCCGAAATAGAGCCGGGCGCTTTTGGATAAAAGCAGTTACGCCCTCCTGCACATCTTGTGAAGCAAACAGCGCACCGAATTGTTCCACTTCAAGCGCCAATCCGTTCTCAAGCGGCAGCTCTGCACCCGCGAATACAGCCTGCATCGCTGCTTTTACAGACAAGCGGCTTTTCTGTGAAATGAGCTCCGCCATCCCGGCCGCTTCTTGCAAAAGCTGATCTGCCTCGACAGAACGGTTCACCAAACCAATCCGTTCTGCTTCCCGTCCATCTATAAACCGGCCGGTTAAAATGAGTTCAAGCGCCGTTGCCGTATTCGTTAACCGGGTGAGGCGCTGCGTCCCCCCGTAGCCTGGAATCAAGCCAAGCTTTGTTTCGGGAAGCCCGAGTTTTGCTTCATGTACCGCAATCCGCAGATGACAGCTCATCGCCAGTTCCAGCCCCCCGCCCAGGCAGGCACCATTAATCGCGGCAATGATCGGTTTTTCGGACTGCTCTATTTTTGTACATAATGCCTGGCCTTTCTGTGCGGCTTTCTTTGCTTCTTCTACCTGTCCAAACAAGGATGTGAATTCTTTAATATCTGCCCCGGCCACAAAGAAAGAGCCAGCCCCTGTTAAAATAACAGCTCTGACAGACGGATTGTTATTCAGCTCATCGATACACTGCTCCAGCTCTTCCAGCAATCTTTCATTCAGCGCATTCACAGGCGGATTTTTCAGCGTCATGTAAGCGATCTTATTTTCCACTTTTGTTTGAATCAAAGAAAAAGACTTCATTTCTATTCACTCTCCTTGTTAACATCCTGTTTTCATTTTATTGTACAAAAACCCAAATGAGTCTTCATTCATTATTTACTCATAAAAAAGCGTCTGAACAAACTTGTTCAAACGCTCCTGCTTCTATTTTATTTTCTTGGGAAGCCCATTTGGTACTGTTTAGGAATGCCTGCTTCTTTTCTTAATTGAACACCTGCTTCAAGCGTCCAGTTTGGATTTCTCAGCATGCCACGTCCGACCGCCACAAGGTCAGCTTCTTCGTTGCCGATCACCGCATTGGCCAAAACTGGCTCATCCAGGCGCCCGACTGCAATAACGGGTACGTCGACCGCTTCTTTAATAGCCCGCGCCAGCGGTACTTGATAAGCGGCATGCGTACCCGGCCGTCCAGCTGCGGCAATTGGGCCTTCGCCGCCTGCGCTAATGTGGAACATGTCAACACCTGCTGCTTTATACTCTTTTGAAAAGGCAATGCTTTCCTCAATGCCATAGCCGCCTTCAACATATTCTCTTGCAGAAATACGCATAATAAGCGGCATGTCTTCAGGCATTTCGCTCTTAGCCGCAGCAATCACTTCTTTTCCGAACCTTGTTAACTCTTGTCCATATTCATCAGTCCGTTTATTTGTCAGCGGCGACTGGAATTGGTGAATCAAGTAGCCATGCGCTCCGTGAAGCTCAATGGCGTCCACTCCTGCTTCCACTGCCCGGCGGACAGCAGACCGGAATTTTTCGACCATCTCATTTACTTCTTCCGTCGATAATGCTCTTGGTGTTTTAGACTTCTCGTCAAAAGCAATGGCAGATGGTGCCACCGGCTGCTCCGCATCTTCTGCTTTGCGTCCGGCATGAGCGATTTGAATCGCCACTTTTGCTCCGTGCTGGTGAACAGCATCAATAATTCGTTTTAAAGCTGGGATTTGCTCGTCTGACCATAAACCTAAGTCAAAGTCTGTAATACGGCCATCCGGCTCTACGTCGGTCATTTCAATAATAATAAAGCCTGTTCCGCCAACTGCCCGGCTGACATAGTGAACAAAATGCCAGTCATTTGCGATTCCGTCTTTTGCTTCTACCGAGTATTGGCACATTGGCGGCATCACGACACGGTTTTTTAATTCAAGTCCTTTTATTTTGTAAGGTGTAAACAAATGCTCCATGCTGTTCGTCTCCTTTTCTCCACATTTTATATGTATGCGCGTGCATGTAAATTATCTCTTACCGAAACTTTTCTGTCAAACAATGTGCATTGCATACAAAAAAGCTTTCCCCAAATGGAAAGCTTCCTAAACACACTTATCTTTTCAGCTGACGAAATGCAGACTGAAGACTTTCTTGAACAGCCGAGCTTGAAAAAGCGGACTCAAGCGTTTTGCAAAAAGTATTTAATACCTTTTCCAGCTTTTCTTCTCCTTCTTTTGTAAGCGAAGCATAAATGGCACGGCGGTCATCCTCGCAGCTATGACGCCTGAGAACCTGGCAGTTTTTTTCTTCAAGCCGGTTTACCAGGCGGGACAGTGCACTTTGACTTAAGCCGACCATTTCCTGCAGCTGATACAATTTTAGTTTTTTCTCAGGGGCTTCTGATAAAAACAGCAGCACGTAGCATTCATTTAGCGAAAGGCCGTGCTCCTGCTGCAGTGCCCCCTCCAGATTCTGTGCAACAGCCGCCTGCATCCTGGTCAAGGCGAGCCACCCGTTAAACAGCGGTGCCTTTTGATCGTTTTCCATCTTCACGTTCACCTATTTCTGCAAAATAATCATCCTATGCATGAAGCAGTATACTTCATTATACTATGTCCGCTTCTTCCTTCAACAGCAGGGAGGCCGCTTCGTTTTTACCGCCTGGCTGCGCCCATGAAAAAACCACTGCTCAAATCGAGCAGCGGCATAAGACAATCAAGCGGATAAGCTGTTAAGGAACGCTTCGATTTCTTCCTGTGTTTTCCGGTCTTTGCTGACAAATCGGCCCGCTTCTTCTCCGCTATGGTAAGCGACGAAGCTCGGAATACCAAATACACTCAGCTCACCGCACAAGTCAATAAACTCATCCCGGTCTACATAAATAAACTGATATTCCGGATAATCCGCTTCAATACCCGGCAAGATCGGCTCAATGACCCGGCAGTCCGGGCACCAGTCCGCTGAAAACATAAAAACAACGCGCTCTTCTTTTTTCAACTGCTCAAATTGATCCAGTGATTGCAATTTTTCCATCATGATTCCCTCCAGCTTTTTTCATGTACAATCCATTATACGACTTTTTACGCAAAAGAAAAAAGAAGAGGTTTCAACGGCCGTTGAAACCTCTTCTTTTATCATGCCTCGTCCGGATTTTTTATAATGAGCCGGATGATTCTGCTGCATAGCCGGTAAAAACTTTTTCCGGCTATGCAGCAGAATTATCCGGCCCTGTTACTCATAAACCCGCTTAAGCCCTTTATAAATCCTTTGCGTTAAAGGTGTCTCCGTTTTTTAAATTACCGGATTCAAAACCGCGGTAAAACCATTTTTTCCGCTGCTCTGATGTACCGTGCGTGAAGCTGTCCGGTACAGCATATCCTTGCGAGCGCTTTTGAATCGTATCATCTCCGACGGCGCTTGCCGCAGTCAATGCTTCTTCTACGTCACCTTCTTCAAGCAAATCCATTCCCTGTGCATGATGAGCCCAGACGCCCGCATAGTAGTCGGCCTGCAATTCCAGCTTAACCGAATATTTGTTGTACTCTTCTTCGCTCAGCTGCTCCCGCAAAGCATGTACCTTTTGAGAGGTGCCCAGCAGTGTTTGAACATGGTGCCCGACTTCGTGGGCGATCACATACGCCATTGCAAAGTCTCCAGGTGCTTGAAACTTGCTTTGCAGTTCTTGATAAAAGCTTAAATCGATGTAGAGCTTCTGGTCACCCGGACAATAAAAAGGACCGACCGCTGAAGTGGCGGTTCCGCAGGCGGAATCTACACTGCCGGAATACAAGACTAAAACCGGTTTTTCGTATACCATGCCTTCTTCCTGAAATACTTTGGTCCATACATCTTCTGTATCAGCCAGCACAACAGACACAAACTCGGCAAGCTCCTGATCTTGTTGGGTTTCTTCGTAAGGAACCGTATTGGTTCCCGACATACCGCCAAGTAATTGAGACGGGTCACCGCCAAGCAGCGTAAAAATAAGTACTATAATTAAGCCAACTCCGCCAAGTCCGCCGCCAAGCACCGCTTTTCCGCCCATGCCCCGCCGGTCTTCTACATTTGAGCTGCCTCTTCTTCCCTGCCATTTCATTATATTCCCTCCTCCAGACAAACCTTGATCGTACTAGTGTTATACCCAGCAGAGAGAAGCATTAGACTGTGAAAAAAGACATTTTTACCTGCGGGCTGACAGAAAAATGTGGAAATGCCCTATAAAAAAGGGACCGATCGTCTTTTTTATTTAAAAAACGAATCGTCCCTTATAAAAGTTTTCTTATGATCGGATGTTTTCTATATAGGCTTCAAGCTGTGCAAATGTTCCGGAAAATCCTTTTTTAATGGCTTCTTCGGCGGATTGAAACACCGCTCTTTCTTCTTCTGTCGCGTTAAACGGCAGTCCTTCTATCTCAATCGTCGTCTCGCCGTTTTCTTCTGAAAAACTGAGCGTATTTAAAACTTCAAGCGGCCAGCTTTCATTAAATGGCGCACGGATCGTCTCCCCTTGTTCGTCCGCAAATGAACTGGTAAAAGCAAGCTTGTTCGGTGATTCCACTTTATGATATGTAAATTTTCCGTACACCACTTGTCCATCCGGCAGTGTCTGCTTGTAGTGAAACAGCCCGCCCGGCTTCACGTCAATCGATACAACATCAAGCTTCACACCCGGCGATCCCCACCAGTGCAGCAAATGATTTCCGGCTGTCCACATGCTGAACACAAGGTCCTGTGGTGCATGTACTTGTTTTGTAATAACTACGTTCATCTCCCAATCCCCTTTCATAATACGTCCTTCTATTGACTATACGTCACATAAAGAGGATTGTACATGCCCGATGTAAATCTACTGTAAAGATCGGGGCTCTGCTGTTCTGTTTTTCCAACAAACAAAGTATACTTGAAGAAAAAGAAAAGAAACGGGGCTAAGTGGATGAAGAGAATAGCAGTTTTTTGCGGTTCGGCAAGCGGCGCATCAATAAGCTATACAGACAGCGCTGTTTCACTCGGAAAAGAACTGGCCAAGCGGGGTATCAGCCTTGTTTATGGCGGATCGAGCGCGGGGCTCATGGGGACAGTAGCCGACACGGTTTTGCAGGAAGGCGGCGAAGTAATCGGCGTGATTCCAACATTGCTGAAGGAGCGGGAAATTGCCCATACCCGGCTTACCGAACTGCATGTTGTGGAGTCGATGCATGAAAGAAAAGCGAAAATGGCCGAGCTTGCTGATGCCTTTATTGTACTGCCAGGCGGCGCCGGCACGATGGAAGAATTTTTTGAGGTGTTTACGTGGGCACAAATCGGCCTTCATCAAAAACCGATCGGCCTATTGAATCCTGCGCATTATTTTGATCCGCTTGTTTCCTTCTTTGACCACATGACCACTGAACAATTTTTACAGGAGCAGTACCGTTCCATGCTCTTAGTCCATGATTCGGCAGCACAGCTGATCCGCTCGTTTCATGCGTACGAGCCTCCGGCTGTGAAAACATATAAAAAAGAAAAAACCATGTATTAAAAAAGCATGCTTCCTTTTCTACGGAAGCATGCTTTTTGGTCGGTTTCATTCTTTTTTCCGGGCGAATGTCAGGCACCTGCGCTTTTCTCTTTCTTCTCACCCGCTTTAATCGGCAGCCAAACGGTTACCTTTGTTCCTTCTCCTTCACGGCTTTGGAATGTCATATCGCCGCCGTGCTCCTTTATAATTCTCATGCTGACCATCAATCCAAGTCCCGTGCCTTTTTCCTTACTCGTATAAAAAGGTTCCCCGAGCTTTTCCAGCCGCTCTTTTGGCATGCCCATTCCCCGGTCTGTTATAGAAACGGCCAGCCTGTTATGGATTTGCTCGTGGTCAATGGCAATGATACTATTTTTCGGCGAGGCTTCCACCGCATTTTTCAACACATTAATAAATACCTGCTTAAGCTGATTTGTATTTCCTTCAAGCTCGACCTCTTCTTTAAACGGCTCCATTTGAATATTGATGCTTTGGGTGATAGCCTGCATATTTAAAAGGTCAACGACGTCTCTCATTAAATGGCTCAAGGTGATGCTTTGTTTCACGATGACTTCAGGCTTAGCGAGAACGAGCATCTCGCTCGAAACGAACTCAATACGCTCAAGCTCATCAAGCATAATCTTCGTATATTTCGGATCAATGGAATATTCCTGATCAATCAGCTGAATAAATCCCTTTAAAGAAGTGAGCGGATTGCGAATCTCATGGGCGACACCGGCGGCCAGCTGGCCGACAATATTCAACTTTTCTGTTTTTCGTATATATTCTTCCTTTTGCTCCATTTCGGTAATATCTGTCGCTACACAAAGCAGTTCCTTATGCCCTGCTGAAAAAAAGAGCGGTTTTTTCGTTATTTGTACTGTGTACATCCGGTCATCTGGCGTTTGCAAGTACTGTTTTTCCTGTATCTTTGCTTCATCTTTCTCCAGCAGGTACATATCCTCCTTTGCCATCTCTTCTGCCTGCTTTGGATCTGCATAAAAATCGCTTTCCCGTTTTCCAAGCATTTGTTCAGAAGAAACGCCATATAAAGCAGCAATGGCGGCGTTCGCCATCGTAAAGCGCCCGTACTGGTCTTTTGCATAAATAAAATTCGGATTTGCATCAATGACTCTTCGGAGAAAAAGCTGCTGAATCAACAGCTGTCCGTTTACTTCCTCCATCTTGTTGTAAATCAATTTCACGTATGCTGTGAAAATGCCCATTACTAAAATAATAAGAGCCAAAATCGCTTGAAACAAAGGGCTGTCCGATGATAAATTGATTACCCCGAATGAGTACGCTAATAAAAGAGAAACGAAAAAGACTCTTAAGAACGTGCGGCGATGCTTGTCGACGATTTTAAATGTTAAATAAATAGCGAGCAAATCCATCACAATGATCAATAAAATATGAATCGAGAACGTCCAGCCGAGCGGACCCGCCATCGGATAGTAAAACTCTTCATTAAACGGCGGGATAGAATGGCGATCAAAACCGGCAATCCCAAGCGGTGTCCAGCTGATCATATAAACGACAATAGTCCAAATGAGCATCCCGATATAGGAAAAGCGATTGATCAGCTTTTGAAGTATTTTCTTTTTCCGGACATCAAACTGCAGTTCTTCAAAAAAAAGCAGCTGATACACCATATAAAATAAAAGCGGAGCGAAAACAACCGTTCCCATTCTAAAAAAGCGGAACAAGCTTTCAATCGTTTTCTGATCCAGCCATTCCTCACCGTAGAGAACAGCAATGCTCATCTGCCACATTGAAACCGCTAAATAAAAAACAGCAAGCGGATAGGTGACACGCTGATACTTAAGGCGAAACAAAATGACAAACGTTGTAAGCGGAATAAGCGAAAAAAAGACCATTAATAAAAAAGCCATGTCATCACCTGTAAAATGTACTTGTTTCTTCTATCCTACAGGAAACCGGCTCATGTTTCGAACATTTTTTCGCCAGCCCCTTAGAAAAGTCAAAGAAAAAACAAGGAAAGCTCTCCCTTGTTTTTTCATCCCCCAACGATTTAAAAAGTGTTTTTATTTGTGCTGTCGTTTGTATTGATTCCCTTCGTTCGTTAAGTTGTATGTATCATCACAGAACGAAGGTATAGCGTAACGGTTAAAATAGATTTTCCGCTATAGATAAAAGTTATATCACGGAGCCAAATGTGCCTCGATGATATTTTGAAGCTCCTGGAGATACACGTGCGCCATCCGGCCAAGCCGTGTTTTTTCATGTGCGATCCAGCCGACCGTAATCGTTTCATCTGCCTCAAGCGGTACTGGCACAATATTCGAGCCGTTTAAATCCTCGCTTAAAATACCGGTAGAAATCGTGTAGCCATTCAATCCAATCAATAAATTAAACAGCGTAGCCCGGTCGCTCACCTGAATGCTTTTAGAGCGCGGAAGCGTGCTGAACAGCTCTTCTGCATAATAAAAGGAATTGAATTCCCCCTGCTCGAACGACAAGCGCGGGTATTCTTCCAGGTCTTCAAGCGTAACGGATGCTTGGCCGGCCAGTGGATTTTGAGCGCTGACAAAAATGTGCGGTTTCGCTTGGAACAGCGGATGAAACAAAAGCCCTTCTTCCTTCAGCAGCTGTCCCATCACTTTTTCATTAAAAGAGCTGATATAAAGAATCCCAATCTCGCTGCGCAGGTTTTTCACGTCCTCGATAATTTCATAGGTTCTCGTTTCACGCAGTGTAAACTGGTACTCATCTGCCCCATGCTTTTTAATCATGTCTACAAATGCATTGACGGCAAATGCATAATGCTGTGTGGAAACAGAGAAAAGCTGGCGTGCCGGCGGAGATCCTAAATAGCGCCGTTCAAGCAGTTCTGCCTGCTCGACTACCTGACGTGCATAGCCTAAAAATTCCGCTCCATCTGTAGACAATGTAATGCCTTTTGGTGTCCGGATAAAAATAGTAATACCAAGTTCAGCCTCCAGCTCTTTCACGGCTTTCGACAAGCTCGGCTGTGACAAAAAAAGCCGGCGTGCCGCTTCATTAATCGAACCGCAGTGCACAATTTCAATCACATACTTTAACTGCTGCAGAGTCATTCTTCTACCTCTTTACTTTACATATTGATATCTATTTTTCTAAACCCCTATTATGCCAAACAAAGACCGCTTTGTGAAACAAGGGATAGCACACACAAAAAAACCGCTGAGCAAGCTCAGCGGCCTTCTTCCTGCATAACGCGGTTCATAGCCGCTTCATAAATCCGGTAGTCGTGATCTGAAAACAATGTAAAAGCTACATAGCCAAATGCCTGCTTCTCCAGAAAATCGATGACCGTGCGGAGAGCGACAACCGCTGCCTGCTCGATCGGAAAACCGTATACACCGGTCGAGATGGATGGGAACGTGATGCTTTTAATCCCGTTATCTGCTGCCAGCATTAAGGTATTCTGGTAACAGGAAGCAAGCTTTTCTTCTTCTCCTTCTGACCCGCCGCCCCACACAGGGCCTACTGTGTGAATCACATATTGAGCCGGCAGCTCATACCCTTTTGTCAGGACGGCTTCACCTGTTGCCAGCTCTTCCCCGTTCAGCTGTTCAGTACGGATTTTTTTGCACTCATCCATTAGCGCATGCCCTGCTGCCTGGTGAATGGCTCCGTCTACCCCGCCGCCTCCAAGCAGTGACCCATTAGCGGCATTGACGATCGCTTCTGTTGTCTGCTCAGTAATGTCTCCGACCATGAGTTCAAGAACATTATCATTGATTTGTGTTTTCATTGTCTTCACTCCTTTAATTGGATGTTACGCATAATAAAGCCGCTTTTCGGCATGCTTGGCATGCTGGTCATACTGAAGCTGATATCCTGCTCAGGTACTTCGTAAGACAAGCGGTTAACGAGAAAATCAACGCTTACTTTCATCAGCTCGATCGTAATCCACTCTCCTGCGCAGCGATGCCCATTATGATAGTCGCCGCCGCCCTGCGGAATAAAATCGAACGGGCTTTTGTCCCACTCTTCAAACCGTTCCGGCTGAAACAAATCCGGATTTTCCCACAAATGCGGGTCATGGTTGGTGCCGTATAAATCGAGAAGCGCTAACGTTCCTTCCTTAAAGTGCATGCCCCGCCATTCAAAATCTTTTTTCACTTTAGCGCCCGTGAAAGGAAAAAACGGATAAAAGCGGCGGACTTCCTGCACAAAATATTTTGTATAGGAATCATTGGCAGACGTTAATTTTGGTTTTTGCTCTGGAAACTGATGCAGCGCAAGGGCCGTAAAAGCAAGGTAAATGGACACCGCTGTAATCGGCCTTAAAATGTTCACCACTTCTACAGCGGCTGTTTTTGTATCCAATACTTCACCACCCAGCTCCCGATGATGAGAAAACACATACAGCGTTGATTCTTCCGGCGGATGAAGCTTTCCAGCCCGTACCTCTTCAATCAGGCCGCCCACCCACTTTTCAGCTTTTCGTCTGGATCGGCGTGCTTTCCAGTATTCCGGTCCGGCTGAGACAGCGGATTCAAACAAAGCACTCAATTCCTCTGTCCGCTGCTGTACTTCTTCTTCCTTAAGCGGCACACCGGCCCATTGGCAGGCAATCCGGCACAGCAGTTCTTTGGCTTCTTGGTATAAAACGATCTCGTTTTGCTGTGTCCACTTCCTTGCTGCCTCTTTCCACTGTTCTTCGGCGATGCCATTCAGCCGGGCAATGTGTTTTGGAGCCATTAAAGACATAAAAGCCGCTTTGCGCTGCCGATGTGCTTCCCCGTCAAGTGTTTGAACGCCGCCTTCTCCAAACAGCGTTTTAACGACTCTCTTCGGCGCCGCTCCTTCCCGCTGAAACTTTTCCGGATCATAAAACAAAGCGGCCGCTTCCTTACCGCCCATACAAATCGCCGGCTTCCCCATTAAACGTGTTTCAAACAAATCGGATTGAAAAGACCTGCGCCGGCTTGGTATGTACATGTATCCTTCTCTAAGCAGGCTTAAGCTTTGATCCAGCCCTTCTTCATGCGGCATTTCGTTTTGTCCGGACATCCACATCTCTCCTTTATGTTTTATGCTCCTCTTTGTTTTCCCCCTTTTATCGGAAATATAGCTTTTTTTTCGCAAAAAGGTTTCTATTCCCTGTAAAGCTTTGGCCATGCTGTTTTTTCCTTAAGAGAGTATACTGAAGGAAAAACGAGTATAGATAGGAGTTTATGCTGGTGGAAAACCGACCGAACAGCTTAAAGCCTTTTGTTGCCCTTCTTTTGTCGTCCGAGTTTCCACGGCGGCTGCTTGTTGCCGGACTGGCAGCAAGCGTGCTGACGACAGCTGCCGGGCTGGTCGTTCCTTTACTGACCAAAAATCTGGTCGATGGCTTTTCGCTTTCTTCCTTGAGTGTACCCCTCATGTCTGCCATCGCCCTTGCCTTCATCGCCCAGGCCGTCATTAATGGCCTCTCGATTTACTGGCTCAGTGTGGTCGGCTATAAGATCGTCTCAAGCCTGCGTGACCGGATGTGGATGAAGCTGATCCGTCTGCCTGTTTCCTATTTTGATCGGCAGTCAAGCGGAGAAACCGTCAGCCGGGTCGTAAATGATACAAGTGTCGTCCAGGACTTGATTTCTAACCGATTTCCTCAATTTATTTCCGGCATCATTTCGATTCTCGGTGCTGTGATCATTTTGCTTTTGATGGATTGGAAAATGACGATGCTGATGCTCGTCTCTGTGCCGCTGACGATCGCCATTATGTTTCCGCTTGGGCGAAAGATGGCGCAAATCTCGCGCGAGCTGCAGGATGAAACAGCCGCTTTTACCGGACACGTGCAGCAGACGCTCGGTGAAATTCGCTTAATGAAAGCTTCAACAGCTGAACAAAGCGAAGAAAGAAAAGGATTAGCGGGAATTGAAAGACTTTTTCAGTTTGGATTAAAGGAAGCACGGATTTTCGCCCTGATCGCGCCGATTATGTACCTTGTCGTCATGATCGTCGTTGTGATGATTATTGGCTACGGCGGCATGCGTGTGTCAAACGGAACTATGTCGACCGGTTCCCTTGTCGCCTTTTTGCTTTATTTGTTTCAAATTATTATGCCTATTACCTCATTCGCGATGTTTTTCACCCAGCTTCAAAAAGCAAAAGGAGCCACTGAACGGATTATCGCGATTCTGGATTTGCCGCCAGAGCCTGGACAGGATGGAATAGCCATGGATATTAAGAACGAACCTATCCACGTAGACAATGTATCGTTCGCTTACAGCAAAGAAGAGCCCGTTTTAAAAGGGATATCTTTTACTGCACAGCCAGGTGATATGATTGCCTTCGCCGGACCGAGCGGCGGCGGCAAAACGACGATGTTCGGTCTGCTTGAGCGATTTTATGAGCCGTCTTCCGGTGAAATTCGAATTGGCTCAACACCTATTGCGGACTTATCGATGGCTTCGTGGCGCAGTCAAATCGGCTATGTACCCCAGGAAAGTGCCATGATGGCTGGCACAATTCGGGAAAACTTGGTTTATGGGCTGGCAGATGGCAAAACAATTTCAGATGAACAATTGTGGGAAGTAGCGAGAATGGCTTATGCCGACCAGTTTATTAGAAGCTTTCCGAACGGTTTGAATACAGAAGTAGGTGAACGCGGTGTGAAGCTGTCCGGCGGCCAGAGACAGCGTATTGCGATTGCCCGCGCTTTTTTGCGGGACCCGAAAATTTTAATGATGGATGAAGCAACAGCCAGCCTCGACAGTCAATCAGAAGGGATTGTCCAAGAAGCGCTGGTGCAATTAATGAAAGGCCGAACGACCTTTGTGATCGCTCACAGGCTTTCTACGATTGTCGACGCCGATCAGATTATTTTCATTGAAAAAGGGCAGGTTACCGGAATGGGAACGCATGCGGAGCTGCTCGAATCTCATAAGTTGTACCATGAATTCGCTGAACAGCAGCTGGCATAACATGAATGTACTGCAAGGTTTTCATAAAGAGCTGAGAATAAAAGAATATATGAAGAGGCTTTTTTCTGCGCTTGAAAGCGTCTTTTTAGTTCTTTCGATCTTTTTTTGCAAATTCAGTTTGATTGATTGAGAGCCGGGTAACATACAACCGTAAGCAAAATCCAAATTTACTGAGGAGGAATTTTCGATGGCTAATAATAAAAACGATAAAATGAGTCGAGAAGAAGCAGGACGTAAAGGCGGAGAAGCAACAGCAAAAAATCATGATAAAGAATTCTACCAGGAGATTGGACAAAAAGGCGGAGAAGCTACCGCTGACAGCCATGACAAAGAATTCTACCAGGAAATCGGACAAAAAGGCGGAGAAGCTACTGCTGACAGCCATGACAAAGAATTCTACCAGGAAATCGGACAAAAAGGCGGAGAAGCTACTGCTGACAGCCATGACAAAGAATTCTACCAGGAAATCGGTAAAAAAGGCGGAGAAGCTACCGCTGACAGCCATGACAAAGAATTCTACCAGGAAATCGGACAAAAAGGCGGAGAAGCCAGAGGCCGTAATGATGACAACGATGGCAAAATGAGCCGTGAAGAAGCAGGCCGCAAAGGCGGACAAAAAAGCCGCCGTTAAAACGGATGCCTGAGGCTCCCTTAATAAAGGTAAAAAAGCCCGTGGACAATATCTTCTTCGAAGATGTTGCCCGCGGGCTTTTCGTGTATAAATACTTTAAGCCGCACCATCGTGATACGGTTCTAGCGACATATGCATCAAGAAATGTAAAAATTCACTGTTGTCTTCCTGTAAAAGGCGGCTTGCGTAACTCCATGCGTTTGTTTCAATCCGCAGAGCGATCCGTTTTTTCTCCAGCGGATCATCCGTGCAGTCAAGCTGGTCGGCCAGCTCTTCCAGCTCCCGGTCTTCCGCATGGCCAAGTTCATGGGCAAACACAGCGGCTAAATGCTGTTCAAACGGCTTCAATGAGCCGTAGAGTGTCCGGCACTGTTCTTGAATACCATCCCAATAAAGCGTAATTTTATGCTGAGCCAGGCTGTATTTGCCGCCGGCGATCGTATGGCGGCCTTCTGAATCATGAATTTCAACAGAAACACTGCTGCCGGATCGTTCAAGAAGGTGTTGAACGACTGCTGGAAGCCCGTCTTCTCTCTTATAAAGTTCCATTTCTCTCATTTTTTCTCTTTACCCCTGATCTTAAATTTTTCTCTATAGGCGGAGGAAACATGTTAAAAATTGAACAATCAAGTTATTTTACTATTATACGATATTCAGCCTTCTTTCGTATATGAGAACAACTTAGAGAAATAAATCACTTGCTGCCCGTGTATTCCTCCTCATAAAAGACCTAATCATTTCCCGGGAAAACACGGTGCTTTTCATTCTTCTCTTTATCCTGCGAATGTATTGGCTCCCTTATACCGGTTCCTTTTCCCTCACAAGGATCTGCGACAACTCTGCGAGCGCTTGAATCTGATAAGTCGGCTCAATCCCTGCTTTGTTCGGCTTCATGCCCGGGTTAAACCAGCACGTATCAATCCCTGCCTGCTGTCCCCCTTTGATATCCGCATTTAATGAATCTCCAATGATCAGTGCTTCTTCCGCATTGAAATGAGGAATGCGTGCAAACACATAATCAAAAAATTCCTTCATCGGCTTTTGAAAACCTGTATCTTCAGAAACAAAAATACCTTTAAAAAACGGATGAAGCTTTGAATCCAGCAGGCGTTTATATTGTGTTTTTGACACTCCATTTGTCACAATGTACAAGTCATAGTTCGGCTGCAAACCCGTCACTATTTCCAGTGCGTCCTCTATAAGCTGATGGCCTTCCTCCAGATAGCCGCGGTATTTTGCTTCCAGCACAGTTCCATCCACTGAGTACCCGTATTCTTGAAACAGAAGGGAAAAACGGCTGTTTACAACTTCTTCACGCGTGATGCGGCCTTCTTCAAACTCACTCCACAGCTGTTGGTTGATTTGTTTATATCTTTCTTTTATTTCATCCGTGAGCTGCATGTTTTGCTCAGCAAAAAGCAGAGCCAGTGCCGCCTGCTCTGCTGCGCGAAAATCCAAAAGCGTGTCATCAATATCAAATAACAATGTTCGGTAGTGTTTCATTCAAATCGCTCCGTTTTCTTTTCTGCACGTCGTTCTCCGCCCAGCTTAAATACCACAATTCCTCCAACAATGACCAATACCCCGATAAACTGCTGAAGCGTAAATGGCACCCGGTCAAGGCCAAGCCAGCCAAATGAGTCCCATAAAAGCGCAAAGCCCAGCTGCGCAGTAAGCACAACCGCTACTGCATATGTCGGTCCCAAGAGCTTAATCCCCTGTACAAGACACGTTACCACGCCTACACCGATTAAGCCGCTGAACCAAAACCATGGCTCCATTGGCTTAGGCTCTAGAAGCTTTCCGCCTTCAAACAGCAGACCCATCAAAAAAGATGCCGCAAAGCCCATCCCGAGAACAAGCGTAGTCGTTGCCCATCGGCCTGCCCATTCATTTACCTTACTGTTAAAGACATTTTGCACGCTGACCAGTGTACCGGCCACAAGTGCAAACAATAAACCCATTGCCATCCTTTCTTCTCCCTTCCTATCTGCCTGGCGGCTCGTAAATGCTTTGTCCTGCCAGTGCCTGAAGCCCCTGCCGGTCCTTGACTATAATACATCCTTTTTTTCTCTCCACAAGCCCTTGAGCGCAAAATGATTGAATCACCCGGTTCATATGGCGATAACTTGTGCCAATTAAGTTAGCCGCATCTCTTAAACTGGCTGTGCTCAGTTTTCCTTCAAAAAGTGCATGAGACTCATCGAAGGAAACCGATAATAAATAGCTTGCCAGCCGTACATCTACTGGATACATAAAATGAAAGTTTAACGATGTGGACTTCACGTAAAACTTTTCTGTAATGATATGAAGCAAAAATTGTAAAAGCGGCGGGTGATCGGCCGCCCATCGCTTCAACAAATGATGATGCACACCAATCATCACTGCCGGCGAAACAGCTTCCACCGTGTTAATGATGTCTATTTCCTGTACATACTCGATATCGCCAATAACGGCAAGCGGCTTTTGAAACGAAAGAATGAGCGTTTTTCCTTCAGCAGAAGTGGTATAAACCTTCAGCTTCCCTTTGACCAGCACATAGACATTCTCAAGTGCTTCACCTTGAGAACACACCCATTCTCCTGGCTCAAAATGGTATAAAGTTAAATACGGCTGCAGCTCATCCGGAAAAACAGACTCAATGTGATGCATACACAAATAATCTTTCAGCTGCTTGCTGTCGGTCTGCTCTTTCACCTTTTTTCCCCCATTCGGTTAAAGCTTTAAAATCACCACGCCAGCGACCATCATCATAATGCCGATCACCTGTGGCAGCCTGACTTTCTGTTTTACAACGCCAAACCATCCATTCAAATCAATGATAAAGGTAAACAGAAGCTGCGCGATAAGCAGTACCGCAATCGTTAGCGTTACGCCTACATGCTGAATGGCCGTCACATTGCCGAAAATAATGATGGCAGCCAGAGCGCCGCCTGCCAAATAAAGCGGCTTTACCTGCTTAAACTGCCCCCAGGTTCCATCCCGGACAATCAGAAAAACGAGCATTGCTGCCAGAAAACCGGTCAGCTGCGTTAATGAAGCGGCCTGCCATGTGCCGATGGTGTCACTAATTCGTGTATTGGCTACACCCTGCAATGTAATAAATGCTCCGCCTAAAAAAGCGAAAAAAATCCCTTTCATCCTGCTTCTCCTCATTCTTTGTTTTTTCTTATTAAAAAACAAAGAGGCAGACGCTGAAAAGGACATATGTCCTCAATCATTAAAAAAGAAAAGAATTCATTTTGAAAAGCGCTTCAAAATGAATTCTTCTTCTTAAATCTTTTTCACAAATTCCGACTTCAGCTTCATCGCGCCAAACCCATCAATTTTGCAGTCGATGTCATGATCTCCATCCACCAATCGAATGCTTTTTACTTTTGTGCCAATTTTAATGACTGATGAAGTGCCTTTTACTTTTAAATCTTTAATTACTGAAACAGAATCTCCATCTTGCAGGATGTTTCCATTCGCATCTTTCACTGCTTTACGATCCTCGCTGCTCTCGGCCGCTGCGCCAGGTGTCCATTCATGGGCGCATTCCGGACAGACAAACACATTTCCGTCTTCATATGTATACGCCGAGCCGCATTCCGGGCAATTTGGCAGTTCTGTCATTTGTATTTCCTCCAACTTCACTGTTTCTTCCCAGTATACAATGAATCCAGGAAAATCGTAAGCTCGTGGCTTACAGTCTTTCTCCGAAAGCAATCTACCCTAAAAAGTGGTTTTCCTTGAAGACAGCTTTTCTCCTGCCTTAGAAGAAAGGCTTTATTTTTCTTCTCTATGCTGTCTCGTTAAGAATTGCTTCCCATTTTCACAACCACCCGTTTTTTGGTCGTATTGGCCATCCAATTACTCCTTTTCAACTTATAAGTGTGTTACTGTATGGGAAAACTGTTCACTAATTTCTTTTGATCTTTTTGCGGCGCCTTTGACCGCCTCGTATATAGCTTCCCCTCCGCCAAACGATTCGAGCGCTGCCAGTCCTGCATATGTTGTGCCATTCGGCGATGTAATGTTCTCTCGCAGCTCGGCTGGTGTGTTTTCCTGCCGCATAATCATTTTGGCCGCGCCAAGCAGCGTCTGCGCACCGATCTCCCGAACCATTTGAATGTCCATGCCGCTTTCCCGGCCCGCTCTTTCCATTTGTTCGAGCAAAAAATAAAAGTATGCCGGACCACTTCCCGCAATGCCCGTAAATAGATCCATCTTTTCTTCTTCAATGGGGTACACTTTTCCAATGCTGCTCAAAAGGGCGGTTGCAATGTTTATGTTTTTTTCCTTCACCCAGCGCCCTGCGCAAATCGCTGTTGTAGATTCACCGGCAATAGCTGAAGTGTTTGGCATGGCCCGGATCACTTGCTGGCCTTCTGGAAAAAATGCCTCGATAAAGGCAGTTGTGAGGCCGGCCATCACCGAAACAATTACCTGATGCGGACCGACGGAGCCTTTTAATGACTGCAACGCTGTATCCGCATTTTTCGGCTTCATAGCTAAAATAAAGAAATCGATTTGATCAAACGGCAAATCACCGCTTTGCATCGCCCGGATTCCGTATTTTGCTTGAAGGGCTGCCCGTTTTTCATGATTGCTGTGGTTCGTGACGATCACATGCTCCGGAGCCCATTGCCCATTTTGAACAATCCCCGCGATCATGGCCTCCGCCATTGAACCTGCACCTAAAAACGCGACTGTTATTTGTTTGCCCATCTGTCTCTCCTTCGTGTTCGTATTTTCTGTTCGTATTTTCATAACGGTTTTCATACTAACATGCTCAGGTTGTATGTCAAGGAAGAACCCTAGAATAAAAAAGCAGTCCGAACATATACTCGCCATTATTTCCCTTTCCAATGACAGCGCTTAATAATGCAAAGGAATAAGCGTTCAGGCAAAAAGGAAAAAGTGATTTTTTCAGATCATTTTTATTAAAAAAATATAAACGCTTGACCTTTACGCAGCGTCAGCGTGTAGCATAAAAGCTATCAGGAGGGCTGCTTATGGAATATACCATCAACAAAATGGCACAAATGTCCGGCGTGACAACGCGCACACTCCGCTACTATGACCAAATTGGGCTTTTAAAGCCAGCGCGCATTAATTCATCCGGTTACCGCCTTTACGGCCAAAAAGAAATAGACCTGCTGCAGCACATTCTTTTTTACCGGGAGCTTGGCGTCAGCCTGGATGATATTGCGGCTATTTTACAAAAGCCGGACTTTAATGAGCTGGCTGCGCTGAAAAGCCATTACGAAAAACTGGCCGCAAAACACGATCGCCTTGAAAAAATAATGGCGACAGTGAAAAAAACGATCGCCAGCAAAGAAGGAGAGATCATCATGCAGGATGAAGAAAAGTTTGAAGGGCTGAAAGAAAAAATGGTCGAGGAAAACGAACAAAAATATGGCAGTGAAATTCGCGCCCGATACGGGGATGAAAAAGTTGACGCCAGCAACGCCAAGCTGATGAATATGTCAAAAGAGGATTTTAATGCGATGAACCAGCTTGGGGAGAACATTTTCATCCTTCTTGAGAAAGCGTCCGCTACAGGTGACCCTGCCTCACATGAAGCGCAGGAGCTGGCTGCCAGGCATAAGGAATGGCTCACTTATTCCTGGTCGAGCTATTCCAAAGAAGCACACACGGGACTGGCTGAAATATATATTGCAGATGAACGGTTTACGGCTTATTATGATGCCCGTGTAAAGGGCGGCGCCCAATTTTTACGGGATGCGATTTTGGTTTACACAGGGATGAAGTAAGAAAGAAGCCACACAGGTGTGTGGCTTCTTTCACTCGTTTTCCAGCTTCTCAATATATTCATCCAACTTTTGTCGGTCCTCATCTGAAATAACTGGGAATTGCGGATCAATTCCCTCCAGCAGCTCAATCATCACTTCCGTAATAATGTAGCGTGAATACCATTCATCATCTGCAGGAAGCACGTACCACGGAGCATGCTCGGTTGATGTATGGCGCAGCATATCGGTAAAAATCTCCTGATAGTTATCCCAATGCTCACGCTCCCTTACGTCATTGAAGGAGAATTCCCAATTTTTCTTCGGGTCTTTCATTCTTTCTAGCAGCCGATTTCGCTGTTCTTCTTTCGATACGTGAAAGAAAAACTTTACTACATAAAAGCCGTTTTCCACCATATAGCGTTCAAAATCGTTAATTTGCCGGAACCGCACCGGCCAAATATCTTCTTCTTTCTCTAAATGATCCGGAATGGTTTCCTCTCCCAATAAATCATGAACCCGTGTCGCGATGACTTCCTCGTAATGAGATCGGTTTAAGATGCCGATCTGTCCTCTCGCCGGAAGCGCTTCGTGAATTCTCCAAAGATAATCATGGCTCATTTCCGTAGCAGAAGGCTTCCCTAGTGTCGTTGTTTTCAACCCTTGCGCATTTAAATTCGAGAAAATATAACTGATGGCTTCGTCTTTTCCGGCTGCGTCCATTGCCTGCAGTACAACCAAAATGCCTTTTTTCTCCTCCGCGTAAAGCTTCCAGTGCAGCTCCTTTAGCCGGTTCACACGTTCAGGAATCTCATTGTCCAGCAGCTCTCGTTCCTCGATACCGCCTTTTTCCGATGTCGCATAATTTCGCAGATCCAGTTCTTGATTGGCTTTCACTAGATATTTTCTCGTATCCATGCCATCCTCCTATTTTTTTATGATCCCATAAATCAGGTTTCTTTTTTCTTACCCGCCTGATGCGAGGAACAAACGAACAAAAAAGATCGACAGCATACACCGAAAAAGCAGGCCCATTCCAGCGGACCTGCCTGCATTTTATATTTTAAAGACGTTGATTTAACTTCGGCGAGACCCTATCACCATTGGAATAAGCAATAAGGACAACACGGCACCTGCGTTTTTACCCGGCTGGACGGATGCGTGGCATCGATGATGATCGCAGTGCTGCTGATCAAGCCAAAGTTCCAGCCAAGTCCGAGCAAATTCTTATATAATTGCTTTTGCTTTTCGGGAGAATTGAGGTATGGCTGCAGGATGGTGGGCTGCCTCTTTGGCTCGTTCGTGTTGAAGGATCATTCGCTCTGCCCCTTTCCATTCTTTTCAGATTACGTTTATTCAATTGTTTTTGATTTGTTCCTTCTATCGTAGACAATCCGTCCTGCTACAACTGTTTGCACTGCTTTGGCAGTCAGCATCTCTTCCGATGTTCCGGCAAACAAATCCCGGTCAAAAATTGAAAAATCCGCCACATAATTCGGTTTAATAAGTCCACGCTCATGCTCTTTACAAATCGCCTGGGCACTGCCGAGGGTGTACATTTGAATGGCCTGGAAACGGGACAGCTTTTGTTCAGGCAGATACCCTTCATGCGCCTCCCCGGGCTTTTTGCGTTCAACCGCCGCATAAATGGAAGCCAGCGGATGAATATTCTCCACCGGCGCATCCGTTCCCGCTGCACACATAATTCCACGGTCTAACAACGTTTTCCACGGATATGCGTAACGGAGCCGCTCTTCGCCAAGGCGGTCCATCACCCACGGAAAATCGGATGGAACAAAAGCAGGCTGCACATCCACCACAACGGGCAACGCCGCCATTCGCCCCATTAAGTCTTCGCGTAATACGCAGCCGTGAATAAGACGGTCCCGTTTGCCTGCTGGCGGCGGATATTTTTCAATAAAATGAAGAACCTGTTCCGCCGCCGCATCTCCAATGATGTGCACCGCAATCGCTTCGTTATATTGACGCGCGATCTGAATTAATGCTTCGAGCTGTTCATCCGTATGAATAAGCAGCCCCTGGTTATCAGGCTGGTCCGTATACGGCGCAGACAGGGCAGCGGTTGATCCACCCAGTGCACCGTCCGCAAAAATTTTCATTGCACCCGGCTCAATAAACGGTTCATCAAATACGGCATTCGCTTTCATCATTTTTTCGAAGACGGCGTGATGGCGAAGCAGGTTTACTCTGAAATGATGCTTCTCCCCAATCACACGCTGAAAGGCCATCAGCGGATTGGTAAAGTCCCCGAAATAATGCATATCCTCTGTATGGCCGCCCGTTAGTCCATACGACAGCATTTGATCCACCGTCCGGTTTAGCACATCTGTTAAATAATCAACGTATGCCTCTCCTTTTCTTGGAATCGCCGCAGTAACCGGATCGATGGCTTTGTCATAAAGAAGCCCCGTTAACCTTCCATCCGCACTCCGCCCAATGTCACCACCGGCCGGAGATTGACTTTTCTCATCAATGCTTCCAGCCAAAAGAGCGGCTCTGTTACCGAGCGCTACGTGATGGCATACTCTCGTTAACAGGATGGGTTCTGTCCGGATCGCATCGAGCTCTTTCATCGTCGGGATGCGCGGATGAGAAAACGTATTCTCATCCCAGCCTTCCCCAAACAGCCACTTGTCCGCAGGCGTCGTTCGGGCGGCTTCTTTAACCATTTCCAGCATTTCTTCTGCTGAAGAAGCTGCCGACAAATCAAGCCGGACAAACGTTTCTCCTTGAAAGATCATATGCAGATGGCTGTCTACAAAGCCCGGGTACATAACCGCTCCCTGTAAATCAATCTCTTCCCCTGCTTCTTTCCTTAACTCATCCGCCGGGCCTGTGGCGACAATCCATCCGTTTTCCACTAACACCGCTTCTACCGTCTCATTTTCTCGTTCCATCGTATAGATCGTTCCACTGCACCAAAGTTGTTTCATAAAAAGATCCTCTCTGCCGTTTTTATTCTATTTCATCCCGATATTTATAAACAACACGTGAAGCTGTGTATTAACAGTTATTAAAAAGAAACCATTTTGAATAAAGAATAATCACAATGGTTTCTAAAATCGAGTTCTGCTTATGTACATATTTTCATAACTCGTTCCGTAAAGCTGAATCTTCTCTCTGGCAGCCTAGTCTTAATGTTAACCAGTTTGTTTATAGTATAACAAAAAAACCGCCCCTTTCCGGGCGGTTTTCCAATTTATTCTACTGTTACAGATTTTGCAAGGTTACGCGGCTTATCCACGTCACAGCCGCGGTGAAGAGCGGCGTAGTACGCGATCAACTGGAATGGTACAACAGCTGCAAGCGGTGCAAGCATTTCGTGAACGGCTGGAAGAACGAAACGGTCGCCTTCCTGCTCAAGGCCTTTCAAGGAAATGATGCATGTATTAGCGCCGCGCGCTGCCACTTCTTTCACGTTGCTGCGGATGCTCAAGTTTACATCTGACTGCGTTGCAAGAGCGATGACTGGCGTACCTTCTTCGATCAAGGCAATTGTGCCGTGCTTTAACTCGCCGCCGGCAAATCCTTCTGCCTGAATATAAGAGATTTCTTTTAGCTTCAAGGCACCTTCTAAGCCAACATAATAGTCAACAGAGCGGCCGATAAAGAAGCAGTTGCGTGTTGTCGCCAGATATTCTTTGGCGATTTGCTCGAATTCTTCTTTTGCATCACAAAGCACTTCCATCGCATTGGCAACAATTCCAAGCTCATGCACAAGATCAAAGCCGATGTCGATGCCCGCTTTTTTCGCTGCTGCTTCTGCCAGAATAGAAAGCACCGCGATTTGCGCTGTATATGCTTTTGTAGACGCTACGGCAATTTCTGGGCCTGCATGTAAGAGCAGCGTATAATCCGCTTCACGTGAAAGCGTAGAGCCTGGTACGTTTGTGATCGTCAGCGCTTTGAAGCCAAGTTCTTTTACTTTTACAAGTACAGCACGGCTGTCCGCTGTTTCTCCACTTTGGGAAATAAAGATAAAGAGAGGCTTTTTCGAAAGAAGCGGCATGTTGTAAACGAATTCGCTCGCTACGTGCACTTCTACCGGAATATTCGCCATTTGCTCCAAGTACTGCTTGCCGACAAGGCCCGCATGGTAGCTTGTGCCGCATGCAACGATGTACAGGCGATCTGCTTCATTTACTGCATTCACGATTTCCTCGTCTACATGAAGCTCTCCCTGCTCATTTTGATACGATTGTGTAATTTTACGGATAACGAACGGCTGCTCATCCGTTTCTTTTAACATGTAATGCGGATACGTGCCTTTTTCAATATCACCAGCGTCGATCTCCGCTGTGTATGGCGCACGCTCTACCACTTCACCTTGTTCGTTTTTAATCGTCACGGCGTTCTTTGTCACGATCACCATTTCTTTGTCCATCAATTCTACAAATTGGTCTGTTACTTGAAGCATCGCCATTGCATCAGATGCAACAACGTTAAAGTCTGCACCAAGACCAACTAAAAGCGGGCTTTTGTTTTTCGCCACGTAAATTGTATCTTCATCTTGTTTGTCTAGAAGAGCAAGCGCGTAAGAGCCTTTTAACAGACCAAGCGTCTTGCGGAAGGCTTCTTCTGTTGACAAGCCATCTTTCGCAAACAAGCCCATCATTTGTACAATTACTTCTGTATCTGTATCGCTTTGAAGCTCAACATTTGAAAGATATTCGCTTTTTAATTGTTCGTCGTTTTCGATAACGCCGTTGTGCACAAGTGTATAACGGCTGTCTTCGTTTTGGTGTGGATGCGCATTGTAACGGCTTGGAATACCGTGCGTAGCCCAGCGTGTGTGGCCGATTCCTACGTGTGATTGTACCTCTTCGTTCACAACCGCACGCAAATCAGCGATACGTCCCTTTTCTTTGAAGATGTGCACACCCTCTTCGTTGCGCACAGCAATACCAGCTGAATCATAACCGCGGTATTCGAGCTTTTCAAGCCCCTTCAATAAAATTTCCTTTGTATCTTCACTGCCAATATATCCTACTATTCCGCACATAAATAGATTTCCTCCTGATTGAAGGCCTCGACAAACAAGCGCCGGCTAAGGCACCTGCCCGTCGCGCTTCGTTAAATTTTATATTTATAATTGGCACATGTCCGCCCCCTTTGTGCGAGAAGTTGCCCTCTCGTTTTAAGGATGAACGTAACAGCTGTGTACCAGCAGCCGGGAGGTATCCGCCGAAACATCGATAAACCTCCTCCTCGTCAACTGAACGTATGGTCGTCCCGCTCAGTTCAGGCGCTTTGAGGTAAAACAGTCGTTCTATAGCTCCTTTCTTTTTAGGAATAAAAACACGATAATCATACCGTGTTTTCATCCCTTCGTCAATCAAAAACTGACTTTCTTCTGCTTGCAGACAGCAGGACAAAAATAGCAGCAGCCACGCACAGAAAGCCAGTAGTCATAAAGACTGCACCTAGGCCCATTTGATCTGCTATCATACCGGCTGCAAGCGGACCGAGAAAAATGCCAAGCGCATAAAAAGACTGAAAAAAGCCCATGGCGGACATTTTAAATGCCGGCGGGCTGGCTAGAACCACTTCGCTGAGTAAAAGAGGAAAAATAAAGCCAAGTGCCAGCCCAATAAATATGTGCACACTACTAAGAGATGCAAGTGTATGCGTAAATGGAACGGCAAATAAAAAAAACGCAGTAAGAATGAAGCAGATCGTAAGTACGGGTTTGTTCCAGCGCGGATCAAGACGATAAAACACGAGACTGAGCGAAGCAGCCGCATGCGGAATGAAAAAAGCACATGTCAGCCAAATAAAAGACTGCTCCTCCACGCCAAGTGCAGCCGCGTAAATAGGACTGAAGCCAAAGATCGTAATAAACAAAGCTGCATGTGCGATCATGGACAGAAACGTCAGCCCTTTCAGATGCGGCAGCCGGATCGTTTCTTTTATATGAATCGCTGCATTTCTGTGGACAGCAGGTTCCTCTGATGGCTGTATCTCTTTAATTCTCCACGCGAAAAAAGCACCTAAAATAGCAGCAGCAGCCCCCGCCCAAAAAGGGAAAGTCCAGCCGAACTGATGAACAAGCCAGCCGCTGACGGCCATACTAAAAAACTGTGTGGCTACTGTGACAAACTGCATGATGCCCATCGCCTTGGAAGCACGGCCGGCGCTGAAATAGTGCGAGTAAAGCACCGTCGCCATCACCCACATTGATGCGGTTACGCCTCCTAAAAGACGTGCCGTCAGCACCATCGCGAATGAATCAAAGAAAATAAGCATAAGGGTGCTGAGAAGCGCTGCGATAAAGCCGCCCACAAATAAATGCTTGCGGATTTTCTGCAGAAAGTCCGACAAGATGCCGAGCGGGAAACGAAGCAAAACCTGCGTAATACCGTAAGCGCCTAAAATGATGCCAATAGCCGAAAAGCGAAAGCCGATTTCCTGAAGGTATACACCAAAAACGGGTGCATAAATGTACGTAGCCAGCCAAAAACAAAATACAGCTGCTAAAAAGTACGCATGATCGCCGCGCCCGACAATGGGCTGTTTCTTTTCTATGTATTCTTCCACTCTTCAAGCTGCCTCCTTTTATGTGAACGCTTTCTGACTATTATTGTGCAGATGATTCTTCATTTCAACCATTATGATTTGAAAGGGCGGGGCAAACAAAAAAAGAAGCCCGGCCTGCCAGTATTCCACCAGCGTCCAGACTTCCTTTTCTTATACGCGAAGACCCATTTCTTCGTCAACGATTTTTGCAATGCGGTCTGTGTATGAACGGCATTGCTCTTCTGTCGCCGCTTCCACCATCACGCGCACGAGAGGCTCTGTACCGGATGGGCGAACAAGAACTCGGCCATTACCGGCCATTTCTGCTTCCACACGTTCGATTTCTGCTTTGACTTTTTCATTTTCTGTCACATGATGCTTATCTGTTACACGCACATTGACAAGCGTCTGCGGGAATTTTCTCATCTCTGCCGCAAGTTCAGACAGCGATTTTTTTGTTGCTTTCATAATGTTGACAATCTGTAGGCCACTGAGCAGGCCGTCACCTGTCGTATTGTAATCAAGGAAAATAATATGGCCGGACTGTTCGCCGCCAAGATTATAATTGTACTTTTTCATTGCTTCTACTACGTATCGATCACCGACAGCCGTTTGTTCGCTTTGAATGCTGTGCTCGGCGATGCCTTTGTAAAAGCCCAGGTTACTCATAACGGTTGAAACAATCGTATTGTTGTTTAAGCGCCCCTGCTCTTTCATATAGCGTGCACAAATAAACATAATTTGGTCGCCATCCACGATGCTGCCGTTTTCGTCGACTGCAATCAAGCGGTCACCGTCACCATCAAAGGCAAGGCCGATATCCGCCTCTTTTTCTTTAACGAATTGTGCAAGCTTTTCTGGATGGGTTGATCCAACACCGTCGTTGATATTTAAGCCATTTGGCGCAGCGCCCATTGTCGAAATATCCGCTTCAAGATCGGCAAACAAGTGAGCAGCAAGTGAAGAGGTCGCGCCGTGTGCACAATCAAGTGCCACGTGAATGCCGTCAAAATCTTCTTCAACAGACTGCTTCAAGTACTGGATGTACTTTTGGCCGCCTTCGAAGTAATCACTCACTGAGCCAAGATCTGCTCCTGCCGGACGCGGCAGTGTATCCTCTGCCTGATCTAAAAGTGCTTCGATTTCTGCTTCCTGCTCATCAGAAAGCTTAAAACCGTCAGAACCAAAAAATTTAATACCGTTGTCCTGAACAGGATTGTGTGAGGCTGAGATCATGACACCTGCCTGCGCATCCATGGCTTTTGTTAAATACGCAACTCCTGGTGTGGAGATGACGCCAAGGCGCATAACTTCCGCTCCAATAGAAAGAAGTCCTGCTACAAGTGCTCCTTCAAGCATTGGACCTGAAATGCGGGTATCCCGTCCAATCAATACTTTTGGACGCTCCGCATCTTTCGTTAACACATATCCGCCAAACCGGCCCAGCTTAAACGCAAGTTCCGGTGTCAGTTCTGTATTTGCCACGCCTCTGACGCCATCTGTACCAAAATACTTACCCATCTATTGTTTCTCTCCTTTTATCAAAACGGCTTTATGAAGATTTTTCCGTTGATTTTTCCACTGTGACTTTCACTTTTACTTCCTGCGGTGATGAGAAATTAAACTGTTCTCCCAAGTTCACCGGCACGGTAAGCGTTGTATCCTTTGTTATCCCGCTTACATCAACTGGAAGAGAAAATTCCTTTAACTCC
The DNA here is from genome assembly GCF_032341995.1 of Domibacillus sp. DTU_2020_1001157_1_SI_ALB_TIR_016. NCBI lineage: Bacteria > Bacillati > Bacillota > Bacilli > Caryophanales > Bacillaceae > Domibacillus > Domibacillus sp. DTU_2020_1001157_1_SI_ALB_TIR_016. Next base: position 3,327,143 of record NZ_CP135439.1, read on the forward strand.
TGCAGCGCTGATTCTTTTCCGTAAATCGTGATTTCATCTACATCCGGCTGGAGTGAAGAAATCTTCACGTTATCGGCCGGCGTGCCTTTTGCTACCGGATTGAGCGGCACCTTTTTACTTGGATTTTTTACCGCGATCGACACTTGGACCGTTTCAGGCTCAACTTTTACATCAAGCTTGTTTAAATTTCCATCGAGTACCTGTACCGCTGCGGTTGCGGTCGTTTCCTCATCGATTTCGTCTTCACCGGTCAGGGCTGTGCGGACAAATGCAATCTTCTCAATATCCGACTCAGACCCTGTTACTTTTACTTCTCTTGGGGCAACCGTTACGTTGTCGACCTGATAGCCTTCTGCAAGCGCAGAATCATTAAATTCGGGAGTGACGGTTTTCGTAGTGGTTACTTTCTCTTCTATGTTTACATCAACCGTAGCGGGCTGAATCGACACATCCAGCTTGTCAGAGAAGTTTTTGTGCGTAATAGCTACCCGGTGCTTTCCAATCTCGTAATCCGTTAAGTCGAGGTTCACCTCGAAATCACGCAGACGCTTTGTTGATTCGATGATACTCTTCGGACCGGAGATCTCCACCCTCACCTGTTCCGGTACACCAGACACATATAAATTTTCTGTATCATAATATGTCTTCAACGGTACGTTCGTCAATACCTCGGTTGTATCAAGTGCGCCGCTTCCCGCCTGCTTAACTGATTCAAAATCACCAAAATTCACTGTCATGTAAAGCAAAAAAGCCAGTAAGAAAGCCACAATGCGTACAAACCATTTGCTTTCCACGAAATTATCCATTGTTTCTGCGCCCCTTCCACATCCAGCGGTTGGAAGACTCATTTTTGTTGATGCCAGTCAACAGCTGATGCTCTAAAATGTCCCGAAATTCCTCTTCCGTTAAATCACGGTACAAATCACCGTTTCGGGTTACAGAAATAGCGCCTGTTTCCTCCGATACGATAATCGTCAAGCTGTCTGTGACCTCACTAATACCAAGCGCTGCCCGGTGCCGTGTGCCCAGCTCTTTTGAAATAAACGGGTTTTCCGATAAGGGTAGATAGCAGGCGGCAGCGGCAATCTGGTCTTTTTGAATAATAACAGCTCCGTCATGCAGCGGCGTATTGGGAATGAATATATTAATCAGCAGCTCTGATGTAATAACGGATTGCATCGGAATGCCCGTTTCAATATAGTCGTTCAGGCCTGTTTCTTTTTCAATGGAAATAAGTGCACCAATCCGGCGCTTCCCCATGTAACGGATCGACTTAACGAGCGCGTCAATAATTTTACGCTGTTCCTCGTCTTCCTGTATGGCACTGCGGGAAAAAATGCGCCCGCGTCCCAGCTGCTCCAATGCACGCCTTACTTCCGGCTGGAAAATGATGATCACAGCCAGGAAGCCCCAGGTGAGCGCCTGCTGCATAATCCAGCTTAATGTATCAAGGCCGGCAAAACCTGCTATGGCGCGTATAATGACAATAACAAAAATCCCTTTTAACAACTGGACAGCTTTTGTCCCTCTAATGACCATAAGCAGCTTATATATCACATACCAAACAAGCAGTATATCAATCGTATTCGATAAATAATCAATAAACGTATAATCTTGAAAATAAGTCGTAAACGGCATACTAGATCCTCCAGGTTGGAATTACGGAGCCGTGAAGAAATCACTCTCTTACTTAACTTGTCCATTATAACATACAAGCGAAAAAGAAGCAGACGATTACCGTCAGCTTCTTATTGAAACACCATTTTTATCTCATACCAAATTCGACCAAACAATGCATCTATCTCTTCAATATCTCCTGTAACATTTCCAGCAGATGCCATAAAGCGGTCTCCATTGATCACAGTGACATTTCCATCGACAGAGCCTTCGATTCGAATGTCGCCGTTTTTCACGACAATATCTTCTTCAACAACGGTTCCGGCCGGTACAATGACGGTCTCATTTTCTACTTTTAGCGCACTATTTTTCGTAAAAGCAAACTGATTGTCTTCCTGACTGAAAAAAGAAGCAAAGCCCCCGCTCATTAACAGCAGAAACAACGCTGCTGCCGTTAAAAACGGATGGTTTTTAAACCATCGCTCTATCCCGACCTTTTTCCCTTCTCGCGGAAGCAGCGCCATTACACGGCCCGTAAAGCCTGCCGGCGCTGCTATATGGGAAGCACTTTGAACAAGTGCAATGGTTTTCTTTAATTCAGCAAAATGCTGTCTGCAGTCCTTACACATTTCTATATGATCTTTTAACTCTTTTTTTGCTTCTTCTTGAATATCCCCATCCAGATACTCATGCATATAATGAACAATCCGTTTCGGACAAGATGTCATCGTTCATCGCACCCTTTCTCACAAATGCCGCAAATGCTTTCGCAGGGCTTCACGTCCCCTGTGTACACGTGTTTTTACCGTTCCAAGGGGCAGTTCTAATATATCTGCTATTTCCTGCAGCGGCAGTTCTTCAATATATTTCAACACAACAACGGAACGATACTTCTCTGGAAGCAATAAAATCGCCTTATGAATCGATGCCTGCAATTCAAGGCTCTCGACTTCATCTTCCGGAAGCTGATCGCCTGAGGCCAAATGTGAGTACATATTTAATCCTTCTGTTCCGGCAATTTCTGCATCTAAATGATAATCCGGCTTCTTTTTACGGATTTTATCAATACATAAATTGGTGGCAATTCGATACAGCCATGTTGAAAACTTTTTGTTTTGATTATACGTATGAATGTTCAAAAAAGCTTTCAAAAAAGTTTCTTGTGCCGCATCCTCTGCCTCATGGCGGTCCCAGAGCATCCGAAAACAGATTTGGTATACTTTGTCCTTATAAAGCTCGACAATTTCTCCAAATGCATTTTGGTCTCCTTTTACAACTTGTTTAATTCGTCTTTGTACAATTAAATCCATTTTCTCTCCCTCCGCCCTCGCGGTATGTGTTTATACGGATGCACGTACATAAAGGTTTCAAAGAAATAAAAATTATTTTTTTCAGGTTTACAATTCCATTAAGTGGGTAATTCTTTTGTATGTATAATTTATTTATGGATAGGGGGTATCATCTGTTGCAGTCCATTCAACTCGAAACAACGATTGAGCAGTACCGTTCTGAAATGATCTCCCAGGCCATGCTGACATCTTTTAATGATCAAAAAGTCATTGAAATCAGTCAAAAGCTGGATCGACTTTTAAATGAATGGTCCATCCGTAAATAAAAAAGCAACCTCTTTTTTTTAGATGTTGCTCCCTTTTATTTCTAATTATAGCAGTTTTTTTGTCGAAAAACGAAAAAATAGATGAAAAAAGGCATTTCATGTATATACATGAAATGCCTTTTTTCCTAAAATGAGCCATGAAGGACTCGAACCTTCGACCCTCTGATTAAAAGTCAGATGCTCTACCGACTGAGCTAATGGCTCAAAATGGCTGGGCTAGAAGGATTCGAACCTTCGCGTGACGGAGTCAAAGTCCGTTGCCTTACCGCTTGGCTATAGCCCATTGATGTTATCTGTTATGTAGTATACCCCAAAAAAGAAGAAAAAGAACATGTTTGTATATGTTCCTTTAGGAAAATGGTGGAGGGGGGCAGATTCGAACTGCCGAACCCGAAGGAGCGGATTTACAGTCCGCCGCGTTTAGCCACTTCGCTACCCCTCCGTATTATTTAATTAAGAAGTGGTGCCGGCAAGAGGACTTGAACCCCCAACCTACTGATTACAAGTCAGTTGCTCTACCAATTGAGCTACACCGGCATAAATGGTGGAGGATGACGGGATCGAACCGCCGACCCTCTGCTTGTAAGGCAGATGCTCTCCCAGCTGAGCTAATCCTCCAAAAATGGTGACCCCTACGGGATTCGAACCCGTGTTACCGCCGTGAAAGGGCGGTGTCTTAACCGCTTGACCAAGGGGCCTATCTATTAAACTTTATAAGCGGCTTACAAAAGTAAGCTTCCAACCGGGCTCGAACCGGTGACCTCTTCCTTACCATGGAAGCACTCTACCTGCTGAGCTATGGAAGCAAAGCAATAAAGCAATGGCTCCGCAGGCAAGACTCGAACTTGCGACCGATCGGTTAACAGCCGATTGCTCTACCACTGAGCTACTGCGGAATGATATAAAATTATGCCAGGCAGCGTCCTGCTCTCACAGGGGGAAACCCCCAACTACCATCGGCGCTGAAGAGCTTAACGGCCGTGTTCGGGATGGGAACGGGTGTGACCTCTTCGCTATTGCCACCTGACTATGAAGTTTGAAAGAAGTGTTCTTTCAAAACTGGATAGAAGCGTTATTGTATGGGCAAAAACCTTTCGGTTACACGCCAAGTGTACATTGATTAAGTCCTCGATCGATTAGTATTCGTCAGCTCCATGCGTCGCCGCACTTCCACCTCGAACCTATCTACCTCGTCATCTTCAAGGGATCTTACTTACTTGCGTAATGGGAAATCTCATCTTGAGGGGGGCTTCATGCTTAGATGCTTTCAGCACTTATCCCGTCCACACATAGCTACCCAGCGATGCCTCTGGCGAGACAACTGGTACACCAGCGGTGTGTCCATCCCGGTCCTCTCGTACTAAGGACAGCTCCTCTCAAATTTCCTGCGCCCGCGACGGATAGGGACCGAACTGTCTCACGACGTTCTGAACCCAGCTCGCGTACCGCTTTAATGGGCGAACAGCCCAACCCTTGGGACCGACTACAGCCCCAGGATGCGATGAGCCGACATCGAGGTGCCAAACCTCCCCGTCGATGTGGACTCTTGGGGGAGATAAGCCTGTTATCCCCGGGGTAGCTTTTATCCGTTGAGCGATGGCCCTTCCATGCGGAACCACCGGATCACTAAGCCCGACTTTCGTCCCTGCTCGACTTGTAGGTCTCGCAGTCAAGCTCCCTTGTGCCTTTACACTCTGCGAATGATTTCCAACCATTCTGAGGGAACCTTTGGGCGCCTCCGTTACATTTTAGGAGGCGACCGCCCCAGTCAAACTGCCCGCCTGACACTGTCTCCCACCCGGATCACGGGTGCGGGTTAGAATTTCAACACAGTCAGGGCAGTATCCCACCAGCGCCTCCACCGAAGCTGGCGCTCCGGCTTCCAAGGCTCCTGCCTATCCTGTGCAGACTGTGCCAAAATTCAATATCAGGCTGCAGTAAAGCTCCACGGGGTCTTTCCGTCCTGTCGCGGGTAACCTGCATCTTCACAGGTACTATAATTTCACCGAGTCTCTCGTTGAGACAGTGCCCAGATCGTTGCGCCTTTCGTGCGGGTCGGAACTTACCCGACAAGGAATTTCGCTACCTTAGGACCGTTATAGTTACGGCCGCCGTTTACTGGGGCTTCAATTCAGACCTTCGCTTGCGCTAAGCCCTCCTCTTAACCTTCCAGCACCGGGCAGGCGTCAGCCCCTATACGTCGCCTTGCGGCTTTGCAGAGACCTGTGTTTTTGCTAAACAGTCGCCTGGGCCTATTCACTGCGGCTCTCTCGGGCTTGCACCCTACCAGAGCACCCCTTCTCCCGAAGTTACGGGGTCATTTTGCCGAGTTCCTTAACGAGAGTTCACTCGCTCACCTTAGGATTCTCTCCTCGCCTACCTGTGTCGGTTTGCGGTACGGGCACCTTACATCTCGCTAGAGGCTTTTCTTGGCAGTGTGGAATCGAAGACTTCGGTACTAAAATTCCCTCGTCATCACAGCTCAGCCTTAATGGAAACGGGATTTGCCTCATTTCCAGCCTGACTGCTTAAACACGCGTATCCAGCTGCGTGATCTCCTATCCTCCTGCGTCCCCCCATCACTCAAACGATGCTTGGTGGTACAGGAATATCAACCTGTTATCCATCGCCTACGCCTTTCGGCCTCGGCTTAGGTCCCGACTAACCCTGAGAGGACGAGCCTTCCTCAGGAAACCTTAGGCATTCGGTGGAAGGGATTCTCACCCTTCTTTCGCTACTCATACCGGCATTCTCACTTCCAGGCGCTCCACCAGTCCTTTCGGTCTGGCTTCACAGCCCCTGGAACGCTCTCCTACCACTGACACCATAAGGTGTCAATCCACAGCTTCGGTGATACGTTTAGCCCCGGTACATTTTCGGCGCAGAGTCACTCGACCAGTGAGCTATTACGCACTCTTTAAATGGTGGCTGCTTCTAAGCCAACATCCTGGTTGTCTGGGCAACTCCACATCCTTTTCCACTTAACGTATACTTTGGGACCTTAGCTGGTGGTCTGGGCTGTTTCCCTCTTGACTACGGATCTTATCACTCGCAGTCTGACTCCCAAACATAAGTATCTGGCATTCGGAGTTTGTCTGAATTCGGTAACCCGGGATGGGCCCCTAGTCCAAACAGTGCTCTACCTCCAGTACTCTTCGTTTGAGGCTAGCCCTAAAGCTATTTCGGAGAGAACCAGCTATCTCCAGGTTCGATTGGAATTTCACCGCTACCCACACCTCATCCCCGCACTTTTCAACGTGCGTGGGTTCGGACCTCCAGTGAGTGTTACCTCACCTTCATCCTGGACATGGGTAGATCACCTGGTTTCGGGTCTACGACCTCATACTCATGCGCCCTATTCAGACTCGCTTTCGCTGCGGCTCCGCCTTATCAGCTTAACCTTGCATGAAATCGTAACTCGCCGGTTCATTCTACAAAAGGCACGCTATCACCCGTTAAAGGGCTCTAACTACTTGTAGGCACACGGTTTCAGGATCTCTTTCACTCCCCTTCCGGGGTGCTTTTCACCTTTCCCTCACGGTACTGGTTCACTATCGGTCACTAGGGAGTATTTAGCCTTGGGAGATGGTCCTCCCGGATTCCGACGGAATTCCTCGTGTTCCGCCGTACTCAGGATACACTCAAGAGAGAAGAAGATTTCGGCTACAGGGCTGTTACCTTGTACCGCGGATCTTTCCAGATCGCTTCACCTATCCTCTTCCTTTGTAACTCCGTATAGAGTGTCCTACAACCCCAAGAAGCAAGCTTCTTGGTTTGGGCTATGTCCCGTTTCGCTCGCCGCTACTCAGGGAATCGCGTTTGCTTTCTCTTCCTCCGGGTACTTAGATGTTTCAGTTCCCCGGGTATGCCTCCTCCTGCCCTATGTATTCAGGCAGGGGTACCATCCCATTACGGATGGTGGGTTTCCCCATTCGGAAATCTCCGGATCAAAGCTTACTTACAGCTCCCCGGAGCATATCGGTGTTAGTCCCGTCCTTCTTCGGCTCCTAGTGCCAAGGCATCCACCGTGCGCCCTTTCTAACTTAACCTAAAATGGCGGTGTATCTTACTCGGTTTTTTGCTTTGGTCATACAATGTGTTGCTTCTATCCAGTTTTCAAAGAACAGTTTCAGCTGCCTGCATAAATAAATGCGGGCACAAGAAGAGATTGAACTCTTCAAAACTGAACAAAATCAAACGTCAAACGTTTGTGAGAACCAAGTTCTCACTTCCGTAAATATCCTTAGAAAGGAGGTGATCCAGCCGCACCTTCCGATACGGCTACCTTGTTACGACTTCACCCCAATCATCTGCCCCACCTTCGGCGGCTGGCTCCCGTAAGGGTTACCCCACCGACTTCGGGTGTTGCAAACTCTCGTGGTGTGACGGGCGGTGTGTACAAGGCCCGGGAACGTATTCACCGCGGCATGCTGATCCGCGATTACTAGCGATTCCAGCTTCATGCAGGCGAGTTGCAGCCTACAATCCGAACTGAGAATGGTTTTATGGGATTGGCTAAACCTCGCGGTCTTGCAGCCCTTTGTACCATCCATTGTAGCACGTGTGTAGCCCAGGTCATAAGGGGCATGATGATTTGACGTCATCCCCACCTTCCTCCGGTTTGTCACCGGCAGTCACCTTAGAGTGCCCAACTAAATGCTGGCAACTAAGATCAAGGGTTGCGCTCGTTGCGGGACTTAACCCAACATCTCACGACACGAGCTGACGACAACCATGCACCACCTGTCACCGCTGCCCCCGAAGGGGAAGATCTGTCTCCAGACCGGTCAGCGGGATGTCAAGACCTGGTAAGGTTCTTCGCGTTGCTTCGAATTAAACCACATGCTCCACCGCTTGTGCGGGCCCCCGTCAATTCCTTTGAGTTTCAGCCTTGCGGCCGTACTCCCCAGGCGGAGTGCTTAATGCGTTAGCTGCAGCACTGAGGGGCGGAAACCCCCCAACACTTAGCACTCATCGTTTACGGCGTGGACTACCAGGGTATCTAATCCTGTTCGCTCCCCACGCTTTCGCGCCTCAGCGTCAGTTACAGACCAAAGAGCCGCCTTCGCCACTGGTGTTCCTCCACATCTCTACGCATTTCACCGCTACACGTGGAATTCCGCTCTTCTCTTCTGCACTCAAGCCTTCCAGTTTCCAATGACCCTCCACGGTTGAGCCGTGGGCTTTCACATCAGACTTAAAAGGCCGCCTGCGCGCGCTTTACGCCCAATAATTCCGGACAACGCTTGCCACCTACGTATTACCGCGGCTGCTGGCACGTAGTTAGCCGTGGCTTTCTGGCCAGGTACCGTCAAGGTACGGGCAGTTACTCCCGTACTTGTTCTTCCCTGACAACAGAGTTTTACGATCCGAAAACCTTCTTCACTCACGCGGCGTTGCTCCGTCAGACTTTCGTCCATTGCGGAAGATTCCCTACTGCTGCCTCCCGTAGGAGTCTGGGCCGTGTCTCAGTCCCAGTGTGGCCGATCACCCTCTCAGGTCGGCTACGCATCGTCGCCTTGGTGAGCCGTTACCTCACCAACTAGCTAATGCGCCGCGGGTCCATCTGTAAGTGACAGCCGAAGCCGCCTTTCAATCAAGAGCCATGCAGCTCTTGATATTATCCGGTATTAGCCCCGGTTTCCCGGAGTTATCCCAGTCTTACAGGCAGGTTACCCACGTGTTACTCACCCGTCCGCCGCTGACTTGAACAGAGCAAGCTCTGTCAAGTCCGCTCGACTTGCATGTATTAGGCACGCCGCCAGCGTTCGTCCTGAGCCAGGATCAAACTCTCCAAAAAAGTTTGACTTGCTCATTTGTTTCCACTAAAACACGGGGTGTTTTTAGTGGAAGATAAAAATTTAAAACGTTGACGTTTTTATTGATTTTGTTCAGTTTTCAATGTTCAATGCGTTGCTCAATAGCAACTTTTATATAATATCATTTCGCCTCGTTATGTGTCAACACTTTTTTAAAAATGTTTTTTCGACATTTGTTTCTCGTAACGGGCAAGATTTAATTTACCATGCATACAATCAAATGGTCAATAGTTTTTCTTCTTTTTTTTATTTTTTTTCATATACTTTGTCAAATCACTTTAAAACGGAGGCTGAAGCCGCGATGCCTTGGTTATTTATTCGACTCAAACAATTAAAATGGGCTGTTCTCTTCCTTTCTTCCGTCACCATGGGTTTCGTCATCATGTCTCCGCCTGCTGAGCAGCCGGCCATTTCATTCGCCGGGCAGCCAGCTGCCATTTATAAAGGCAACGAGCACATTGCCTTAACCGTAAACGTAGATTCCACTTCGAAAAATACGTCCAAGCTTGTGAACATATTCATCGACCAGAAAGTGACGGCTTCTTTTTTTGTCACATCGTCCTGGCTGAAAAAACATCCAAAAACCGCAAAATTATTAGTCGATCGGGCTTTTGATATTGGAGTGCTGCTGACAGATGTTTCAGACGATCAGGCAGTGGAAAAAGAAATTGCCGCTGTCCAAAAGATATTAAGCACCTACGGAAGGAACTCCCTTCTCTTTATACGAGCGGCTGAAGATACGGGAGAATTACCGGACATGCCCGCTGCCCAAGGTTATTTAGCTGTTCAATGGAGCGTGAATTTAGCAGACCAGCCGCCTTCAGAATTGGTGCGTCATGTTGATGAAGGAGATATTATTCTTCTCAACCCGCAGGAGGATCTCCGTGTAACGAAGAAATGGCTGCCTCTTTTACTAACAAAGAAAAAAGTCATCAGCTTATCGGAATTGGCTGGCGGCCGGGCACAAGTCGAATATATCCCTTAAAAAACCATGAAAGCAGTTTGTTATGCTGCTTTCATGGTTTTTTGATTATACTTAGGGAGCATCAGCAGCTGAAAAGCGTTGCACGGCAGCAGAGTAAAAAGCATTAAATACAACCAGCTTTCTTCGTTTGCCTGCAGAACAGGAAGCCATTCAAGCGTTGTCACAACGACCATAAAAAACAGAGCCGCCACAAATACATTCCGGTTTCTGCCTCTTGCTTTTTGGTAAGCGGTCACAATTCCAACGAGAAGAAGAATCGCAGCGAGCAAGATGTAGGAACCGATCGTTTCTCCGCTGCTGAATGCTTGAAAGCGGAAATAAACGAGATCAAATAATACAACGGCAATAAGCGCTGTTTGAATACCCCCCCAATAAGACTTGAACAGTCCAAGACCAAACTGGTGAATTGTTAAGTATGCAAAAAACCCCATTTGGCTGATTACACTGAAGGTAAAGCCGACTCCAATAAGCCATGTTAAAACCGACAGTACTTCTCCCCACTCTCCGTTTGCAAACAGCGGAGCAAATTCATTCCAGCGGATGATAAAACCTAAGATACCTGTTGCGGCCCCGCCAATGAGCAGCGTATGTGTAAAAAAACGGATCCAATTTCGTATACCCACACAAAATTCCTCCCGTATGTTCGTCTTCTTCGATTGTACCAAGACATGCCTTCCTGCACCATGAACATTTTTTGACCGTCATAAAAAAAAGCTTCTGGGCCGAAGCCCAAAAGCGTTTAGTTAGATCCAATTTTTTGATCGAGCTTTTTAGCAATATCCAGATAAATCGAGCCAAGCGGATGATCCTCCGCATAAACAGATGGAGCAAAATCTTTCTCATCCCAGTCTGGCTGCTGCAGCGGAAGGCGGCCGAGCACTTCTGTGCGCAGCTCATCAGCGAGCTTGTCTCCTCCACCGCGTCCAAAAATGTATTCTTTTTCACCTGTTGTTTTGCTTTCAAAGTAAGCCATGTTCTCGATAACACCGACGACTTCATGATCTGTTTGCAGTGCCATTGCACCAGCACGCGCTGCAACAAAAGCTGCTGTTGGGTGCGGTGTAGTAACAATTACTTCTTTACAGCGCGGCAAAATCGTATGTACATCAAGCGCTACATCTCCTGTACCCGGAGGCAGGTCCAATAGGAGGTAATCGAGATCTCCCCATTCTACTTCCGTGAAAAAGTTATTCAGCATTTTGCCAAGCATAGGGCCGCGCCAAATAACCGGAGCGTTATCGTCTACAAAAAAGCCCATCGAAATAACTTTAACGTCAAAACGGTCAACCGGATAAATCTTTTGACCGCGGACTACTGGACGTGTCGTGATTCCCATCATATCCGGCACACTAAATCCGTAAATATCGGCGTCTATAAGACCAACTTTTTTTCCAAGGCGTGCAAGCGACACAGCAAGATTTACCGATACAGTTGATTTACCAACCCCGCCTTTTCCGCTCGCGATCGCCAGGAAGGTTGTTTCGCTGTTTGGAGACAGAAGGCCTTCATCCTGTCCTGCTGCATCTGCTCCGCGAAATTGGGCGATTTTTTCCTCAGATAATTGTTTAAATCGGATGCCGACTGTTTCCACACCCGCTTCTTTTAACGCATTCACAATTCGCATTTGCAGCTGAAGCTGTTCCGGTGTACCCGTTTGTGCAATTGCGATTTTAACACTGACATGATTTTTTTCTTCTTTAATGGATACCTCTTCAAGCCCCCCTGTTTCGGATAGTTTTTTATGTAAAAAAGGGTCTTCAAGAGCATTCACGATATCACGTACCTGTGTTTCTGTCATCATCAGTGGCACCATCCTTTGACTGTAGTATTCTCATTATTTAGTATAGCACACTCTCTGTGGATTGTTAGGAAACGGTTACTTCCCGTCTACGTAACGTAAAATGCCCCGGGAAATAGCCGCTGCTGTTTTTTCCTGATAGCTTTCACTTTCGAGAAGCCGGCGTTCGGCAGGATTAGATAGAAAGCCGATCTCGACAAGCGCCCCGGGAACATCCGCTTCTTTTAAAATAAAAACATGTCCGATCTCTGCCGGCTTCCGGTCTGTATTGCCCAGGTTGCCGACCAGTTCGTTTTGGATGGCTGTTGCAATCTGTTTGTTTTGAGGCATATGAGGCGAGTAAAAAGTCTGCGCTCCCCGCCATTGTTCTGCTGGAATCGCATTTAAGTGCACGCTTATAAGCAGGTCTGCCCCCGACTCGTTAATCAGCTGCTTTCTTTTGCGCAGATCTTCCGTTTTTCGCGTACGGACGCTTTTTGTTTCTGCCCCGGCTAAATCTTTATCTTTTTCTCTCGTCATAAGGACAACCGCGCCTTGTCCATTTAAATACTCTCTCAGCTTCTCTGAAACAGACAGGGCAATGTCCTTCTCGAGTGCCGGCTCACTTCCCGCGCCGCCATCCATTCCCCCATGCCCCGGATCAATCATAATCGTCATTCCGGTAAGCGGAGGACGCCAATCATTAAACACCGGCTTGACTCCTTGATATAAAAAAGCAGCAGCCGCTGCGAGCATCAGAACGAAAATAAGCTTTTTCATCGCTTTCCCTCCTGTCACGACCACTATATGTAGAAAAACCGGCTCACATGAAAGAATCCTTTCCCGTTATCAGGAAAGGATGACTGATTGATCTGTTTAAGCCGTTCCAGAAGCCTTATGAGAACTGCTTTATCCAGCTAGAGAGAGCTGGATAAATAAAAAAGACTCCCAGCCAAAAAGCTGAGAGTCTTCCAAACGCAAAAATTAACGTTTTGAGAACTGAGGTGCGCGACGAGCGCCTTTAAGACCGTATTTTTTACGTTCTTTTGCACGTGCATCACGTGTAAGGTAGCCAGCACGTTTTAGTGTTGGACGGAATTCTGGATCAGCTTGCAGAAGAGCACGCGCGATACCGTGACGGATCGCTCCCGCTTGTCCTGTGTAGCCGCCTCCGTTTACATTTACGTGTACATCGTAGCTGTTTACTGTTTCAGTCGCAACAAGCGGCTGGTTGATCACAGTGCGCAGCGCTTCGAATGGAATATAATCTTCAGCAGTACGGCCGTTGATGATGATTTTACCTTCGCCTGGTACTAGACGTACGCGGGCTACTGAACTTTTACGGCGTCCTGTGCCTAAGTATTGAACTTGTGACAATGTCATTTCCTCCTTTTAGTTAAATAAATTATCCGCGAAGTTCGTAAACTTCTGGTTGTTGTGCTTCGTGTTTGTGTTCTGCTCCAGCGTAAACGTGAAGTTTCTTGAACATTTGACGACCTAAAGAACCTTTTGGAAGCATGCCTTTGATTGCAAGCTCAAGCATTCTTTCAGGGTTTTTGTCACGCATTTGACCAGCAGTTGTTGATTTCAAACCACCTGGATACATGCTGTGACGGTAATAGATTTTCCCTTGAAGTTTGTTACCTGTTAATTCGATTTTAGATGCATTGATGATGATCACGTGATCGCCTGTGTCAACATGTGGTGTGAAAGTTGGTTTATGTTTGCCGCGCAAAATAGATGCTACTTCGCTTGAAAGACGGCCCAATGTTTTGCCTTCAGCATCGATCACGAACCATTTACGCTCGATTTCGCCTGCTTTCGCCATATAAGTCGTACGCATTGTTTACCCTCCTGATTTGTTTGTATTTTACGGTTCCATGTATTTATATCACGAATAAGTTTCCGGGGCTTATCGTGGGGTCAAATAACATACCATATGCTATAATATACCGCTTGTTATTCATTGTCAAGATAAAATGCAACACTTGGTGAAGTTGTCACGAAAAGAATTTAAAACACGGCTTTTTTCCGCCCCTTTAAAAGCCGTCAGATGTTTTAGTCATAATGAACGGACCATAGATATAATCCTTCCGCAGGAGCCGTCTGAGCGGCACGATTGCGGTCTCTTGCTGCTAGAATATGAGCCACCTCATCAGGCTCCAGACGCCCATTTCCGACCTTTATAAGCGTCCCTGTCATGATCCGGACCATGTTATATAAAAAGCCGGTGCCGGCAAAGCGGATTTCCAGATCGTCACCCTGCTCCAAAAATGAAATATCTGTGACAGTCCGCACTTTATTTTCTTTATCCGTTTTCGTCGAGCAAAAAGAAGTAAAATCATGCTCCCCTAGCAGATGTGCAGCCGCTCGCTTCATTCGTTCAACGTCAAGCGGATACGGATAATGATAAGCATGCACCGTACGAAACGGATCACGGTATGGTGTCCGGTAAATACGGTAACGGTATTCCTTCCCTGTAACCGAGTAACGGGCATGAAAGGTCTCCGGGACTTCCTCGGCCCGCTTAACAGATATATCCTCCGGCAGCACCCCGTTTAAAGCACGGGCCCAGCGCTCTGCCGGCATCTCAATGGGTGTGTCAAAATGAATGATCTGCCCCATTGCATGTACACCTGCATCCGTACGGCCCGATGCATGAGTTTTAATCGGGGTCTTTTTATGAATTTTCCAAAGTGCGCGCTCCACTTCCTGCTGTACAGTCCGGTCCTTCGGCTGTGACTGGTAGCCGGAAAAGCGAGAGCCATCATACATTAACTTACATTTAATTCGTTTCACGCTCATTCCTCCATCAGCTTCTCAGCCCGACTAAGGCAGCTGCCAGCGCTGCTAGAACAAACAGCGCAGCTGTATCCCGCAGATGCCACGCGAGTACACGGTATTTGGTGCGTCCTTCGCCTCCGCGGTAGCCACGTGCTTCCATGGCTACTGCCAGCTCCTCCGCCCGCTTAAAGGCACTGACAAACAGGGGAATCAAAAGCGGAATCACGGCCTTAACCCGGCTTGAAACGGACCCGCTTGTAAAATCAGCGCCCCGGGCCATCTGGGCTTTCATAATTTTGTCCGTTTCATCCAGCAGCGTCGGGATAAAGCGCAGAGAAATCGAGATCATCAGTGCCAGCTCATGAACCGGCACTTTCACTCGTTTTAACGGACCAAAAAGTGATTCAATTCCATCTGTTACGGAAATAGGCGGTGTAGTCAGTGTCAGAAGCGACGTAACAAAGATCAACAGGAGAAAGCGCAGGGAAATAAAAGCGCCTTTAATGATCCCGCCTTTATAAATGCTCAAGAACCCCAGCTGAGCCAAAACCTCTCCCTCTTTTGTAAAAAACACATGTATCAAAAAGGTAAAGAGGATAAGAAAAATAACCGGTTTTAATCCAGCCATTAAAAAAGCAATCCGTACGTTTGACAGCAAGATAACAACAAGCGTAAACAAGCTCAGCAAAGCATACGTAAGCACATTATTGGCTAAAAACACAATCAGGACAAAGCCGAAAATAAATAATAGCTTGGCCCGGGGGTCCATCCGGTGTACAACTGAATCGCCCGGCAGGTAACGGCCTAAAATTATTTTTTCCATCATGGGCGCTCACCTCGAAGACGGGCTATTTCATGAGCAAGTTCTTCAGGTGTTAAGCAAAGATGAGGAAGCGGCTGTCCAAGCTTTTCCTCAAACATATACTGCAGCCGAACCGTCTCCGGCACATCAAGCCCAAGAGCCGTTAAGCTGGCCCGATTCCGAAAAAGCTCCCGCGGCGTGCCCATTTTCGCAACACGGCCTTTATGCATGACAATCAGCCGGTCTGCATAACGAGCCGCATCTTCCATGCTGTGCGTCACGAGCACGCAGGTCAGGCTGTTTTCTTTTTTTAACGAATGAAACAGCTCCATGATTTCACGACGCCCGCGCGGATCCAGCCCTGCTGTCGGCTCATCTAATACGAGCACATCCGGCTTCATCGCCAGCACGCCGGCAATGGCTACCCGGCGCATTTGCCCGCCTGATAGGTCAAAAGGAGAGCGCTCCAGCACAGATGGCGGAAGCCCCACAAGATGAATCGCTTCACGAGCCCGTTTTCTGGCTTCTTCCTCAGATACACCGAAATTCATCGGCCCAAAGCAAATATCCTTTTCTACCGTTTCTTCAAACAGCTGATGCTCTGGAAACTGAAACACAATACCGACGCGGCGGCGGACGTCTTTTAAATTCTTTTCTTTCCGGCCGGCGACAATCGTCCGGCTGCCGACCTCAATTTTGCCTCGCAGCGGCTGCAGCAGCACATTTAAATGCTGCAGAACCGTCGATTTCCCAGAGCCGGTATGGCCGATTACTGCTACGTATTCACCGGAAGGAATATGAAAGGTGATATCTGTAATCGCGAGCCGCTCAAACGGCGTTCCGGCTGCATAGCGGTATTCTACTCCGTGAAATTTAATGTCCATACGTCTCTCACCAGCTCTTCTTCCGTAAAATGGCGCTCCGACAGGGTGATTCCTTTATCCGCCAGCAGTTGGCTCATCCGGACTGAAAATGGAACATCAAGACCTAATGTAAGCAATTCCTGATCCAGTTGGAAAATAGCCTGTGGAGACCCTTCTGCATATACACTGCTTTCATTCAACACAATGACCCGGTCCGCTTTCGCAGCTTCCTCCAAATCATGTGTAATAGAGATAACCGTTAATCCTTCTTTCTCTTTAAGATCACGAATCGTATTCATCACTTCATCACGTCCGGCCGGGTCAAGCATCGAGGTGGCTTCATCAAGCAGGATAATGTCCGGCCGCAGCGCAATCACGCTGGCAATGGCTACCCGCTGTTTTTGACCGCCTGAAAGATGGTGTGGCTCTTGATTCAGAAAAGCGGTCATGCCGACTTTTTGGAGCGCTTCCTGTACACGTTCTTTCATTTCCTTTTGTTCGACACCGTTATTTTCTAACCCAAAAGCCACATCATCTTGCACAGTGGTACCGACAAACTGGTTGTCTGGATTCTGAAAAACCATTCCGAGCTTTTTCCGAATCGCCCACACATTTTGTTCTGAAAGAGCCAGTCCGCTGATGGTGACCGTTCCTTCCTGCGGATAGTGAAGACCGTTCAGCATTTTAGCAAGCGTGGATTTCCCTGAACCATTATGACCGACAATCGCCAGCCATTCACCGCGCTGCACATGAAAAGACACATGCTGAAGAGCAAAAGCAGTTTGATCCGGATATTGAAATGACACATCGTCAATCGAGATAATGGATTCCTTCATGCTGGCACCTCCTTATTTCGGCAAAAATAAAAAAAGCCCGCACCCCGAGCCGAAGAATGGATTTCTTCTTGCTGCTACGGCAGCGTGGCAGGGGGTGCATGAGCTAGACGGGACGCACGTGAAGCGTAAGAAGGTACGCCCATCGTAACGCTCTAAGCTTGTTCATTCGAAAGTGCAGAGGTGACTGCGGAGAGCAGAACAGAAGCAAAGAATGCGGTTTCGTGGTTCGCCATGCTTGTATTCTGTGCATACTGCAGGCCTCCGTTGGCAATTGAAACTGGACTTTCCAAAAACCGGCACTTTCTTAAGATATAAAAAAAGGGCAAAACAAAGCAACGTTCGTTTTGTTCTGCCCATTTCGCGGTCTTAAGGAGCTTATACTAGCTCGATAATCACCATTGGTGCGCCATCGCCGCGGCGTGGACCAACTTTCATAATGCGAGTGTAGCCACCTTGACGCTCATTGTAGCGTGGTGCCACATCATCAAACAATTTTTGAAGTGCGTAAACTGGCTGTTCTTTCGTTTTGCCGTTTTTCTCTACTTCTTTCGTAGAAGCGACTTCGTGACGAAGGAATGCTGCAGCCTGACGGCGGGCATGCAAGTCACCACGTTTACCGAGTGTAATCATTTTTTCTACAACTGAGCGCAATTCTTTTGCACGTGCTTCAGTCGTTTCAATGCGTTCGCTGATGATAAGGTCTGTTGTCAAATCACGAAGCATCGCTTTGCGCTGAGCGCTTGTACGTCCTAGCTTTCTGTAAGCCATGAAGATACCCTCCTTTATTGATGTCGTTTATTTAATCAATCTTCTTTTCGTAAGCCGAGTCCAAGCTCGTCCAGCTTCGCCTTTACTTCTTCAAGAGATTTACGGCCAAGGTTGCGGACTTTCATCATATCGTCTTCGCTCTTGTTCGCAAGTTCTTGAACAGTATTAATACCAGCGCGCTTCAAGCAGTTGTAAGAACGAACAGATAGATCAAGTTCTTCGATCGTCATCTCAAGTACTTTTTCTTTCTGGTCTTCTTCTTTTTCTACCATGATTTCCGCATGCTGTGCTTCGTCTGTTAATCCTACGAAAATGTTAAGATGTTCGTTTAAGATTTTCGCCCCTAAGGAAATAGCTTCCTTCGGTCCGATGCTGCCATCTGTCCAAACGTCCAGTGACAACTTATCAAAGTTTGAAAGCTGCCCAACCCGTGTGTTTTCCACTTGGAAGTTTACACGTGATACAGGCGTATAGATGGAGTCGATCGCAATGACGCCGATTGGATGATCTTCTTTTTTGTTGTGATCAGCCCGGTTGTACCCTCTGCCGCGTTGTGCCGTCAAGCGCATACGGAAATTAGCGTTTTCACCTAATGTCGCAATATGCAGATCCGGATTTAAAATTTCCACATCGCTGTCGTGAGTAATGTCGGCAGCCGTTACGGTTCCTGGACCTTGAACATCGATTTCAAGCGTTTTTTCCTCATCTGAGTAAATTTTAAGCGCAAGTTTTTTAATGTTCAAAATGATCGACGTAACATCTTCTACGACGCCTTCAATTGTTGAGAATTCGTGCAGTACGCCATCAATCTGAATGGACGTCACTGCGGCACCCGGAAGTGAAGATAATAAAATACGACGCAAGGAGTTCCCTAGAGTAGTACCATATCCGCGTTCAAGTGGTTCCACGACGAACTTTCCAAACGTAGCATCATCGCTGATCTCAACCGTTTCAATTTTTGGCTTTTCAATTTCGATCATTCCATTTTCCCTCCTCGAATACGTCAAAATTCCGGCAACCCGAAATTCCCATGTTTACCATTCCCGATTGTACAAAGTAATTGGTCAATTCCTGAATCAAAACAGTCAATTTTCCATTATAACCGGAATAGTTCTCCTTTATGCAGGAAGATTAAACACGACGACGTTTTGGAGGACGGCAGCCATTGTGAGGTACTGGAGTTACGTCTTTGATTGCTGTAACTTCTAGACCTGCTGCTTGAAGCGCACGAATAGCTGCTTCACGGCCTGAACCTGGACCTTTTACTGTTACTTCAAGAGTTTTCATACCATGTTCGATTGATGCTTTTGCAGCTGTTTCAGCAGCCATTTGAGCAGCAAACGGAGTGGATTTACGTGATCCTCTGAAACCAAGGGCACCTGCACTTGACCAAGATAGAGCGTTACCGTGAACGTCTGTAATAGTGACAATTGTATTGTTGAACGTTGAGCGGATGTGAGCAATACCAGATTCGATATTCTTTTTCACACGACGCTTACGAGTTTGTTGTTTACGAGCCATGTTCTAATTCTGCCTCCTTTACCGATTATTTTTTCTTGTTAGCTACAGTTTTACGCGGGCCTTTGCGAGTACGCGCGTTGTTTTTTGTGTTCTGTCCACGAACTGGAAGACCACGACGATGACGGATACCACGGAATGAACCGATTTCCATCAAACGTTTAATGTTAAGAGATACTTCACGACGAAGGTCACCCTCTACTTTTAAGCGGTCAACGATGTCACGGATTTTGTTTAGTTCATCTTCCGTTAAGTCGCGTACGCGAGTTTCTTGAGAAACACCTGCTTCTTCAAGAATTTGCTCAGCAGTTGGTCTGCCAATACCGAAAATATAAGTTAATGAGATAACTACACGCTTGTCGCGTGGAATATCAACACCTGCTACACGTGCCATAAAATGTGCACCTCCCTTTAATATTAGCCTTGTTTTTGTTTATGCTTAGGGTTTTCACAAATAACCATAACTTTGCCGCGTCTGCGAATAACTTTACATTTCTCACAGATTGGCTTAACTGATGGTCTTACTTTCATTTCTCCAACCTCCTTCATAGTCCGGAGCGCCATATATGTTATTTGTAACGGTACGTGATCCGTCCGCGTGTTAAGTCATACGGTGAAAGTTCTACTGTTACTTTATCACCAGGCAAGATACGGATAAAATGCATACGGATTTTGCCTGAAACGTGCGCTAAAATAGTATGCCCATTTTCCAATTCTACCTTAAACATGGCATTTGGCAAAGTTTCAGTGACTGTACCTTCAATTTCAATTACGTCGTCTTTCGCCACTTGCTTCCTCTCCCTTCACTTTTCATCCGATTGGCAGCCTGCCTCAAGCTTTCGTTAAAATCTCAAAGCCTGTTTCGGTAATCGCAATTGTATGTTCAAAATGAGCACACATTTTTCCATCCTGTGTAACGACAGTCCAATTATCCTCAAGTGTTTTTACGTAACGATGACCGGCATTGACCATCGGTTCGATCGCAAGCACCATACCAGGTTTTAGTACCGGTCCCCTCCCTGGCGGACCATAATGGGGAATTTGCGGAGCCTCATGAAGGTTCTGCCCGACACCGTGCCCAACATACTCACGAACGATTGAAAAGCCATTCGATTCCACATACGTTTGAATCGCATGGGAGATGTTTGAAAGACGTTCACCCGGTTTCGCTTCATTGAGTCCGATGTAAAGCGATTCCTCTGTTACGTCGAGAAGCTTCTCCGTCTCAGGTGCAATCCGGCCAACAGCATATGTCCAGGCCGAGTCGCCATGATACCCCTTATAATAAGCACCAATATCAATGCTGATAATGTCGCCTTCTTGTAATATACGGCTGCCTGGAATTCCGTGCACAAGCTCTTCATTCACTGAAGCGCAAATGCTGCCCGAAAAACCATTATACCCTTTAAAAGAAGGTGCTGCATTCATGCTTCGAATGAATTTTTCTGCAACAGCATCCAGCTCCATCGTGCTTATCCCGGGAGAGATATGGTTTTGCAGTTCCTGATGTGTAAGCGCGACAATACGCCCCGCTTCTTTCATAATCTCCAGTTCACGAGGGGTTTTACAAATGATCATTAGTTACAAAGACCTTTTAGGAGTTCGTCAATGTTTTCGAAAACTACATTGATATCCTGCTGGCCGTTAATGTTCTTTAAATAGCCTTTTTCGCTGTAGAAAGCAAGCAATGGTGCTGTTTGCTTTACGTTTACGTCAAGGCGGTTCTGAACCGTTTCTGCATTATCATCAGCACGCTGATACAATTCCCCACCGCAGCGGTCGCATGTATCTTCCTTTGCTGGCGGGTTGAATTCCAAATGATACGTCGCACCGCAAGCTTTGCAAATGCGTCGGCCTGTTAAGCGTGCCATCAAAATATCTTGATCTACTTCAACGTTGATGACGTAATCAATTTTACGGTTTAAGCCGAATAAAATATCTTCAAGTGCTTCTGCCTGCGCTACTGTACGAGGAAAGCCATCTAATAGAAAGCCTTTTTCGCAGTCCGCTTTTGCCAAGCGCTCGTTAACAATACCGATCGTTACCTCATCTGGAACGAGTTCGCCTTTATCCATAAATGATTTTGCTTTCAAGCCTAGTTCCGTTTCATCCTTCATTGCAGCACGGAACATGTCCCCTGTTGAAATGTGCGGTACACCGTACTTTTCAACAATTTTCTCTGCCTGAGTTCCTTTACCGGCACCAGGCAATCCCATCAACACGAGATTCATCGATATACCCCCTCAGTCTGATCGAGGTGAAGTGAATCACACACTCTTCACCGTGCTTACTTCATAAAGCCCTTGTAATGGCGCTTTACAAGTTGTGCTTCAAGCTGCTTCATTGTTTCAAGTGCCACACCGACGACGATCAAAAGACTAGTACCGCCGATTTGCGCCGCTGGTGGAAGACCCGCGAATTTAATGAAGAAAACAGGCAGCACAGCAACGGCTGAAAGGAAAATTGCACCGACAAAAGTCAGACGGTAAAGCACATTTGTCAAATAATCCTGTGTGTTCTTCCCAGGGCGAATGCCCGGAATATATCCACCCTGTTTTTTCAAGTTGTCAGCAACTTGTTCAGGGTTTACTTGAATGAAAGCATAGAAATACGTAAACGCCACAATCAATGCTACATAAATCGTCATACCGATCGGTTTCGTATAGTCAAAGATGTTTTGGATCGTGGTCGTCACATCGTTTGAACCAAAAAACGAACCAATTGTTTGCGGTGTGATTAAGAATGAAATCGCAAAGATAACCGGGATAACACCCGCCGCGTTTACTTTAAGTGGAAGATGTGTCGACTGGCCGCCAACCGGCGTCATGCCGCCACCTGCTCCAACACGTTTCGCATATTGAATCGGGATTTTTCGCAGCGCCTGCTGGAAATAGATAACCCCTACAATAATCGCCAATACTGCAAGCAGGATCAAAAGAAGTACAACAATACGCAGGAAGAGCTGATCGCCCGCTCCTTCAATTTGCTGTGCGTAAATTTGGTTAACTGCTCCAGGAATGGCCGCCACAATTCCGGCGAAAATGATAACCGAGATTCCGTTGCCGACTCCTTTTGCTGTGATTTGTTCACCAAGCCACATAAGGAAAGCAGTACCCGCTGTCAGCACCAATGCAATGAGCAAATAGCCGCCAACGCTGCTGTTTTCGACAAGTAATCCTCCATACAGACGGTTAAATCCGTATGACATCCCAAAACCTTGAATGAGGCCGAGCACAATTGTGAAGTAGCGGGTAAACTGAGTCAGTTTGCGCCGTCCAACGTCACCCTGCTTCGACCATTCAGTGAATTTAGGCACAACATCCATTTGTAACAACTGCACAATGATAGATGCTGTAATGTATGGCATAATCCCCATTGCGAGAATCGAGAAGTTTTGAAGCGCTCCTCCGCCAAACGTATTAAGGAATCCAATCAGTCCCGCCTGCTCCTGCATGCGGAGAATATCCGCATTAACATAAGGAACAGGAATAAATGTACCGATCCGGAACACGATTAACATAAGGAGGGTGAATATAATTTTGTTTCTTATATCACCCACACGCATAAAATTGGAGATTGTGCGAAACATTAGATCACCTCAATCTTACCGCCAGCCGCTTCAATTGCTTCTTTAGCAGCAGCAGAGAATTTGTGAGCTTTAACTGTAAGCTTTTTCTCTACGTTGCCGTTTGCAAGAATTTTAATTCCTGCTTTTTCGCTTTTTACGATGCCGCTTTCGATAAGAAGTTCAGGTGTAACCTCTGTTCCTTCTTCGAAACGATTCAATGTATCGATGTTCACAACTGCATAGTCTTTACGGTTTACGTTAGTAAAGCCGCGCTTTGGAAGACGACGGAATAAAGGAGTTTGTCCACCTTCAAATCCAAGACGGACACCACCGCCTGAACGTGCGTTTTGACCTTTATGACCTTTACCTGCCGTTTTACCGTTACCAGAACCTGTACCGCGACCTACACGGTTACGTTCTTTACGAGAACCTGCAGCTGGTTTCAATTCATGAAGTTTCATGCTCTTGCACCTCCTTGTTCTATAAAATCAAATTATTTTTCTGTAACAGTCACAAGATGAGACACTTTGTTGATCATACCGCGAATTGCCGGGTTGTCGTTTTGCTCAACCGTTTGGTGCATTTTGCGAAGACCAAGTGCCTTAACAGTATCGCGCTGATCTTGTGTACGTCCGATCAGACTGCGAGTGAGGGTAATTTGTAGTTTTTCAGCCATTATGATTCCCTCCTTATCCTAACAGTTCTTCTACAGATTTGCCGCGAAGTTTTGCAACTTCTTCAGCTGTTTTCAGGTCTTTAAGGCCTGCAATTGTAGCGCGAACCATGTTGATTGGCGTGTTTGAACCAAGTGATTTGGAGAGGATATCACCAACACCAGCAAGTTCAAGTACCGCACGGACAGGTCCACCAGCGATAACTCCAGTACCTTCAGAAGCAGGTTTCAAAAGAACTTCACCCGCACCGAATTGACCGATAACTTGGTGTGGCAAAGTTGTGCCAACCATCGGTACGTATACAAGGTTTTTCTTCGCATCTTCAATTGCTTTACGGATCGCGTCTGGAACTTCTTGAGCTTTACCAGTTCCAAAACCGACATTACCATTTTTATCGCCAACGACAACCAGTGCAGTAAAGCGGAAACGACGTCCACCTTTTACTACTTTCGCAACACGGTTGACCGTTACTACGCGTTCTTCAAGTTCAAGTTTGTTTGGATCAATGCGACGCATTAAATGTGTCCCTCCTTTTATTAGAATTGTAGGCCGTTTTCACGAGCAGCGTCAGCCAAAGCTTTCACGCGGCCATGATAAAGGTAGCCCCCACGGTCGAATACAACAGCAGCGACACCTTTTTCAGTTGCGCGGTTAGCAAGCAATTCGCCAACTTTCGCAGCAGCTTCAAGGTTGCCTGTTGATTCAAGACCGAAATCTTTTTCAATAGTTGAAGCACTTGCAAGTGTAACACCATTTGCATCATCAATCAATTGAGCGTAAAGGTGCTTGTTTGAACGGAATACGTTCAAGCGAGGACGCGCGGCTGTACCAGCGATTTTCGCACGTACACGGGCATGGCGTCTTTTACGCGTTTTATTCTTATCAGCTTTTGTGATCATCCCGAGGTCACTCCTTTCTGATGCCTATGCGGCATTATTTACCTGTTTTACCTTCTTTGCGGCGAACCTGTTCACCTTCGTAACGAATACCTTTGCCTTTGTACGGCTCAGGAGGACGAACTTGGCGGATGTTAGCAGCAATTGCACCAACGCGCTCTTTGTCGATCCCTTTGATGCTGATTTTTGTATTTGCAGGAACGTCGATATCGATGCCTTGTTCAGCTTCGAATTCTACTGGGTGAGAGTAACCAACGCTTAGTACAAGTTTCGTTCCTTGTTTTTGAGCACGGTAACCGACACCAACCAACTCAAGGTTGCGTTCGAACCCTTTTGATACGCCTTCTACCATATTGGCAAGAAGTGCACGAGTTGTTCCGTGGATTGTACGGTGTTCTTTTGAATCTGAAGGACGAACAACTGTTACGTTGCTGCCGTCTACTTCAATTGTCAAATCTTTGTTGAACTGACGAGTCAATTCTCCTTTAGGACCTTTGACAGTCACTTCATTGTTGTTGTTTGTAATCGTTACGCCTTCTGGAAGCTCGATTACTTTTTTACCTACGCGTGACATAGTCGCACCTCCATTCTTTAAAAGATTATTACCAAACGTACGCGAGTACTTCGCCGCCTACTTGTTTAGCGCGGGCTTCTTTATCAGTAACTACACCAGTAGATGTAGAAAGAATTGCAATACCAAGACCGTTAAGTACACGAGGTACCTCATCAGCTTTCGCGTAAACGCGAAGACCTGGTTTAGAAATACGCTTCAAGCCTGTGATTACACGCTCATTGCCGCTGTATTTCAAGAAAATGCGGATAACACCTTGTTTGTCGTCTTCGATGAACTCAACGTCACGGACGAATCCTTCACGTTTCAAGATTTCAGCGATTTCGCGTTTAATTTTGGAAGCAGGTACTTCCAGTTTTTCGTGACGAACCATGTTCGCATTACGGATGCGAGTCAGCAAGTCAGCAATCGGATCAGTCATAACCATTTATATTTACCTCCTTCCGGAATCAGTGTATTACCAGCTGGCTTTTTTAACGCCAGGAATTTGACCTTTATAAGCTAGTTCACGGAAACAAATACGGCAAAGTTTAAATTTGCGGTATACAGAGTGTGGACGTCCGCAGCGTTCGCAGCGTGTGTACTCTTGTACTTTAAACTTTTGTGTGCGCTTTTGTTTCGCAATCATTGATTTTTTAGCCACGTTTTCGCCTCCCTTATATAGCGATTACTTTTGGAACGGCATTCCAATTTGTGTTAACAATTCACGAGCTTCTTCGTCCGTGTTGGCAGTAGTGACGATAACAATGTCCATGCCGCGTACTTTTGATACTTTATCGTAATCAATCTCAGGGAAGATCAACTGTTCTTTTACACCAAGTGTGTAGTTACCGCGACCGTCGAACGCTTTTTTAGAAACGCCGCGGAAGTCACGTACACGCGGAAGTGATACAGAAACAAGTTTATCAAGGAATTCGTACATGCGCTCGCCGCGAAGAGTTACTTTCGCACCGATTGGCATACCTTCACGAAGACGGAATCCCGCGATTGAGTTTTTCGCACGAGTGACCATTGGCTTTTGGCCAGTGATTTGATTCAATTCTTCAACAGCTGTATCAAGTACTTTAGCGTTTTGAACTGCTTCACCAACACCCATGTTTACAACGATTTTTTCAATTTTAGGCACCTGCATTACAGAGCTGTACTCGAACTTGCTCATAAGAGCAGGAGTAATTTCTTTAAGGTATTTTTCTTTAAGGCGGTTCACTTAGAATACCTCCCTTCTTGAACTTTTTATTTATCTAGAGTTTCACCGGATTTTTTTGCTACGCGGACTTTCTTGCCGTCC
The DNA here is from genome assembly GCF_032341995.1 of Domibacillus sp. DTU_2020_1001157_1_SI_ALB_TIR_016. Lineage (NCBI taxonomy): Bacteria > Bacillati > Bacillota > Bacilli > Caryophanales > Bacillaceae > Domibacillus > Domibacillus sp. DTU_2020_1001157_1_SI_ALB_TIR_016. The sequence continues at coordinate 3,353,524 of NZ_CP135439.1, forward strand.
ACTTCTTTGTAACCTACACGAGTAGGTTCGTTTGTTTTCGGATCCAACAGCATAACGTTGGATACGTGAATAGCTGCTTCCTGGCTTAGGATGCCGCCCTGCGGATTTAATTGTGAAGGTTTCGCGTGTTTTTTCACGATGTTGATTCCTTCAACAAGTACACGGTCTTTTTTAGGGAAAGCTGCAAGAACAACGCCTGTTTTGCCTTTGTCTTTACCTGTGATGACCATGACTTTATCGCCTTTTTTCACGTGCATGTTGCGCACCTCCTTGATGGGCCTTTTATTTATTCGTTCAATTAGATTACTTCCGGAGCTAGGGAAACAATCTTCATGAAATTGCTGTCGCGAAGTTCGCGGGCAACCGGGCCGAAAATACGTGTGCCACGTGGGCTCTTGTCGTCACGAATGATAACGCACGCGTTTTCGTCGAAGCGGATGTATGAACCGTCATTACGGCGAACGCCGCGTTTCGTACGAACGATAACCGCTTTTACCACTTCACCTTTTTTGACAACGCCACCTGGTGTTGCTTGTTTTACTGTACATACGATTACATCACCGACGTTAGCTGTTTTGCGGCCTGAACCACCGAGGACTTTAATCGTTAATACTTCACGCGCACCAGAGTTGTCAGCTACTTTTAAACGTGATTCTTGCTGGATCATTTAGGTTACCTCCTTTCGGACTTTAACATCTATCCGAACAATTAATTAGATGATGACTGCTTTTTCCACTACTTCAAGAAGGCGGAAACGTTTTGTTGCAGAAAGCGGGCGAGTTTCCATGATGCGTACTACGTCACCGATTTTTGCTTCGTTGTTCTCATCATGAGCCTTGAATTTCTTCGAGTACTTTACACGCTTTCCGTAAAGTTTGTGTGTTTTGTATGTTTCAACAAGAACCGTTACTGTTTTGTCCATTTTATCGGAAACAACACGGCCTGTATAAACTTTGCGCTGATTGCGTTCGCTCATCGTGCAAACCTCCTTTCAATTATCGATTATCAATTTCCCGTTGACGAATCACGGTTTTCATGCGGGCGATTGCTTTACGTACTTCACGAATACGGGCAGTATTCTCAAGCTGTCCCGTCGCCAATTGAAAGCGAAGGTTGAAAAGTTCTTCTTTGAGCGACTTTACTTGTTGTTCAATTTCAGCAGTGGTAAGTTCACGGATTTCATTAGCTTTCATTTGATTCACCACCAATTTCTTCGCGTTTTACGATTTTGCATTTCACTGGAAGCTTGTGTGCTGCCAAGCGAAGTGCTTCACGTGCTACTTCCTCAGAAACGCCGGCAATTTCAAACATGATCTTGCCTGGTTTTACAACCGCTACCCAGCCTTCAGGAGCACCTTTACCGGAACCCATCCGTACTTCAAGAGGTTTTTTCGTATATGGTTTGTGAGGGAAAATTTTGATCCAAACTTTACCGCCACGTTTCATGTAACGAGTCATCGCAATACGAGCAGATTCGATTTGGCGGTTTGTGATCCAAGAAGCTTCTGTTGCTTGAAGACCGTATTCACCAAATGCTACTTCTGTTCCGCCTTTTGCTTGACCACGCATTTTGCCGCGGTGTACACGACGATATTTAACGCGTTTTGGCAACAACATATTATTTGCCTCCTTCCTGAGTTTTCTTCTTCGCAGGAAGAACCTCTCCACGGTAGATCCATACTTTTACGCCAAGTTTGCCGTAAGTTGTGTCTGCTTCAACATGTGCATAGTCGATGTCAGCACGAAGAGTATGAAGTGGAACTGTTCCTTCACTGTAATGTTCAGCACGGGCAATATCTGCTCCGCCAAGACGTCCTGAAACTTGTGTTTTGATTCCTTTTGCACCTGAACGGATTGTCCGTTGGATAGCCTGCTTTTGAGCACGGCGGAATGATACACGGTTTTCAAGCTGGCGAGCGATGTTTTCCGCTACTAGTTTCGCATCAAGATCAGCGCGTTTCACTTCAACAATGTTAATGTGAACACGTTTGCCTGTTAGTTCGTTCAAAGCTTTACGAAGTGCTTCTACTTCAGAACCACCCTTACCGATAACCATACCAGGTTTCGCAGTATGAACAGTGATGTTCACGCGGTTTGCAGCACGTTCGATTTCAACACGGGATAGAGAAGCATCTTTAAGACGTTCTTCGATGTATGCGCGCACTTTCAAATCTTCATGAAGAAGATTAGCATAGTCTTTTTCAGCGTACCATTTAGAATCCCAGTCGCGAATGATCCCGACCCGTAGTCCATGAGGATGTACTTTTTGACCCACGAATTATCCCTCCTTTTTTTCTGCCACAACGATTGTAATGTGGCTTGTGCGTTTGTTAATTGCGCTTGCACGTCCCATTGCACGTGGACGGAAACGTTTCAATGTTGGTCCTTCGTTTACGTATGCTTGAGTAACAACAAGTTTGTTCACATCAAGATCGTAGTTGTGTTCTGCATTAGCGATTGCAGAGTTTAAAAGTTTTTCAATTACAGGAGATGACGTTTTTGGCGTATGCTTCAAGATCGCCACCGCTTCTCCAACTTGCTTGCCTCGAATCAAGTCAATTACTAGACGTGCTTTACGAGGAGCAATGCGGACTGTTCTTAAGACAGCTTTAGCTTCCATTGGAATATCCTCCTCTCAATTAACGTCTTGTTTTCTTATCGTCAGCAACGTGTCCTTTGTACGTACGCGTTGGCGCGAATTCACCAAGTTTGTGTCCAACCATATCTTCAGTTACATATACAGGTACGTGTTTGCGACCATCGTACACTGCGATTGTGTGCCCGATGAATTGCGGGAAAATTGTAGAACGACGAGACCAAGTTTTAATTACTTGCTTTTTCTCCGTTTCGTTCAGTGCTTCAACTTTCTTGAATAAATGATCATCAACAAAAGGTCCTTTTTTCAAGCTGCGGCCCATTTGTGTACCTCCCTTCGTGATTGATCTACGGTTCGCGTTTGGAACCGTAGGACAATTACGTTATTTTTTGCGACGACGAACGATAAATTTATCTGATTTGTTAACCTTTTTACGTGTTTTGTAACCAAGAGCTGGTTTGCCCCAAGGTGTAACAGGACCTTTACGGCCGATTGGCGCGCGTCCTTCACCACCACCGTGTGGATGGTCATTAGGGTTCATTACAGAACCACGTACAGTAGGGCGTTTGCCCAACCAGCGTGAACGTCCTGCTTTACCAACGTTTACAAGTTCATGCTGCTCGTTACCAACTTGACCGATTGTTGCGCGGCATGTTGCAAGAATCATGCGCACTTCGCCTGAATTCAAGCGTACGAGTACATATTTGCCTTCTTTACCAAGTACTTGAGCTGAAGTTCCTGCTGAACGAACCAACTGTCCGCCTTTGCCTGGTTTCAATTCAATGTTGTGGATAACTGTACCAACCGGGATATTAATAAGTGGAAGAGCATTCCCTACTTTAATATCTGCTTCCGGACCGGCCATGATTTCCGTTCCAACTTGGATGTTTTTTGGAGCTAGGATGTAGCGTTTTTCTCCGTCAGCGTAGTTCACGAGTGCGATGTTAGCCGAACGGTTTGGATCGTATTCAATCGTAGCAACGCGTCCTGGAATGCCATCTTTATCACGTTTGAAATCGATAATACGGTATTGACGCTTATGCCCGCCGCCTCTATGACGAACAGTGATTTTACCTTGGTTATTACGGCCGCCTTTCTTTTTCAACGGCTCAAGCAGTGATTTCTCAGGTGTGCTTGTTGTAATTTCGGCATAATCTAAAGACGTCATGTTACGACGACCGTTTGTGGTCGGTTTGTACTTTTTAATCGCCATTTCGTGTCCCTCCTCTTCTATTTTATACGTTTATTAAGCTTCGAAAAGTTCGATTTCTTTGCTATCTTGCGTTAATGTTACGATTGCTTTGCGGCGTTTGTTTGTGTAGCCAGCATGGCGTCCCATACGCTTGAATTTACCTTTGTAGTTCATGACGTTAACGTTTTTCACTTTTACGCCGAAGATTTCTTCAACAGCAGTCTTCACTTGCGTTTTGTTCGCGCGTACGTCCACTTCAAAAGTGTATTTTTTATCAGCCATTACAGCCATAGATTGTTCAGTAATAACGGGGCGCTTAATCACATCGCGTGCATCCATTATGCAAGCACCTCCTCTACTTTTTCAACCGCTGCTTTTGTCATGATAAGTTTATCATGGCCAAGCAGGTCAAGGATGTTGATGCCAGATGCTTCAACCACTGTTACACCAGGGATGTTGCGCGCTGACAATGCAACGAATTCATTTACTGTATCTGTCACGATCAATGCTTTTGAGTCAACAGACAAGTTTTTTAATACTGCAGTGAATTCTTTTGTTTTTGGCGCGTCGAATGACAATGCTTCTAACACTAGAATGTTTTGCTCTTGTACTTTTGATGACAAAGCAGATTTCAATGCTAGACGACGTACCTTTTTAGGCAATTTATAGCTATAGCTGCGAGGAGTTGGTCCGAATACCACACCACCACCGCGCCACTGTGGAGAACGGATAGAACCTTGACGCGCACGTCCAGTTCCTTTTTGTTTCCAAGGCTTACGACCGCCGCCGCGAACTTCTGAACGATTTTTAACTTTGTGGTTTCCTTGACGCAAAGATGCGCGTTGCATAACCACCGCTTCAAATACGACGTGTTCATTAGGTTCGATTCCGAATACAGCGTCATTTAGTTCGATATCGCCGACTTCAGAACCTGTTTGGTTTAATAATTTAACTTTAGCCATTTCTGTTTCCTCCTTTCCTGTAAAAGTTGATTAGTTTGCTTTAACCGCAGTTTTAACTTGGATTAAGGCTTTTTTGGATCCCGGAACGTTTCCTTTAATAAGAAGCACGTTGCGTTCAGCATCCACTTTTACGATTTGTAGGTTTTGTACTGTTACTTGCTCTCCACCCATACGGCCAGGGAGAAGTTTGTTTTTAAATACGCGGTTTGGCGCTACAGGTCCCATTGAACCTGGACGACGGTGGTAGCGTGAACCGTGGGACATAGGTCCGCGGCTTTGTCCATGGCGTTTAATAGCACCCTGGAAGCCTTTCCCTTTTGAAATCCCTGTTACGTCGACGATGTCGCCTTCTGCAAAAGTATCAACTTTGACTTCTTGACCAATTTCAAGATCGCTGTCGATGTTACGGAACTCACGAATGAAGCGCTTAGGTGCGATGCCTTCGCCTGCTTTCTTCACGTGTCCAAGAGCTGGTTTGTTAGCAAGCTTTTCGCGCTTGTCTTCAAAACCTAATTGAACGCTAGAGTAGCCGTCGCTTTCGACTGTTTTCTTTTGAAGTACAACGTTTGGCGCTGCTTCGATTACAGTTACTGGGATCAGCTCACCGTTTTCAGCAAACACTTGCGTCATACCGATTTTTCTTCCTAAGATTCCTTTGGTCATGAGTCACACCTCCTGATTTTTCATTAATTTATTTATTAAAGTTTGATTTCAATGTCAACGCCTGACGGCAAGTCTAAACGCATCAATGAATCAACTGTTTTTGGAGTTGGGTTCACGATATCGATTAAACGTTTATGAGTACGCATTTCGAACTGCTCACGAGAATCTTTGTACTTATGCACCGCACGAAGAATCGTGTAGATAGATTTCTCAGTTGGAAGCGGAATCGGACCGGATACACTTGCACCAGAACGTTTAGCTGTCTCAACTATTTTCTCTGCCGATTGATCAAGAATACGATGATCATATGCTTTCAAACGAATACGAATTTTTTGTTTTGCCATTATTTTCCCTCCTTTATCGCCTATTTAGCTAATAGACATACTCCGCGAAAATTTTTCCCTGACATCACCGCCATGGCAAAGCGGCCGGGTGTGTCAGCAACCTTCCGCATCAACGCTGTCAAAAACCAACATTGATTATTATACATCCATTTTCTACTGATTGCAATAGTAGAAACAAAAAAAATTACAAACAAAAACAGCCCGGCCGAAACCGGACTGTTTTCGGTGAAAATATGATTATTTTTGGATTGTTGCTACAACGCCAGCGCCTACTGTACGGCCGCCTTCACGGATTGAGAATTTAGTACCTTCTTCAATCGCGATTGGAGCAATCAATTCTACTGACATTTCTACGTTGTCACCAGGCATAACCATTTCTACGCCTTCAGGAAGGTTGCAGATACCAGTTACATCAGTTGTACGGAAGTAGAACTGTGGACGGTAGTTTGTGAAGAATGGAGTGTGACGTCCACCCTCTTCTTTAGAAAGAACATAAACTTCCGCTTTGAAAGTTGTATGCGGTGTGATTGTACCTGGCTTTGCAAGTACTTGACCACGTTGGATTTCTTCACGAGCTACACCGCGAAGAAGTGCACCGATGTTGTCGCCAGCTTCAGCATAGTCAAGAAGCTTACGGAACATTTCAACACCTGTTACAGTTGTTGATTTTGGCTCTTCAGTCAAACCGATGATTTCGATTACGTCACCGACTTTGATTTGTCCACGCTCAACGCGTCCAGTTGCTACTGTACCACGACCAGTGATTGAGAAAACGTCCTCAACAGGCATCATGAATGGTTTGTCAGTGTCACGTGTTGGAGTTGGGATGTACTCATCTACTGCAGCCATAAGCTCATGGATTTTTTCTTCCCATGCAGCGTCGCCTTCAAGTGCTTTAAGAGCAGAACCTTTGATAACAGGAATGTCATCGCCTGGGAACTCATACTCAGAAAGAAGATCGCGAACTTCCATTTCAACTAGCTCAAGAAGCTCTTCGTCATCTACCATGTCACATTTGTTCATGAATACAACTAGGTAAGGTACACCTACTTGACGAGAAAGAAGGATGTGCTCACGAGTTTGCGGCATTGGACCGTCAGAAGCAGATACCACTAGGATACCACCGTCCATTTGTGCTGCACCAGTGATCATGTTTTTAACATAGTCAGCGTGTCCAGGGCAGTCAACGTGTGCATAGTGACGAGTTTCAGTTTCATACTCAACGTGTGCAGTTGAGATTGTGATACCGCGCTCGCGCTCTTCTGGAGCACCATCGATTTGGTCATACGCACGTGCTTCTGCGCCACCTGATTTTGCAAGAACAGTTGTGATTGCAGCTGTTAGAGTTGTTTTACCATGGTCAACGTGGCCAATTGTACCAATGTTAACGTGTGGTTTTGAACGGTCGAATTTTGCTTTTCCCATTAGGAAGTCCTCCTTCAAAATATAGAAATTAGTAGTAGTTTATATTGGTCTTCTTCCGAAAAACATTCATTTTCCGAAAGAAGGGAAAGCTTACAATAGTATTTATACTTGATTAGGAAGTATAAATCAATTATTCGCCTTTATTTTTTTTGATGATTGTTTCCATAACACTCTTTGGTACTTCTTCATAATGATCGAAGTGCATAGAGTAGTTACCGCGACCTTGCGTATTAGAACGAAGAGTCGTTGCGTAACCGAACATCTCAGAAAGTGGAACGAACGCTTTAACAACTTGTGCGTTACCGCGTGCTTCCATGCCTTCTACACGTCCACGGCGTGATGTAACATCACCCATGATGTCGCCAAGATATTCGTCTGGAATAACAACTTCAACTTTCATAAGCGGCTCAAGAAGAACTGGGTTACATTTTGATACTGCATTTTTAAGCGCCATTGAAGCAGCAATTTTAAATGCCATCTCAGATGAATCGACATCATGGTAAGAACCGTCAAATAGGCGGGCTTTCACGTCGATCAACGGGTAACCAGCAAGAACACCATTTTGCATAGCGTCTTCTAGACCAGCTTGTACAGCAGGAATGTATTCACGTGGTACGGAACCACCAACGATACCGTTTTCGAATTCGAAGCCTTTTCCTTCTTCGTTAGGAGAGAACTCGATCCAAACGTGACCGAACTGACCGCGTCCACCAGATTGACGGGCAAATTTACCTTCAACCTGTGCACTAGCACGGAACGTTTCACGGTATGCTACCTGTGGTGCACCAACGTTTGCTTCTACTTTGAACTCGCGACGCATACGGTCAACAAGGATGTCAAGGTGAAGCTCACCCATACCCGAGATAACAACTTCACCAGTTTCCTGGTCAGTACGTGCATGGAATGTTGGATCTTCTTCTTGAAGTTTTTGAAGTGCTGTTGTCATCTTATCTTGGTCAGCTTTTGTTTTAGGCTCAACTGACAAGTGGATAACAGGTTCAGGGAACACCATAGACTCAAGAATAACAAGGTTTTTCTCATCGCAAAGCGTGTCGCCTGTTGTTGTATCTTTCAATCCAACAGCAGCAGCGATATCACCTGCGTACACTTGTGAAATCTCTTCGCGAGAGTTTGCGTGCATTTGAAGGATACGACCTACACGCTCACGCTTGCCTTTTGTTGAGTTCTGAACGTATGAACCAGATGAAAGAACACCTGAGTATACGCGGAAGAACGTCAATTTACCAACGTATGGATCCGTCATAACTTTAAATGCAAGAGCCGAGAACGGCGCTTCATCGCTAGATTCACGTTCCACTTCTTCATCGCTGTCTGGAAGCGTACCTTTGATTGCTGGTACATCAACCGGTGCTGGAAGATAGTCGATAACAGCGTCAAGCATAAGCTGAACACCTTTGTTTTTAAATGCAGAACCAACCATTACTGGGAAGAATTCTACGTTGATAACACCTTTACGAATCGCAGCTTTGATTTCGTCATTCGTCAACTCTTCGCCGCCAAGGTATTTCTCCATTAATTCTTCGTCAAGCTCCGCTACCGCTTCAATTAGCTTTTCACGGTATTCATCAGCTTGATCCTGGTAATCTGCAGGAATGTCAACAACCTCAATTTCAGTACCGAGGTCATTGCCATACATTGTTGCTTTCATTTCAATAAGATCAATGATGCCTGAGAACTCGTCTTCCGCACCGATTGGCAATTGAATTGGGTGAGCATTCGCCATTAGACGGTCATGGATTGTGCCAACAGAGTAAAGGAAGTCAGCACCCAATTTGTCCATTTTGTTGACGAATACAACACGTGGAACGCCGTATGTTGTCGCTTGACGCCATACTGTTTCCGTTTGTGGTTCTACACCTGATTGTGCATCAAGTACAGTTACCGCACCATCAAGTACACGAAGAGAACGTTCAACTTCTACTGTGAAGTCTACGTGCCCTGGTGTATCGATGATGTTAACACGGTGACCTTTCCATTGAGCAGTTGTTGCAGCAGACGTGATTGTAATCCCGCGCTCCTGCTCTTGCTCCATCCAGTCCATTTGTGAAGCACCTTCGTGCGTTTCACCAATTTTATGGATACGGCCAGTGTAATAAAGGATACGCTCAGTCGTTGTTGTTTTACCAGCATCGATGTGAGCCATAATTCCGATGTTACGAGTGTTTTTTAAGGAGAACTCTCTTGCCATCTATTATCTTTCTCCTTCCTGAATTAGGGTAGGTTTAAGTTTTGTTTTAAAAATTACCAGCGATAGTGAGCGAATGCTTTGTTCGCTTCCGCCATTTTGTGTGTATCTTCGCGTTTCTTAACAGAAGCACCGCTGTTGTTTGCCGCATCAAGAATTTCAGCTGCAAGGCGCTCTTCCATTGTTTTTTCACCGCGTAGGCGCGCATAGTTTACCAACCAGCGAAGACCTAGTGTTGTGCGGCGCTCAGGACGAACTTCAATAGGTACCTGGTAGTTCGCACCGCCGACACGGCGTGCTTTAACCTCAAGTACCGGCATGATGTTTTTCATCGCCTGGTCGAATACTTCCATTGGATCATTTCCCGTGCGTTCACGGATTGTATCAAAAGCTGCGTAAAGGATGGCTTGGGATTTTCCACGCTTCCCGTCAACCATCATTTTGTTAATAAGACGAGTAACTAATTTTGAGTTGTAAAGCGGATCAGGCAATACGTCTCTTTTTGCTACAGGACCTTTACGTGGCATGTGTTTTCCTCCTTTCGGAAATTCAAGTTATGTTTTTTAAAATTATGCTTTTGGTGCTTTAGGACGTTTTGTACCGTATTTAGAACGGCCTTGACGACGAGTTTCAACGCCGGCAGTATCAAGTGCACCACGAACGATGTGGTAACGTACCCCCGGTAAGTCTTTTACACGTCCGCCGCGGATCAAAACGACACTGTGCTCTTGAAGGTTATGGCCGATACCAGGGATATAAGCTGTTACTTCAATACCGTTACTCAAACGCACACGCGCATATTTACGAAGCGCTGAGTTCGGTTTTTTCGGCGTCATTGTTCCCACACGTGTGCAAACACCGCGTTTTTGCGGAGAAAGTACATCTGTTTGGGATTTCTTAAAGCTGTTGAATCCTTTATTAAGCGCCGGAGACTTCGATTTAGTGATCTTTGATTTACGAGGCTTACGTACTAACTGATTAATAGTAGGCATGTAAAGATCCTCCCTTCCTTTTTTTCTAAGCCAACACAACCAGGTGGCTCATTTTTGAGCAAAAACAAAGTTCTTGCAGCAAACCTGCAAAAACGTTCTTTGCGAATAGTGGCAATGATTGTTTTGGTCCTATCTCCATACATAAAGTAAGGTCGTACAGGAACACCTTGATCATAGTATCATTTTCATTTTCTAGTGTCAACTATTCTTTTTAAAAATTTTATCGGCGCCGGTATAATTCCCGGCGCCGATAAAAAATTATTCGACTGTAACTGATTCTTCTTCTTTTAGATTTGCTTCGGATTGACGATAACGCTGCATACCAGTACCCGCCGGAACGAGTTTTCCGATAATAACGTTCTCTTTCAAGCCAAGCAATTCGTCGCGCTTTCCTTTGATCGCAGCATCGGTCAGGACACGAGTTGTTTCCTGGAAGGATGCAGCAGACAAGAAGGAATCCGTTTCGAGGGATGCTTTTGTAATTCCCAAAAGGATCGGACGGCCTGTTGCCGGAATTCCGCCTTCAAGAAGAACTTTTTCATTGGCATCACGGAACTGATGAATTTCAAGCAGACTGCCTGGAAGAACATCTGTATCTCCCGCTTCAAGCACACGTACTTTACGAAGCATTTGGCGAACCATTACTTCAACGTGTTTATCGCCGATTTCAACCCCCTGCATACGGTATACCTTCTGCACTTCACGCAGTAAGTATTCCTGAACAGATGTGACATCTTTGATTTTCAAGTATTCTTTCGGATCGATAGACCCTTCTGTTAATACTTGACCGCGTTCGATCGTATCGTTTACGGCTACTTTTAAGCGTGCTGTATATGGAGCGTTGTATGTGCGTGTTTCCACGTCGCCTGCAATAGTGATCTCCTGCTGACGGTCACGGCCTTCTGTAATAGACGTAATGGTTCCGTTGATTTCCGAAATGATCGCCTGACCTTTCGGGTTACGCGCTTCGAAAATCTCCTGGATACGCGGAAGACCCTGCGTAATATCGTCTCCAGCTACGCCGCCTGTGTGGAACGTACGCATTGTAAGCTGTGTTCCCGGCTCTCCGATTGACTGGGCAGCAATAATACCGACTGCTTCGCCAACTTCCACTTCCTGGCCGGTTGCCAAGTTGCGTCCGTAGCATTTTTTACATACGCCATGACGTGTGTTGCAAGTGAATGCTGAGCGGATCCATACGGTTTCCACGCCTGCTTCCACAACCACTTTCGCCAAGTCTTCATCAATTTGTTCGTTTTCACGGACAAGCACTTCACCCGTTTCCGGATGCTTGATTGCTTTACGTGAATAACGGCCAATAAGACGCTCTTCAAGTGCCTCGATAATTTCCGTGCCGTCTTTGATCGAGCTGATTTCCAGGCCGCGATCTGTCCCACAATCATCCTCACGAACGATAACGTCCTGCGCTACGTCAACGAGACGACGTGTTAAGTAACCTGAATCGGCTGTTTTCAGGGCGGTATCGGCAAGACCTTTACGCGCACCGTGTGTCGAGATAAAGTACTCGAGTACCGTCAGACCTTCACGGAACGAAGATTTGATCGGAAGTTCGATAATCCGGCCGGCCGGGTTGGCCATGAGTCCGCGCATACCAGCAAGCTGTGTAAAGTTGGACGCGTTACCACGGGCTCCGGAATCACTCATCATGAAGATCGGGTTGCGTTTATCAAGGGATTCCATCAATTTGCCCTGGATAACATCTTTCGCTGCGCTCCAGACAGAAATAACGCGGTCATAGCGCTCTTCTTCGGTAATTAAACCGCGGCGGAACTGCTTCATAACGTTGTCCACTTTTGCCTGTGCTTCTTTTAGAATTCCCTCTTTTTCACCCAATACAACGATATCCGCTACCCCTACTGTGATACCCGCTTTTGTCGAATGTCTAAAGCCGAGGTCTTTCATGCGGTCAAGCATTTTAGATGTTTCAGTAATCTTGAAGCGTTTGAATACTTCAGCAATGATGTTACCAAGAATTTTCTTTTTAAACGGAGCAACAATTTCCTGCTTGGCAATGTGCTCAGGCACATTTGCACCCGCATCTAAGAAATATTTCTCCGGTGTTTTCACTTCAAGGTTGCTGCTTGTTGGTTCGTTAATGTACGGGAATGTATCCGGCAAAATTTCATTAAAGATCAATTTACCAACCGTTGTAACAAGAAGCTTTTTGTTTTGTTCTTCTGTGAAGGTCTGGTTTTCAAGAGATGAAGCTGCCACCGCAACACGTGTGTGCAGGTGAACATATCCATTTTGATAAGCCAAAATTGCTTCGTTTGTATCTTTAAAGACGGCCCCTTCCCCTACTGCTCCTTCACGCTCGAGCGTTAAGTAGTAGTTACCGAGTACCATATCCTGTGACGGCGTAACAACTGGTTTTCCGTCTTTCGGATTCAAAATGTTCTGTGCAGCCAGCATGAGCATACGCGCTTCCGCTTGTGCTTCTGCTGAAAGCGGCACGTGAACAGCCATTTGGTCACCATCAAAGTCTGCGTTGTATGCTGTACATACGAGCGGGTGAAGGCGAATCGCACGTCCTTCTACCAATGTTGGTTCAAATGCCTGGATACCAAGACGGTGAAGCGTCGGTGCGCGGTTTAGGAGAACCGGGTGCTCACGGATTACTTCTTCAAGCACATCCCACACATCAGACTGAACGCGTTCAATTTTACGTTTTGCACTTTTAATGTTGTGCGCAAGTCCACGCTCAACAAGTTCTTTCATAACGAACGGTTTGAAAAGTTCAAGCGCCATTTCTTTTGGAAGGCCGCATTGATACATTTTCAAGTTCGGACCAACGACGATTACAGAACGGCCAGAGTAGTCAACCCGCTTACCAAGCAAGTTTTGACGGAAACGGCCCTGTTTCCCTTTCAGCATATGTGAAAGAGATTTTAATGGACGGTTACCCGGTCCTGTAACAGGGCGTCCACGGCGTCCATTGTCGATCAACGCGTCTACTGCTTCTTGAAGCATACGCTTTTCGTTTTGAACAATGATGCTCGGCGCACCAAGATCTAGCAAGCGTTTAAGACGGTTGTTCCGGTTAATTACACGGCGGTACAAGTCATTCAAATCAGACGTCGCAAAGCGGCCGCCATCCAGCTGTACCATTGGACGAAGTTCTGGCGGGATAACCGGCAGCACATCTAGAATCATCCAGTCTGGACGGTTGCCAGAATGACGGAATGCTTCAATCACTTCAAGGCGCTTGATCGCACGTGTACGGCGCTGGCCTTGCGCTGATTTCAATTCTTCTTTTAACTGTTCTGTTTCTTTATCAAGATCAATGTCTTGAAGAAGCTTTTTGATCGCTTCTGCACCCATAGACGCCTGGAACTTACTGCCGTATTTATCTCGGTAAGTACGGAACTCTTTTTCAGAAAGAAGCTGCTTTTTCTCAAGCGCTGTATCTCCTGATTCTGTTACTACGTAAGATGCGAAGTAAATGACTTCTTCCAATGCACGTGGAGACATGTCCAGAACAAGACCCATACGGCTTGGAATTCCTTTGAAATACCAAATATGCGAAACAGGCGCAGCCAGCTCAATGTGTCCCATACGCTCACGGCGCACTTTCGCTTTTGTTACTTCAACGCCACAACGGTCACACACAACGCCCTTATAACGAACACGCTTGTATTTGCCGCAATGACATTCCCAGTCTTTCGTAGGACCAAAAATCCGTTCACAGAATAAGCCGTCTTTTTCTGGCTTCAGCGTACGGTAGTTGATAGTTTCAGGTTTTTTAACTTCTCCATAAGACCATGAACGGATCTTATCCGGTGAAGCGAGACCGATTTTCATGTACTCAAAATTATTGACATCCAGCAAGGGGCCTACCTCCCTTTTCTTTTTACCGATTTCCTTGAAAGCGCCCAAAAAGCGCTCGGAGCGCTTTTTGGACGAACTGCTATTTATATGGGTCAGTCTGTTGATCCGATTGGCTCGATTCCAGCGGCTTCAGGAGCGATATTTAACGTATCGGCCTGCTGCACATCATCCTCATCCTCAAGATCGCGCATTTCAATTTCTTGATCGTCTCCTGACATGATTTTCACGTCAAGACCAAGACTTTGAAGTTCTTTGATCAATACTTTGAATGATTCAGGAACACCTGGTTCTGGAACATTTTCGCCTTTCACAATCGCTTCGTATGTTTTCACACGGCCAACGATGTCATCGGACTTAACTGTTAAGATCTCTTGAAGTGTATAAGCGGCACCATATGCTTCAAGTGCCCAAACCTCCATCTCACCGAAACGCTGTCCGCCGAACTGGGCTTTACCGCCAAGCGGCTGCTGTGTAACAAGTGAGTATGGTCCAGTAGAACGCGCATGGAGCTTATCGTCAACCATGTGCGCAAGCTTGATCATATACATGATCCCAACAGATACACGGTTGTCAAACGGCTCACCACTGCGGCCATCGTACAAGACCGTTTTTGCATCACGGCTCATGCCGGCTTCTTCGATTGTTTCCCACACATCGTCCTCAGTTGCACCATCAAATACTGGTGACGCAACATGAATGCCGAGGTAGCGGGCAGCCATACCTAAGTGAAGCTCAAGCACCTGACCGATGTTCATACGGGAAGGTACGCCGAGCGGGTTAAGCATGATATCAACCGGCGTGCCATCCGGCAGGAACGGCATGTCTTCTTCCGGTAAGATACGGGAGATTACCCCTTTGTTACCGTGACGGCCGGCCATTTTATCCCCTTCAGAAATCTTCCGCTTTTGAACGATGTACACACGTACCAGCTGGTTTACACCCGGTGGCAGCTCATCGCCGTCTTCACGGTTAAAGACTTTTACATCAAGGACAATTCCGCTTCCGCCGTGAGGAACACGAAGCGACGTATCACGAACTTCACGTGCTTTTTCACCGAAGATTGCATGAAGAAGGCGTTCTTCTGCTGTCAGTTCTGTTACACCTTTAGGCGTAACTTTCCCAACAAGCAAATCACCGTCTTTTACTTCTGCACCAACACGGATAATTCCACGGTCATCAAGGTTGCGAAGCGCATCTTCACCGACATTTGGAATATCGCGCGTAATTTCTTCAGGCCCAAGCTTCGTGTCACGTGATTCTGACTCGTATTCTTCGATATGGATCGATGTATAGACGTCATCTTTCACAAGACGCTCGCTCATAATAATCGCATCTTCATAGTTATAGCCGTCCCATGTCATGAACGCAACAAGAACGTTACGGCCAAGGGCAAGTTCGCCGAGTTCCATTGATGGACCATCCGCTAAAATCTCACCTTTTTTCACACGGTTGCCGACTGCAACAATTGGACGCTGGTTGTAGCATGTTCCTTGGTTGGAACGAATGAATTTTTGCAGTTTGTATTTATCAAGATCGCCTTTGATTTCCTGTCCATCTACTTCCTGAATGCGACGGACAAGAATTTGACGTGCTTCTACACGCTCAACGATTCCTTCATGCTTACAAATAACAGCAGCGCCGGAGTCTTTCGCAGATACATATTCCATACCTGTTCCGACGATCGGTGCTTCCGGCTGCATCAATGGTACAGCCTGACGCTGCATGTTCGCTCCCATAAGGGCACGGTTGGAGTCATCGTTTTCTAAGAACGGGATACATGCTGTCGCAGCAGAAACAACCTGTTTCGGCGATACGTCCATGTAGTCCACGCGCTCACGTTTAACGACGGTATTTTCACCGCGGAAACGAGCAACGACTTCTTCTTCCGCAAATGATCCATCTTCATTTAATGGAACATTCGCCTGGGCTACTACATAGTTGTCTTCTTCGTCCGCAGTCAAGTAATCAATACGCTGTGTTACACGACCTGTGTCTGGATCAACACGACGGTACGGTGTTTCAATGAAGCCAAAGCGGTTTACTTTTGCGAAAGAAGACAATGAGTTGATCAGCCCGATGTTTGGACCCTCAGGTGTTTCAATCGGACACATACGGCCATAGTGAGAGTAATGAACGTCACGGACTTCAAAGCCGGCACGCTCACGCGTCAAACCACCTGGTCCGAGTGCAGATAAACGGCGTTTATGCGTTAATTCGCCAAGCGGGTTTGTTTGGTCCATGAACTGTGAAAGCTGGGAGCTTCCAAAGAACTCTTTAATAGACGCAATCACTGGGCGGATGTTAATCAACTGCTGCGGTGTGATCGTTTGTGTGTCTTGAATCGACATACGCTCACGAACCACACGCTCCATACGGGATAAACCGATACGGAATTGGTTTTGCAGAAGCTCGCCTACTGAACGCAGACGACGGTTACCAAGGTGGTCAATATCGTCTGTGTCGCCTACTCCGTAAAGAAGATTGAAGAAATAACCGATTGACGCAATGATGTCTGCCGGCGTGATATTCTTCACATTCATTTCCGGGAAGCCGTTTCCGATAATGTTGATAACCTGCTCTTCTTCGCTGTTTGGTGCATATACTTTAATAGTCTGAACAGTCATATCCTCTTCAACTACGCCGCCGCTTTGACGGTATGTTTTAAAGGCTACGCCGTTTTCAAGATACGGAATGATTTTATCGAGCGTGCGGCGGTCTAGTACAGTGCCTGCTTCTGCGATAATTTCACCTGTTTCCGGATCGGCAAGTGTCTCTGCCAGACGCTGTCCAAACAAACGGTTTTTCGTGTGAAGCTTTTTATTCATTTTATAACGACCAACGCTTGCAAGGTCATACCGTTTCGGGTCAAAGAAGCGGGAAACCAAAAGGCTTTTCGCATTTTCAACTGTTGGCGGCTCACCCGGGCGAAGGCGCTCATAAATTTCAATCAACGCTTTTTCCGTTGTTTCAGTGTTGTCTTTTTCGAGTGTGTTGCGCAAGTATTCGTTATCACCAAGCAAGTCGATGATTTCTTGATCAGTGCCAAACCCTAATGCACGTAGTAATACCGTAATCGGCAATTTACGTGTCCGGTCGATCCGAACATACACAATGTCTTTAGCATCTGTTTCATACTCAAGCCATGCGCCACGGTTTGGAATAACGGTCGCAGTAAATCCACGCTTACCGTTTTTATCCAGTTTACCGTTGTAGTATACGCTTGGAGAACGAACAAGCTGAGAAACGATAACGCGCTCTGCACCATTAATAATAAATGTTCCTGTTTCGGTCATAAGCGGGAAATCGCCCATGAAAACTTCTTGATCTTTCACTTCGCCCGTTTCTTTATTTAAAAGACGGACTTTCACGCGGAGCGGCGCAGAATACGTAACATCACGCTCTTTCGACTCATCCACGGGATACTTTGGCTCTGCCAGGCTGTAATCAATAAATTCCAGTGCCAGATTACCTGTGAAATCTTCAATCGGAGAAATGTCCTGGAACATTTCACGCAGACCCTCATCAAGAAACCATTGATAGGAGGCTGTTTGAATTTCAATCAAATTCGGTAAATCTAATACTTCACTAATGCGCGCATAGCTTCTGCGCTGGCGGTGTCGTCCATACTGAACTAGTTGACCTGTCAACTGATTCACCCCTCAAATCAAGCGTTATTATTGCCTATACTTTATCTTCAAGCAGAGTATTTTCATACTCAACAAGACAAAAAGAAAAAGGTTTTGTCAAAGAAAACCTCATTTTTATCACAATTGGCCCTATTTTGTTGTCATTGTTCCCATTTTAACAAAAAAATATTCTCATTGACAAACGGGCACAAATATTATATTGGCATTTTACAATAATAGCATACGGTTTTTTTAGGGTCAATTATTTTTTCGCTCGTAAAATAAAATAGCCCTTAGACTTCGCTGCTATATCACATGAGCCAGCCAGACGCTCCATTTCTTTCATTACAGACGGTGCTCCCTGCTTCTTTTGAATGACTACCCACAGTTCGCCGCCCTCTCTGAGCTTCGCAAATCCTGTTTGAATAATATCAAATACCACTTCTTTTCCTGCACGAATAGGCGGATTCGTCAGCACAGCGGCAAATCCTTCTTCCGACACATTTTGAAGACGGTCACTTTTATAAATTTGAACGTTCTCTACTCCGTTTCGCTTTGCATTTTTGCTTGCGAGATCAAGAGCCCGTTCGTTTACATCAATCATATGAATCGTCCGGTTTGGCTGCTCGGATGCGATTGAAAGGCCGATCGGCCCATAACCGCAGCCTGCATCTAAGATGGGACCCTCTACTTCAGGCCATTCGAATGTTTCAATTAACAATCTTGAGCCAAAATCTACTTCCGATTTTGAAAAAACACCTGCATCGGTTTCGAATCTATAAGTCCGGTCCCGCAGCACAAAATCAAACTGCTGCAGACGGTGCTCACTGTTTGGTTTATTGGAAAAATAATGATCTGCCACGATCATTTCCCCTTTCAACAAACAAAAGCCCGCTGTAAAACCAGCGGACTTTTGTGTCATTGTATCAAAGAATTACTTCACTTCTACAGAAGCGCCAACTTCTTCAAGTTTCGCTTTAAGCTCTTCAGCTTCTTCTTTCGCGATACCTTCTTTAAGTGCTTTAGGAGTGTTATCAACTAGCTCTTTCGCTTCTTTCAAGCCAAGACCTGTGATTTCGCGAACTACTTTGATAACTTTGATTTTTTGGTCGCCTGCTCCAGCAAGGATAAGGTCGAATTCTGTTTTTTCTGCTGCTGCGTCGCCGCCTGCAGCACCTGCTACTGCAACTGGTGCAGCTGCTGTTACGCCGAATTCTTCTTCGATTGCTTTTACAAGGTCGTTCAATTCAAGAACGGACATTTCTTTGATTGCTTCAATGATTTGCTCTTTAGACATTTTGTATTTCCTCCTTAGTGTGTTTTAAAAATGTTTTTTTATTCGTTAAACCGCTAGGCGGCTTTTCTTACAATTATGCGCCTTGCTCTTCTTTTTGGTCGGCCACTGCTTTCGCTGCAAGAGCGAAGTTGCGGATTGGCGCTTGAAGAACGCTGAGTACCATAGAAAGAAGTCCTTCGCGTGATGGAAGTTCTGCAAGTGCTTTAACTTCCTCAACAGATACGAAGTTCCCTTCAAGAACACCCGCCTTGATTTCAAGGGCGTCGTTTTTCTTCGCGAATTCGTTCAAGATCTTCGCTGGAGCCACAACATCCTCAGCACCGAACGCGATTGCGTTTGGACCTGTAAGGAACTCTCCAAGTCCTTCGATGCCTGCTTGTTCAGCTGCACGGCGAGTCATTGTATTTTTGTATACTTTGAACTCAACGCCTGCTTCACGAAGCTGCTTACGAAGTTCCGTTACTTGTGCCACGGAAAGACCGCGGTAGTCAACGATGACTGTCGATGGGCTGTTTTTTAGTTTGTCAGCGATTTGGCCAACAAGTTCTTGTTTTTTCTCGATAACGCTGCTCATCTGCTACACCTCCTGTAAAATTTGTCTGAACGAAAAACGTTCACTCATTTTATACCGTTTAGGAAACGTAAAAAGCCTCCATGTCCCGGAAGACATGGAGGCACGAAAAGCGGACAAAGCCGCGCAATCTATTTCGCAAGTCCTCGGCAGGATGATTAAGCTCGAAAGCCCCTGCTGTCTACGGTACAAATGTGCATATGTGATTAAGTTGCTGCTTACTAACTGTAAGCCCAACGAATATTACTTTATCATAAAGTTTTTACGTTGTCAACTTAGTTTTTTACTGTTGTGAAAGATGCTGCATCTACTTTGATACCAGGGCCCATTGTAGATGTAACAGCGATGTTTTTCATGTAAACGCCTTTAGCTGCAGAAGGCTTTACTTTCAACATTGTATCAAAGATAGCTGTAAAGTTTTCAACAAGCTTTTCGCTTTCGAAAGATACTTTACCAACTGGTACGTGGATGTTACCTGCTTTATCAACACGGTATTCTACTTTACCAGCTTTGATTTCTTGGATCGCTTTTGTTACATCAAATGTTACTGTGCCAGTTTTCGGGTTCGGCATCAAGCCTTTTGGTCCAAGAACGCGGCCTAGTTTACCAACTTCACCCATCATGTCAGGTGTAGCTACGATTACGTCAAATTCGAACCAGCCTTGTTGGATTTTGTTGATGAAGTCGCTGTCGCCTACGTAGTCTGCACCAGCTGCTTCAGCTTCTTTTGCTTTTTCGCCTTTTGCGAATACAAGAACGCGTTGTGTTTTACCTGTTCCGTTTGGAAGAACAAGCGCACCGCGGATTTGTTGGTCTGCTTTTTTCGGGTCAACGCCAAGACGGAATGCCGCCTCAACTGTTGCATCGAATTTAACTGTAGTTGTTTTCTTTACAAGCTCAATTGCTTCTTCTACTGAATATTGTTTCGTGCGGTCAACAAGCTTAGCCGCATCTTGAAACTTTTTACCTTGTTTAGCCATGTTTTGTTTCCTCCTTATGTGGTTTTAGCGGAATTTACCTCCCACGAATAAAGGCTGCGGATGAAGTATCGCTACTTCACTCGCAACCTCCCAAAAACGAACAACCGATTAGTCTTCAATCACAATACCCATGCTGCGGGCAGTACCTTCAACCATACGCATAGCTGCTTCAACATCAGCTGCGTTTAGATCAGGCATTTTTGTTTCAGCAATTTCACGCACTTTATCACGTTTAACCGTTGCAACTTTGTTGCGGTTCGGTTCTCCAGATCCTGACTCGATGCCAGCTGCTTTTTTCAAAAGAACGGCTGCAGGC
The DNA here is from genome assembly GCF_032341995.1 of Domibacillus sp. DTU_2020_1001157_1_SI_ALB_TIR_016. NCBI lineage: Bacteria > Bacillati > Bacillota > Bacilli > Caryophanales > Bacillaceae > Domibacillus > Domibacillus sp. DTU_2020_1001157_1_SI_ALB_TIR_016. The sequence continues at coordinate 3,374,543 of NZ_CP135439.1, forward strand.
GGAGTTTTTGTGATGAATGTAAATGAACGGTCTTCAAAAACCGAAATTTCAACCGGGATAATCAATCCTGCTTGATCTGCTGTACGCGCATTGAATTCTTTACAGAATCCCATGATGTTAACACCAGCTTGACCTAGTGCCGGACCAACCGGCGGCGCAGGGTTTGCTTTACCTGCAGGAATTTGCAGTTTTACGACTTTAATTACTTTTTTAGCCACGAGACACACCTCCTTAAGTCCGTGATGTGGTACATGGGGCTTTGCCCCTCCCACTCTGTCTATCTTTATTTGAATAAAGATGATTAATAAAAATGAGTCTTACTCAGTACGACACGTACTGACCTAAAAAATAGTAACATTTTTCAAACAAGATTTCAACCCGTTTTCAGGATAATTTATTCACTTGATCAAAATCAAGCTCAACAGGCGTTTCACGACCGAACATATTTACAAGCACTTTCAGCTTTCCTTTGTCCTGGTCAATTTCTTCAACGCTGCCTTCAAACTCCGCAAACGGCCCTTCTTTCACAATCACGGTTTCACCAAGCTCATAGTCGCCATCGCGACGGCGCTCATCCATTCCCATCTGCTTCAGAATAGATGTTACTTCATCCGGAAGCAAAGGCGTTGGCTTAGAGCCATGGCCGGCAGATCCAACGAATCCGGTTACACCCGGTGTATTGCGGACGACATACCACGAATCGTCAGTCATCACGATTTCAACAAGTACGTATCCGGGGAACACTTTCCGCTTTGTTATCTTTTCTTTGCCGTTTTTTACATCGCGCTCTTCTTCTTCCGGTACAATAACACGGAAAATTTTGTCCTGCATTCCCATTGACTCAACGCGTTTTTCTAAGTTCGCTTTTACTTTGTTCTCGTACCCTGAATACGTGTGAACAACATACCAATTTTTTTCCATAGAAAGGGACTTGTGTCCTTCCCTCCTTTTCATTTAAACGAAAAGCGCAAGACGCCTATTCACCAGCAGCAAGTGCGACATCGTTCTGCAGCACTTTTTCAACCCGCAGCATGCGGGTCTCCGAGCTGGCAGCGCCTGGAGCTAGACATTTTCTGAACCAAATGAAAAAACCCGTTAAACGGGCTTTTCAGGTCCGCATGATGCGGGTCATCAAGGCTTTTGGGCACAATGCTGTGCTTTTTGCCTTTGGTCTTATTATCATTATCCATTATAGCACGGAAAAAACACTGTGTATTCAAGTAATTTTCCAGACAGCTTTTTATATTGCCAAAACCCAGCGCACGAGCGCTGAAATGCCGTAATCAACGACCGAGAAAAAAAGAGCAAGAAAGATTACGGTTGAAATAACGGTAATCGTATACGTTGTAAGCTCTTTTCGTTTCGGCCAGCTGACTTTGCCCATTTCAGAACGCACGTTACGGAAAAACTGCGTAATGCGTGACATTTGCTGAAACCTCCAAAAGAAGCGCCGGTGTCATTTCGTTTGTTTATGCATAGTATGCTGGTTACAGACACCGCAAAATTTTTTTATTTCAAGGCGCTCGCCGCTGGCTGTATTCACCGTCGTCGAGTAATTACGTGATCCGCATACTGAACACGCAAGAGGCACTTTTTTTGCCATGTTATCACCTTACCATTTCGATTCTTAAAACGTATCATTGAAAGCGGGCTTTCGTCAAGTTTCATTGAATCGTAATTTCCTTGAATTCCAGATACCGCTCCAGCTTTCGTTTTACCCTTTGCAGGGCGTTATCAATTGACTTTACGTGCCGGTTAAGCTGCTCAGAGATTTCCTGGTACGAACGGCCATCAAGGTAAAGAGCCAGTACCTGACGCTCTAAATCACTTAAAAGCTCGTTTACTTTTCCTTCAATGCTTGAAAATTGTTCGCGGTTAATAATTAATTCCTGTGGGTCGCTCGCTTTCGTTCCTGTCAGCACATCCATAAGCGTCCGATCTGATTCTTCATCGTAAATCGGCTTATCGAGCGATACGTAGGAATTAAGCGGGATGTGTTTCTGGCGGGTTGCCGTTTTAATGGCCGTAATAATTTGGCGGGTAATGCACAGCTCCGCAAAAGCCCGAAACGTGCTAAGCTTGTCCCCTTTGTAGTCGCGGACCGCCTTGTATAATCCAATCATGCCTTCCTGCACAATATCTTCCTTGTCAGCTCCGATTAAAAAATAAGAGCGGGCTTTGGCCCGGACAAAATTTCGGTATTTATGAATGACAAAATCGAGGGCTTCGCTGTTTCCTTTGTGCACAAGTTCCACAAGCTGTTCATCACTAAGCATATCCATTCCTGGACTAATCAAACGGTTCACGCTTACACATCTCCCTCCGCCTGTCAATCTTCGCTAGGATTAGTATACAGTACCATTTTTTTCTGCGTCAATCTTCATTTTTTTCCTCTGCGCCACTTCTCAAACGTTTCGGCGGTTTCTTTACTGAGCGGAATTCTCGCGTGTGGCTTGATTTCACTGATCTCCCCGAGGTTTTTTCGAATTCCTTTTTGTGTAATTGACAATTCTGTTAAAAGTTCCCGCGCGGAAATGCGGAGAGCTCCCTGGCCGAATACAGCCCATTGCTCTGTATAGTCCGATGTAGCGACCGTTACTTGATCACGCACATTCGTCAATTCAATGGCCATTCGTTCAATTCGCTCATCCGCCGTTTCATTTTCACGCGTGAAAATCACTTCTACCTTGGCATCGCGGTACTTTTTCTCCGTTCCTTTGACAAAGTGCGCATCGAATACAATAATCACGCGGCAGCCGTGGGCGCCCTGATACTCCGCCATTAGTTCGACAAGGCGGTCACGGGCACCGCCAAAATCTACGTTTTTCAACCGGCGAAGCTCCGGCCACGCGCCAATCATGTTATAGCCATCGACGAGGAGAATATCCATCGTTAGTTCCCCAGCGGATGACGCTTCCGGTATACTTCGTACATGAGCAGGGCAGCCGCTACCGACGCGTTAAGAGAAGTGACGTGACCGACCATCGGCAGCTGAATGAGAAAGTCACATTTTTCTTTTACAAGACGGCTGACACCGCGGCCTTCACTGCCAATCACAAGGCAAAGAGGCATCGTGCCATCAAATCGGCGGTAATCTTCGGCACCCGATGCATCTGTTCCAGCAATCCAAATTCCCCGCTCTTTTAATTCATCCATTGTGCGGGCAAGATTCGTGACGCGGGCTACCGGAATGTATTCGATGGCGCCTGTGGAGGCTTTCGCAGCCGTTGCGGTTAAACTCACGGACCGGCGCTTTGGAATAATAATCCCATGCGCGCCGACTGCATCGGCCGTCCGCATAATCGAGCCAAGGTTATGCGGATCTTCGAGCTCATCAAGCAGGAGGAAAAACGGCGGTTCGCCGCTTTCTTCTGCTTTGGCAAACAAGTCGTCAATTTCTGCATACTGGTATGCTGCGACAGATGCTGCGACTCCCTGGTGATTCTCCGGCACCACTTGTTCAATTTTACGCTTCGGCACCATTTGAACCGGAATGCTCAGTTCTTTTGCTTTGGCGATAATTTGCTGAATCGAGCCTTTTTGTGCCCCTTCCTGCACCCAAAGCTTATTGATATCACGTCCGGCACGCAGCGCTTCCATGACCGGGTTTCGTCCCCCGATCCATTCTTGTTCCTGTGTCATCCGTTCGTCCCTCCGTTCTCTAAGATGTTATAGATAATCTCTTCCATTCGCTCAAGCCGGCCGGTTAAAAACAAAAAACCGATGACAGCTTCAAGAGCGGTACTGTGGTTATAGGTCAGAACATCCGTGTTTTTTGGAGTGTGTCCTGATTTTGCATTGCGTCCGCGCTTGGCGACCGTTTCTTCTTCTTCGGTTAAAAACTGTTCTTCAAACAGCCGGTGCAGCTGGGCAGCCTGTGCCTTGGCAGAGACGAATTTTGTCGAAGCGCGGTGCAGGTCGTTCGGCTTTACCCGGCCGGACTCCAGCAAAAACTTCCGCACATACACTTCGTATACAGCATCTCCCATATAAGCCAGCGCCAGCCCGTTCAGCTGTCTTGCATCTTTAAGCGGTTCTGCGAGCCCTTTCATCATCCGCGTCTCCAACGAATTCCTTGAGCTGTATCTTCCAAGATAATGTTCATGTCTTTGAGCTGATCGCGAATGCTGTCTGCGCGGGCGAAATCCCGATTTTTGCGCGCTTCATTACGCTCCTGGATCAATGCTTCAATTTCCTCATCCAATAGTTCCTCCTGCTGCAGCTGCAGGCCGAGCACGAAAAACATATCTTCAAATTTCGACAAAAATACATCAATGACTTCTGTAGATGTATGGTCCTCAAGTAAGTACACATTCGCATCTTTTGATAAATCAAACAGTACAGAAATGGCATTGGCTGTGTTAAAGTCATCATCCATTTCCTGCAGGAAACGCTCGTGGTGACGATTCACTTTTTCGATCCATTGATCATTATGGTCCGTTAAATTGGTGCTGGACTCTTTGCGGTGCTTTACATTTTGATAAGCTGTTTTCAACCGGTCAAGCGAAGCGGCAGAGCTGTCGAGCAATTCTTTGTTGTAGTTAACCGGATTGCGGTAATGAACCGACAGCATGAAGAAGCGAAGCACCTGCGGGTCCACCTCTTTAATAATGTCGTGGACGAGTACAAAGTTGCCAAGTGATTTGGACATTTTTTCGTTATCGATGTTAATGTAGCCGTTATGCAGCCAGTAACGGGCAAACGGCTTGCCTGTTAATGCTTCCGACTGGGCAATTTCATTTTCATGGTGCGGGAATGTTAAATCCTGGCCGCCTGCGTGAATATCAATGGAATCACCAAGATACTTACGGGCCATTGCCGAGCATTCAATATGCCAGCCGGGACGTCCTTCTCCCCACGGGCTGCTCCAGGAGATTTCTCCTTCTTTCGCTGCTTTCCATAAAACAAAATCAAGTGCGTCGTCTTTCTTCTCGCCTGCGCCAATACGGGCGCCGACTTTTAGTTCATCAATAGATTGATGAGACAATTTGCCGTATCCGTTAAATTTACGGGTCCGGTAGTACACATCTCCGCCGGATTCATAAGCAAACCCTTTGTTTACAAGCTCGGCAATAAATTCAATAATCAGCTCAATGCTTTCTGTTACGCGCGGATGAATATCGGCTTTCTGGCAACCCAGTGCGTGGGTATCTTCAAAGTATGCCTGAATAAAACGTTCGGCAATGACGGGCACCTCTTCTCCGAGCTCGTTCGCTGCCCGGATCAGCTTGTCATCCACGTCGGTAAAGTTTGATACGTACTTTACTTCGTATCCGCGGTATTGCAGATGGCGGCGCACTGTATCAAATACAATAGCCGGCCGGGCATTTCCGATATGAATGTAGTTATAAACGGTTGGACCGCATACATACATCTTTACTTTCCCCTCTTTAAGCGGGACAAATTCTTCTTTTTTGCGCGTCAGCGTATTATATAATTTAATGGACATTCGTGTGATCCCCTTTCTTCATTTCTTCCTTCAAGTAAGCAATTTCTGCTTCCAGGCTTTTTAAGCGGTCGGCAACCGGGTCAGGCATATTGCTGTGGTTTAAATCCTTTACAGAAGGCTGAACTTTTTTGCCATTCTGTATAACAACCCGGCCCGGAATCCCAACAACCGTTGAATTGGCCGGTACGTCTTTTAATACAACCGAGCCAGCGCCAACCCGGGCGCATTCCCCAATGGTAATCGAGCCGAGCACTTTCGCCCCTGTGGCAATCAATGCTCCGTCAAGAACAGTAGGATGGCGCTTTCCTTTTTCTTTACCAGTTCCCCCGAGTGTTACCCCTTGATAAAGCGTAACATTGTCACCAATTTCACATGTTTCCCCGATGACAACGCCCATACCGTGGTCGATAAAAAGACCGCGGCCAATCCGGGCACCTGGATGAATTTCAATGCCCGTGAAAAAGCGGCTGATTTGAGAAATAACCCGGGCAATAAAATAAAACTTCCGTTTGTAAAACCCATGGGCCAGGCGATGCGCCCAAATGGCATGCAGCCCCGAATACGTTAAAATCACTTCCAAGTAACTTCTTGCTGCCGGGTCCTGCTCAAAAATCGTGTCGATGTCCTGCTTTAATACACGCAGCATTGTTTCCACTCCTCCCAAATCCTTTTTCAGACATACAAAAAAACGCCTCTGATAGACAGAGACGTTTTGTATACGCGGTTCCACTCTGTTTGAAAAACGGCTCTTCGCCATTTTCCCAACTCCAGATCGATAACGGGGATTTCCCGCTGCCGCTTACTTTTTGTTCAGCCGCAGGCTCCGAGGGGCACTTCTGCGGACAGAGAGGCCTAAACCGCTCGCAGCCATGGCGGTTCTCTCTGAAAGGCATCTGCCGCATACTTTTCCTCTTCAACGCTTTACTTTATATATATACTCTATTATATACAGGTCCGCCGTTTAATCAAGAACCGTATTTAAACGTGTGATGACTTTTTCGCGGCCAAGCAGCTCGATCGCTTTCGGAAGGTCTGGTCCATGTGTCTGGCCAGTTACAGCTGCACGAATTGGCATAAACAGCTTTTTGCCTTTATGGCCTGTTTCTTTTTGTACTTCCTTCATTGCTTTTTTCACACCTTCTGCCTCGAACGGCTCAAGAGCTCCTGCTTTTTCAGCAAACGCGCGAAGCACCTCAGGAACTTGTTCTTCGGAAAGAACTTCTTTCGCTTCTTCCTCGTAAGAAACCTCTTCTTTGAAGAATAGACCCGATAATTCGACAATTTCTGCACCGTAACTCATTTTTTCCTGATAAAGCGCAATTAAGCTTGTTACCCATTCTTCTTTTTCAGGAGAAAGCGTTTCTTCAATCAAGCCTGCTTTCACAAGATGCGGACGCGCAAGTTCAACAACCCGATCCACCGGCTGCTCCTTCATGTACTGGTTGTTCATCCAAAGAAGCTTTTGTTTATCGAAAAATGCTGGTGATTTAGACAGGCGGGCTGCATCAAACTGCTCAATAAACTGCTCTTTCGTGTAGATTTCCTCTTCTTCTTTCGGCGACCAGCCAAGAAGCGTAATAAAATTGAGCAATGCTTCCGGCAGATAGCCAAGCTCTTTGTACTGCTCAATAAACTGAATGATGGATTCGTCGCGCTTGCTCAGCTTCTTACGGCTTTCGTTTACGATCAACGTCATATGACCGAATACAGGCGGTTCAAAGCCAAGCGCCTTGTAAATAAGCAGCTGCTTCGGTGTATTGGAAATATGGTCGTCTCCACGAAGAACATGCGTCATTTCCATTAAATGATCGTCTACCGCTACCGCAAAGTTGTATGTTGGTGTTCCGTCCTGCTTGACGATAACGAAGTCACCACCGATGCCATCCGACTCAAAAGATACCTCTTCTTTTACGATGTCATTGAATGTAATCGTCTCGCCTGATGGAACAAGAAAACGAATGCTTGGACGACGGCCTTCCGCTTCTAAAGCAGCTCTTTCTTCGTCAGTCAGATGACGGCATTTCCCCGAATAGCCGGCGATTTCGTTGCTCTCCTGCTGCGCCGTACGCTCTGCTTCAAGCTCTTCAGCGGTACAGTAGCATTTATACGCTTTTCCTTCTGCTAAAAGCTGCTCATAGTACTGTTTGTATAAATCGTTTCGTTCTGATTGACGGTACGGTCCGTATTCACCGCCGACATCCGGACCTTCATCCCAGTCGACGCCAAGCCATTTTAAATATTCGAGCTGACTTTGTTCGCCGCCTTCAATATTCCGCTTTTGGTCTGTGTCCTCAATTCGGATAATAAATGATCCGCCAAGGTTGCGGGCGTATAAATAGTTAAAAAGCGCTGTCCGCGCGTTCCCAATATGTAAATGGCCAGTTGGGCTCGGCGCGTAGCGAACACGTACATGATTTGTCATTGCTTTTTCCTCCGATGCTGTTTTACCTTTGTTTTTTTACCAATAGAACGGCTGCCTGCGATGCGATACCTTCGCCTCTTCCCGGGAACCCGAGTTTTTCGGTTGTTGTGGCTTTCACATTTACTTGGTCTGTGTCTGCCTGGAGCAGTTCGGCAATGCGCTCCTGCATCGCGCCAATATAAGGTGCCATTTTTGGCTTTTGGGCGATAATCGTGCAGTCGATATTCCCCAGCTCATAGCCTTTGTTTTGTACAAGCTGCCAAACGTGCTCCAGCAGCTTCCCAGAATCTGCATCTTTAAATGCGGCATCTGTATCCGGAAAATGACGGCCAATATCCCCCTCACCAATCGCTCCAAGACATGCGTCTGCTACTGTGTGCAAAAGCACATCCGCGTCCGAGTGGCCGAGCAGCCCTTTGTCATGGGGAATGGTAATGCCACCGATAATAAGCGGGCGTCCTTCTACAAGCTGATGCACATCAAACCCTTGTCCAATTCGAAACATGTTATTTACACCTTGCTTTCATTTCTTTTTGCAATAATCGCCCGGGCAAAATATAAATCTTCCGGTGTCGTTAATTTAATATTGTCATAATCACTTTCGACAATACAAACAGGGTAGCCGGTCCGTTCCACAAGCGATGATTCATCGGTTCCCAAAAAGTCTTCTTCTTCCGCTTTTTTCTGAGCGGAAAGAAGAACCTCTTTTTGAAAAGCCTGCGGTGTTTGCACGGACCAGAGGCTTGCCCGTTCGACTGTTTCGGACACAATGCCGCTTGCCGCTTTTTTTATTGTGTCTTTGACCGGAACAGCCGCAATGGCTGCGCCCGTTGCTCGGGCGCTTTCGACGAGTGTCGCAACCGTTTCTTTTGTAATAAACGGTCGCGCTCCATCGTGAACAAGGACAATGTCTGATTCCGGCGGAAGCGCCTTTAAACCACTGTAGACACTGTGCTGCCGTTCTTTGCCGCCATCTGCGAATGCGCACACTTTTGTAATTCGGTGTATGGCTAAAAGCTGCTGAAATTCCTTCCGTTCATCTGGATGAACAGACAGCACAATGCCTCTGCATGACGCATCCGTCTCAAATACAGTGAGCGTATGAATAATAAGCGGCAGCCCTTCAAGCTCAAGCAGTACTTTGTTCATGCCTGCTTTCATACGCTTTCCTTTTCCGGCAGCTGGAATCACGACATAATAGTCCATTCGTTTAAACCTTTCCTTTCTTCTCATGCATGTTTCGGTTTTGCAAAAATCATTCGTCCGGCAGATGTCTGCAGTACGCTTGTGACAATCACGTCAATTTGCTTGCCGATAAAATCGCGGCCATCCTCTACGACGATCATCGTTCCGTCATCGAGGTAGGCAACGCCCTGGCGCTGTTCTTTCCCATCTTTAATCACCAGCACATGCATTTCTTCTCCCGGAATGACTACCGGTTTTACCGCGTTGGCAAGGTCATTAATATTAAGTACTTGCACTTTTTGAAATTCACATACTTTATTTAAATTAAAATCGTTAGTGACCACAATACCGCTTATTTCCTTCGCCAGCTTCACAAGCTTTGAATCTACTTCCTGAACATCTTCATAGTCCTTTTCTGTCATCTCGACTTCAATTGGGACATCTTTTTGCAGACGATTTAAAATATCAAGGCCGCGGCGCCCTTTCGTTCTCTTTAGTGTATCAGAAGAATCGGCAATATGCTGTAATTCTTCAAGAACAAATTGTGGAATCACAATCGTGCCGTCCAAAAAGCCTGTTTCACAAATATCGGCAATCCGCCCATCGATAATCACGCTCGTGTCCAGTATTTTAAATGATTTTGCCGGAAGCGCAGGTGCCGTTTCTTCCGCTTGAGCTTCCTTTCGCTTCGAAGACTTGCTTGAAGAAAATAAAGAGGTTAGTTCATCCCGGCGCTTAAATCCAAACTGAAAGCCAAGATAACCAAGACCAATGGTCAGCAAAATGGGCACCACCGTATTGACAATCGGCAATTCCAGCTGTGCAAGCGGAATCCCAACCAGCATCGCCACGAGAAGTCCGGCCAACAAACCGAGTCCGCCTGTGACAATATCAGTCAGCGGTGCATTCACAATTCGATCCTCGATCCACTTAATAAACTCCACAATGTAGTCTACTGCCCAAAAGGTAAGCAAATAGAAAAGGAGTGCTCCTACAAGCGCTGTGACATAGGGGTTATTAATAAATGGATGATCAAAATGAAGATAAAGGAATAAGTCCGGAAGAAGAAATACGCCAAGCGTACCGCCTAAAATAATGAACCCGCCCTGTACAAGACGCTTCAACATGTTTGTTTCACCTCCCTATTCCTTTTATTATAAACACGTTTCGAGCCTCGCGCTAATAATACGAGACTCGAATTGGTTTTGTTTCGTTTTTTATTTACCGAACACCATTTTTAATGCTTCATTTACAGTGGATACACCAATAATTTGAACCCCTGCCGGCGCTGTCCAGCCGCCAATGTTGTTCGCCGGAACAATAATGCGTGTGAATCCAAGTTTTGCTGCCTCGTTTACACGCTGCTCAATTCGCGATACGCGCCGAACCTCTCCGGTCAGGCCAACCTCACCAATCAAGCAGTCTGAAGCACCTGTTGGTTCATCTCGGAAGCTTGAGGCAATACTGACTGCCACCGCCAAGTCAATGGCCGGCTCATCAAGCTTTACACCGCCGGCTACTTTCAAGTAAGCATCCTGGTTTTGTAAAAGCAGGCCGACTCGTTTTTCAAGCACCGCCATAATAAGTGTTACCCGGTTATGATCAATGCCGGTTGCCATCCGACGAGGGTTTCCAAAGACCGTTGGCGACACAAGTGCTTGTATTTCTACTAGCACGGGCCGGGTACCCTCCATAGATGCAACTACTGTGGAACCGGATGTTCCTTTTGTACGCTCCTCTAAGAAAATCTCAGATGGATTGGCCACTTCCTCAAGACCTGCTTCTTTCATCTCAAAAATGCCCATTTCATTTGTTGAGCCGAATCGGTTTTTAACCGCCCGTAAAATCCGGTACGTATGGTGCCGCTCGCCCTCGAAATAAAGCACGGTATCCACCATATGTTCAAGAAGGCGAGGTCCTGCGATAGCTCCTTCTTTTGTAACGTGTCCGACAATAAAAATAGCAATGTTATTCACTTTAGCAATACGCATCAACTCCGCTGTACACTCACGCACCTGTGACACACTGCCCGGCGCTGACGTTACTTCCGGATGATGAACCGTTTGAATGGAGTCGATGATGACAAACTGCGGCTTCATGTTTTCAATCGCCGAATGAATCAGCTGAAGGTTCGTTTCAGCGTAAATATACAGGCTTTGTTCGTTAATGCCCATTCGGGATGCACGCATTTTTGTTTGTTTCACCGACTCCTCACCAGAGATATAAAGCACATTGCTTCCTTTGGATGAAAGCTGGGAAGAAACCTGCAAAAGAAGCGTGGATTTCCCAATGCCCGGGTCACCGCCAATCAGAACGAGTGAACCAGGCACGACTCCGCCGCCTAATACTCGGTTTAACTCTTTTAAATCGGTTTCCACTCTTGGCTCTTGAGCGGTTTCTACGTCAACGAGCCGGGATGGCTTTGCCATAACTGTATCCGAATGAGCGAAGGTTGTACGTTTCGGTTTTCCGGTAATTTCCGTTTCCTCCACCATTTGATTCCACTGACCGCAGCCCGGGCATTTCCCCATCCACTTCGGTGACTCATATCCACAAGAGCCACAGACGAATTTTGTTTTTACTTTAGCCATGTTCCCTCTCCTTTTTCATAAAAAACAGCGGGTCTTTAACAGACCCGCTGCACGCTTTCATTACGAGGTTGAGCCGGCCGCCGTGCGGACTACAAACTCGCCTTTCTCATCTACATCTACTACGACGTGCTGTCCAGTTAATACATTGCCTTTAAGCAGCTCCTCTGACAAGCGGTCTTCTACTTGCTTTTGAAGTGCCCGGCGAAGCGGACGTGCACCGTATTCTGGATCGTATCCTTCTTCCGCGATTTTTTCTTTCGCTTTATCAGACAGCTCGACATTGATGTCCTGCTCTTTGAGACGTGTTGTCAGCTGGTCCGTCATAAGCGTAACGATTTCTTTTAAGTGTTTTTTCTCAAGAGCATGGAAGACGATAATTTCATCGATACGGTTTAGGAATTCCGGACGGAATGCGCGTTTTAACTCATCCATCACTTTTCCTTTCATATCTTTGTGGTCTTGTGATGCATCTTGAATATTAAAACCGACATATTTGTTTTTCTGCAAAGACTGCGCTCCAACATTGGATGTCATAATGAGAACAGTATTGCGGAAATCAACGGTACGGCCTTTTGAATCTGTTAAACGTCCATCTTCAAGAACTTGAAGCAGAATGTTAAAAACATCCGGGTGCGCTTTTTCAATTTCATCCAATAGAACAACAGAGTACGGCTTGCGGCGAACTTTTTCTGTCAGCTGACCGCCTTCTTCATAGCCTACATATCCTGGAGGCGAACCGACAAGGCGAGATGTTGAATGTTTCTCCATATACTCGGACATGTCGATCCGAATCATTGCATCTTCATCACCGAACATAGATTCAGCCAATGCTTTAGCCAGTTCTGTTTTCCCGACACCTGTTGGTCCAAGGAAAATAAAAGAGCCAATTGGGCGTTTTGGATCTTTTAATCCTGCACGTGCCCGGCGCACAGCTTTAGAAATAGACGTCACGGCTTCTTCCTGGCCAATTAAGCGGGAGTGCAAAATCTCTTCCAGATTCAGCAGGCGGTCTGTTTCCGTTTGAGCCAGTTTTGAAACTGGGATCCCTGTCCAGCTCGATACAACCATGGCAATGTCTTCCATTGTTACTTCGCTGTTTTCTGTGCCCTGCTTTTCTTTCCAGCTGTTTTTCGTCTGCTCCAGCTCTTCACGAAGCTTTTGCTCAGAATCACGAAGAGACGCTGCTTTTTCAAATTCCTGGCTTTGTACGGCAGAATCTTTCTCGTGTTTCAACGCTTCAAGCTTTGCTTCAAGCTCTTTTAAATTTGGCGGTGTTGTAAAAGAACGAAGACGAACTTTTGAACCAGCTTCATCAATTAAATCAATGGCTTTGTCTGGCAGGAACCGGTCAGAAATGTAACGGTCAGACATTTTCACTGCTGCTTCAATTGCTTCATCTAAAATCGCTACGCGGTGATGGGCTTCATACCGGTCACGCAGTCCTTTTAAAATTTGAATCGATTCCTCTAGTGTTGGTTCATCGACTTGAATCGGCTGGAAACGGCGTTCTAGAGCCGCATCTTTCTCGATGTATTTACGGTACTCATCAAGTGTTGTTGCACCGATACATTGCAGCTCGCCGCGCGCAAGAGACGGTTTTAAAATATTAGACGCATCAATGGCACCTTCTGCTCCGCCTGCTCCGATCAGGGTGTGCAGCTCGTCAATAAACAAAATAATATTGCCAGCCTGGCGAATTTCGTCCATTACTTTTTTCAAGCGGTCTTCAAATTCACCACGATATTTCGTTCCCGCTACTACTGTTCCCATATCCAGCGTCATCACGCGCTTATTACGGAGTGTTTCCGGCACCTCGTTGTTAATGATCTGCTGAGCAAGACCTTCAGCAATAGCCGTTTTCCCGACACCTGGCTCCCCGATTAAAACAGGGTTATTTTTCGTGCGGCGGCTCAGCACCTCAATAACACGCTGAATTTCTTTGCTGCGGCCAATAACCGGGTCTAAGCTTCCTTCACGGGCAATCACTGTTAAATCACGTGCAAGTCCGTCCAGAGTCGGCGTGCTGACATTTGAAGCCTGGCCTCCCTGGCCGCTTCCTGATTCACTGCTGCCAAGAAGCTGCAATACTTGCTGGCGTGCTTTGTTTAAGCTGACGCCAAGGTTGCCAAGTACACGCGCTGCCACTCCTTCGCCTTCACGAATTAAGCCAAGCAGGATGTGTTCTGTTCCTACGTAAGAGTGGCCTAATTTACGAGCCTCATCCATTGAAAGCTCAATGACTTTTTTGGCTCTCGGTGTATAATGAACGGTTTTAGAAGCACCGTCGCCTTTTCCAATTAACTCTTCTACTTCTTCTTGAATCTTTTCTGCACTAAGACCTAAACCGTATAGCGCTTTAGCCGCGATTCCTTCGCCTTCACGAACAAGTCCGAGTAAAATGTGTTCTGTTCCAATGTTATTGTGACCCAGGCGAATCGCTTCTTCCTGTGCTAACGCTAGTACCTTTTGTGCTCTCTCTGTAAAACGTCCAAACATCATATCCATTTCCCCCTTATCTTAATTCGTTTCTTCCAGTTCAAGCCGTTCACGAATCAATGCGGCTCGACGAATGTCCCGTTCTTCCGCTCGAAGCGGTCCTCCGGCATACTGCTGCAAAAAGCCGGGCTGCGTTAAGATCATCAGCTCATTTAAGATGCTTTTTGGTATATGAGTGATATACCCTAAATCAATCCCTAATCTAACATCTGATAAACACTGAAATGCTTCATTTGTTTCAATCACGCGGCTGTTTGATAAAATGCCGTACGACCGAAAAATCCGATCTTCCAGCTGAATAGGGGATGTTTGCATTAATGCATCGCGCGCTGACTGCTCACGGGACATTAATTCATGCACCACGCTGTCCAGATCATTAATGATATCTTCTTCGGATTTTCCAAGAGTCAACTGATTGGAAATTTGAAAGATGTTACCTAAAGCTTCGCTGCCTTCCCCATAAATTCCTCTAACAACGAGCCCTAATTGGCTGATAGCTGGAATAATACGGCTCATTTGACGTGTCAGCACCAAGCCGGGCAGGTGTATCATCACCGATGCCCGAAGCCCGGTTCCTACATTTGTTGGACAAGCGGTTAGGTAACCCATCTTTTCATCAAAAGCATATGGTACCCGGCCTTCAATTACGTCATCAATCTGATTTGCTTTTTCCAGCGTTTCATGCAGCTGTAAACCTGAGGCCAGACATTGAATACGTAAGTGGTCTTCCTCGTTTACCATAATACTTACGTCTTCTTGTTCAGAAATAAGCACAGCACCGTATAAAGATGTTTCCGCTAAATAAGGGCTGATCAAGTGCTTTTCTACCAATACTCTTTTGTGAAGCTGTGAGATATCCTCCATTTTTAAAAGCTCGAGAGATAATGATTCAGAAGCAGATTTATTTATTTGGTCAACGACTTCTTTTGCCCTTTCCATCGATAAGATTGTCGGAAATGGAACATTCTCCAAGTTGCGTGCCAGTCTTATACGCGTACTCAAGACTACATCAGAGTCAGGTCCTGTACCACTCATCCATGCTGTCGTTTGCTGGTTGATAAATCGCTCCAGAGACATTACAAACCGCCTCCTTCGCCCGACAATTTTTTCTCTAAAGCACGAATTTGATCGCGAACGCCTGCCGCTTCTTCAAATTGTTCACTATTTATCATCTCTTGAAGCTTTTCACGCAATTGATGTACTTCTTTTTGCAAATGAAGTTTACCTCCCATACGTGCCGGAATCTTCCCTTGATGAACAGTATTACCACCATGAAGCCGTTTTAAAATAGAGAATAATTTTGATTCAAATGATTTATAGCAGTGAGCACAGCCAAATTTACCGCTTTGCAAAAACTGCTGGAATGTCATATGGCACTTTTCGCAATGTGTTTCCTGATCGCGGAAAGAAGGGTTTGTGGAAAAATGAGGTTCAGAATTAAACAGCCCCCCAAGCAGATTATTTAATGAAAAAGCCGGATGGCCGCTAAATAAGTGTTCACCTTTTTCATGTGCACAGTGATCGCATAAATAAACTTCCGTCACTTCCCCATTTACTGTTTTCGTAAAATGAAGGGCTGCCGGCCGCTCATGACACTCCTGACATATCATCCTGCTCACCTGCCTTCTACATATTTAAGAGATGCTAAAAATGATTGCATCATTCTCGCTCTCAACTCATCCCGTTCAGGCAACTCGGTATTGAGCACGGAACGTTCCATTACACCTATCATTAATTTCGCCTCGCGAGTGGAAATTACCTTTTCCTCAAGCAGACGATAAACAAAATTTTCCGCACTCGCCTGTGAAAGCCTTGAGCTTGTAAGAGCCATCATTTGATCAAGAAGATCACTTTTTTCATGTGTGGTCACTTTAATGATGCGAATGTAGCCGCCGCCACCTCGTTTGCTTTCAACTACATATCCTCGTTCCACGGTAAAACGAGTATTAATCACATAGTTGATTTGAGAGGGGACACATTGAAATTTGTCAGCAATTTCGCTGCGTTTTATTTCAACAATTTCGCTGCCATTGCGTTCGAGTACTTGTTTCAAATACTGTTCAATAATATCAGAAACGTTTCTCATGCTTCTCCCCACCTTGACCTTGACTATATTTGACGATAATTATAAAGGAAAGAATGCCTTGATTCAATTATTTTGCTCTTAAATACAAAAAAGACAACC